>NZ_CBFHHZ010000001.1:0-577819 GCF_965655815.1 Prochlorococcus sp. | reverse complement strand
CTCCCGTAGGAGTCTGGGCCGTGTCTCAGTCCCAGTGTGGCTGATCATCCTCTCAGACCAGCTACTGATCGAAGCCTTGGTGAGCCATTACCTCACCAACAAGCTAATCAGACGCGAGCTCATCCTCAGGCGAAATTCATTTCACCTATCGGCATATGGGGTATTAGCGGTCGTTTCCAACCGTTATCCCCCTCCTGAGGGCAGATTCTCACGCGTTACTCACCCGTCCGCCACTAACCCGAAGGTTCGTTCGACTTGCATGTGTTAAGCACGCCGCCAGCGTTCATCCTGAGCCAGGATCAAACTCTCCGTTGTGTTCAAATCCTTTTGTAGACAAAATCTACTCAATATGAATTGCGTTCTCCAAATAAAAATAAGATTTACTTAAGTTATTTAGGTTCAGCCTCCTTAGATAATTAAGGATTACTTTGAGTGCACATTAAAAATATTTCAAAGTGACTTTCCAAGATCTCAGATCCGTTGGTTTTCAAAAAACTAAAAAGTTAGCAATTGAAAACAATTTATATATTCTTGACGGGACCTCACACCTTTATTGCAAAAACATCTCAAAAATATCAAACCTAAATTTGATAAATTCTTGACGCAATAAAAGCATCAGTTCCTAAGTTTTAAATTTTCTAGGTGCAGAGTTAAACAACAAGTGAATAACCCATTTAGAAGGAAAACCCTTCTACTGGCTAAAGATATTGATCGAAATCAAATCTCTAAAAAATTCATTAATTTATCAAAAATTAAATTCAAGATAATTTTTTGAATAATACAAAAAAGTATTTTTTGCCCAGAAGAAAATACTAAACCATCCGACTGTAATTGTGCAACCTTTTATACAAAATTTTTTTATTAATTTTTATTTTGTTCAAAGTCCACTTAAAGAACTAGGCTTAATTAAAGGGATTCAACTGAAATGGCAGAAAGATTTAGTCAAAAAAATTTAAGAGTTCGTCCAAGTTCAGATGAAGACAAAATTGTAACAAATGCAAAAAAACACTTTGAGAAGACCTTAGTTGAAATTTCAGGGGAGTTGGTTGGCAGTGTTGCGGCACTAGAACACCCTACAAAAAACCTCAAGCTAAATTATGGTGAAATTTTTCTAAGAGATAATGTTCCAGTAATGATTTATCTCATTACCCAAAAAAGGTACGATATTGTAAAAAAGTTCTTAAAGGTATGTCTTGAGCTGCAAAGCACTAATTATCAAACAAGGGGGGTATTTCCTACAAGTTTTGTCGAAGAAAAAGGAAAGTTAATTGGCGACTATGGACAAAGATCTATAGGAAGAATTACATCTGCTGATGCAAGTTTATGGTGGCCAATATTATGCTGGTTTTATGTCAACAAGAGTGGTGATCATTCATTTGGTAAAAGCCAAAGTGTGCAGAGAGGGATTCAACTTTTACTAGATTTAGTTTTACATCCAACATTTGAGGGGACACCTGTTCTTTTCGTTCCAGACTGTTCATTCATGATTGATAGACCAATGGATGTCTGGGGCGCGCCTTTGGAAGTCGAGGTATTACTTCATGGATGTTTAAAAAGTTGTATAAATCTAATGGAATTAAGCCGCGAAGATCACGTTAGTAGATTATTAGACCAGCGACTTATTCTAACCAGTCAATGGGTTGAGGATTTAAGAAGTTTTCTTTTAAAGCATTACTGGGTTACAAGCCAAACAATGCAAATTCTAAGAAGAAGGCCAACAGAACAATACGGTAATGATCAACATTTTAATGAATTTAATGTTCAACCTCAGGTGGTCCCTTCATGGCTACAAGACTGGTTAGAGAACAGAGGTGGATATTTAATAGGAAACATTAGGACTGGGAGACCTGACTTTAGATTTTATAGCTTAGGGAATTCTTTAGCATGCATGTTTGGAGTTCTCCCTTCTGAAGAACAAAGAGCACTTTTTAGACTAGTGCTTCACAACAGACAACACCTTATGGCACAAATGCCGATGAGAATATGTCATCCTCACATGGATGTAGAGGAATGGCAGAATAAAACAGGCTCAGATCCTAAAAACTGGCCTTGGAGTTATCACAACGGAGGTCATTGGCCAAGTTTACTTTGGTATTTTGGAGCTTCTGTTCTTTTACATCAAAAAAAATTTCCTACTGAAGATGTGATATTAATGGAAGAGATGAGATCTTTAATAGAAGAATCTTATTGGTGTCAACTTAATCAATTACCAAGACAAGAGTGGGCAGAATATTTTGACGGACCGACTGGTACATGGGTTGGGCAGCAGTCAAGAACTTATCAGACTTGGACAATAGTTGGATTTTTATTAATGCATCACTTTCTAAGAGAAGATAATAATGACTTAGACATGTTTAATCTTTAAAGACCTTTAGAATAATCCCAAAGTAAGAGATTTATCTATAGGTAAGCAAGCACCAATTCCTAAATAAATAGTTAAAAAAGTTCCAAAAAGAAAGATTGACATCGCAACTGGTCTTCTAAAAGGATTAGAGAATTTATTTACATTTTCAATAAAGGGCAGAATCATTAACCCAAGAGGAATTAATGTTTGAAGAGCGATTCCAAGTAGCTTATTAGGAACAACTCTCAGAATTTGAAATACAGGATAGAGATACCACTCAGGTAAAATTTCTAGAGGGGTAGCAAATGGATTAGCTTTGTCTCCCAACATCGCAGGATCTAAAACAGCAAGACCAACTACGCAAGCAATAGTTCCAAGTATTACAACTGGGAAAATATATAAAAGATCGTTAGGCCAAGCAGGCTCACCATAATAATTATGGCCCATACCTTTAGCCAACTTAGCTCTTAATTTAGGATCAGATAAATCAGGTTTTTTTAAAGTAGACATATAAAAATAATTCAGAATGTTCAATTTTTTAAATTATAAGGGTTTATAACGGACCTGAAATACCTTGTTTACGAATCATTAGAAAATGCATCAGCATAAATACTGCTAAAGACCAAGGTAGAACAAAAGTATGGAGGCTATAAAATCTAGTCAAAGTAGATTGACCAACACTTTCTCCTCCACGAAGAAGTTCAACCATAAAATCACCAATGATAGGTATTGCTGCAGGAACACCTGAAACTATTTTAACTGCCCAGTATCCAACTTGGTCCCAGGGAAGTGAATAACCAGTAACTCCGAAAGCAACTGTTATAACTGCCATAACAACTCCCGTTACCCATGTTAATTCTCTTGGTCTTTTAAATCCTCCAGTAAGATATACCCTAAATACATGAAGAATTAACATTAATACCATCATAGAAGCACTCCATCTATGAACAGATCTAATTAACCAACCAAAACTTACATCAGTCATTAAGTAGCTAACAGAATTATAAGCTTGGGTAACAGTCGGCTTATAATAAAAAGTCATTGCAAAACCTGTTGCAAATTGAATTAAGAAGCATACTAAAGTTATGCCTCCTAAACAGTAAAATATATTTACGTGAGGGGGTACGTACTTGGAAGTTACGTCGTCAGTTATGTCTTGAATTTCAAGTCTCTCTTGAAACCAGTCATAAACAGAAGAGGAATCAGACATCCAAAAAAAAATAGCTTTGATATGGAAAGCTTACTTAAAATTCACTTACTTGGTGTTAACACTTAACCCAATGAATTCATCTTTTAACAAAATTTTAATATTCAAAAAATGGATCATAATCATGATGATCTGTATTTTTTCTTCCAATTTTTTTTATATTCCAAGCGCCCATGCGCTTAGTGATAACAAGCAATTTGTGCTTGACGCTTGGACTTTAGTAAATGAGGGATATTATGATCCAGAAAGGCTTGATGAACTCCAGTGGAAAAGGATTAGACAAAAAACATTACAGAAACAAATTGAAACAAGTGAAGAGGCTTATTCTGCAATTGAAGATATGTTGAAACCTCTTGAAGATCCTTTTACAAGAATATTAAGGCCAAAAGATTATGAACTTCTCAAAACAAGCAATTTTGGAAGTGAAATAAATGGAGTAGGACTTCAATTAGGAGAAGATGAAATGACTAAAGAAATCAAAGTTATTTCGACATTAGCGGGGTCTCCAGCCGAAGAAGCAGGGATAATTAGTGGAGATCAAATAGATAAGGTTGATGGAATATCTTGTTCCGAGTTAGGTTTGGCAAATACTGCATCAAAACTTAGAGGAGAATCTGGCACAAAGGTTCTAGTTCAAATTAAATCTATGTCTGATGAGACTAAAGAAATTGATTTAGAAAGAAGATCAGTTGACCTTAGACCAGTAAGAACAAAGAGATTGAGAGATGACTCTCATACAATTGGATATTTAAGAATAACTCAATTTAGTGAAAGTGTTCCCAAAAAAATTGAAGAGGCTTTGCAGGAACTCAAAGATAAGGACGTTGAGGGGGTAATACTTGATTTAAGAAATAACTCTGGCGGGTTAGTAAGTTCTGGAATTGCAGTTGCAGACTCATTTCTAAGCGAAAAACCAATCGTAGAAACAAAAGATAGAAATGGCATTAAGGATGCAATAATTTCTCAAAAAAACAGTTCTTTTGATGGTCCGATGGTGACTTTAGTAAACAAAGGTACTGCAAGCGCAAGTGAAATCCTGGCAGGATCCCTGCAAGATAATAATAGATCAATTTTAATGGGTGAACAAACTTATGGGAAAGGACTTATTCAGTCTTTGAAAAGTTTAGGTGAAGACAGTGGTATCGCTATTACTGTTGCCAGTTATTTAACACCACAGGGTAATAATATTCAGGGTAAGGGTATAATTCCTGATAAAATTTTAGGCCTACCCGAGGCTAGGGAATACGGCAATTCTGAGGATAAATGGGTAAAAAATGCAGAGATATTACTAAACGCTTTATTTGATGAAAATGATGTCGAAGATAAAGTAAATAAATTAGAAAGCAAAGACATTGAAAATTAAAAAAAGATTTTTTTTTAATAGATAATTTTTTAGTTATGAACAATAAAAGAATTTTTCATGATCCAATTCATAAAGAAATAATCATTGATTCAGACAAACCAGAAGAATTAATGATTATGCAGCTGATTGATACTTTGGCATTTCAGAGATTGAGAAGGATAAAACAATTAGGTGCGGCCTCTCTTCTTTTTCACGGAGCAGAATCAAGCAGATTCACACACTCAATTGGTGTATTTTGCGTCGCGAGAAAGATTTATAGAAAACTAGTAGAAATAAATCCTGATTTTAGCCAAAATAAATTCATACTTTTTGGTGCTGCTCTTTTACATGATTTAGGCCATGGTCCCTTAAGTCATACAAGTGAGGTTATATTTGCTCATAATCATGAGTTATGGTCTAAAAATTTAGTTAAGAATTATGCACCTATCTCTTCAATTCTTAAGAATTTCGGAACAGAATTACCTAATCAAATTGGAGACTTATTTACAACTAAAAACATATTCTCAAGACCTTTAAAAACATTAATTAGTAGTGAAATAGATTGTGATCGACTTGATTATTTGCTTCGTGATAGTTATAACACTGGAACAAAATATGGATTAGTAGACTTAGAAAGAATTATTTCAGCTCTTACTTTTTCTCCAGATGGGAATATCGCAATCAAACCAAAAGGAATAATAGCTATAGAACATTTTTTAGTTCTAAGGAACATGATGTATAGAACTATTTATAACCATAGAATCAATGAAATTTCTACTTGGATTTTAGAAAAAATTATTCAGATTATCAAAAAAGGTTCCGCAAAAAAGGACTTATGGATAGATGAAAGTATGCGCAGATGGATATTTTTTTCAAACCAACTTGAGATTAAGGACTTCCTTGCGAATGATGATATTGTATTTTATTTCCATTTAATGAAATGGAAAGAAGAATCTTTTGAACCTTTAAAGACTCTTTGTAAGATGTTTATTGATAGAAACTTACTAAAAGCATCAGATATAAGTTTTCTCACAAAATTAAAAAGACTAGAAATTTTAGCTTTTGCCAGAAAAAAATGTAAATTAAATAATTATGATTCAGAGATATTTTGCGGAATTAAAGAAAGAGCTTTTAAAGGTTTTAAGTCTGATAATTCTCTAAAAATATGGGATGGTAAATATCAGAACCTATTGGAAAATCAATCAGATTTAATAAATACACTAATGTCTTCAAAGGATACTTCACTAATTATTTATCCAGGAGAATTTAGAAAAGAGATAGAGGATCAGATTGCAATAGAAAGAGCTAATGTATAAATGAAGTTAATTTTAAGAGGTATTGCTAATGAATTTATAAAATCATTTTCTTTCAAAAATTTTGAACTTGATCAAAAATTTTTCGACAATTTAATTACTAAAGAAGCCCCAGCTGCAGCAAATCTAATTACAGAAAATGAAAAAATTAATTCATACGAATTAGCAAAATTAAAACTTATCCTTGAAAAACATTTCATTAAGCTTTCAGATATTTATTCTAATAATAGAGAAACAGTCTTAAGTGGAAAGTCTTTAAAAATCAACTCAACGTTTTTAAAAATCAAAGACCTTGAAGAACAATTTCTACTAGATCCTTCATATCTAAAAAAGGACATACTTCACAAAGGCACGGTTAGATCAGGGGATCGAATATCTTCAAATGGTGATCTTTTTATTATTGGTGACGTAAATCCAGGAGCTATTATTTCCGCAAATAATAACGTTTATGTATGGGGGAAATTATATGGTATCGCTTTCGCCGGAAAAAATGGAAATAAAAATGCTTCTATTGCCTCGCTTTATCTAAACCCTCTACAACTAAGAATCTGCGAAATTGTAGCTATAGGTCCAAAAGAGAAGCCTAAGGGTCAATATCCCGAAGTTGCAATTTTGGAAGACCATAAAATAATTATCAAACCTTATCTTCTAAATCAAAACTTGTAGTAAATAAATATTTTGAAATAAATTTATTTATAAGTAATAAATTTAAGAATTACTTAACTTTTACAAAATTTCAATTTTTTAAAACTAGCTTATTATTTATGAAATTATTCATTTTCTGTGTCGAAAAATACTCGCACTATTTTGATCTGTTCCGGCAAAGGTGGGGTTGGTAAAACCACCCTAACGGCAAACCTTGGTATTGCCCTAGCAAATAGTGGAGCTACAACAGCTGTTTTAGATGCTGATTTTGGATTGAGGAATTTAGATCTTCTTTTAGGTTTGGAGAATCGTATTATTTATACAGCTCAAGATGTTTTAGATAAGAAATGTCGTCTTGATCAAGCATTAGTTAGACACAAAAAGGAGCCGAATTTAGCTCTATTACCAGCTGGTGATCCTAGAATGCTTGACTGGATGAAGCCTGAAGATATGAAACAAATCAGTAAATTACTTAGTGAAAAGTTTGATTACGTTTTAGTAGATTGTCCTGCAGGAGTTGAAGATGGTTTTAAAAATGCTCTTTCAGCATGCAAAGAAGCCATAGTAGTTACAAATCCAGAATTATCTGCAGTTCGTGATGCAGATAGAGTTATAGGAATTTTAAATACTTCTGATATAAAGCCAATACAGTTAGTAATTAATAGAGTTCGCCCTAATATGATGGCTAATCAAGAAATGCTCTCGATAGAAGATGTTCAAAGTATCCTTTCATTACCATTGCTGGGTATTGTTTTAGAGGATGAACAAGTAATAATAAGTACAAACAGAGGGGAACCCCTTACTCTTTCTGATAGTAAATCTCCTGCTAAAAAATGCTATTTAAATGTATCTCAAAGGCTTACAGGAAAAGATATTCCAATTATCGATCCAAAGAATGAAGGGAAAAGCCTTAAAGATAAATTCATGAGATTAATGCAAACAAAGATTTTTTAAAAATGATGACTCTCAGAGACCTAATAAACAAATTACTAGGCAGAGAAACGGCTAGTGCCAATACTGCTAGAGAAAGATTGCAATTAGTTTTAGCTCATGACAGAGTTGACATGAGTTCATTGACAACTGATCTTTTGGATAAAATGAGAAAAGAAATACTTGATGTGGTTGCTAAATATGTTGAGATTGATTTTGAGGAAGTAGCTGTAAGTCTAGAAACCGAAGATAGAATGACAGCATTAGTTGCTAATCTTCCTATAAAAAGAACCCTTACTGGAGAAATTGAATTTAAAAAAAATGAAGACACACAGAAAAAGAAATAAACGTTTTAAAATCAAAATTAATAAATTATCAAATACCACCTGGTTGTATGTAAAATAAAATTTATGCCGGCTTAGCTCAGCGGTAGAGCAGCGCTTTTGTAAAGCGAAGGTCATCAGTTCAAATCTGTTAGCCGGCATTTTCAAAGTTCTATATTTGATTCCTCTTTTTTTGTCCAAAATAGAAAAGTAAAAAGGGATAAAAGAAAAATTGGTAAAAACTTTATTTGAAATAAATCAGTTAAAAAAAATGTTAAAGGTTCAAAAATCCAGTAAGAAAAAATTTGTGTTAGAGAAATAAAAAATATAAGAAGAATCATAACTTTATACCTGGGATTGAAACTTCTCCTTCTCTTATTATTTTCCATTTACCATGATTCACCCAAGTAATTATGGTACTCGCCTTACCACTACATTTTTCCCAGGGAATTGGTCCTAAAATATTTACATTAGGTAAATTAATTGAAATTTCTTTTGCGCTTGTAGCGGTAGGCAAGCCTGATAGATTTGCACTTGATGTTAGTAGTGGTCCACTTTCCTTTAAGAGTAATTTAGCCATTTTCGAATTTGGTATTCGCAAACCTAATGTAAAATTACTGGTGGATGTAAATGATCTTCTTTTTTCAGAGCACGGAATAATGATTGTTAAGGGTCCTGGCCAATAACAAGAAGCAATATATTTGAAATCACCTAATGCCGATTCATGAACAAAATCATCAAATTCAAAATTTTCAGCTCCCATTAAAATTAAAGGTTTTTTAATATCTCTTTTCTTTATCTTATAAATCATTTCTGAAAACTTTGGTAAGCATCCAATCGCAGGTAAAGTATCTGTCTGAAAAACTATAGGGGATCCACTATTTAGTTTTTCTAAAGCTAATTTTTGATCTATGACATTCATTAAAATTATTAACTAATAATTTATTTATATCTTCCTATTGTAAATCTTCCAATCCCAGAAAAATCTTTTAAAACTTTTACAGAAGTAAATCTATTTTCAAGAAATAATTTTTTAACTTTCTCACCTTGATCAAAATGATTCTCAATCAATAACCACCCTTTATTTTTTAAATATAGGGGCGCATTTTGAACTATTTGATTGATATGATCTAGACCTTCTTTCCCTCCCAAAAGAGCAAGTTTAGGTTCAAAATTCTTTACCTCTATTGGTAAGACTTCATAAGTATCTTGCGGAATATATGGAGGATTAGCTACAGCGAAATCAATTTCACCTTTAAAATTTTCCAGAGGATCCCACCAATTCCCATTATAAAATTTTAAATTTGATTGATTAGAATTAGTTTTAAAATTTCTTGAAGCAATCTCAATAGCACTTTTATCTATATCAGTTGCAATCCCACTCCAGTTTGGATTCGCCAGTGCTAAAGCTATGCTAATAGCACCCGAACCAGTTCCTAGATCGACAAAAGTTATTTTTTCTTTCTTATTTTTGAATATGCCCGAAACGATATCAATAAAAAGTTCTGTTTCTGGTCGGGGGATAAGAATTTTATTTGAAACTTCTAATTTTAAATCTCTCCAAAAAGAAATTCCACTTAAATATTGTATGGGTATAGAAGTATTAAGGTGTTTATCCCATAAAGTCTCAATAAAATCTAAATCTAAATTTAAATTTAAAACTTTTTCTGATTTTATTTTAAGTAAATTTAATTCTATATTTGATAATCCACCTAATGAATCAATCAAAAGATTGAGAGAATGGTTATCTCCTCCTTTTGATATTTGTTTTTTTTTCCACAATGAAAATTTTTCAGCAGAAATAAGAAACATTAAGGGATTAATTTAGCGTTTTGGGCCAAGTTTACCCTTGCTAGAATCTGAATAAAAGCTTGATTTTTCTCCATCTTGGGTTGAAATAAATAGACCAATAAGGAAGATAGTTGGTATTCCTACAAATAAAAGACTTGCTACGAAACCAAAATTTGTTGTTTCCATTTAAAGATACAAATTTAATAATAATAAGACTATAGACATTCAAATAGGAATTAAGTGAAAAAAACCAAAAAGTCGACTAACTCATTAACAGTCTTAAACAATTTATCTAGGTAATTTTTTGCTTTCAGCAGATTCTTTCAAATCTTTCAAATTTGATGGAGGAGATTGAGGCTTTGTAAGTATTACCGCAGATGAATTGATGAGAGTTTGACAGGCAAGTCTCCAGTTATCAGGTCTATTATTGAGTTTTTCTTCCTCAACAACAGTTAGAGGACTTAGCGAGTTTTTCACTCCTCCTTCAACAGAAACAAAACAAGTACTGCATTGCCCAACACCACCGCAATTTCCAAGTATGCCCTTTAGTCCATAAAGTTGTAATTTCTCTCTAATTACTAACTCTCTCAAATTTTCTCCAGGTTTGCATTCGATATCTATTCCTTCACGGATGAATCTGATAATTGCCATTTTTTTTGTTATTTTTTTCTATTTTGGCGCTTTACTTTGAGAATTGTGACCAAAATATTAACATATTTTTGCTAAAAATTCCCTCAAACTAAAGTGATACAAGTTTATCTGACCAGTTTTACTAAGGAAATTAATTTATTTACAAAACTCTCTCAACGCCCAAAAAACCCTTACTATCATGATGTTTAGCTGTTTATTCAGCATTGTCACAAGAATTTAACCGATGGGATTGCCTTGGTATAGAGTTCACACAGTAGTTATCAACGACCCCGGTCGACTACTTGCTGTGCATCTCATGCATACTGCATTATTAGCCGGCTGGGCCGGTTCTATGGCTTTATATGAATTAGCCATTTTTGATCCTTCAGACGCTGTTCTCAATCCAATGTGGAGACAGGGAATGTATGTCATGCCATTCATGGCGAGATTAGGGATCACAAGTAGTTGGAACGGATGGGATATAACTGGTGCTACAGGGGTTGATCCAGGATTCTGGAGCTTCGAAGGTGTTGCAGCAGCTCACATTGTTTTTAGTGGACTTTTAATGCTTGCTTCAATCTGGCATTGGACATATTGGGATTTAGAGCTATGGGAAGATGAAAGAACTGGGGAACCTGCTCTTGATCTTCCAAGAATATTTGGGATTCATCTTCTTTTATCAGGTATTACTTGCTTTGGATTCGGAGCTTTTCATTGCGCAAATGTCGGCATTTGGATTTCAGATCCCTATGGTTTAACTGGTCATGTCGAACAGGTCGCACCATCTTGGGGAGCAGATGGATTTAATCCCTTTAATCCTGGTGGGATAGTTGCAAATCATATTGCAGCTGGCCTTTTAGGTATCATTGGTGGAATATTTCACATCACAAATAGACCTGGAGAAAGGCTTTATAGAGCCCTTAAGCTTGGAAGTTTGGAAGGAGTATTAGCTAGTGCTCTTGCCGCCGTTCTATTTGTATCTTTTGTTGTCGCAGGAACAATGTGGTACGGCTCTGCCACCACTCCTATTGAATTGTTTGGACCAACAAGATATCAATGGGACTCTGGTTACTTCAAAACTGAAATAAACAGGAGAGTTCAAACAGCTATTGATAATGGAGCAACCAAGGAAGAAGCATATGCTTCAATTCCAGAAAAGCTTGCATTCTATGATTATGTAGGGAACAGCCCTGCGAAAGGAGGATTGTTTAGGGTTGGTGCTCTTGTAAATGGAGATGGTTTACCAACAGGTTGGCAAGGGCATATTGCGTTTACAGATAAAGAGGGCAATGATTTAGAAGTAAGAAGAATTCCAAACTTCTTTGAAAACTTCCCAGTTATTTTGGAAGATAAGGAAGGGAATGTTAGAGCTGATATCCCATTTAGAAGAGCTGAAGCAAAGTATTCATTTGAACAAACTGGCATCACAGCGACTATTTATGGAGGTGATCTTAATGGTCAAACATTCACAGATCCTGCTGTAGTTAAAAGATTAGCTAGGAAAGCACAACTTGGTGAAGCATTCAAGTTTGATAGAGAAACTTATAAATCTGATGGTGTATTCCGAAGTTCCCCAAGAGCTTGGTTTACTTATGCACATTTATGTTTCGGCTTATTATTCTTATTTGGTCATTGGTGGCATGCTTCAAGAACACTTTACAAAGACTCCTTTGCTGGTATTGACTCTGAAATAGGTGATCAAGTTGAATTTGGTCTCTTTAAGAAACTTGGAGACGAAACCACTAGACGAATCCCAGGAAGGGTTTAATTTAAACTTTATTATTTTTTCTCATGGAAGCTTTTGCTTACGTTCTTATCTTAACTCTCGCAGTTGTTACTCTATTTTTTGCAGTCGCTTTTAGAGATCCTCCTAAATTTGACAGAAAATAAAGTAAAAAAACCCTCTTATAAATAGAGGGTTTTTTTTTGCCACTTTTCATAATCGTGATATTAATCTACTATTAGAGTTGAAGATAGTATTAATTCACTATATGCAGTGTCCCACCTGTCAAAATACAGATAGCAGAGTTTTAGAATCAAGATCTGCTGATACAGGGAAAAGTGTCAGAAGAAGAAGAGAGTGTTTAAATTGCAGCTTTAGATTTACCACATATGAAAGAGTTGAAACAATGCCAATTTCTGTTCTTAAAAAAGATGGGAGCAGAGAATTATTTAATAAAGATAAATTAGTTACTGGAATATCTAGAGCATGCGAAAAAACAACATTTTCGAGAGAATCGATTATTAATTTTGTTGACTCAATTGAATCGCAAATCGTACAAGACTCAAATAAAGATATTAAATCTTCTCAAATTGGAGAATTAATTCTTAAAGGCTTAAGGAAAGAAAACGAAGTTGCATATATAAGATATGCATCAGTCTATAGGAAATTTAATGGGGTAAAAGACTTTGTCTCCACTCTAGAGTCCCTAAAAGGTAATTCAAAAAATGAATTAGCTTCAATTTTATAAATTTAGCCTTCTAAAGTGTAGAATATAACTTACAAATAATTTGCTCTTTAGTTTGCAGGCTAAAAGCGTTCCTTTCTAACCATCTTAGGTGGTCTGCGTTTTAACAAATGATCAAAAATCCTTCCCAAATCGTAAAAGAAATTTCAGACGAAAAAGAAATTGAAAATACAACCCTAGAAGAAAATACTTCAGAGACTCCAAAAGAGGAAGATTTATCATTTGACCATAAAGATATTCCCTCTGCAGATTCTTCTTCAAGCAGACGAAATAATGATTTGGATACAGCAGGATTTACTCAAGAAGAGTTTGCATCATTATTAGGAAAGTATGATTATAATTTTAAACCAGGTGATCTTGTAAAAGGTACAGTTTTTGCTTTAGAGCCTAAAGGAGCAATGATAGATATAGGAGCTAAAACTGCAGCTTTTATGCCTATGCAAGAAGTTTCTATAAATAGAGTTGAAGGACTTAGTGATGTTTTACAACCTTCAGAAAGTAGAGAATTTTTTATAATGAGTGAGGAAAATGAAGATGGGCAATTAGCTTTATCTATTAGAAGGATAGAATATCAAAGAGCATGGGAAAGAGTAAGACAATTACAAAAAGAAGATGCCACTATATATTCCGAGGTTTTTGCCACAAACAGGGGTGGGGCTTTAGTCAGAGTTGAAGGACTGAGAGGCTTTATCCCTGGATCTCATATTAGTGCTAGAAAAATAAAAGAAGATTTGGAAGGAGAATATTTACCTTTAAAATTTCTTGAGGTGGATGAAGAAAGAAACAGATTAGTTTTAAGTCATAGAAGAGCTTTAGTTGAGAAAAAAATGAATAGACTTGAAGTCGGAGAAGTTGTTGTTGGTTCTGTAAAGGGAATAAAACCTTATGGGGCTTTTATTGATATAGGCGGTGTGAGTGGTCTTCTACATATTTCTGAAATTAGTCATGAACATATTGAAACACCTCATAATGTTTTAAATGTTAATGATCAGATGAAAGTTATGATAATAGACTTAGATTCCGAGAGAGGTAGAATCTCTTTATCAACCAAAGCTCTAGAACCAGAACCGGGCGATATGCTAACTGACCCACAAAAAGTTTTTAATAAAGCTGAAGAAATGGCTGCAAAATATAAGCAAATGTTACTTGAGCAAACTGATGAGAATGAGGAGCAAACAGTAGAGATTGCAGAAAGCGTATAAACTCTTATTTTTAATTTATTAAAAACTAATAAATAAATTTTAAATTATAAAAATTATTGTAATTTCAAGTTAATAACTATTGATTAATATTTACGATTTAATTTAGGATTAGTTTATTCCTAAATTAATAATAAATGAGTGATTTTATTTTTACTTCTGAATCTGTAACGGAAGGTCATCCAGACAAGATATGTGATCAAATCAGTGACGCTGTTTTAGATGCTTTATTGAGTGAAGACCCAGAAAGTAGAGTGGCCTGCGAAACAGTAGTCAACACAGGCCTTTGCTTACTTACAGGTGAAATAACTTCTAGAGCAAAGCTTGATTATATAAAACTTGTCAGAAAAGTAATTAAAGAAATTGGATATGAAGGTTCAAAAGCTGGAGGTTTTGACTCAAATAGCTGCGCCGTTTTAGTTGCTCTTGACGAGCAATCACCTGATATTTCCCAAGGAGTAAATGAAGCAGATGATATTAATGAGGACTTGGAAAATAATACTGGGGCTGGTGATCAGGGGATAATGTTTGGCTATGCATGTGATGAAACACCTGAATTAATGCCATTACCAATTAGCTTGGCTCACAGATTAGCAATACAACTTGCAAAAGTAAGACATGAAAAAGTTCTTGATTATCTTCTACCTGATGGAAAAACTCAAGTAAGTATTGATTACAAAAAAGGGATCCCAGTTTCAATAAATACCATTTTAATTTCTACTCAACATACGGCTGAGATTGATGGAATTACAAATGAAGAAGAAATTCGTAAAAAGATAAAAGAAGATTTATGGATCAATGTTGTATTGCCAGCGACAGAAGATTTAGAAATTAAACCATCAAGTCAAAAAACCAGATTCCTGGTAAACCCCACAGGTAAATTTGTAGTAGGGGGACCTCAAGGAGATGCGGGACTTACTGGTAGAAAAATTATTGTAGATACTTATGGAGGATATGCAAGGCATGGAGGGGGGGCATTCTCTGGTAAAGATCCTACTAAAGTTGACAGGTCTGCTGCATATGCTGCACGTTATGTCGCTAAAAGTATTGTTAAAGCAAAATTAGCAAAAAAAGCAGAAGTACAATTAAGTTATGCCATTGGAGTTGCCAAACCAATTTCAATTCTTGTTGAAACATTTGGTACTAGTGTTATTTCTCAAGATAATTTGAAAGAACTAATTAAAAACAACTTTGATTTAAGGCCTGCAGCAATAATTAAAGAGTTTGATTTAAGAAATCTTCCCAAAAAAATGGGTGGGGAATTTTTCAGAAAAACTGCATCTTATGGACACTTTGGTAGAAATGATCTAAATCTTCCTTGGGAACGTGTTGAAGAAAAATCAGCCCAATTAGTAGAGGCCTCAAAAATACTTTTGTAATTATTTATGCCAGATGATTTTTTTGGGGGCTTAGATTTTGGGACTAGTGGCGCAAGAATATCCATAATTAATTATAAAAAGGAATTAAAATATACGAATTCAGTTCCATATCAATATGGCTTTAAAAATCCCAACTCTTGGATTAATTCTTGTGAAAAACTTCTAGATAATTTACCTCTAGATATTAAAAAAAATATTGTTAATTTAGCAATCTCCGGTACTTCTGGAACTTTAACGGCTTGTACTTTAAGAGGGGATCCAATAGGGGAAGCTATACCTTACGACCAAGCATGCAATGAAAACAAAATACTCATTGAATCCATAACGGGTGGAGAAGATCATTTACAAACCCCATACAGTAGTTTGGCTAAAGCATTAAAACTAATAGATAAATTTGGGGAAAATATTATTTTAAGACATCAATCTGATTTGATAACTGGCTGGTTTTTGAAAGATTGGAAATATGGAGAAGAAGGTAATAATATTAAACTTGGTTGGAGTCTAATAAAAGAATCTTGGCCAAAAAGCTATCTCAAAACTTCATGGCAAAAATGCTTACCTTTAATAATTAAAAGTGGGAAAATATTGGGTCAAATCGATACTGACTTAGCCGAAAGATTCCACTTAAATAAGAAAATATTATTAGTCTCGGGTACAACTGATTCAAATGCAGCTTTTTTAGCTGCAGGATTGGGAGATGAAGAAGGTCTAACAGTTTTAGGAACCACAATCGTAGTTAAAAAAATTAATAAGACCCCGATCAAAGAAAAGGGAATTACAACCCATCGAGTAAGTGATAACTGGATATGTGGAGGGGCATCAAACGCTGGCTGTGGAATTTTATCTCAATTTTTTTCTGATTTAGAAATAAAAGAACTTAGCAGACAAATAAATCCCTCAAAAAAAACTTCCCTAAATCTTTTGCCACTTAATAGTAGGGGTGAAAGATTTCCTGTTAATAATCCTTTTTTGGAGCCAATTCTTAGCCCTAGGCCAGTAAGCGACTCACTTTTTTTACATGGATTGTTCGAGGGGTTAGCAAGAATTGAATTAAAAGGTTGGGAAAAACTATATGAGCTGACAGGATCACTTCCAAAAAGAATTGTTACTACTGGTGGAGGCTCAAAAAATCCTCAATGGAGAGCAATAAGAGAACGGATTATTAATATCCCAATAATTTCATGTAAAAAAACGACTTCATTTGGGACTGCTTTATTAGCAATTAATGCAAAATAATGCATTTCCTTCATTAAATCTTTAGTCAAGATATGAAAATTTAATAAATGGGTTTCACAAACTACACATCTTAATTTAAAGTATATAAGTTAGAGCCGGGATAGCTCAGTTGGTAGAGCAGGCGACTGAAAATCGCCGTGTCCCCAGTTCAAATCTGGGTCCTGGCACCTTTATAAACCTGTCTTTGACGGGTTATTTTTATGAATATTTAAAAATTTAAATTTTTAGTTATCAACTCTACATACTTGGCCAATCACACCCAAGATTAATTGGTCTCCATTTGGATCTTGCCAATCAGCAAGCTTATTTAAACGACTATTTTTCTCATCTGTATAGACATTAACATCTCTAAAAGATTTCTCAAAACAGTTTATGTCCATTGTATATAAGATATCTTGTGTTATTTCACTTTTAGTTTTTGGGATAAATTTGCTCAATACTCTAACAGAACCATCTTCATTCCTTTTTATACTCTTTCTATCCCATAATTGTTCACCGTATTCACTAATTGGGACTCCAACCCATTCATGAGATAAAGCATATGATTGTTTTATTAAAATGCAAAAAGAGAAAATTATATAAACAACCAAAGAAAAAATATTGACAACAATTATTGATGAAAATTTATTATTGGCTTGAATCATAAAATAATCGAATATGAGAAATCAATAAATTGAATTTTAAAATTAACAACTATATCTTAATAATTTTCAATTTTGATTCAGAATTTACAAATGAAGTTTGCTTAAAATCTATATTGAAAAAATAAGAATAAAAACTTTGTAAAAAATATTATTGATTAGTGCTTTTATTATAGAATCAAATATTAATTAAAAAAGTTAGCTCTTAAAGAATTTTCTGAAAATAATGAATAAAATTCAAAAATTCCTCTCAGTAGTTTTTTTTATAGCAATATTTATTGTATTAATTTATTTCATACAAAACTATGGCATCGAACCTCTAAGGAACAAGGTAGAGAGTATGGGAATATGGGCACCTTTTGGAATATTTGTTCTTAGAGGAGTAAGTATAATTTTACCTGCTCTACCAAGTTCGGCCTATTCACTTTTGGCTGGCTCCTTATTAGGATTCCAAAAGGGTTATTTAACAATTGTCTTTTCTGATATCGTTTTTTGCCAAGCAGCTTTCTTTATAGCAAGATATTTTGGTCGTGGCCCTGTACGTGGTTTAGTAGGCTCAAAAGCAATGAAAAGAATTGAAAGTTTTAATCAAAACCAATTAGAAGAAAATTTCTTCCTAATGACAGGTCTTCTTATGACCGGACTTTTTGATTTTCTCAGCTATGCAATCGGCATTGGAGGAACTCGGTGGAAAATATTCACCCCAGCTTTACTAATAAGTCTTCTAATCAGTGATTCAATTCTTGTTGCTGTTGGAGCTGGGGTCAGTCAGGGAGCAGGTTTATTCCTAGGAATAGCTCTCTTAGGCATGTTTGCTTTAGCAACTATTTCAGGTTTAGCAAAAAGAAAAATCCCAAAACAAGGCAAAAATTAAAAATCCTTAAACCAAGCCATAAAAGATATAACATTTTCGCAAACAACAACATTAAAATGAATATTCATGTAAGAATATAAATCTGTTGATTTTAAAAATTTTTAGATGACTCCATTTAGACCTACATCATACGATCGTCCTGGAGAACAAATATCAACAACACCTTCCGGATTAAAAGTGACTTCTGCAAAAAGACTAATGGTAGATTCTATGGTAAGGATGATTCAAAAAGCTACCAATCATTCAGTAGAAGATAAACTTGACGAAGAATCTAATAACAATTAATCAATTTATTCAAAAAAGTTTAGGAGAGTGGAAATCCATAAGAAGCACTCACTCTTTAGCTTTTCAGGAAGTTGAAAATTCAACTAGCAAAATAGAAATAAAAGAGTTAGAAAGCAATAATAAAAAGGTTTTAGGACTTTTAGAAAAATATAATTACACCTCTAAACCTTCTTTTATTGCATTATCAATAAGTTGGAAGGCAATAAGTGATTGGGAGATTGATCAAAAAATTGAACAAGATAAAACTATATTATTATTTTTACCAAAGGATAAAAATAAGGGGATTGTTCTACGTAATAAGGGATATACTGAATCCGTGATTTCATCATCAGAATATTTGATTGATGAAAATGAGAACTTAAATATTAAAACTATTTACAGTTCAACAGCTTCTGAAGAGAGAATTTGTTTTTTATCAGATCATATTAGATCCAGATATTCAGTAATTAGAAATAATGAAAACAATACCGTAATACAAACCTCACACACATCAGAGATAAGAAATATGTCTATCTTAAAAGATTGATTATTCTTTCAAATTGAAACTCTGTATTAGAAATTAAATCAGGAAGAAATTCTTTTTCTCCTTTCATAGAATTTACTGTAGAATTTAAATCAGAAATCGTTGCATCTCTCATCAACTCAAAAACTCGGATAGCATTTTTCAGAGGTACACCAAGGGCCAAATAAGTATTTTTAAGATCCTTTAAACAGTTTTTAGATAAAACTGATTCGTCATCAGAAATCAAAAGGTATGAAACAATCCTTAAAATTATTTCTCCATCTCTTAGACAAATAGACATCTTATTGGTGGTATCTAAAGATATTTTTGTATTAACTGAATCTTGATTTTCACAAATCATTGCAGTTACAGCATCAGCGGCAATTGCGTGAGAATTATTAGTTATTGAATTTATTGCATCTAATCTTGAGTTTGCAGTATTAATAAATTCTTTTATGTCTTCAATATTTTTATTACTTATATTTTCTAAACCTCTATCATTTGATAAAATTTGATTGCTCTTTGAAACTGTCATTCTTAAATTTAAAAACTTGAAATTTCTACTTATTTATAATAGACCAGAGCAAATTAAAATAATTAACACTTAAAATAAACGAAATGGTTCTTAATCAAAAACTACCTTTCGAAGTGATATTCCAAATACTGTAAATAAAAAAAATTTTTCGCTAAGATAGAATTATTATTTTTTAAAACTTTGGATAAACAAGAATTAAAATTATCAAAAAAACTTGTTACTTCTTATAAAAAAAGATTAGAAAAAGAAATTCTTAAGAGAAGTGTTAAATTAAAAATGCCTCAGAATAAGTTCGAAGAAATTATCAATAATAATAATGAACTAATAAACCTAAAAAAAGCATTACAACAATTAGAGACTAACCCTCAATCTTCAAATTAAAGTAAGGTAAAAATTTTTAATAATACAACCTATAAAAAGTGCATCAAACTAACAACTTCCTTTTTAAATCCTTAAATAATGCACAACTAAAAGCTGTAAATCATATCAATGGGCCACTGCTAGTTGTAGCAGGTGCAGGTAGTGGAAAAACCAAGGCTCTTACTCATAGAATTGCTAATTTAATTGAGAATAACTCTGTAGATCCATATAACATTCTCGCAGTAACTTTTACAAATAAAGCTGCTAAAGAAATGAAAGCAAGACTTCAAGTACTACTTGCGCAAGAAATAGCTTTAAATCAATTTGGGCAGCCTTGGTCAACCCTCAAGGAATTTGATCAGAATCAATTAAGAACAAATATTGATCAAGAGAGACTGAGGGACCTATGGATCGGAACTTTTCATGCATTATTTTCAAGACTTTTAAGATACGATATAGAAAAATATCAAGATCCTGAAGGCCTAACCTGGACACGGCAATTTTCTATTTATGACGAGACAGATTCTCAGACCCTAGTAAAAGAAATTGTTGGTCAAGATATGAGTCTTGATCCAAAAAGATTTGATCCTAAGAAAATTAAGAGGGCTATTAGTAACGCAAAAAATCAATGTTTTACAGCTAACGACCTTGACGAAAAAGCTGATAATCATTTTGATAAAATAATTGCAGATGCTTACAGAAGATATAGGATATCTCTCTCAAAAAATAATGCTTTAGACTTTGATGATCTTCTACTACTTCCTGTGTTTTTATTAAGGCAAAATGATTTAGTTAGGGATTACTGGCATAAAAGATTCCAGCATGTATTAGTTGATGAATATCAAGATACAAATAGGACACAATATGAACTGATTAAATTAATTACGGCTGGGAATACTGAACCAAACAAATTTTGCGAATGGAATGATAGATCAATTTTTGTTGTCGGAGATGCGGATCAAAGTATTTATAGTTTTAGGGCAGCAGATTTCAGAATATTAATTGGATTTCAAGAAGACTTTAAAAATTCATCTAATAATGATCAGAAAGCCTCTCTAGTTAAATTAGAAGAAAACTATAGATCTTCATCAAATATTCTTACCGCTGCAAACTCTTTGATTGAAAATAATACTGAAAGAATTGATAAAGTTTTAAGGTCTACAAGGGAGGAAGGAGAACTTTTAAAGTTGCTTAGCTGCGATGATGAGATATCTGAAGCTGAGGCAATAACAACAAAATTAAGGTCTCTAAATAATTACAATAAGCAACCAATCTGGAAAAATTTTGCAATCCTCTATAGAACTAGGGCTCAGTCTAGAGTATTAGAAGAATCTCTTGTAAGGTGGAGAATTCCATATACAATCTTTGGCGGATTACGATTTTATGACAGAAGAGAAGTAAAAGATGCTGTCGCTTATTTAAAAGTCTTAGTAAATTCTTCAGATAATATAAGCCTTTTAAGAATAATAAATGTCCCAAGAAGGGGAATAGGAAAAACAACTATTCAAAAGCTTAATGAGCTATCAAATAAGTTGAACATTCCTTTATGGGAGGTCATAAATGACAAACAAAGCTTAGATGAGACTATAGGCAGATCATCAAAAGGCATTAATAAATTCACAGAGCTTATGAATGACCTTCTTTGCTATATAGAGAACTCGGGGCCTTCTCAAATTCTTCAATTAATTCTAGAAAAAAGCGGTTACTTAAGTGATTTATTAACAAGTGGTTCAGAGGAATCTGAAGATAGAAGAAATAATCTTCAGGAATTAATAAATGCTGCTACTCAATTTGAAGAAGAGACCGAGAACCCAGATGTAGAGGGATTCTTGTCAACAGCAGCTTTAACAACAGACAATGATACAAAAAAAAATCATCCTAACTCTGTCACTTTAATGACTCTCCATAACAGTAAAGGATTAGAATTTCAAAATGTATTTATAACTGGACTAGAACAAGGTTTATTTCCAAGCCACAGGTCAATTGATACTCCTTCTCTTCTAGAAGAAGAAAGAAGATTATGCTATGTAGGCATAACAAGAGCTAAAGAGAGAGTTTTCTTATCACATGCAAGAGAGAGAAGATTGTGGGGAGGCATGCGAGAAGCAACAATTCCTTCAATATTTCTCTCAGAAATACCAGAGGAACTAATTGACGGGGAATTACCTCAATCAGGTGGTGCTTCTATCAGAAGGGATCGTCATCTTGACCGTTTAACAAGAGTGGATAGAAAAGATTCAAATGAATTTATTAATAGACCTATAAATGCAGTAAGAAAACTATATTCAGGACCCAGTAAAGGAAAAAGTTGGTTGGTTGGAGATAAAGTAATTCACTCTAAATTTGGCAAAGGTGAAATTATACATATTTTTGGCAGTGGCGAAAAAATATCCTTAGCAGTAAAGTTTGGTGATAAAGGGAGCAAAATTTTAGACCCAAGATTAGCTCCAATAAGAGCAATAAACTGAAATTTGCATGAATGATATTTCTGCTTATATAAATTCAGCAATATTAAAAATTCCTTTTAATTTATTTAATATAATTTCTCAGTATATTGAATTGAATAGTAGCGTTAAAGTTGCAATTGTGGGTGGCTATATAAGAGATTTATTAATCACTAAAATTCATAAAAAGAATTTTTTCAATCCACTTGATATTGATATAGTTACAGAAGGATCTTCTGTTGATTTAGCAAAATTCATAAAAAAAAATATCTCAAATGTTGAACTTTGTTTGATAAAAGAATTTGAAATATACGACACTGTAGAACTAAATATTAATGATTTAAAAATTGATATAGCTTCTGCAAGAACAGAGAAGTATGAGGCTCCAGGATTAAATCCAATCGTAAAACATGCAAATATTAAAGAGGATTTAAAAAGGAGAGATTTTAGTATAAATGCAATAGCTTTTGAATTCTCAAAGCAAGAAATTTATGATTTCTTTGATGGTATAAAACATATACAAGAAAAAGAATTGCATTTGCTGCATGAAAATAGTATTCAAGATGACCCTAGTAGATTAATAAGGTGCGCAAGATATGCTTCAAGATTAGATTTTAAAATTTCAAATAAATCACTTCAACAATCGCAAAAAGTTATCCAAAGATGGCCCTGGGTTATGATGAAGGATGATGTTAAATCTAAATTTCCGCCTGGAATAAGTATAAGAATCAGGATGGAATTGGCAGAAATATACAAATACGATAATCTCGCAAAAATAGTTTCTTTATTAAATGATTGGGAAATTATTTCTATTCTAAATAAAAATATTAGTATAAATAAAAAATTTTTAAGAGGTTTAAAGTGGATTAAAAAACTTAAAGGTAATTATATTCTCTACCTATTAAAAAATTCAGAAAATTTAGAGCTTACTTGTCAAAGATTTTTTATTAATAGCAAGGAAAAGAAGATTCTCAAAGATTACTTAAATATCACAAATCAATTAGATAATGAAAAAGAAAAATTTCTCTATTTAACTCCCTCGCAATGGACTGAATTTATTGAAACAAAAAATCTAGATGAAGAGACAGTGAAATTATTAATTTGCAATGAGGGTTTATTTTGGAAATCTTTTTTTAAATGGCTATTTGTTTATAAATTTATTAAGTCAAAAAAAAGTGGGGAATTTTTAAAAAGTGAAGGATGGCAACCGGGTAAAGAAATGGGGGATGAAATTAAAAGGTTGAGATATATAGAGATCGATAAGACCAAAAAGAAATAACTATCAATTTATTACTTCTCCAACCTTATACCATTCATCCTTTAAAAATTTTTCATACTTAGGAGCACAACATATCAAAAGCGGTCCACAAGTTTGTGGATCTAATAATAATGATATTATTTCTTTAAAGCTGTCACTATTAACTTTATTTTTTTTTGAAAATGCGATAATTCTATCATTACTTTTTTCTGCAATAATTTGATCAAATATTTCTTTATTCGATTCGAATAGAGAACTTTTGATTCCTTTGTGTATTAAATCAAATACTCCTGGATAAGCTTTAAATGCAAATAAATCTAATAAAACCCTAATAGGTTTAAGCTTATTATCTTTCCTTAATAAATTAGATGAATCGATCATCTCTTTAAGGTGACCTATAAATCCATAGCCAGTTACATCAGTAGCTGCATTTATAAATGTTTCTCCAAACTTATCTTGAAGCAAATAAATTTTATCAATTAATGGTTGCTGACTTGTAACTAAATTTCTCATTATCTCCTCTGAACTATCTTTCAAATTGATATTTTGCATTTGAGCAGCAAAAAAAACTCCCACTCCTAGAGGTCTTGACATTAGTATAATATCTCCTTTTTTCATACCGGATTTTAACCATGGTTTTGCTCCATTTTTCAAAACTCCCTGAACAGTTAAAGAAATATCTATTCCTAAAGAATAAGGTTGATCAACTAAACTTCTTGACTCAAAAGTATGCCCTCCAATTAACTTACCCCCTTGTTCTTCAACTGTTGTTTTTATCCCTTTTAGACAATGAGAAAAAAGGTAGCTTTGAAAATCTTTTCCTACTTTTGGAAGAGATATTAAGGCCTGTACAGATGAAAGTTTTACTCCGCAAGCCCATAAATCTGAACAAGCATGCAACACAGTAATTTTTGCATTTAGCCAAGGATCGCTTATCAACGCTGGAAATCCATCAACACTTTGAAGAATAATATCTTGATTATTTTTATAAATTTCAACAGAATCCTCAGGAGAAGTTGCAAAATTTTCAAGTTGAGCACTTCTTAAGGATTTATTTAAAGTGCTTTGAGGAATTTTAGCGGCACACCCTCTACATTCTTCCATCCCACCTTCGTTGACTTTTTGACTCATATTCGAATCTAAAATACGAAATTTCTTTATGAAACCTTCATCAATTTTATTTTTAAGGTACCAAATCAGAAAAGAAGGCCCAATAACAACATCCCTATAAAAAGCAAAAGCTTTCGGAAGCTTTCTAGGATAAGAATTTACTATTTGCAATCCAAATTTTTGAGGAGACCAATTTTTTAATGATTCACCTTTTATTTCCTTCTGAATATTAGTTGCCAATATATTTAACACTTTTACTGCGAATATTCCAGAAGAAGGTCTTTTAGAGGTTTTTATGACTGCGCAATCACCAGTTGCAAAAGTTCCGAAAAAATTTTTCAACCTTAATTTCTGATCTGTAAAAAATCGTCCTTTTGAATCCAATTCTGAATTATATTTTTGTACCCAATATGGTGATGAATTTCCTGTACATAAGAGAATCTTTCCATATTCAACAGGAAGTTTACCAACTACTTCTATATTCGATTTGTAAAAAGTTTTTAAGATTTTATCGTTTACTTTATTTGATTTGCATAGAATTTTTAAAGATCTTTTTTTCCATCTTTTTCTCAAGGCAAAAACAACTTCAATTGCTGCGAGTCCACTTCCTACAATTACAAAAGATTGTTCAGTTTCAGAATCATGCTTATCTTCGTTTTCAATTAACTGATAAGCCTTAAAAAAAGGTTTAATTGGGAAAGCAATTTGATTATTGACTAAATCTTCAAATTCTCCTGAAATTTTGGTTTGACTTCCATAATTAAGCACTAATTTTGAGTAACAAATTGATGGTCTATTTTTTAAAAAAATTTTTTTTAACTGAAAATCAATATTAATTACCTCTCCTTTTATGAAAGCTACTCTTGACTTTTTAGCTAAAGATCTAATATTGATTAAGCTTTCATCTAAAGAAATTGATTTAGAAATAACAGAAGGGAACATAGCTGAATAAACTAAATGAGTATCTCTGGATATAATTGATATAGGGATTTCTGGTATTAATTTCGGATACATCAACCATTTTCTCATCAAAAGAACATTTGTATGTCCGCCTCCAATTAGTACTAGATGATTAATAGTCATTTCATTACAATGAATAAACAGCATTTATTACCCATTAAAGAATCAAAATTAGGAGTAATTGGTGGGAGTGGTTTCTATTCAATTGACAAAATAGAATGTCATGAAGAAATCGAGGTCAATACACCTTATGGTAAACCTTCTGATTCAATTAGGCTCTTTAAAACTGGTAATTTAGAAATAGCTTTTATAGCGAGGCACGGTAGAACACATAAAATGAATCCGACAGAAATACCATACAAAGCTAACATTTGGGCTCTCCGATCAATTGGTGTGAGGTGGATAATCGCTCCATCAGCAGTTGGCTCACTTCAAGAACAAATCAGGCCTCTTGATATTGTTATTCCAGATCAATTTATTGATCGAACTCATAAAAGACCAGCAACATTTTTTAATGAAGGAGCAGTAGCTCATGTAACTATGGGGGATCCTTTCTGTATGAACTTGTCAGGAATTTTATGCAATGTTAGCGAAGAAAATATCCCGGGAGGAAGACAATTACATAGAGGAGGAACATATCTAGCAATGGAGGGGCCCGCCTTCTCTACTAGAGCCGAATCTAATTTATATAGAAGTTGGGGTTGTTCAATTATAGGTATGACTAATCACACTGAAGCAAGATTAGCTAAAGAAGCTGAGATAGCTTATTCTTCTCTTTCTATGGTTACTGATTATGATTGCTGGCATCAAACTCATCAGGAGGTATCAGTAGAGATGGTTTTGGAAAATCTCAGAGCAAATACTGAAGTTGCTAACAAAATTGTCTTTGAAATCGCTAAAGTTATCGATAAAAAGAGACCTCAAAGCAAATCCCATAGTTCTTTAAAGGATGGTTTAATAACTCAAAAAGAAAATATCCCTAATTTTACAAAAGAAAAACTAAAGATATTTACAGATTCTTATTAAAACTAGATACTAAATAGTTAAAAAGGAATAAAAGGTTTAACCTGCACCTACTCCTTGGTATGAACCGTAGAAAAATATACCTAAGACGAAAATAACAGCTATTCCTCCCGCCGTAGCAACTAGCCAAAGGGGAAGGGTTCCTTCTGTCCATCTTCTTTCCCATGCCACAGCTGGTCTACCATCAGGTAATCTATCGGGAATTCTGCCATCAGGGCCTTTTAATTTACTCATAATTTTAATTTAGTTGAAAAAGTAACTGGAAAATAAAATTCCTAAAACAAATACTGCTAATAAGCCTAAATAAAGGCTTGTACGATTAAGTTCTACTGGAACTTTATTCGGATTTTCGTTTACTTGCATAATTAATAAATTTATCTTAAAAATTGCATAGCTGCTATAGCACCTAAGAAGAAGACTGAGGGAATCGCAAGAGCATGAACTGCTAGCCAACGAATGGTAAAGATCGGATAAACGCGGACTTCAACAGCCTGCATTGGAGCTTGAGAATTTGACATAATTATTTTGTTCTTAAATCCAATTGAGATTTAGCGTCATATCTTTGCGTTACAACAGGTGCTTTTGATTCAGAAGCCTGGAAATAACTATCCGGACGTGGAGTCCCAAAAGCATCATAGGCTAAACCTGTATATACAAATAGGAAGCCCGCTATAAAAATAGCTGGAAGTGTTACTGCATGAATAATCCAGTATCTGATACTGGTGATTATTTCAAAGAATGGGCGTTCACCCGTTGAACCTGCGGCCATAATCACAATTATTTACCCTTTGATCTTACAAGGAAAAATCCTAAGTTTGTGAAGAAATTTACAGCTTGGTTACAGACAGTTGTTAAATTACAAGAAAATTAAGGATTTTTTTATTTTTTAATTAGCTTGAACTTAACCGTTCCACCTCAGGATGTAACCCCTTTCTCCAAGAATAAAACCTTTTTTATCATCTAATTCATCTTTTTCCAAGAATTGAATCTTGATAAAGTTAGTTGGCAAACTTGAAGCAACAGGATCAGAATCCCATGTTTTACCATCATCTTTACTAACTATCAAAGTCCCATTACCACCTCCGGCCCAGATATTTCCTTCAGGGTCCCAACCCATATCTAAATAGTTATAGCCATTTAGAATTGGAACTATTGGTTTAGTCCAACTTTCCAAATCATTACTATCGTCATTAAATCTTATCTCAGCACCTCGAGATAACATCCATAAATTTCCGTCTGGATTAAATCCTATACCTTGTACTCTCTTACTACTCGCTCTTTGATGAGCTATCCAAGTATCACTTCCACTTTCGAGAGTAGAGAAAAAATTACCAAGACTACTTACACTTACATAATCTCCATTAGATGTTCTTCTTAAATCTCTAATCCCTCCCTGCTCGGAAGGGTCTGATACCTTAGCCTCCCATGTTTCACCACTATTTGAAGTTGTATAAATAGCAGCTGAGGTTGTTGCCAATTCAGCAACCCCATCATCAACAGTTGAGACTAAAAAAGGCTGGCCAGGGAGCTTACCTAGTGATAACCTTGTCCAATTCTTACCTTCATCAGTCGTATGCATAACTAAAGAGGGTTGTCCTATCAACCAACCTTCAGAACCCCTAAAATCTATATCAAGTAAACGAAAATTCTCCTCTGCAGCAATATCTAACGATCTTTTTTCCCATGATTTTCCTCCATCATTAGATTCCATAATTAGCCTATTTGATCCAACTAAAAATCCATGATTATTGTCTATGAAATCTATATCTAATGCATTTGACTGATCTTCAAATTGAATTGTTTCCCAGGGACTACTCTCGCTCATTTTTACACCTGTTGAAGAACAACTACTTAAAACAAAGCAAAGTGTAAAAGTTAGAAGAAGGTTTGGAATACTAGTTAAAAATTTTTTCATGGATATATTTTAGTGCAAAGAGTACAAAGAAAGGAAACATGCAGCTGCAAATGCTAAACCACCAAATATTAAAATATTTTTCTGACCAGGTGGCAAACTATTGAATCCAAAGCCATAAGTTAAATTCTCTTCAAAACCACTAGGTTTTTCTCTTGGTCCTATATCTTTATATAAATTTTTACCTGCTCTACATACTGGACAAGCAAAAGTATTTCCATCTATTGCCGAGAAAGGAGTATTTTTAGGTATGTTAAGTTTCTTGTTACCTTCTATAGGATCATAAATGTATCCACAACTTCTACATTCGAATCTATTTTGTTCTAAATTATTAATGAGTTCTTTATCTTTAAATTCTAGAAGTTTTTCAGAAGATTCTTTATTTGTTAAATCCTCAACTATTTGGTTTTCCTCAGAAGATGGTTGAATGTTTTCACTCACGATTTAGTATCTAACTTTAGAGACTCTAAAAGATTTTGCTAAATTAAGCGAATTTTCCAACAATTTTTTTTAAATGTTTTCATTACCAGGCTACGAATATTTTTTAGGTTTTTTAATAATTGCTGCGGCAGTTCCAATTTTAGCCTTAGTTACTAACCTAATAGTTTCTCCCAAAGGAAGAACCGGCGAGAGAAAACTCACCTATGAATCAGGGATGGAGCCTATTGGGGGGGCTTGGATTCAATTCAATATTAGATATTACATGTTTGCATTAGTATTCGTTATATTTGATGTAGAAACAGTATTTCTTTATCCTTGGGCGGTTGCATTCAATAGACTAGGCTTACTAGCATTTATTGAGGCTCTAATATTTATTACGATATTAGTAGTTGCTCTTGCTTACGCTTGGAGAAAAGGAGCTTTAGAATGGAGTTAAAAAGTTGAACAATTCACTTTCACCAAAAGCAATAAGAGAACTTAGAGAAGAAACTTGTAATCCTCTGGGTGCCCCCCAAGTCACAACTGACTTGAGCGAAAATATTATAATGACAAGTTTAGATGATCTTCATAACTGGGCAAGATTAAGTAGTCTATGGCCACTTTTATACGGAACTGCATGCTGTTTTATAGAATTTGCAGCACTCATAGGGTCTAGGTTTGATTTTGATAGATTTGGCTTAGTACCTAGAAGCTCCCCAAGACAAGCAGACTTACTAATTGTTGCTGGAACAGTCACAATGAAAATGGCACCAGCATTAGTAAGATTATATGAACAAATGCCAGAACCAAAATACGTCATTGCCATGGGAGCTTGTACCATAACTGGTGGAATGTTTAGTGCAGATTCAACAACAGCAGTAAGAGGAGTTGATAAATTAATCCCAGTTGATTTATACCTTCCAGGATGCCCCCCTAGACCAGAAGCTATTTTTGATGCCGTTATAAAATTAAGAAAAAAAGTTGCTAATGAGAGTATTCTTGAGAGGAGTAAAGCTGAGCAAACTCATAGATATTTAACTATAGATCATGAGATGAATCTTGTTTTTTCAGAAAATACTGGTGAATATTTAAATAAAAAATCTGAAAAGTCAATTGAATCTTCTAAACTTAATCAGATAGAAGAAAGTAGTGAAAATATATATGAAACAAATTCTATAGATGAAGAAATAAAATAATGGAAAATAATAGTTCACCTGAATCTTCAGAAAAAATTGTAAAACAAAATGGGATAGTAAGTAATCAGCTTTCTGAAGATGGAATTACCAACGAATCTTTAGGGAATGATCATATAGGTGTTGAGATACTTTCAGTCAAACCAGAAAAATTGTACGAAGCAATATCTACTTTAAGAGGGTATGGCTTTAACTACCTTCAGTGTCAAGGAGGTTACGATGAAGGGCCAGGAAAATGTCTCGTAAGTTTTTATCATCTAATCTCACTTGGAGATATTCAAGATATAAAAGAGATTAAAGAAATTAGAGTAAAAGTTTTTTTAAATAGAGACTCAGATTTATCTGTACCTAGCCTTTATAAAATTTTTAAGGGAAGTGATTGGCAAGAAAGGGAAACCTATGACATGTTTGGAATCAATTTTGCTGATCACCCAAATCCCACAAGACTTTTAATGCCAGAAGACTGGAGAGGATGGCCATTAAGAAAAGATTATATACAACCTGACTTCTATGAATTACAAGATGCTTATTAGACAAATTTATTAATTTAATTTCTTCATTTTTTTATTAATAAACATTACTGCCCTTGCAAGTCTTCGGGGGTCATGTCTAAGTGTTGGTGTTATCTTTCTTGAATAAAGGGGAGCTTGCAAGACATAATATCCATCTGAAATTAATTCTTCTTTATTACAAATCACTGGCATGGCACCTCTACTTTGGTAGTAATCAACAAGCGGTGACTTTTCAAATTTAATTTGAGAAAGTATTGCATTAAATATTCGATTTTTTACACCAAAATTTGATAATTGCTTTTCTATTGCTTTGATATGTTGATATACGTCAAGATTATCCGTTTCCCCTGGTTGAGTCATCAAATTACTTATGTAAATTTTGGGAGCATTACTTTTCAGAAGAGCATCTACAATTTCAGGGACCAGTAAATTAGGTAGCAAAGAAGTATAAAGACTTCCTGGACCAAGTATTATTAGGTCTGCTTCTTTAATAGCTTCAAGAGCGCTAGGAAGAGCTGATGGATTTTCGGGCAGATAACCAATCCTGGAAATCACCTTTTTTGATTGACTTATTTTACTTTCACCAAATATTTTCTCACCGTCTTCAAGTTCTGCCCAAAGCATTACATCTGTATTCGTTGCTGGCAATACTTGCCCTTGTACTGCCAACACTTTACTGGAAGCCTGAACCGCCTTTTCTAAACTCCCCGTAATTGTTGTTAAAGCAGATAAGAATAAATTGCCAAAACTATGTCCCTCTAATCCACTACCTCCAGAAAATCTGTATTGAAACAATCTTGTTAATATTGGTTCTTCATTTGATAAGGCTGCCAAACAATTTCTGATATCTCCTGGAGGTTGAACTCCTAATTGTTTTCTTAAAACTCCACTACTACCTCCATCATCTGAAACTGTAACTATTGCAGTTATATTACTGCTGTAGTTTTTTAGGCCTTTCAATAATGTTGACAAGCCTGTTCCTCCTCCAATAGCAACAATATTCGGGCCTCTATTTAATTTACTTTTAACTCTTAGTGCATCTACTAAAAATGTATTTTTTTCTGGAACAAGAGCTTTTTGTATAGAATTAATACTTCTATTTTGCCCAATACCAATCAAGAGAAGGCCAAACAAAAGGATTAATGGTCCCAAAACTGAAATAGGCAAAATTTTTGTTACCACGTTCATTATCGAGAAAAAGACTTCTATTAACCAATAAAGAGGTCTTAAATTAGTCCAGATTGCAATCCCTAATAAAGAAGTTAATAATCCAATAGCAGAAGTTATCATCCATCTTTTGATTACTAACCCTGGCAATAACCAACTTAGAATTCTTATAATTTTATTTATCAAACCTAAATTTGATTTTTTAAAATAAGATAAAGTTCTCTTTATTCTTTTTTTCTTCTTCTGCATCAAAATCCTCTTAAATTTCTTAAGATTTAAATATATACATTGATTATAAATCAAATACATACATCCTTTTTTATTTTTAAAAAGTAGGCAATATGTATTTAAAGACAAATTGCTTTATATACATTTTGAAAAAAACAAAACATGTCGTAGAAACCAATAATCTCTCAATTAGTTGGGGAGAACTTAATGTACTAAATAAAATCAATTTAAAACTATATGAAGGCGAAAAATTAGCTATTGTTGGCCCTTCAGGTTCTGGGAAATCAACTATATTAAAAATCTTGGCAGGTTTGCTTTTACCCACTGCGGGTGAATTAAGTATATTTGGACAAAAACAAACTTACTTAAGATTAGATCAAACTAACCCTCCAGATGTAAGGTTAGTTTTTCAGAATCCTGCTTTATTAGGATCTTTAACGATTGAAGAAAATGTAGGCTTCCTACTTCAAAAGAATAAAAATTTATCCAAGAAATTTATTCAAGAAATTGTAAGAGAATGTTTGGAAGAAGTGGGATTATTTAATGTTGAGAAAAAGCTGCCAAATGAATTAAGTGGCGGTATGCAAAAAAGAGTAAGTTTTGCAAGAGCATTGATTACAGATCAAGATTTAGATAAAAAAAGTCAACCATTATTACTTTTTGATGAACCTACTGCTGGTCTTGACCCTATTGCTTCATCAAGAATTGAAGACTTGATTAATAATACAAATAATAAAGCCAATGGATCATCTATTGTTGTGAGTCACGTTCTTAGTACTATAGAAAGGACTTCAGAAAAAGTTGTTATGCTCTATGGAGGTAAATTCAGATGGGCTGGTTCTATTGATGAATTTAAAGAGAGTAATGATCCTTATGTTTTCCAATTTAGAAATGGGAACCTTGCAGGACCAATGCAACCAAAAGACATTTAAAAATTATGCGTAGAAGCTTAAGAGATTCAATAGTAGGATTTTCCTTATTAGGAGGTTTATTAGTATTTACATTTTTTTCATTCTGGTTAAGAGGTGTAAAGCTGTCTTCGAAAAATTGGTATCTTTTTGCAGAATTTAACAACGCAAGTGGTTTATCAAAAAAATCTCCAGTAACTTACAGAGGGATCTTAGTAGGTTCAATTGAGGATATTCTTTTTACTAATGAATCAATCAAAGCAAAAATTGTTTTAAATAATCCAGACATTGTTCTTCCCAAACCTGCATTCGCAAGAGTTGTTACGAATTCATTTTTAGGGGGAGATGTTCAAGTCGCATTAGAAACTAGTGAAAAAACAATTCCGAAGAATACTCCAAAAGCCATATCAGACAAATGTGATAGTAAATTAATTATTTGTCAAGGAGACACTATTACTGGAAAGCAACTATCGAGCCTTTCAAATATCACTAACAGGATAAATCAACTACTTAAAGAATCAAATCAAGAAAATTTAATTGAAAATGTAGTTAATTCAATAGATCAATTTGATAAAACACAAGAAAATCTTGATGAACTAATTTATTTGTCAAAGCAAGAAATTATTAGAGTTAAACCTCTTATAAAAGAGGTAACCATAGCAGCAGGTCATTTAAACAATATTTTGTCCACTATAAATGACGAAGAAACTCTAAAAGATATTAAATTAACAATCGAAGCTGCCGAATCAATATCAGGCAAATTTGATAAAATGAGTGATGATTTTGAACAACTAACGAAAGATAAAGAATTTACTAAATCCATAAGAGATTTAACAATTGGACTATCAAAATTTCTTAACGAGATTTACCCATAAAAAATTTAAAATTCATTAATTGCATTTAAGGCCATGGCGGCAATTGTCTTATCAGTAGCTTTAGGCAATTGAACATATTTTCCTTGTGCAGCTTCTGCAAGTTCTTTTCCAAAGCCACTAGCTATAAATTTCCTTTCTGTATCTATAATTAATAACTTTATTCCTAACATGGGGTATTTAGCGGCAATATCTAATACTTCTTGTTTTAAATCCACATTTTCGTTTTCGTTAACTTCTGCTTGACCTAATGATGTACCTAGAGGGACATTCCCCCTACCATCAGTTATTCCAACAACAATGACCTGACCTATATCTCCTGTAGAAAGAGCATTTTTTGCTACTTTTGCTGATTGAGTTAACCCATGAGCTAAAGGAGATCCACCTCCACATGGCATAGTCTCTAACCTTCTTTTTGCTGCAGTAATAGATCTTGTTGGTGGCAAAAGAACCTCTGCTTGATTCCCTCTAAATGGTATGAGAGCGACTTCATCTCTATTTTCATAAGCCTCAGTCAAAAGTCTTATGACAGCACCTTTAGCACTTTGCATTCTATTAAGTGCCATAGAACCACTAGCATCAACTAGAAAAATAACCAAAGCTCCTGCCTTTTTTTGAAGGAGCTTTGCCCTAAAGTCATTTTCTTCAATAATTATAGTTTTATCAGGATACTTTAATCTTCTAGATTTCTGATATGGAGCAGCGGCTCTTAGAGTTGCATCAACAGCAATTCTTTTTACTTTACCTCTTGGAATTAAAGGTCTGACATATCTACCTCTGCTTTGACTTAGAATTACTGATCTGCTTCCACTATTTCCTGATTTAGATTTTGCTGATGAAAAAAGCAATAAATCAGGATCTACCATGCATGATTCAGGATCAAGAATAAATTCTTCTGGAATATCAGGAGTAGAATCTTCTTCCCCATCAGAATTATCTTGTTCTTCTTCTTGATTATCCTCATTTTCGTTAGATTCAGGTTCAGAATCTTCATTATTTGACTGAGGTGGGGGTGGGCTTTGATCCTCAGGCGGTGGTGGTTGAATATCATCATCCTGAGGTGGTATTTGCGTAGCTCTTGGAAGAATTACTAACCTTACTGCAATCTTTAAATCATCAGAATTAACATTCTCATCACCTCGAAGGGCTGCATTTGCTTTGGCAACTTTTACTGCAAACAACTCAGATCTATGTCCTTCGACACCACCTCTAAGGGCTTCATTTACTAAATAAGTTATTTGTTCTTTAGTAATTTTTACATCCTTTAACCATTGCCTAGCCAAAATTAACTGAGTGGATAAATTATCAGATTCTTCAGACCATTTTTCTGAAAACTTGATATTGTTTTCAGCATGAGATAATACAGATTTGGTTATTTCAACTCTTTGGTTATTATCTATCGATTGATCCGCAGAAAGAACAATTGCAAATCTATCTAATACATGATCTCTTAAAGCTCCTTCTTCAGGATTATAAGTTGCAATCAACAGTGATCTGCAAGGATGAGAAAGACTTAATCCATCTCTTTCAATATTATTTTGTTCTCTACCAGTAGCTTCAAGAATTAAATTTACAATCCCGTCATCCAATAAATTAATATCATCAACATACAAAACACCCCTATGAGCCTCTGCTAAAACTCCGGGCTGAAAAACTTGCTCGCCTGTATTCAATGAAGCAGAAACATCTATAGATCCAACTAGTCTGTCTTCCGTAATTCCAATTGGAACTTGAATAAATGGAGCCTGTACAACCTTGCTTGGAATACTTTCAATTTGACTAAGGTAATCAATACCGATAATTTTCGCTATTAATTGTTTAATATTTTTATCCCATTCCTCAGGTTTAGTTGGATCTAAATTTCTACTTATAGGTCTGAAAGAAATCTTATTATCAGTTAATTTCTCGCGTATTAATTCATTATCTATTATTTCAATCGGTGGTATTAAGGAATGCAAACCTCTTGCCAATACCGACTTACCAGTACCTCTACCACCTGCAATGATTACTCCTCCTAAACTAGGATCGACAGCTGCCAAAAGTAAAGATAATTTTAATAAGCTGTGACCTGTAATTGCAGCTAATGGAAATGCTCTAAACGAATCCTTCTTTTGCATTAAATCCTTTATGTCTTCTTTACCTTTTAACTTTTGTTCCAAAATCACTTTAAAAATCCCTGATATAGAATTTATCCAATAACTTAGTTTTTTGTAGTGGAATTATCAAATCTTAATATCAAAAATGGACTATGTATATCCCTGGGAGCAAATATTGATAGTAAATTCGGAAGCCCTCTTGAGTCATTATTACTTTGCAAACCAAAAATAGAAGAAATAATAAATGAGTGGGGAGATCTTTACAACAACAAAAAAGAAGAGAAAAGAAAATTTCATGCAAACTTTTTTTGGTCATCAATTTATGAGACATTACCTCATGGAGTTGAAAATGAGCAGCCAAATTATTTAAATACTCTATTGCTTATAAAAAGTAATTCTTTTCCTAAACCATCAAATAAAAACGCGAAATTACTTTTAAAAGAGCTAAAAAAGTTAGAGAGGTTTTTCGGACGAAAAGAGACGCCAAAGGGTAAGAAATGGCTATCAAGATGTCTCGATTTAGACATTCTTTGGTGGGAAGATTTTTATACGGTTGACGAGAAATTAACATTACCTCACCCTAGATTCATGAATCGGAATTTCGTTATTACTCCACTATCTGAAATCTTAAGTAGAAGCCAAAAAATTAAAAAGTTTGATGCCCCAAAATGGTCTATATAAATGATTTACAAAACCAAAAAATAACTGTTAGGCTGTCTTTATTTAAAAATTATGGGCAACAAAAACTTTATAAAAAAATCCATTTTTAAAGAAAAAATATCTGAGTTAAAGTCAAAAAAATTTAGTTTCGAAATAAATAGAATTGAGCTTCCAAATGGACATGAAGGTGAATATGGATACATTAAGCATCCTGGTGCAGCATTAGCCGTACCTATTACAAAAGACAATAAAGTTATCATTCTTCGGCAATATAGATTTGCTGTTTCAAGGTATTTATTAGAATTTCCAGCAGGTACATTAGAAATAGGTGAAACACCTATTAATTCAATTCAAAGAGAAATACAAGAAGAGACTGGATTCAGTGCAAACAAATGGGATGAACTAGGAACTCTTGTCCCTGCTCCTGGTTATGCAGATGAAGAAATTTATTTATTTTTAGCTCGTGATTTAAACAAACTCAATTCCGAGGTTAAAGGAGATTTAGATGAAGATATAGAAGTATTAATTTTAGACCCCGACGAACTAGATAATCTTATTTCTAGTGGGGATGAAATTCTTGACGCAAAAACCGTTACGGCTTGGTTTAGAGCTAAACAATTTTTGGAAAATTATGAATAAACCTAGAATACTTTTTTGGCATAGAAAGGATTTAAGAATATTTGATAATCAAGCTTTAATCAAAGCATTTTCATTATCAGATGCTATTACTTCAACTTATATATTTGATAAAAATTACTCACACGATTTCAATGCAAGTTCAAGAGCTTGGTTTCTAGGAAATTCGCTTCAAGAATTAGGAAATAATTGGAAAAAAATGGGTAGTAGATTAGTTTTGGAAGAAGGAGATCCGGTATTAATAATTCCTCAATTAGCAAAGAAAATAGATGCTAAATTTGTTTTTTGGAATAGATCTATTGAACCTTATGAGATTAATCGAGATTTAGAAATAAAAAATAATTTAAAAGAACAAAATATTCAAGTTATTGAAAATTGGGATCACTTATTAATAGAACCTTTAAAAATATTTTCAGGGAATAATAATCCTTATTCAGTTTATGGACCTTTTTATAAAAACCTTAAATCAAAAATGAATTTATTAGGTTCATTTGAACAAGATAAAGTTGTTTTCCATTTTAAAGACATAGATAATAAATTCAAAGAAAATAAGACAATAAATTCATCTGATTCGGTTCTAGAGAAATTTATCAAAAATATCAAATTTCCTGGTTCGAATATTTGTCCATGTAGACCTGGAGAGAATGCTGCGCAAACATTATTAGAAAATTTCATTAACGAAAAAAAAATATATTCTTATAATTCTGCAAGAGATTTTCCTTCACATAATGGGACATCATTTCTAAGTGCATCTCTCAGATTCGGCACCATCAGCATTAGAAAAGTTTGGAACGCCACATTAAATTTAAATTCAGATTTTGCAAATCAAGAAAATTACCTATCAATTGAAACATGGCAAAAAGAACTTGTTTGGCGTGAATTTTATCAACATTGCTTATTCCATTTCCCAGAGCTAGAGAAAGGTCCATATAGAAAAAAATGGGATCACTTTCCATGGCAAAACAATAATGAATTGTTTCAACATTGGAGCAACGGAGAGACCGGAGTACCTATAGTTGATGCTGCAATGCGTCAACTTAATAGTACTGGCTGGATGCATAATAGATGTAGGATGATAGTCGCTTCATTTCTTGTAAAAGATCTTATATGCAGTTGGCAAATGGGCGAGAAAAAATTTATGGAGACGTTGGTTGATGGAGACTTAGCTGCAAATAATGGGGGATGGCAGTGGAGCGCCAGTAGCGGTATGGATCCAAAACCACTTAGAATTTTTAATCCATATACCCAAGCAAAAAAATTTGATCCTATTTGCGAATATATAAAATATTGGATTCCTGAATTATCTAGAGTGTCAAATTCAGAATTATTAAATGGGGAGATATCTAATTTAGAAAAAAATAATTATTCAAGCCCTATCGTCAATCACAACATACAACAAAGATTATTTAAATCACTTTATGCTGAAATTTGAATTTCCTCTATACAATTCTTTAAAACTTTATTTAAATTTTCTGCTATATAAACTTGCTCTTCATAAGAAATTTCAGGAAACATTGGGAGACTAAGAACTTCTGTACAAATTCTCTCTGTATTTATGAGTTTTGTTCTAGAAAAATTTTTATTTTTGTAAGCTATTTGTGCATGTATTGGAATTGGATAATAAATAATTGAATTAATACCTTTTTCAAAAAGTTGTTGTTTCACCAAATTCCTTAAGGAATAGTATTTTTTGCAATCAGTATCAAATAAATTTGAAAAATCTTCATTTAAAAAATATTTATCGTTTCTTAATTTGATGACAAATTGATTCCAAGAATGGGAAATTAAATCAGAGCTAATTTTTGGAAAACTAATAAATGGATTTTTTCCTAATAAATCAAGGTAATTATTAGCAATTTTTTGGCGATTATTAATCCACTTAGAAATATATTTAATTTTAATGTTTAATATGGCAGCTTGAATGGTATCAAGTCTGCTGTTATATCCAATTTGGGTATGGTGATATCTTATTGGGCTGCCATGAACAGCCAGTTCTCTAATTTTATTGGCAATCTTCTGATCTGAAGTTGTTACTGCTCCACCATCTCCAGCAGCTCCTAAATTTTTAGTAGGGAAAAAGCTAAAACAACCTATATCACCGATACTACCAACTTTAGAATTATCCCACATTGTGCATGTTGCCTGGGCACAATCTTCGATTACTTTTAAGTCATATTTGTTGGCCAAAGATTTTATTAAGTTCATATTCACTGCATTCCCAAATAAATGAACTGGCATAATTGCCTTGGTATTAGAATTTATTTCTTGTTCTATTAGTTCAGTATTAATGAGATAAGTTTCTGGATCTATATCTACCAAAACAGGATTAGCACCAACTGCACTAATAGCCTCTGCAGTCGCAAAAAAGCTAAAAGATGAGGTAATAACTTCATCACCCACACCAATATCTAATGCACGCAAAGCTAATACTAAAGCATCAGTTCCACTATTACATCCAATAGTATTTTCAACACCAATCAGACTAGAAAAACTCTCCTCAAATTTGGCAATTTCTTGTCCTCCAATATACTGACCCCCTTTTAAAACTTTAGAAACCTCGCTCTCAATTTCTGAGCCAATTTCTTGGTACTGCCTATTTAAAGTAAATGGAGGTATCTGCATATTGAATATATTAACCCTAAACCATATTTCTATGGGTAAAAAAATTTTTTAATTCATTTAAACCAACTCGGTTCTTTTCCAGGAGTCCATTTTATATTGCAACCTAAAGAAGGAATCTGATTTGAAGGATAAGAATTATCTTGATTCAAATCTTTTACAGCAGAGCGCAAATCTTTTCCAGACAGGGGGATATTATTACCTGGTCTACTATCATCTAATTGGCCATGATAAAACAATACAAAATCACCATCTCCTTCATTTGAAAAAAGATAAAAATCCGGGGTGCAAGCCGCTTTTAATTCCTTAGCAAAATTTTGATTTTCATCATATAGATAAGGGAAACTCCATCCCTGTGATTGTGCTTGTAATCTTAAATGGTCAGGAGAATCTGAAGGATGAGTGACAATATCATTACTAGAAATTGCAACTGTTTGAACTGTATTTTCAATTTCTTTACTTAAGGTGAAAATTTGATTCTCAATATATTTAACAAATGGACAATGGGCACAAATAAACATTAAAAGTAAATGCCGATTATCTAGATTATGAGAATTAAAATATTGATTGTTAGAAGAATTAGCATTTAACATTTTGAAATTAGGTAATTGAAAACCTAATTCCAAAACCATAGAATTTGTTTTGACCATGTTTAAGTTGAATATTCTTTGATATTTGAAAATTATTGTATATTTTGCAGTAATCCGTAAAGATAGGTACTTTGATATAGGAGAATATATAGAAATAATAAACAAAATGCTTCTAAATCTATCTGGCAAAAAAATTCTGGTTACGGGAATTGCCAATAACCGTTCAATAGCATGGGGTATTGCTCAACAACTTTCAAAAGCTGGCGCAGAACTTGGAATCACATATTTGCCTGATGATAAGGGAAGATTCGAATCTAAAGTTAGAGAACTAACTGAACCGTTAAACCCATCCTTATTTTTGCCTCTTGATGTTCAAAATCCAGCTCAAATTGAAGAAATCTTTAAAAATATAAAAGACAATTGGGGTCAAATTGACGGATTAGTTCACTGCCTAGCATTTGCAGGACGCGATGAATTGATTGGAGATTATAGTGCCACCACTTCAGAGGGTTTTGATAGGGCTCTTAATATAAGTGCGTATTCGTTAGCACCTTTATGTAAAGCAGCAAAACCACTTTTTAGTGATGGTGCTGGCGTTGTCTCATTAACTTATTTAGGATCAGAGAGGGCGATCCCTAACTACAACGTGATGGGAGTTGCAAAAGCAGCTTTAGAAGCTTCAGTAAGATATCTTTCTGCAGAACTTGGGCCCGAAAAACAAGTCAGAGTTAATGCAATAAGTGCTGGACCTATAAGAACACTTGCTAGTTCTGCTATAGGTGGCATTTTAGATATGATTCACAATGTTGAAGAAAAGGCTCCTTTACGCAGAACAGTCACTCAAACGGAAGTAGGTAATACTGCTGCTTTTTTATTAAGTGATCTCTCTAGCGGCATTTCAGGCCAAACAATTTATGTTGATGCGGGTTACTGCATTAATGGAATGTAAACTAAATTTTTTGCATAAAAATGTCATCTCTAAGGCAATCTGAAATAAAAAGAAAAACGAATGAAACAGATATTTCTGTATTTATAAACTTAGATGGGAATGGGATTTCCGAAATTGAAACCGGGATACCTTTCTTAGATCATATGCTTCATCAAATATCCAGTCATGGTTTATTCGATTTAAAGATAAAAGCAATTGGAGATACCCATATTGATGATCATCATACAAATGAAGATGTAGGAATCGCGTTAGGCAAAGCATTTTCAAAAGCCTTGGGAGAAAGAAAAGGAATCAGTAGATTTGGACATTTCTTTGCCCCATTAGATGAAGCATTAGTTCAAGTTACTTTGGACTGTTCCGGCAGACCACATCTATCTTATGATCTTCAATTAAAAGCTCCTAGAATTGGCAATTATGATACTGAATTAGTAAAAGAGTTTTTTATCGCCTTTGTAAATAACAGTGGTATTACTCTGCATATTAATCAAATAAGAGGTAGCAATTCACATCATATAGTTGAGGCTTGCTTTAAAGCTTTTTCACGAGCAATGAGAATGGCTACCGAAATAGATCTAAGAAGATCTGATTCAATTCCAAGCAGTAAAGGAATGCTTGAAAATCAATAAAATAGGAATTTTTTCGAATCAGCCACAATTCAGTTGATTTTTGGCGAAGATAGATAAAGTTATTATTTTGTTGTGACTAATTTACAAGATAAAAAAATTGATAAACCTAAAAGTTTTAATAAAGAAGATTGGTCAAGTGCGTATCAAAATGTAGAAAAGGAGCTTACCAATGAGCCTCTAAAAATCAGCAAAGGTAATAATATTAATAATTTAAATGGAACATTATTAAGAAATGGACCAGGAATATTAGAGAGAGGTGGACAATGGGTTCATCATCCATTTGATGGAGATGGAATGATAACATCCATAAAATTCGAAAGTGGTCAGCCGTTCTTAACAAATAGATTTGTTAAAACTAAAGGCTATTTGGAAGAAGAAAAAATAAATAAATTTATTTATAGAGGTGTTTTTGGTACACAAAAAAATGGAGGAATTTTAAATAATGCATTAGATCTAAAATTCAAGAATATCGCTAATACACATGTCGTTAAATTAGGAGATGAAATTCTCGCTTTATGGGAAGCAGCCGGTCCACATGCAATGGATCCTGATAGTCTGGACACTATTGGTTTAACAACATTAAAAGGGGTACTCAAGCCTAACGAAGCATTCAGTGCACATCCCAAAACAGACCTAAACTCAAATGCATCTTCAGAACTTTTAGTCACGTTTGGAGTACAAACCGGGCCAAAAAGTACCATTAGATTAATGGAATTTAATAATGCTGGTTTAAATTCTGGAGAGCTCATTTTCGACAGAAAAGATACCTTTAATGGCTTTGCATTCCTTCATGATTTCGCAATTACAACTAATTGGGCAATATTTTTGCAGAATGCTATTGATTTCAATCCTCTTCCATTTGTAATGGGTCAAAGAGGAGCAGCACAATGTCTAAAGTCAAACCCAAATAAAAAGGCAAAGTTTTTTATCATCCCCAGAGAAAGTGGATTATTTAGAGGTCAGCCACCGTTAACAATAGATGCTCCAGAAGGATTCGTTTTTCATCATGTAAATGCATTTGAAAAAGATTCCAAAATCGTATTAGATAGTATTTTTTATGATGATTTCCCATCAGTTGGTCCAGACGAGAATTTTAGGGATATTGACTTTGATAAATATCCAGAAGGAAATCTGAAAAGATCATTTATCGATCTAAAGAAAAAAACTTGTGAACTTGAAACTTTAAGTGAACAATGTTGTGAATTTGCTGTTGTTAATCCTAAAAACTTAGGACTAACAGCAACTTTTAGTTGGATGGCAAGCACATCTCAAAAACTTGGGAACGCTCCACTTCAAGCAATAAAAAAAATAAATTTAACTTCTAAGGAAGAGATTTCTTGGTCAGCAGGTCCAAGTGGATTCGTTAGTGAACCAATTATGGTTCCATCAGAAAACTCTTCAAAAGAAGATGAGGGATTTTTATTTATACTTCTATGGAACGGAGAAAGAAGAGGAAGCGATTTAGTGATATTAGACGCAAAAGACTTAAAAGAATTAGCTGTTTATGAATTACCTATTTCGATTCCACATGGCCTTCATGGATCTTGGGTTAATTGAAGTCAAGAAAAAATTTCAAGCAAGTCTGGAATAATTTTTTTTAGTGCTTTACCTCTATGACTACAAGAGTCTTTAATAACATTATTCATTTCTGCGAAAGTTAATCTGGTAGATCTCTCCTCAAAAATTGGGTCATACCCAAAACCCCCTTTTCCTCTAGGGCTTAGAATAATGTTTCCAAAACATTTAGCCTCTGATTCTAATATCACATCTCCACAAGGAGAGCAAACACAAACATTTGCAATAAAGAAAGCACCTCTATTTTTTTCTCCATCAAGTTCATGTAAAACTCTTTCTATTCTTTTTTGATCATTTTCTGCATATCTTGATGAGTAAATTCCTGGCCTACCGTCCAAAGAATCAATACATATTCCTGAATCATCTGCGATAGCATAATTCCTCGTTTTTTTAGAAACTTCACTTGCTTTTTTGATTGCATTCTCCCTAAATGTTATCCCATTCTCCTCAACATCTATTGATTCTGGTTGAAGCAATAATTGGCAATTTACATTTAATAATAATTTTTTATATTCTTCAATTTTACCTTGGTTTTTGCTTGCTAAATATAATTTTTTCATTTTATATTTTTTACTTTATTTATGTATTTTTGACTCCATTCCAAAACCTCATTTAAATCATTTTCAGATTTTGCCTCACAATACAATCTTAAAAGAGGCTCTGTTCCTGAGAACCTAAATAATAGCCAAAAATTATTATCCATTCTCAATTTTATGCCGTCGATATTTGATACACTTTTTATACTATAGCCACATATTTTTGAAGGAATATTATTTTTAATATATTTTTCAAGAATTTCTTTTTCTGATTGATTTGGAAATTTAACATCTATTCTTCTATAAAAACTTGGACCAAAATTTTCTTGAATTTGATCCAAAGTTTCATATAAATATTTTGATTTTTCTGCGATTCCATTTAGTAAAATCATAGCTGCATATAAAGCATCTCTCTCCGGCATAAAGTCTCCAAAACCTACCCCTCCTGATTCCTCTCCTCCAATAAATATTTTTTCTTTAATCATTTTTTTTGCGATATATTTAAAACCAACCGGTAGTTCGAAAACCTCTCTATCTTGATTTTTTGCGATATTACTAATTATGTCTGAACCACTAACAGTTTTAAGTACTGGATATAAATTCTTATTCTTTTCTCCCAAATAACTAATAAAGAAAGGTAATAAAACTTGAGTACTACAAAATCTTCCTTTTTCATCAATTACAGCAATCCTATCGCCATCCCCATCAAAAATTATGCCTAGCGTTTTAATACCATTTTTAGAAGTTTTTGTTAATGTTTCAGTTAAATTATCTAAATATTTTAGCAGTGGCTCTGGAGGATTTCCTCCAAATAAAGGATCATAATCTGCTCTAATTTCAGTAAAAATTTTTGAATCATAACCTTCAAAGATCTGACTAAGGCAATTTGCTGCTGAACCATGCATAGAGTCAACAAAAATATGCAAATTCATTTTCTTTAAATTATTAGCAATAAAATCAATATTAAAATTAGATTTAATTTGATCTAAATGAAACTTCTTAATATCAACTTTTTCATATGCACCTTCCAATCTTTCAATTGAGTTTCCCAGAAGTAACCTTTTTTCAACTTCCTTTGTAAAAGATTCATCCACAGAACATCCTTTAAAACTTTTAATCTTTAAACCCAGCCAATTATAAGGATTATGACTTGCAGTAATAACTAAACAACCTAAAAACATAAATTTTTTGGCGTATAGGCTGCAGGAAGGGGTGGGCACATAACTAGTAGAAAGAATGGGTTCAAAACCACACCCTTTAACAAAAGATGCTATCTCTTTTGCGAACTCATTTGCCATGAATCTACGATCGTACCCTATAAGAATTTTTTTAGAATTTGTTTCTTCGAAGTATTGATAATATAATTCCTGACAAGAAGCGACTACAACTCTTGAGAGATTTGATAGATTGAAATCAAAACCAATTATTCCTCGCCAGCCATCAGTTCCGAATTTTATTTCATCTAGTTCATTTGAAGACAAAGTAAAATAGTTCCTTAATTTCCAATAATTATCTATATTAATTTATATAAGTAAAAATTTAAACTGCCTTTGCAAAAAAATTTGAATAATCTTTATTTAAAAAGTTTTATAAGATGCAAAAGAAAAGCTTGGCTCGATTATCAGGGCAATAAGTCTCAAAGAATTTGGTCACCACATCAATCTATAGAAATAATTAAACGATACAAAACCTTTTACAAACTAAGTGATGGAGATTTATATTCTGGGGAAAAAGCCTGTAAGAGGGGTTCAAGTGGAGTAATCGGATTAAAGGCAAGATCTAAAGTAATCAATAATATAAATACAGAAATGCAACCTCAATTACTTAAAAAAGTAGGTGGTCATAGCAAATGGGGCGAATATAAATATATACCTGTTGTATATAAGTTAGGCCATAGAACAACAAAAGAGCATCTATTCGATTTAGCTTTTTCTTCGATATTATTAGAACCCTTTCAAGAAGCAAAAATTGAAAAAGGATTGGTAATTTCAAATTTTTCAAATCGAATTAATATTGAAAAAATTGATTTAAATCCAGGCTTAAGAAAAAAAGTAATGCATACCTTTTTAAATTTAAATGAATATCTAAAAAGATCTATTCCAGATATTACTGAAGACAGGAAAAAATGTACGATATGTTCATGGCAAAAGTTTTGCGATACAGAAGCAAAAGATAATGGATATCTAACTGATATAGATGGTATTGGTTCTAAAACAGCCTTGTTTCTCCAAAAAAATGGGATATCTAATATTAAAGAACTAGCTGCTACCAAGAAAATCGATTTAGGAAAAAAACTTTTTCAATTTAAGGAGCAAAGATTTGAAAAAGCTTCAAAGTTTATAAAGCAATCAAAAGCATATTTATCAGGAATACCAATTCAAATTTTGGAAAATAAAAACTTATCTTATCTTTTAAAAAATAAAGATTCGGGATTCTTTATTTTTGATATTGAGTCAAATCCAGATGATAAACATGATTTTTTATATGGATTTTTAAAAGTAAATAGTTTGTTTGAAAATATTGAAGATGATTTTTATGATCCAATATTAAACCTTAAAAACAATGCTAAAAAATCTAATCAAGAAATTATTCAAAAACTTTTTTCTCAAAAATACTGGCCAGTTTTACATTATGGAGAGACTGAGAAAATTGCAATTTTAAATTTAGCTAGGCAATCAGATCTCGATGTAAAAGAAATTGAAATCCTAAATTCCAGATTTATAGACTTACACTTAATTGTAAGAGGATCGTGGATATTACCTATTAGAAACTATAGTTTAAAAACAGTTGCTAATTGGATTGGATTCAAATGGGAGCAAGAAAATGTAAGTGGATCAAAAGCTTTATATTGGTGGATCCAATATAAAAGTACCTTAAATGATATTTTCCTAAAAAAAATAATTAAATATAATCGAGATGACTGTTTGGCTACACTTCAAATCGCGAAGTGGTTAATCAAAAAACATGAAAAGGTTAATTAAAGAAAAGTTGAACCTAAAGATTTCTCTAATGAAATTTGGCCAAAATTATCAGAGAAAAATGGATTTCCCTTATCTAAATATTTTCTCTTTATCATTGCTAGGCCTTTTATTATTCGAGACTCTAATACATAAATGCTGGTAATATAACCAACTGATTTTTCTTTATTCTGATTATTAAAAAGAATTTTATTCACAGATTCTAAATTCACATCTTTATCTTTAGCCGTCCATACTCTGATCTCCTGCTTTAAAGAAGAAACATTCTTGATTTTTGACATTGTTTCTTGACCCAAATAACAACCTTTATTGAAGTCTATAAGATCTGTTAATCCTAATTCAAGTGGATTATTTTTTCCATTAATTTCACTATTTAAAGATGGTATAGCCTGATTAATCTTCCACAATTGCAAGTCATTAGTATTCATTGTATTTGGATTATTTTTATAAAAATCATATTTTTTATCTTCATTTTTTAAAAAAATAGGTTGAGTGATTCTCCAAGAATTCATATCATCAACTTGCTGAAGTCTATTTATTGAAAAAGTATCACTTAATGAAACATCGTCAGACGGAAAAATAATGTCATTAAAGTATTTTCTAATCTCACTAGTATTTCCTACTAAGACAATTACTTTTAATGCATTTTCTGAGCAATTAATTTCAAGTAATGATTTTAAAATTCCATTTGGGGATAACCAGCAAGATTTTAAAACCTTGTTATTTAAATCAACAATATTTCCTGTAGTTATTCCATTTAAGAATCTTTTACTATCTTTTCCAGTAACAGAAAAGCAATCAAATTTTTCAAGCCAAAATTGTTCTTTATTTTCTTTAATTTTTGACATTATTTATAGAAAGTCTTCTATTGAAAATAAGCTTTTTAATTGTATATTTTGTTCTTTCAAGGCCTCATATCCTCCTTCTCTTCTATCGACAATAGACAAAACTTCTTTAACTAAAAGATTATTTTCTCGTAACTTATTAATTGCTTTAATAGCTGATCCAGCAGTAGTCACAACATCTTCTAAGACAGTTACTTCAGTTCCTTCTTTTAATGTAGGCCCCTCTAACCCAGCCTTTGTTCCATATTCTTTTATTTCTTTTCTGATGATTAAAGCATCTATTAATAACCCTTGAGAAGCAGCTGTTACGATTAAACCACTAACTAAAGGATCGGCTCCTAAAGTCAACCCAGCCACAGCTTTTGAACTTGGATCCATTAACTCCAAAAACAAATTGCTAATTAATTTCAACCCTGTGCCATTTAAAGATACAGGTTTACAATTTAGATAATGAGCACTTTTTTTGCCAGATGCCAAAGTAAAGTTTCCTTTCTTATAAGACTTTTCAATTAAAAGTTTTAACAAATTCTCCTTATTTAATTTATTCTTCTGCGAGAAATTGTTCATTAATAGAGGTTAAGCTTATATTTCAAGATTAGGAGAAAAAAAAGAAATCTCACAAAAACTTACTAAGTTGGTGCTTTTTGAAATATTATTTTTATATTGTATGTAAATCGAATGTAATTAATCATTACTGCAGAAAATCTGGGGGTGTAGCAATCTGGTGAATGCACCAAACTCATAATTTGGCTTAGGCGAGTTCGATCCTCGCCACCCCCATCACTAATTTGTTATTGAATGAAAATAACTTTACTATTCTTACTTTTGATATTTCCAGCTTTTTTTGCTGCGAGTGAACTTTCGTTTTTATTAATAAGGCCAAGTAAAGTTTTAAGACTGATAGAAGAGAAAAGAAAAGGAGCATTTTCCATTTTAAAAATTCAAAAAAGATTCAGATCTTCTTTAATAGCATCTCAATTTGGCGTGACAATTTCTCTTATAGCTGTTGGTTGGTTAAGTAAAGGTTTGGCTAATGATTTTTGGAACGTAAATAAATTTTCAAATCGAATATATGATCTCTTATTATTTTTATTTATTGTACTTATAGTCACCCTCATATCAGGTCTTATTCCTAAAGCATTAGTAATTAATAATCCAGAGTCAGCCGCTTTGAGATTAACTACAATTTTTGATGCAGTTCGAAAAGGAATGCAACCTATTGTTTCTGTAATTGAATTTTTTGCAAGTGCTTGTTTAAGGTTATTTAATCTAAACAACAAATGGGATTCATTAAATTCAGTATTATCGGCAGGTGAATTAGAAACATTAATAGAAACAGATAATGTCACGGGATTAAAGCCTGATGAGAAAAACATCTTAGAAGGTGTTTTTGCTTTAAAAGATACTCAAGTCAAAGAAGTAATGATTCCAAGATCTGAGATGGTAACTTTGCCAAAAAATATTACGTTTGCTGAACTTATGAAACAGGTTGATAAAACAAGGCATGCTCGTTTTTTTGTAATTGGTGAGTCTCTTGATGATGTTTTAGGAGTTTTAGATTTACGTTACTTAGCAAAACCAATTTCTAAAAGCGAAATGGGAGCAAATACATTATTAGAACCTTTCCTTTTGCCAGTAACAAAAGTAATAGAGACATGCTCACTAGCAGAAATATTACCTATCGTTAGAGATTACAATCCATTTTTACTGGTTGTTGATGAACATGGTGGGACTGAGGGACTTATCACTGCAGCTGATCTTACTGGCGAAATTGTTGGGGAAGAAATGCTAAATAGCAGAGTATATTCTGATATGAAAATGTTGGATAATTTCTCTAAGAAGTGGTCAATTGCTGGTAAAGCAGAAATAATAGAAATCAACAAAAAGTTGGGATGTTTTCTTCCAGAAGGAGCTGATTATCATACACTCGCTGGATTTCTTCTTGAAAAATTTCAAATGGTCCCAAAAATCGGAGATAGTTTAGAATTTAAAAATATTAAATTTGAAATAATTTCAATGTCAGGTCCCAAAATAGATCGTGTAAAAATATTTCTGCCAAAAAGTTAAAATTGACATCCAATGAAGGATAATAACTAAATATACATGGACTATAAGATATGAAACCAACCTCATCCTCAGTAAAGGTTGGAGTAATCGGTATAGGAAATATGGGATGGCATCATGCTCGAGTGCTTAGTTTGCTAAAAGATGCAGATTTAGTTGGAGTTGCCGATCCAGATGAAAGCAGAGGTAAATTAGCAGTAGAGCAATTTCAATGTGAGTGGTTTAAAGATTATCATGATCTTATTTCTAAAGTGGATGCAATTTGTATTGCTGTCCCTACACTTCTCCATCACAAAGTAGGCCTAGATTGTCTTAAGGCAGGTGTTAATGTTCTTATTGAAAAACCTATTGCAGCTAATGAGCTAGAGGCTAAATCTTTAATAAATGCCTCTAAAATTAGTAACTGTCTTCTACAAGTTGGACATATTGAAAGATTTAACCCTGCTTTTAGGGAGTTAAATAAAATAGTTCAAAATGAAGATATTGTTGTTTTAGAAGCAAGAAGGCACAGTCCTCATGCTGACAGAGCAAATGATGTGTCAGTAGTTATGGATTTAATGATTCATGATATTGATCTAGTGCTTGAATTAGTTAATTCAAAGATACAGAAATTAGCCGCCGTCGGAGGAAGGAATAGTGATGGCTTAATAGATTATGTAAATGCTACTTTGGTTTTCAAGAATAATATTATTGCAAGCCTAACTGCCAGCAAAATGAGTCATAAAAAAATTAGGAATTTAAGCGCACATTGCCAAAATGGTCTAGTTGAAACAGACTTCTTAAATCATTCTCTACAAATCCATAGAAAAGCTCATGAATCCTATACAGCAGAGCATGGAGAATTAGTTTATCGAAATGATGGTTATGTTGAAGAAGTAAGCACAACCTCTATCGAACCTTTATATGCAGAATTAGAACATTTTCTTAAGTGCGTACAAGGTAAAGAATCCCCAGAAGTTGATGGGGAACAAGCCTCAAGAGCGTTAAAAATTGCAGATTTTATTGAATGTGCAGTAGAAAACTCTGGTGATGCAATATCCCTTGAAATACCCTTCTGAATCATAAATAGATTTTATTTAAACCCTACTGCAGCTTGCCAAACAAAAACTAATAAAAAGAAAAATAAAGGTATTAAAGGAAGAACGTCAACGGTTGGAGCGAAAGCCTTATATGCTTCAGGCAATTCAGCGAATGTATTTAAAAGAGTGAGCACCTTCTTAATAAATTAATTAATTATGTTAAGACGTTACCACGTATGGTGAGCAATAGAGGATCTTTTCCATGGAGCGAAATCTATTGTAAAACAATTATCTTTAATTGCAGCAGAAATTGCATTTGTAAATCGAATTAGATGAGAAATATTATGTAGGCTTATAAGCGTTAGGCCTAATATTTCATCATTTCTTACTAAATGATGTAAGTAAGCACGAGAGTACGATTTACAAGTTTCACATTTACAAGTTTTATCTATTGGAGAAAAATCATTTTTAAAGCGGGCATTACGTATATTCCATCTTTCATCGTTAAAAAATGCAGTCCCATGTCTTCCCAGTCTTGTAGGCAAAACACAGTCAAATATATCGAATCCTTTTGCAACAGCTAAAGAAATTTCTCTTAGAGAGCCAATTCCCATTAAATATCTTGGTTTATTTATTGGTAAGAATTTCGGGACGTAATTAATTACACTATGTATTTCTTCGACTGCCTCTCCAACACTGACACCTCCTACCGCTATTCCAGGTAGATCAAAAGAACTTGTAAATTTTGCGCTATGTTCTCTTAATCTTGGATACTTACCACCTTGAACTATTCCAAATAATGCTTGATTTGATTTCTTATGAGTCTGAACACATTTTTGCAACCATGAATGAGTTCTTTGTAAGGAGTCCTCAATATCATTTTCGTTAGCTGTGTGCGGAGGGCAATGATCAAAAGCCATAGCAACATCAGAACCAAGATCCATTTGAATCTGCATTACTTTTTCAGGTGATAAAAATACATGACTACCATCTCTTGGATTTTTAAATTCCACACCTTTATCAGAAATATTATTTAATTTGGCCAAACTAAAAACTTGATATCCACCTGAATCAGTAAGAATAGGTTTATCCCAATTCATAAACTTATGAATTCCACCAGATTCTTTAACTAGTTTTTCTCCAGGTTGCAGATGAAGATGAAAGGTATTCGAAAGAATCATTTCCGATCCTGTAGAGATTAACTGCTTAGATGAAATTCCTTTAACCGTTGCCAAAGTACCCACAGGCATAAATCTTGGAGTGTTTACCTGACCATTTGGGGTATGAAATATACCAGTTCTTGCCTCTGTATTACTACAATTCGATTTAATTTCAAATTCAAACACGATAATTTATAAAATTTTTTGATCCTTTTTTAATAATCTACCCTATTATTTAATATTGAATCTATTTTTATCTCATCAAAAAATATTTAATAAAAAATTTAGCTGGATCTTGGATTTTCTATACGACATTTCCAAAGATACCTTTAATTAATCCCGAATTTAAAAATATTGCACAATTTGCGCCGCCTTTGGGATTTTTTATTGGAACAATACAGAGTTATATTTTTATTTTTTTAAGCGTAAACTCTTGGTCTATTTATGCATCTACTTTAATCTGTTTAGCTTCAGGATATTTAATTACAGGAGGTCTACACATCGATGGTTTAATGGATACTTTCGATGGTATTTTCGCGGGTAAAAAGAAACGTTTAAAAGCTATGAAAGACAGTAAAGTTGGATCCTTTGGTGTTCAATCTTTATTTTTTATAACTTTAATTCAGATTGCTTGCATACTCAAAATTCAAAACCAAATAATTATTGTTTTGCCAATATGCTTATTTTGGGGAAGATTTTCAAATTTATTTTTTATAGAAAAGTTTAAATATAGGAGTTACAAGAAAAAATCTATTAGTCACAAACAGTTTTGGAATGGATTTAAAAAAGAATCTTTGATTTCCATTGTTTTTCTTTTAATTTTCATCGCATACCAATTTGTTTCAATTACATCCCAAGCAATATTAATTAAATTTTTATTTCTAATTTTAATTGGTATTTTTTTTAGTTATTCTATTCCAAACATACTTGGGAATAAAATTGGAGGCTTCAATGGAGATGCTTGTGGTGCGAGTGTTGTACTAGTAGAAACTACAATGTTATTTATGAATGCAATTCTTTTATAGGAAGTTCTAAATAGAAAATATTCTTCTTCTTAAGACTTTTTAATTCCTTTACATCATTAATTGAGGAGTTTTCAAGCAATCTCAACTCTCCACCAATTTGTTTTGCTAATTTCCTCGCTAAAAAAAGTCCAACACCAGTACCATCCTTCTTCTTAGCCGCAGATCCTCGAAAGCCTTTTTGAAAAATCTTCTCATTTTCAATTTTGGTTATTTTTTTACCATCATCAAATATGCACAGACCTTTACTCATAATGGTGAGTCCAATCTCAGCATCTTTTTGGGCGTATTTAAACGCATTTTCTAATAAATTAGCCACAATTTCAGCAATTACAGCATATTTAGACTTTAATGGCGATAAAGTCCAATCTGGCCAAAGAGAAGGTTCCGTCCAATCTCTATTCTCTAAGTTCGCATTAGCTTGACCCCTTTCTAAAATTGGCCTCAATAAACTCTGGACAGTTATTAGCTTTTTGTTATCTAAATTTGGTGGTAATAATAATCTTTCCTCTCCAATTTCTAGAGGAAGTTTAATAGCTGAATTTAATTGAGCAAAAGAGTCCATATAATTATTAATTTGTTTTTGCTCTGTTATCATGCGTTCGACTATTTCAATAGAGTCATCATCTGAACCAAGTCTTTTTATTAGTAATTTTGCATATGTCCTAAGAGCAGCCAATGGATTCCTCAATTGATGGATTATGACATTGACCTGATTTTTTAAATAATTAATTTCTTCATTTTTATTTTGACGCTCTAATTCGATAGAAACGCATTTAGCTAAAGATAGTGAAAGTGCTTTTAATCTAGAGTCAAGAGATACTGGCCAATTCCCTTCTTTTAAATCAGTTTCTACCCTAAGGACACCAAGTAGGATATCGTTTTCTTGAAGCGGGTACCATCTTCTATTAGGAGAAGAAACTTTTAGTGAAGGATCATCTTCTACTGATATCAGAAGCCTATCAATTTGTGGCCATTGACCAATCATTTCAAAAGATGCTTTAGTTCCTTGCTCCGTTGAAGCAAGATACATAACCAAATGAGTCACCCCCATTGAGCAACCAAAGCTCTCTAGCTGTTTTATGATTAATTCTTCAAATTTTTTTGAGAGCTTCATAATTAGTGAAATTTAAAAAAAAATCTGAAAAAGGACTTGTAAAATATGAAAAAAGTATTAAGATATATAAAGAGGTCTGACTTTAGCCAGCCTTAAATATGAACATTTAATCATATTTTAAGCTACATCAGGGGTTGATGGGTCCTCTATGTAATTTAAGTGAATTCAAAATCACAGATATAAGATTAGTAAAAATAAATAAGACTAATCTCATTAATAATTCTAGGAGTACCAATCAATGTCAAAAAAGAGAAAAAGAATCAGCAGAAGAAGGTTGGCTGGCCAAAGAGTAATGGCACATGTACCTATTTATCATATCGAAACTGGCAAACATAAACCAGTTACAGCTGCAAGAAGATTTATAGCTGAAAATGCTTTGTCTGCCCCTTCAGTTTTCAATGTTCGAAGAAATGAACATACCACTGATAGGTTTTTTTGGGGTGAAAAAGGTTTATTTAGCGCCCAATATGCTGAAGAAAATCATTTTCTATTTCCATCACTAAAAGTCGTAGTTGAGGGAATTGGTGAAGAAAAAATATTTGAAGGTCTAGAACTTACTGCAGATGATTGGGAAGAGATTGAAGAATACGAATATGCTTTCGTTTAAAAAAAATTATTTATATTTGAACTTATAAAATCAATTAAATTTGGATCAATTTGATGGGATCCATTAAATTCTATTAATTCACAAAATTTAGAAGAATTACTTTTTACCGTTTCATGAATAATTCTTGAAGCATCTATAGGCACCACGTCATCAAATAAACCATGACTAATAACTAATGGTGGGCATTTTTCTCCTGGAGCCCAGTTTGGGTGGGGATAACCACTACAAGCAACTATTAATCCTAATTTTAATTTAAATCCTGCATCAATTGCCATAGCTGCCCCCTGAGAAAAACCCAACAAAATTGTATTTCCTATTGAAATCTGATCAGTATCAAATTTTTTTAATGTAGCTAAAAGTTTATTTACTTCAACCTCAGCCCCCTCCCAATCATGAGGGTACAATTGATACCACTGTCTTCCCTGACCACTTGGATGTAATCCAGAAGCCCTCAAAGAAATTACTTCAAAATCAAGATTTATTTTTTCTATAATCTCCTTTCCAAGCGTTAGAAGGTCATCTGCATCGGCTCCCCAGCCATGTAGCAAAATTATTCTATGAGTTGCGGTTTGAGAACTAATCCCGACAAATTCATGATCAATATCATATTTCATGTTTATATTCTTAAGTAAGCAAACTTTTCAATAATGTCACCATTAGCTCTTGTAAGTGTCTCGGATAAAAAAAATATAATCCCATTTTGTAAAGAATTGGTAGAAAAATTTAATTATAAAATTCTATCAAGTGGAGGCACTGCCAAACATCTAATGGAGGCAAAAATTCCAGTTATTAAAGTCGCAGATTTTACTAATTCTCCAGAAATACTTGGAGGAAGAGTTAAAACTTTACATCCGAAAATTCACGGAGGAATATTAGCTAAAAGAACAGATGAGGAACATAAAAAAGATATAGAAGCTTACGATCTTGAACTAATTGAATTAGTAGTTGTCAATTTATATCCTTTTAAGAAAACTGTTGAGAAGGGATCCAAATGGGAAGATGCTATTGAAAATATTGATATCGGAGGACCATCAATGATTCGTTCTGCGGCTAAAAATCATAAAGACGTTTCCGTTTTAGTCGATCCTAGTCAATATCAAGAATTTCTTGAAGAGAGTAAAAAAGGGGAGTTAAAAGCAACATATAAAGCAAAATTAGCACTTGAAGCTTTTCAACATACAGCTGACTATGACACTGCGATATCTAATTGGATAAGAAAAGAAAGAGGTTTACAATCTTCCAAATATATTGAATCTTATCCACTAATCAAAACCTTAAGATATGGGGAGAATCCTCATCAAAAAGCTTTTTGGTATGGTTTGAATAATAGTGGATGGAACTCAGCAGAGCAGTTACAAGGGAAAGAGTTAAGTTATAACAATCTATTGGATCTTGAGTCGGCACTTTCAACAATTTTAGAATTTGGCTATGAAGGAAAAGATGAACCTATAACAGACACATTTGGAACTGTCATTTTAAAACATAATAATCCTTGTGGTGCTTCTATTAGTAATACAGCCTCTCAAGCATTTTTGAATGCTTTGAAATGTGACTCAGTTAGTGCATTTGGAGGAATAGTTGCTTTTAATTCAAATGTAGATAGTGAAACCGCAATTAAACTCAAAGATGTTTTCTTAGAATGCGTCGTAGCTCCATCTTTTGATGCAGAGGCTTTAGAAATTTTAAAAATCAAAAAGAATTTAAGAATTTTAAAATTTTCAAAAGATCAAATCCCAAAAAAGAACCAAACTTCTACTAAATCAATAATGGGAGGATTACTCGTTCAAGATACTGATAATAATGAAGAAAAAAGTGAAAGTTGGATTCCAGTTACTAAAAAAATTCCAAGTACTCAAGATTATTTAGATTTGAGTTTTGCCTGGAAAATTTGCAAACACGTTAAATCAAATGCCATTGTGATTGCAAAAGATCAACAAACTCTTGGCATAGGAGCTGGACAAATGAACAGGGTTGGGGCTTCAAAAATAGCTTTGCAAGCTGCTAAAGAGAATGGTAAAGGAGGCGTTTTAGCAAGCGATGGTTTCTTCCCATTTGCAGATACAGTAGAGCTTGCTAATGAATATGGAATAAGTTCAATTATTCAACCAGGGGGAAGTATAAGGGATGAAGAAAGTATTGAAATGTGCAATCTAAAAGGTATTTCTATGGTATTTACAAAGAAGAGGCATTTTCTGCACTAAATCAATTTGATTTTGGATAATAAGTGATTTTATTTGTCTTACGAAGAAGTGCTAATCTTCCTGGTCCTGCACATAAGAAATAAAGAGAGATAGCTCCGTATATGAATGAAAGTTCAAAAGCATAATTATGACCTTCAACTACTGCTAATGGAAACCCCTCTAAACCTGTATCTAAAAGGTGAAAATAAACAGCAAATGCCATCGTAGAGAAAAGTCCAAGAGAGCTAAGTCTTGCAAAAATTCCTAATGCTAATCCTAATGGGCAAACTAATTGAGTAATAGCGGCTCCATACGTCCAGAGGACAGGATCTCCTGGTAAGAATGGGAAATATTTACCTACAACAAATTCTCCAAAGCCTTGAGGATCTTGAAGCTTTTCCAAGCCATGATGAATCATCAAAACACTAAAACCAATCCTTAAAATAAATATTGATAATTCACCTAATATATTGACCTCTGAATTCGTAGAGGGATTAGCTACAACAACTTCCACCTTTTGAGGAGCCTTTGAAGCATTCATTTTAGCTGTTTGATCTCGATTAGATTGTGTTGTGTCTTCCATACTTCCAAATTATTTTTGGTTATTCTAGGTAATAACGAGGATCTTTTGGTGATATGTATTTAATAAAGTTAAAAATTATGCAGAAAAATTAATATTTACTTAGTAATAGCAATTAACTTTTCAATAACATCAGCGACTATCTTATCTGGAGTAGAAGCTCCAGAAGTAATACCTACTTTAATTTCTCCCTCAGGAATAAAATTCTTTTTCAAAACCATTTCAGATTTAAGTGGTTTATGGAGAATAGAATTTTCCTTAACTGAAATCCTTTCAGGTGTATCAATATGAAAAGAAGAAATATTTTTATTTATAGCTATCTCTTGCAAGTGAGTTGTATTTGAAGAATTATATCCACCAATTACCACAAGGATATCTAAATCTTCATCAACTAATGAAAACATCGCATCTTGTCTTTCTTCTGTAGCATCACAAATAGTATTGAAAGCTAAAAAGTGACTATTTAATTTTTCTGGACCAAATTTATGCAGCATTGTTTTTTCAAAAACTTTTCCTATCTCCTCTGTTTCGCTTTTTAACATCGTTGTTTGATTAGCAACTCCAACTCTATCTAAATCATTATCTGGATCAAATCCATGGGAAAAAGCCTGAGCAAATTTATTAAGAAAATGATTTTTATTCCCTCTACCAAGAATATATTCTGAGACATAATTTGCCTCCTCAAGATTAAGTACTACAAGATATTTATCCGCAAATGAACTAGTAGCAAGAGTTTCTTCATGCTTAAATTTACCGTGAATAATAGATGTAAAAGTATGTTTTTTATGTTTTTCTACCGTATGCCACACCTTTGAAACCCAAGGGCACGTTGTATCAATAATATGACAACCTTTTTCATGAAGAAGTTTCATTTCTTGAACAGTAGCACCAAAAGCTGGCAAGATAACCACATCTCCATCTGAAACCAAAGAAAAATCCTTAATACCATTTTTTGCTGAAATGAATTTAACATTCATTTTTCTTAAATGATCATTAACTGAGGGATTATGAATTATTTCGTTTGTTATCCAAATATTCTCATTAGGATAATGTCTTCTAGTTTCATAGGCCATTGCAACAGCTCTTTCAACTCCCCAACAAAAACCAAATGCCTGAGCTAATTTTATCTTTAATCTCCCTTTTTTATATGTAAAACTATTATTTCTAATTGAGTTGATTAAATCACTTTGGTAAGCTTCTTCTAAAGCTTGGGCTCTTTTAGTGGGAGAGTCAAAACCTCTTCGGTTATATCTGTCCGAATGATGAAGAGATCTTCTAAAAGCTTGAGTGTCCATATTTTTGATATTACAACATTTTTAATAATTTATTGCAAAAAAAAAGAAACCTGACATAAGTCAGATTTCTTTAATTTACTTAAATTTAGTTTATTTAGCAGATGCAAAGTCTGGATATGATTCCATACCATGCTCTGAAATATCTAAACCTTGAGTCTCTTCTTCTTCAGATACACGAATTCCTCCGAATAATCCTCCGATGATAGACCAAGCGATCCAGCAAGTAACTAGTGTCCAGATAGCATAAGCTGCTGCACCAAGAGCTTGAACAAGAAGTAGATTAATACCACCACCATTGAACAAACCCATACCTGCTCCATCTCCTTGAACTGCAGTTCCCCAAAGACCAATAACGAGGGTACCCCATACACCACAAACTCCGTGAACAGAGAATGCACCAACAGGATCGTCAATTTCAGCTGCATCAAGTGCTGCAACGGAGAATACAACGATAATACCGCCAACTAGTCCAGCGAACCAAGCTCCCGCAAGAGTCATGTCACCACAACCTGCAGTAATACTTACCAAACCAGCAAGAATACCGTTAATGATCATAGTAAGATCTGGCTTTCCGGAAGTTAAAGTAGAAACAATAGTTGCTCCAATAGCCCCAGCTGCAGCTGCAAGAGTAGTAGTTACAGCGACATATGGAACCCATTGATCCATAGCAAGTTGAGAACCAGGATTAAATCCGTACCAACCTATCCATAGAATTAAAGCACCTAAAGTAGCAATAGCCATATTGTGACCAGGCATAGCCTGTGGCTTTCCATCGGAGTATTTACCGATTCTTGGTCCTAGGAGCATAGCCCCCACTAAACCTGCCCATGCTCCAACTGAGTGAACAATTGAAGAACCTGCAAAGTCAACGAAACCAAGAGAATCAAGCCAACCACCATTCCACTTCCAGCTACCAGCAATTGGATAAATAAATGCTGTTAATACAATCGCAAAAACAACAAATTCACCAAATTTAACTCTTTCAGCAACAAGACCAGAAACGATAGTTGCTGCAGTACCTGCAAAAGCAGACTGGAATAAGAAATCAACTGTTGGAACTAATCCAGCATCAGTAACCATATCGGCTGTTACTGTGGGATCAAAAAATAAGCCTCCAAAATATAGCCATCCGTCAGCAACACTTCCTCCGTACATTAATGAGTAGCCAATAAACCAATAAGAGGTTACAGCTAAAGCAAATACGAAAAGGTTTTTAGCAAGAATGTTGACGGCGTTTTTAGACCGACACATACCCGCTTCAACCATAGCGAAACCGGCGTTCATGAAGATCACTAAAATTGTAGCGATCAAAAGCCATAAATTGTTAGCTAGAAAAGCTGCATTCAACTCAGGTAAATCAGCTGCGTGAGCTGAAAGATTAAAGATACCTAAACCAAACAAAGCTAGAGGGACAGTTGCAAGCCACAACATTGAGCGATTTGAACTGAACCCACGAATACTCCTCAAAAGGAGCATAGGTCCATTAACAAGACTTGCATCTTGAAGCTTGGACCTAGAGCGCCTTTGAGGCGTTTGCAAAGCAGTGGTCATAAATAAAAAATTAGTCTGCAAAAAAACAGGAGGTCCTGTTTCCTTTCATATATAATTTTGCTCAGAAAACTTATGTATGTCTAGTAGTCGTTTATACCAATTTAATTGTTGCATCCCAAAAAATCTTTGTTAAATTTAGGTATTTTTTCTAAATCAACTTAAAAATCCCAAAAAATTAATTTAATTTTAAGGGTTTAAATCCTTTCCAAGCTACATGATCTGAATGAAACTCAAAACAGCATGGCATCAGTAACATACCTGCACTAATTGATTCTCGAAAAAGCAATCCATACAATGGATCTGATTCATCTCCAGGGGCAAAATAATCTATATCATTTCTTGTAATGCAAGGAACTAAAACACTTTTACTTTCAGGAATTAAGCCTTTTAATTCTATTAAATGTTTTTGTCCTCTTTTCGTCTCCGTATCAGGGAAAAGAGCTACATTATTTTTTGTCCAAGTAGTATTTTTAACCTCAACATAAATGTTACGATTATCAGGATTTGAAGATTTTGGAGTTAAAAGAAAATCAATTCTACTTTTTTTATCTTTGCCATAAGGTACTTCAGACTTGATTTTAGCTATCTCCCCGAGTTTATCTTTGAATAGGTTTTGTTCAAGAACTTTTCTAATCAATTTATTTGCAAATAATGTATTTATCCCAACCCAAACCTCTTTGTTATCACTTCCTGTTACTTTTACTTGTTCCCAAGTCCAAGGTAGCTTTCTTGTAGTTGATGAAGAAAAGCTAATTCTTACTTTAGCTCCTTCGTTTAAAAGACCCTTCATCGGGCCTGTATTAGCACAATGGGCAGTAACTATTTCTCCATTTGCAATCTGAATATCAGCGAGAAATCTTTTATATCTTTTAATTAAAATACCTTCAATTAATGGTTCAAATTCAATTATTCGATCATTCATAAAGTGTGAACTAGATTAGAAACAAAATATAATGGAATCTAAATCTTCTTGAAAAGATTTAACTCAATATCAAATGCATTCATATTTTAAAAATAATGTGGCTTCAATTTCGTTTGCCACATCTCTAAGTAAAGTTGCGGGTTTTATAAGACAAATATTTATCGCTGCAGCCTTTGGAATTGGAATAACATACGACGCCTATAACTACGCCTACATAATTCCAGGTTTTTTACTCATTATTATTGGTGGAATTAATGGCCCATTACATAATGCAGTTGTAGCAGTACTAACTCCACTTAAGAGTAGAGAGGGGGGCCTCGTATTAACAAAAGTAATTATTAAACTAAGTTTGTTATTTTTTATTCTAGGAGTAGTTGTATATTTTAATTCAGGTTTTCTAATAAACTTTATAGCCCCAAATTTAAGTGATGAAGCTAAATCTATCGCAACTTATCAATTAAAAATCTTAACTCCTTGTATTCCTCTTTCTGCTTTTATAGGGTTGAGTTTTGGAGCTTTAAATTCAAGAAATAAATTTTTCATATCTAGCATAAGTCCAGCTTTAACAAGTCTGACAACAATTTTATTTATTTCAGCCAGTTGGATCTTTAGTCATCAAAATACAAATTCTAATTATTTGTTTTATTCAGGATTACTAGCCAAAGCGACCTTAACAGGTACTTGTATACAATTTGCTGTTCAGTGCTGGGAAATCAATAAGATCGGCTTATTTAGATTTAATTCGGCTTGGCATTTATTTAAAAATGAAGAAAAAAGAATCTTCAAATTAATCGCTCCTGCAACAATTTCATCAGGTTTAGGGCAAATTAATGTTTTTGTTGATATGTTTTTTGCTTCAAGCTTTCAAGGTGCCGCATCGGGATTAGCCTACGGCAATTTTCTTATACAAGCTCCACTTGGAGTTTTATCAAACGCTTTGATTTTGCCACTACTTCCAAAGTTTTCTGAATTCAATAGTAAGCAAGATAATAGAAACTTAGAAAAAAGTTTAATCTCAGGAATAGAATATTGTTTTTTAACAACTATTTTTTTGACTGGTTTTTTTATCACATTTAATAATCAATTAGTGCAATTTATTTTTCAAAGAGGGGCTTTTAATTCCGAAGCCGTATTTTTAGTAAAAAATATTTTAATTGCCTATGCTGTTGGAATTCCCTTTTATCTCTACAGAGATTTATTAGTTAGAGCTTATTATGCAATTGAGAACCCAAAGTTACCCTTTCAATTATCTTTCGCTGGAATAATACTAAATGTTTTTTTCGATTGGTTTCTAGTAGGAGCTCCAACTATTAATTATGGAAACTTATCTCCTTATAATTTTGGTGTTATAGGTATAATCCTTTCTTCAGGAATAGTTAACTTAATTATTTGTATTTTTCTTACTACAAACTTTAATACTTATGGAATAAAAATCCCTAAAATTATTTTATTAAAAAAATTTGTTCTTATTTCATTAGCCTGCTCTATCACAAGCACAATTTGTTATTCAGTTATCAAGGATATAAATGTATTAAATTCGAACGTTTGGGAGCTATTTATATTAGTTATGGGATTGTTGGCTTTTTTGATTATTTATTTTTCGATAACCAAGATATTCGGGGTTAATAAATTAAATCCACTAATCAAAATATGATTAAGAATCATAAATTATCAAGTATTTCCTCTAAATCACAAATTTGTGCTGCAGTTATCAACTTAGACAAAAGAATTGTTTGATTTCCATCTCCAATTTTTACCTTAATAGCTTCTAAGCCTAATTTTGCAGCCTGCTGACTACCTTTATCTAAATTACTAATACATTCCAAAGCAAGATTTCTAGCTAAACCAGCATCTCCAAGATACAGATTCCATTTTTCTATTTTTATAAAAATTTTTTCTGAAATAATATTTTCTAGATCACTGATTTGCATCTGAGAATTCATAATAAAAACTTAAGTTGATTGTTTTTTATAATCCTTAGGTTTTTTTATAAATACAAAAAGTAAATGCGATGAGAGAATGACTGCCCATACAATTGCAAAATTATTAAAAAAAGCTAAGTCATGTTTAATCTCTTTAAAAAGCCAAGTTCCACTTACGACTGCAGTGAATACCATACAATGAATTACAAAATTTACTATTCTGGAAAAATGTTTGTAAATAGGGTCTTCTGAATCACCATTGCCATACCATTTAATCGGCATAATTATGAATTTAGATTGTTAATATTGAATAGTTTAACTGAAATCTTGTTGACTAAGAGACCCAGGACCAGAGATATTACATAAATATGCGCCTGTAGCTCAGTGGATTAGAGCACCTGACTACGGATCAGGGTGTCGGGAGTTCGAATCTCTCCAGGCGCGTTAAAAATTATGAAATAATTTTTTTACATTTTCTTTCAAAATATCGTCTATATTTAATTTAAAGTTCCCTTTATTTTAATGAATATTCTTCAAAATCTTAAAGAAAGTGATCCAATCATATCCAACTTAATTAATTCCGAAAAAAATAGACAAGAAACGCATCTTGAATTGATCGCTAGTGAGAATTTTGCATCAATGGCTGTAATGCAGGCTCAGGGTTCGGTTTTAACAAATAAATACGCTGAAGGTCTTCCACAAAAAAGATATTACGGTGGTTGTGAATTTGTAGATGAGATAGAAGAACTAGCAATCGAAAGAGCAAAACAACTTTTTGATGCAGACTGGGCCAATGTTCAACCCCATAGTGGAGCACAAGCAAATGCAGCTGTTTTTCTAAGTTTACTTAAACCTGGTGACACTATATTAGGAATGGATCTATCGCATGGAGGACATTTAACCCACGGATCCCCAGTCAATATGAGCGGAAAGTGGTTCAATGCTGTTCACTATGGAGTTGATAAAGAAACTAATAAATTGAATTTTAAAGAAATTAGAGATATTGCATTAGCTACAAAACCAAAACTAATTATTTGTGGATATTCTGCTTATCCAAGAAAAATTGATTTCGAGTCGTTCAGAAGAATCGCTGATGAAGTTGGAGCTTTTTTAATGGCTGATATTGCTCATATTGCAGGACTTGTAGCAACCAAACTACACCCTAATCCAATTCCTTATTGTGATGTGGTAACTACGACAACACATAAGACATTGAGAGGTCCAAGAGGAGGATTAATTTTATGTAAAGATAAGGAATTTGGAAAGAAATTTGATAAATCTGTGTTCCCTGGAACTCAGGGTGGGCCTTTAGAACATATTATCGCAGCTAAAGCTGTTGCCTTTGGAGAAGCTTTACAGCCCAACTTTATTAATTACTCAAAACAGGTTATCAATAATGCAAAAGTTTTGTCTTCAACTTTAATTAAAAGAGGAATAGATATTGTTAGTGGAGGTACTGATAATCATATTGTATTGCTTGACTTAAGAAGTATTAATATGACTGGTAAAGTTGCTGACTTACTTGTAAGTGAAGTTAACATAACAGCAAATAAAAATACTGTCCCGTTTGATCCTGAATCACCTTTTGTAACAAGTGGGTTGAGATTGGGCACTGCAGCTCTAACTACTAGAGGTTTTAATGATGATGCTTTTGTTGAAGTTGGTGAAATTATTGCTGATAGATTACTCAATCCAGATGATTTATTAATAGAAAAAAAATGCAAGGAAAGGGTATTAACTTTATGTAATCGTTTTCCTCTTTATGAATTCAAACTTGAAGCATCAATCAAATGATCCTAACTGTAAAGGGGTTGAAATTCTTTCTATAGGAACTGAGTTACTTTTAGGAAATATAGTAAATACTAACGCTCAATGGATTTCTGAGGAGTTATCAACTTTAGGACTAAATCATTTTAGACAGTCAACTGTTGGAGATAATTCTGAAAGGATTACTAAACTAATTAAAGAAATATCTTCAAGAAGTAATTTATTAATTACTACAGGTGGTCTAGGACCTACTCCAGATGACTTAACTACTGAGGCAATAGCTAAATCTTTTAATGCAACTCTTTCTGAAAGAGAATATTTATGGGATCAAATAAAAAAAAAGCTTTCAATTTCAGGTTCAAATCTCAATAAGTCTAGTTTAAAAAAACAATGTTTTTTTCCAAAAGATGCTCAAATAATTAATAATACTAGAGGCACTGCTCCTGGCATGATATGGAAACCAATTGAGGGATTTACCATCCTAACTTTTCCAGGAGTGCCAATTGAAATGAAAGAAATGTGGAAAGAAACTGCAGTTAATTATATTAAAAATAATTTTTCAGATGGTTATATATTTTTTTCAAATACTCTTAAATTTTCTGGTATAGGAGAGTCTACTATTTCAGAAAAGATTGATAATCTTCTAAAACTAAAAAACCCTACTGTCGCGCCATACGCTAACTTAGGAGAAGTTAAGCTCAGACTAACAGCAAGAGCTAAAAATGAATCAGAAGCAAAAAATATAATTAACCCAATTAAAGAAAAATTGAAAAAAGAGTTTTCCGAATTTATTTTTGGTGAAAACGATGATAATTTATCAAGCGTATTAATAAAGGAATTAATTAAAAGAAAAGAATCTCTAGTTTTTGCAGAATCCTGTTCAGGAGGTCTTCTCTCCTCTTCAATCACATCAATACCAGGCTCATCACAAGTATTTAAAGGCAGTATTATTTCTTACAGTAATAACCTTAAAGAATCATTATTAAATGTTCCAGAAAATCTTATAAAAAAATTTGGTGCTGTTTCTGAAGAGGTTGCAGAAACTATGGCAATTAATGCAAAAGAAAAACTAAATTCAGATTGGTCTATCGCAATTAGTGGCATTGCCGGTCCAGGAGGAGGTAATAAAGAGAAGCCTGTTGGATTAGTTTATATCTCAATTGCAGGACCAAATGGTCACATGACCAATATTAAAAAAATATTTAGCTCAACAAGAAATAGAATTGAAATTCAAAGACTAAGTGTAAATGTGTGTTTAAACAGCCTTAGATTAATCTTATTATCTAGTAGTAAGTAACTTTTTTGCAAATTGAGTCAAGATACCTTATTTGATAAAGTGTGGGATTTACACAAAGTTGCAAATCTTCCTGGTGGCTCAGATCAAATCTTAATCGGTCTGCACCTTATTCATGAAGTTACTAGCCCGCAAGCATTCGGAGCTTTAAAAGATAAAAATTTAAAAGTAAAATTCCCCCAAAGAACTGTAGCTACAGTTGATCATATTGTGCCAACAGATAATCAAAGCAGGCCTTTCAAAGATAATCTGGCAGAACAAATGATCGACACTCTAGAAAAGAACTGTATCGAGCACAAAATTAAATTTTTTAATATTGGAAGTGGTAATCAAGGAATAGTGCATGTAGTAGCTCCTGAACTTGGTTTAACCCAACCAGGCATGACTATTGCTTGTGGAGATTCTCATACATCAACTCACGGAGCCTTTGGATCAATTGCTTTTGGTATTGGTACTAGCCAAGTAAGAGATGTACTTGCTAGTCAAACAATAGCTATGAATAAGCTCAAAGTCAGACAAATTTGGTGTGAAAATAAATTATCAAATGGAATTTATGCTAAAGATTTAGTACTACATATAATTAATCAACTCGGAGTAAAAGCAGGAGTAGGTTATGCCTATGAATTTGCAGGTCCTGCCATAAGTGCATTATCTATGGAAGAAAGGATGACTATATGCAATATGTCCATTGAAGGAGGAGCAAGATGCGGTTACATAAATCCTGATGAAAAAACCTATACTTATATGAAGGATAAATTATGCTCGCCTAAAAATGAAAATTGGAAAAAGGCTGTTAATTGGTGGAAATCATTAGAAAGTAGTGATAATTGTATTTATGATGATGTATTCAAGCTAGATGCCTCTAAAGTAGAACCAACTATTACCTGGGGTATTACGCCTGGACAAAGTATCGGCGTAAATCAAAAAATTCCTTCATTAAACGAGATAGATCCAAACGACCAATTTATTGCTGGAGAGGCATATGAATATATGGGTTTCAAACCTGGACAATCAATTAAGAATACCCCCATTGATGTTTGTTTTATTGGGAGTTGTACGAATGGAAGAATAAGTGACCTAAGAGTTGCCGCTCAAGTATTGGAACATCAAAAAGTAGCAAAAAACATAAAAGCTTTTGTAGTTCCAGGCTCAGAGAAGGTTGCAAAAGAAGCAAAAGAGGAAGGTCTTGATAAAATATTTATAAAAGCAGGTTTTCAGTGGAGAGAGCCTGGTTGTTCAATGTGTTTAGCAATGAATTCAGACAAACTCATTGGGAATCAAGTAAGTGCCAGTTCTAGCAATAGAAATTTCAAAGGGAGACAAGGCTCTCCAAATGGAAGAACGCTTCTAATGAGTCCAGCAATGGTTGCCGCTGCTTCAATTACAGGAAAAGTTAGTGACGTAAGAGATTTTATTAACAAATGAGTTTCAAATTCAAACCTCCAATAGGAAACTTTTCTCAAATAAATGGGAAATGTATATCATTAGTTGGAGATGATATTGATACCGACAGAATAATTCCTGCTCGATTTCTTAAATGTATTGATTTTGATTCCTTAGGTAAATCTGTTTTTGATGATGATCGCAAAACTCTTAAAGGGAATCACCCCTTTGATTTAGAGACTAATAAAGGAGCTACAATACTTATTGTTAATAGTAATTTTGGATGCGGTTCAAGCAGAGAGCATGCTCCTCAAGCATTGATGAGATGGGGAATAAAAGCCATAATTGGAGAAAGTTTTGCAGATATTTTTTATAGTAACTGTATTGCAATTGGAGTTCCATGCTTTACTCTTCCAAAGAAATCGATAAAAGAAATCCAAAAATATCTGGATATTAAGAATTTATTCTTAGAGATTGATCTTTTCAAATCCACTGCAAAAGGAGAAAAATTGAAATTTAATCTTGAAATAAAAGAAACTTCAAAAAAAATGTTTTTAACTGGAGAATGGGATGCCACTTCAAAACTACTTGAAAATAAGGATTTAATTGAAAACAAATTAAATGATTTACCTTATATAAATTTTAATTCTAGTTTCTAATAGCTATTCGAAGCCAAATAATGTAAAAGAAATACCTCCTGCTTCATCATGAGGTTGATAAAAAATTCCAAATTCATAAGATCTTTTTCTCCAATTTAATGAGATTTTAGAATTTATAAAATCACCATAATCTTTTGAATCACTATCCAAATTTAGGCTAGCATTACTTTTAAGAATAAGTGGTCCAAATAATTGTTGGTCAAAGGCAATATCTAAGGTAAATTTATCAGCAATTTGATCAAATTTAAATAAACTATCTCCACTTTTTATCTTATAAAAAGGTAATATACTTATTCTCGTATAGTCAAAATATTTTTTTTGTAAATCCCCTAAAATAAATTCAGGTCCAGCACCAAAACCCAAGTATTGTTGATTATTGCCATTTTTATAAAAAGCATAAAATAATTCTAAACTAGTATTAAGACTAAGCCCTTTGTTTATTGGCTCAGAAATATATTTAAACGAACTATCAATAAATTTGTTTGAAGCCTTATTAACATTTAGTGGTAATTTTTGATCTAATGAATAAAATAAACTACCTTTGATACTAGTAACCAGATTCTTACTATTTAAAGTTTCGCTTTTAAAATTACCCAACCCTAAAGATAAAGTTTCAGATTTAGTAATACCATTAACTTCCCAAGTATTTTGTTTTTCTAGTTTGGAACCATAGCCTGTATAAACTTCAGATTCACCTAACGATCCGTTCCAAACCCTATCTCTAAAAACTCCAAAAAAACTTTTATCCCATTTTGAGTTTAAAAAAGAAATTTCTTTACTTAAATTAGACTTAACTCGTAAAGAATTTGGAGATTCATCAGGATCAAAAGAATTTATTTGCTTATCTATTTCCAAATTCCAATTACTAATTTTTCCTTTAATTTGGGAATTAAAACCAAAATAGTCTTCCCAATATGCATCTCTCTTAACCTTATCAGCAGTTATTGAATCTCCCTTACTTACAAAACTTTTGGTATGCCCCTGAAGTGATCTTTGTATTAAGAATTGTGGTTCTAAATCAAGAACAAAATCATCAAATAAATTTATTGAATTTAATTTTCTACCAATGAAATAGCCATCTTTATCCACATTGTCATAACCCATATTCCATCTATTTTCAAAAGAAAAACTTTCTCCTGATTTCGTCAAAGTCCTTTCACCAAACCAGAAGGGAACTGAAATCTTATCATCCAAAATTAAATAATTTAAAGAAGACTTGAATCTTAATTGGTCTTTTCTAGAGATAACTTCAAGTGAATTGATCTCTATCTTAACTTGCTTTAATTCAATTAAATCATTAGTAAAAATAGCTTTTTCACTCTTCCATTTTTTTCCATCAATTTCTATTTTATCCGTTAAGAATATCCAATTTTTTAAAGCTCCAGGGGTATTTAAAACTTTTTCCTTAAATATCTCTTTTGAAATTTCAATATTTTTAATATCTGAAGTTTCAACATTAGAAAACAAATCATCAATAAGATTATCTGTTTTTATTAATCCTTTGACATCGAACAAATAACCTTTCTTACTATTGAAATCATATTGAAATCTATTCATCTTGAATAGTTGCTCACCAATACTCAAAGAAATATTTCCTCTAGCACTTACAGTCTTTTGCCTTTTATCATAAATTAGACTGTCTGCTTTAAGAATTTTACCTTGATAAAAAACAAGAACATTGCCCTTTGCCTTTAAAATATTATTTTCTTCAGATTGTATTTCAGATTGGATCTCTAACTCGTTTTTGTCATCAAAAGAGTTGGCTAAAAGTGTTTGCGACCCATCCTTATAAGGATGTAAGATCTCATTTTTAGAATTACTTTTATCGTTATTTTCAGATCTTGGAAGTGGTGTTTTACTGGAAACATTTATGTTTTTTGGAAAAACATTATTAATCCAATTGACGCTTTTTGATTGAGAAAAATTTTTTGAATCAATAGCAAAAAATTGTGTTGCTTTACTCGAAGGAGTTAAGTTTATTAATGCGGAAACAAAGAATATAGCTTTAATTAGTTTTCTAATCTTCAAAATGTTGAACAAATTAAAAGAGGAAATTAATCTTGAGGACTTTCTAAGTCTTTTCTATTAGGTGTTCTTGTAGGATCACTAGCTAAAAAACCAAATAGAAAGATTCCTACAAAGAAAAAAACGATTGTGTAAACTGAAATTTTTAAGGCGAGCATGGAATTGCAATTACTAACAGATTTATATCCTATTAAATTTATATTTAAATCATGTGAAAAGGTTTACTTTTTGTATTTTTGGTAAATTTTGAAATACTTTCTACATTTATAATCTTAGTTAAAAAACCCTAATCATCATGATCGTCCCAGGGATCAGTTAGTTTCGCCGCTTTTGGACCGAAAGCTGTCCATAGTCCAAAACCCGTTAAAGCTAATAGTACAGCCAGTATTGTAACTGCTACAGAAACTGCAGGATCTGGTGCGGATGATAAAGTTTGCATCAATTTTAGTAAATTTGTAAACAATTTATGTATTAACTCTTATACAATAACGAAATATATTTGATTTAGAGAAATTACTATGGGCCAAAAAACTGCATTAGGAACTCTTTTAAAAGCTATTGGAAATTCAGGTCAAGGAAAAGTTGTTCCTGGATGGGGAGCTGTTCCTATTATGACCGTAATAGGTTTACTTTTACTAGTTTTTCTTGTTATTCTCCTACAAATTTATAACCAATCTTTACTCCTTCAGGGATTCTCAGTCGATTGGAATGGCAATTAAAATTCTTAAATTACTTTAAATTATTTTTGTAGAGTAATTAAATTTATATTATGTAAATATTTTGTAAATAGGTAAAAATTTATAATTTCATTAAATAAGAAAATAAAATCTTTATTTTGTGTTCTCATTCACAATTGAAAACCCTTATTAAGTTTCTATTTTATAATTTATAAAAATTTACATATAAAATTGTAATTATGAATAGTAATGAGAAATTTATAATTGGTTTGGGGAATCCTGGTAAAGAATATATTAAAAATCGACATAATATTGGTTTTTTACTACTTGAAAATTTTTCGGAAAAATACGATTCTAAATTTACTTTGAAAAATAAGCTTAAAAGTTATTATTCAGAATTCAAAATAAATAAATTTACTTATAGATTATTTATGCCAAACACTTTTATGAATAACAGTGGAAATGCTGTAAGGGCGATAGTGGACTGGTACAAAATAGATTTGGATCGTCTTTTTATAATAGTTGATGATATTGATCTACCCCTAGGTAAAATTAGATTTAGGAAAAAAGGAAGTTCTGGAGGACATAATGGACTTAAAGATATCATTAATAAATTGCAGACTGAAAATTTTAATAGAATAAAAATAGGTATAGGATCCCCACCCGTTAATGAAAGAAAGAAAACCTTCAATACTATTTCCCATGTCTTAGGAAATATATCTTCAAAAGAAAGTTTTACTTTGGATAGAGTTTATAAAAAATTAATCGAATCACTCATAGAACTAAATGATAAAAATGAAGATTATATTATTAGTGAATTAAATTCCTTCCATAGAGAAGAAAACTTATAAATGAAAGAGAAGCCTGAGACAACTGCACATGTAAGTGTTAAAGAATATTGTTTCACCAAAAAAGAAGTAAAAGGAGTTGTGGAAGCAAGCGATTTCAAGTGGTCCTTCACATGGTCATTTGGAAAAGGAGTTTTGTTTGTAAACCCACCTTTAGGCAGAGCATTAATTGAAGATTCATTATTGAGATTTTTTTTAAAGAAAGATTATGAACTTGAAGCAGGAAATGAATATAAATTCATTATTTCAGCCAAGTTTTAGTCTTAAGTTTTTCACTTACATCAAATTTAATTTTGAAATAATCTTCCATAATAATTAAAGCAGCTAATGCATCTAAATTTTTATTCAAAATAAATATCTCTCTTGGTAAAAAACATTTTATGCCCATTAAGGGGAAAATTTCAAAATATCTTTCTTTAGCCCTATAAGTTGAATTTTTTTCTTCAGCAATAATCAAATTAGGATCAAACTGATTTAAATATTTTATGTAATTTTTACTACTTGTTCCATTACCAATTAACAACTGAACGTTTTTTCCGCTTTGATATTTTTTTTTAACATATTTAAAAAGTAGATGACTTTTAATAACTATTGCTTCATACACTTTTTTTTCTTTGATATCCGCTATTATCACTCCACATTTAGATATCCCTGGATCAATAGATATAACTCTAGACATCTAAGATTATGGATAATTTATATTTAGTTCAACAACCACTGGTTGAGCAGTCTTACTGTTAATCAAAGAGACTACTTCTAATTCAAAATTAGTTTTATCATTTTTATTTAAGAAGTCTTTTAATTCTTTTATAGAATCGCCTCGCAATTTAATTTCATTTATAAGTGAACCTCTTCTCTTGATTTCGGCCAAACTAGAAGATAGAAGAAAATTTACCTTATCACCAAAATCTTTTTTATTAAAATCTTCTTGTTTGAAGTCAATTCTTGTTATTTTTTCACCTTTTCTAACTATTATCTTATTTTCTGTTATTTCAGGAAAAGCATACACAAAATTTTCTCCTGTTAAAACATTCCTTACAGATTTTATATTAATTACCCAATTACCTCCATTTAAAATAGTATTTTGAATATCTTCTATATGATTTTTTCTCAATAACAATAAATTGGAAACTTCTTTATTTTTTGGTTTAACTATCTTATGAGTATATCTATTGGCATTAATAATAATATTTTCTATTTTAGATTTAATATCTTCTAGGTTAGAAGAACTTATCTCTGAAATAATTAAAGATTGCCCACTTCTTATTACAAATTTCCCGCTTCTTAATGCAATTATATTCCTTTCTAATTGCTTAAATTCAGTCTCTTTAGCTTTTATTTTATTTTCTAGTTTTTCTCTTTCTTTTTCTAAAGGTATCAAAACTTGTTTACTTTCTTGAAGTTTTTTCTGTAAATCTCCTAACCTAAATAGCCCTACTCTCCACTGTCTATTTACTAATATCATTAAGAACAAAGATGAAGCACTTATCAGGCTGCCTGTCAAAATTGTAATTAAAATTGCAGTTTTTTTTGGTCTTAACTTTAAAATGCTTAATCTAGCCTTACCTATCTTAGAACCTAATAAGTCACCTAACGTTGAGATTAAACCTCCAAGTAGTAATAAGAAAATAATGAAAAGCCAACCAGACACAATATATTTATATATTTAAATATTTCATACTCATCATAATAGAGAATTGATTGATTAAATATCAATTAAATCTTTTTGAAAGTGCTATTGGATCAAAAACTGTAATCTTCTTTCTTTCAATAGTTAGTAATCCTGAATCTTTCAAATCTCCTAATAATCTTGTAATGGTAACTCTTGTAGAACCTATTGCCTCTGCTATAGCTTGATGAGAAAGTCTCAAATCAATAGTAATACCCTTTTCACTTGCCACTCCAAAATCTCGACACAAAACCATCAAAAAACTTACTAGGCGAGATGACATGTCTCTATGTGTAAGAGTTTCTATCATTGTTTCTGTTTGTAGAATCCTGCTTGAAAGGCCTTGCAAGAGTAGTAGACCAACGGATGCATCTGCTTCAATTGCTCTCAAAACAGAATTTGCAGGAGCTGTAATCATTTCAACTCTTGTAAAAGCAATAGCATGATAAAAACGATCAGACCTATGTCCAGTTAGGAGAGATAAAACTCCAAAAAGGCTATTTTCCCTTAACAATGCAACAGTAATTTCTTCTCCTGATTCATAAACTCTTGATAACCTTACTGCTCCTCTTCTTATTAAATAAACTCTTTCAGCAGGATCTCCTGGGAAAAATATTGTTTTCGATCTCTCAACCATTTCTGTACTAGCTCCTTCAAGACCTTTTATGACTTCCATTAATGTTCTATTAATCGGAAAACGTTCACCAATAGTATTAATAGTATTTTGTCCGGAAGGTTGCGGAGTTAAGCGGCTGAATCCTCTAGAAGCAGGTGACATAAATATCTTTACTATTAAAAAACTTAAGAAGACAGCAAGAAATACCTTGTATCAACAGTAACACTTTTCAATTCTTATATTTTTTTTTAAATTATTATAAAAAAAATTCTTTATTCTAAGAAGCTACTTTAAGGAAAATTACACTATATGCAGTGTTATAAAATTCTAACTATACTTAATATAGAAAAGTAAATTCAAAATAATGGTAGCCAGTTCGTCAAATAGTTATCTAACAAGTAATCATGAAGTTGTAAACATAAATAAAAATAAAGAATTTAAATTAAGAAACATAAATCAAAATGGTCAAATTCAGATTTATCAATCTTCATATCGAGGCAGTTATTCATCCATTATCAGAGATTCACTAAGAAATGCAGCTTTAGGAAGAAAAGTACTTTTAGTTCAACTAATGAAGGGAGGCGTAAAACAAGGAATTTCCAATGCTCAAAAACTTTGCGGTAATCTTACCTGGATAAGATCTTCTAATTCTTATGATCAATATGAGCCAGAAAACATAAACAATAATATTTCTAAATCTATTAATAATTCAATAATAGAATTATGGAATTTTTGCAAAAAAGAATTACTTTATGGAGAATATGATCAAATTATTCTTGATGAAGTTTTTCTAGCTGTCGAGATGAATATTATCAGTAAAGATGATTTGATTTCAACACTTGAAAACCGATTTATATCAGGAGATGTAATCCTTACTGGTACATCCATTCCAAAAAATTTCTTGTTAATGGCTGACCAAATTACAGAACTTCGCTCATAGAAATTATGCTCAAAAATGATCTCTGGATAAACCAAAAAGCTTCTGAAGGCATGATAAATCCTTTTCAATCAAATTTAGTCAGACATCTAGATCCTAATAATAAAAAAAATGCAGTTTTAAGTTATGGATGTTCTTCATATGGCTATGATTTAAGACTTTCTTCTAAAGAGTTTTTAATATTTAAGCATGTCCCGGGAACTGTTATGAATCCAAAGAAATTTAATCCTGATAATTTAGAAAAAACCATTCTTCACGAAGATAAAGATGGTGAATTTTTTATTTTACCTGCTCATTCTTACGGCCTAGGAGTTGCTTTAGAGAAAATGAAAGTACCAGAAAATATTACCGTGATTTGTATCGGTAAAAGTACTTATGCTCGTCTCGGAATTATAGTAAATACAACTCCAGCCGAGGCCGGTTGGGAGGGGCATCTTACATTAGAGTTCAGCAACAGTTCCGGTGCAGATTGTAGGATTTATGCAAATGAAGGTATTTGTCAACTATTATTTTTTGAGGGTGATCCTTGCTCTACAACATATGAAGATAGAAAAGGTAAGTATCAAAATCAACCAGAACAGGTTACTTTAGCCAAAATTTAATATGAGTAAAGTTGAGCTAATTTCATTAACTCCAGAGGCAGAAAAAACAATGGCTTACATCGCCAGAGTCTCTAATCCTTCGAATCAGGCTAATGATAAATTCGCCGGATTATTAAGATATTGCATACAACATGAGCACTGGTCAGTTTTTGAACAATCATGCATGACATTGAAAATCGAAACTAATAGAGGTATAGCGGCTCAAATTCTTAGACATAGATCATTTACTTTTCAAGAATTCTCACAAAGATATGCTGACACTAGTTTACTAGGAAATGAAATTCCTATCCCAAACTTAAGAAGGCAAGATCAAAAGAATCGTCAAAATAGCATTGATGACATACCGGATGGACTTAAAATAAAATTTTCAGAAAAAATTTCAAAACACTTTCAAGAAGCAAATAAACTATACGAAGAGATGCTAGATGAAGGTATTGCAAAGGAATGCGCTAGATTTATTATGCCCTTAGCTACCCCAACAAGAATCTATATGACTGGTTCCTGCAGGTCTTGGATTCATTATATACAGCTAAGATCAAAAGAGGGAACACAAAAAGAACATATGGAAATAGCTGAAGACTGTAAGAAAGTATTTATCAAATATTTTCCATCTGTATCTGAAGCATTGAATTGGAAATAAATTTATCCATGACTTCTTGGAGAGGATTGATAATTTTTATTGGCTTTGATTATTGAGAATTCTGAATTTAGAATTTGTGAATCACCTCTAAATTTATCGTATAAGTTATCGAGAGATTCTTTTATAGTTTCTTCTTCCTGTTTTCCAATAAATGTGAGTTCTAAATTGGAATCATTATCAAAAATATTTATTTGTGGAATTCCATTAACATTGAAATTTCTTATGTATTTTTCCCATTTTGGATTATCTACATTTAAAAAAACAAAATTAATATCTTTTTCATATTTTTTTTTAATATCATCAACTTTTGGAGCCATTTCCTTACAAACTTCGCACCAATCTGCATAAAACTCAAGAAAAGTAGGTTTATTATTTGTAAAAGCTATTTCAGGATCAATAGATAATTGTCCAAATTTCTTAAGAAGAAAAGTGGGTTGAAATATAAAACTTTTCAATACAAGCACAGAGCAAATAATTAGAGCAAAAAATAATATCAATATCGATTTTTGGGCAGAATTTAAAAAAGATTCTTTATTGCCAGATTGCATTATCTAATCATCAACTTTTTATATTTTATATAGATAATATAATTTAAGAGAGTATATTCCTTTTTACTTTTAATCAACTGATAATATAAATAAACTTGGAAAAATACTTATACTTATAGAAATAATAATATGCAATCTATATTTGGAACTGATGGAATTAGGGGAATATTTGATAAAGAATTAACATATTCTCTAGCTTATAAGGTTGGATATGCTTTGGGAGTTTCAACGAAACCCAATAATCCAATACTACTTGGAAGAGATACAAGAGTAAGTGGATATATTCTTCTAGAAGCCATATCAAGAGGAATTAATGCGGCAGGAAAAGAATTTATATATTTAGGAATCTGTCCTACACCAGCTATCCCTTTCTTAATAAAAAAAGAAAAATTTAGTGGTGGGATTATGATATCGGCGAGCCATAATCCTCCTGAATATAATGGTATTAAAATTTTTGATAATAATGGTGAAAAAATTAAAAAGAAACTAGAAAATCAAATAGAACTGATTTTAGAGACAGCAAACAACCTTAAATTATCTACTTATAAAAAAACATCGATAAGGGAAAATAATAACCTTTTTAATATCTATACAGAAGGACTTATTAATACTATGGGGGATGAAAACTTAGATGGAATGAAAATAGTTTTAGACACATGTTACGGATCTGCAACTACCTGCGCAGCAAGTATTTTTAAGAAACTTGGAGCGAATGTCAAAGTCATTAATAATGAGCAAGATGGTTTAAAAATAAATTTAAATTGTGGTTCTACATGTCTGGATCCAATAATTAAAGCCATAAAAGAGAACAATGCTGATATGGGATTTAGCTTCGATGGAGATGCCGATAGAGTTATTGGGGTTGATTCAGAGGGGAATATAATAGATGGAGATCACATACTCTTTCTATGGGGAAGAGAACTTTTAGAAGAAAAATTGCTTACAAATAACACAATCATCTCAACAAAAATGGCCAATTTAGGTTTTGAAAATACTTGGAATAAAATTGGGGGGATTTTGCATAGAACTGAAGTTGGCGATAAATTTATATTTGAAGCAATAAAGAAAAAAAAGGCCTTATTAGGAGGGGAACAATCAGGTCATATACTTTCAAAAATTAATAACTTTTGTGGGGATGGAATATTAACAGCAATTCAAATCTCAAAATACTGCAAGAAAAAAAATATCAGTTTAAGGTCTTGGCTTAATAGTAGCTTCTCACCATATCCTCAAAAACTAACTAATATATTATTAAATTTTAAATTCAAAAATATTGATAAATCATATAAGGAATTGATTAATGAAACTATAGAAAGTTTTTCAAATATTAAAAAGGATAATTGTAGAGTTTACATACGTCCAAGTGGAACGGAACCTGTTTTACGTATATTAGTTGAAGCACGAAATCAAAAAGAAGTAGATTCATTATCAACAAAAATCACGACCGAACTTAGTACAAAAATCTATAAAATATCTAAAACTCTTTGAATCAAATTTTCTTATAAATACTTTCATAAATTTTAAGTTGATTTAATATTACATATTTTTCTCTATTAGTTTGAATTCTATTTGGATTAAAACTTTCACAAAAGTCAACATCTTGATATGGTACTTTTTTCAACTTTATATTTTCGGCTATTGTGAATTCCATGTGATCAAAAAGCTCTCTTACATCTGTTTTAATAAAGATTAAAGATCCTTTTTTCATTGAATTTGAGAGTAAATTTATAAATTTAGGTTGAATTACACGTCTTTTATGATGTTTCTTTTTAAACCATGGATCAGGAAAATTAAAAGAAATACTATTTATTAAATTAAAAATTGATATATTTTTTGATTGGTTAAAAATATTATTAGCATTACCAAATGAAAAATATAAATTTTTATTTTCTCTACTTTTCAGTTTTAAATTAGCATTTAAAACTAATTTTTCTCTAATTTCAATTCCTATATAATTCCAGTTTTTATTTTTAAGTGATAATTCGAATAAAAAATCACCTGAAGCGCAACCGATATCTAAATGGAGAGGCAATTTTGGGTTTTCAAAAACTTGATTCAACGGAGGTATTGGATCTATTTCAAAGAAATTTTTACTGAGTGGATTTACATGCTGTCTCATAAAAAATATTTAATTATTTCGTAGTAGAAACTAATATGGTGCATATTATTCATAACTATGACAATAATAAGTTAATAAGCAGGTGGGTAAGGTTTAATATTTAAGTGTGTTAAAAAGAAAAAGTTTTGAACAGTCTTAACCAGCTTTCCATTTGGCTATCTTTTCAACTTTCATTAGTCTTTATAGTTGGTCTTCCTTTAACTCTATTTTGTTGGTCTATAAAAAACAAAAGTAGAGCCATCTCAAAACTTTTATCAAATTATTGGAAAATATCAATTCTATTCTTCATAAGTCTTATCCTCCTAATTGGAGAGTACAACTTCGCTCTCTTAATAACAAATATTTCGACACTAATAATGACAGTCTCAATATGGTTTTGGAATGATATTAATGACGAGTTAAATGAATATAAAATATCTCATGCATTAACTACAACCACGAAAATTTGGCGATGGTCTATAACTTTTATATCTTTAATTTTTTTAATTCAAAGTTTAAATAATATTAATTGTATTTCTTTTATAAATTCTGCGGAATGTGAAATTTGGCTTAAACCTTCAACAAATTTTTACTTGATTTTAAAAAATTTATTTAATTTCTTATTTGGAGCTAGCTTTTCTCAACCAGTTGCAAAATTTTTAGGATTATTTGCCTTATTAATATATACATTAGGTTTATTACAATGGGCGATAATTAAATTCCCAAAAAGTGGCCGGAATTCTGGTTTTTCGAATTATGACAGGGATTGACTTTATCAAAAAATTAGAACATATAAGTTTTAATATTCCAAATAGTCTTTTGTAATATAATGATAATTACAAGGAGAATATTCTAAAGTATTTTTATAAATAATAATTTAAAGAAAGTTCAGTAGATCTAAAACTCACCATACTGAAATTGATTTAAATCAACTATTTATAAATTAATAATATTTGCGCATCTCTTGCATAATTTAGTGTTTTCAATCCCCTTAACTGTAATTTTTTGATAATGCCAACATCTATCGCATTTAAGACCTTTTGCTTTAAGAATTTGAATCTTTCCAAGTTCATTGTTATCGATACTTAAACAATCCTTAGATAAATTATTAACTATATTAAAATCAGAAACTATCAGCCAATCACGGTATAAATCCACTTCTTTATTACCAAATTTATCAAGCCAAGAAAGAGAATTTTTAAAAAACTCATTTTCAGGAAGGTAATTAACCTCAGTCTCAAGAGCAGCTCCAATCATTTGTTGGGTTCTACAACCTTCTATTGCTTTATTAATTTCTACTCGCAATGTTCTTAAATTAGAAATATGTTCATTAAGTTCGGGATTAAGCCATGACTCAGGCAATTTTGGCCATCCTCTTTTAAATACTGATTTTTCAATAGTTGAATATGGGATATTTTGCCAAATATCTTCGGCCATATGACAAAGTACTGGAGAAATAATGACAGCTAAGTTTTCTACAATTTTGGACATCACAAACTGACAAGATCTTCTCCTGAATTGAGTTTTAGCACTGACATATAATCTATCTTTTGCGATATCTAAATAAAAATTAGATAAATCCACAACACAAAAACTTTGCAATATTTGAAAAAACTTTGAAAATTCATAATTTTCATATGCAATTGTTACTTGATCTGAGACTTCAACTAGTCTATTTAACATCCATTGATCTAATAACGGCAACTGATCAATATCAATTTCCTCTAACGCAGGATCATAATCATGAATATTACCTAAGAGATATCTAGCTGTATTTCTTACTTTTCTATAAACATCTGAAAGTTGTTTTAAAATGTTTGATCCAATTGGGACATCAACTGAGTAATCAACAGAACTAACCCAAAGCCTAAGGACATCTGCTCCATAGGCAGGTTGGATTTTTTGGTTAGGACCACCATTAATAATAATATTGGGATCAACAACGTTACCCAAGGATTTACTCATTTTTCTTCCATTCTCATCTAAAGCAAATCCATGAGTTAGAACTGTCTTATATGGCGGCTTATTATTTACTGCTACCGAAGTTAGCAAAGATGATTGAAACCAACCTCTATGTTGATCAGATCCTTCTAAATACAAATCAGCTGGATATTGTAATTCTTCCCTTTGCTCACAAACTGCGGCCCAACTAGAACCTGAATCAAACCAGACATCCATAGTATCTAGACCTTTTTTCCAACGATCAGATTCATCTTTATATTTTTCTGGTAATAGTTTCTTCTCATCCCATTCCCACCATACATCTGCTCCATACTCCTCAAATAAACTTTTTATATGGTTAATAGTTTCAGTATTAATTAGTATTTGTTTCCCTTCTTTTTCATAGAAGACGGGTATTGGCACTCCCCAGGACCTTTGTCTAGAAATACACCAATCACCTCTTCCAACAACCATCGAATAAATTCTTTTTTTACCTGTTTTTGGCATCCATTCAACATCTTCTATTGATTTCAAAGCTGAAGATCTAAATCCCTCTACTGATGCAAACCATTGTTCAGTTGCTCTGAAAATTGTAGGTTTTTTAGTTCTCCAATCATAAGGATATCTGTGTTTATATTTTTCTTTTAAAAGGAGTAAATTATTTTTCTGCAAATCTTCAATAATCAAATCATTAGCATCTTTTAAAACATTTAATCCGCAAAACTTTTCAGCATGATTATTTAAATTACCTTTTTCATCAACAATGCAAGTTATGGGTAATTGATATTTTTGCCCAACATTAAAATCATCCATGCCATGACCTGGGGCAGTATGTACAATTCCTGTCCCAGATTCAGTGGTTATATAATCACCTCCAATTACAATATTGCAAACCTTATTTTTTGTCGGATGTTGATACTCAATACCCTCTAGCAATGAGCCTTTTACATCTAATAAGACATTAAATTCTCTATCTAGCTTTTCGCAAATTTCAGAAATTAAATCTCTAGCAAAAAGATATATATTACCGTTTTGATCCGATGCAAAAACATAATTAATTCTAGGATTGATAGCTACTGCTTCATTACCAGGAATTGTCCATGGAGTAGTAGTCCATATAGCTATAAATAATTTATTTAAACTAGAAAGTAATTTTTTTCTCAGGTCTTTTTCTTCTAATTTAAGAAGAACTGCATCTGATAATTTAGTAATATTTAAAGAAACGTAAATACTTTTTGAAAAATGCTCCTCAGGATACTCTAATTCTGCTTCTGCAAGTGCTGTTCTAGAACTTGGACTCCAGTGGACTGGTTTTAAACCTCTGTATATAAAACCATTTAGGAACATCTTACCAAAAACACCAATCTGAGCAGACTCATAATTTTTTTTAAGGGTCAAATAGGGATTAGCCCAGTCTCCCCAAATACCCCATCTCTTAAAGCCCTCTAGTTGATTGTTAATTTGAATCTTTGCATAATCTGTTGCTTTTTTTCTTAAACCTAAAGAATCTAAATTTCTTCTTTCATTAGATTTTAAATTTTGTAGAACCTTTAACTCAATTGGTAACCCATGGCAATCCCATCCAGGTACAAAATGGACTTTGTAACCTTGTAAGGTTTTGTATTTATTAATAATATCCTTTAAAACTTTATTTAAAGCATGTCCCATATGGAGGGAACCATTTGCATAAGGGGGGCCATCATGCAAAGTGAAATTTTTACCTGAGTTAGATGAACCCAATTCCAAATCAATCTTATTTCTTGACCAGAATTTATGAATTTCTGGTTCCCTAATTACAGAATTAGCTCGCATCGAAAAATCAGTCTTCAGTAAATTCAAAGTTTCTTTATAGGAAAAGCCAGATTTTTTTTCTTTGTTATGTTGTGATTTCATTCGAAATTATGGAATTTATTTATAATCAATTAATTTATTTAATTATTTACCCTCATTAATTGTATCTTTTATAGATTGATTTGTTGCTTTTTTTGGCATCTCTAAAGTCAGTAAATTATTTTTATTTGAATTAAATATATTATCATTTTCATCATTCCTAACCCACTTTTTTTTATTTAAATTTTCATTTTTTCTTCCAAATTTTAAAATATTATTTGAATTTAAAAAATCCTGCTTTGCAAGAGAAATGGCCTTTAAAAAAATTGAAAGATTTTTTTTCAATTCCTCTAAAGTTTGTAATTTATTTTTCTCTTCATTAGTTAATTGATTCCACCTTATAGAAAATATTTCTACTATGTAAAAAGTCATTAATGTAGTAATGACAGTAAAAATTGAAGAATATAAAATATTAAAGCTATTTTGTTTATAAATTAATAACATCCCAATAACTAGGTTTAAACCACCTTTTATAAAATCTCTTGGTCTCCCTAATTCAATATATATTAGAGGCATTAACAAAAATATAATTCCAAAGAATAAATATAAACAGCCTAAATAAATTGTCAAAAAATTTTTTATTGATATCTAAATTATAGTAAAAATGCAAATAATTAACTAATTTAATTGCTTAATATTAATTTTCCCTTAAATGCGGTCGGGGAGACTTGAACTCCCACACCCGAAGATACGAGTACCTAAAACTCGCGCGTCTACCAATTCCGCCACGACCGCTTAATTAAATTTTAGTTTAGCGAGGTATATTTTAAAAATATTTTTTACTTAAGATCCTTAATTTGACACATAATACTAGGCTCAATAATTTTAGAAAGATTTAAAAATGTTTGATATTGTTATGCAATCACTATGAATTATTGGTTATATTACTTATAGATTAAAAGAAACAATTTCAAACTTAACTAGTAAAAATAAAAATATTCAAACTAATTCCTCCAAGACATTTAACTGGAACAGGGAGATCAAAAATTATGTCGATCCTCCTAATTTTTGGAATCCTACATTAGGTCTGTTTTTTGGTGGTTATTTTCTTGCTTTTCTGAGTATATGGCAGTGGTATCGAGGAGTTTGGCCTCTACCTATTCTAGTTGCAACTGCATTTCTTGCTCTTCATATTGAAGGAACAGTAATACATGATGCATGTCATAAGGCTGCCCATCCTGTGCCATGGATAAACCAAGCAATGGGACATGGATCAGCTATACTCTTAGGCTTCAGTTTCCCAGTTTTCACTAGAGTCCACCTACAACATCACGTTCATGTAAATGATCCCAAAAATGATCCAGACCATATTGTGAGTACTTTTGGGCCTATTTGGCTTATTGCTCCAAGATTCTTTTATCATGAAATATTTTTCTTTCAGAGAAAACTCTGGAGAAAATATGAATTACTACAGTGGGGAATAGAAAGATCGATATTTATAACAATAATTTTAGCTGGCTTAAAATTTGACTTTATGAACTTAATTTATAATTTATGGTTTGGTCCTGCATTAATGGTTGGAGTCACTTTGGGTATTTTCTTTGATTATCTCCCTCATAGGCCATTTCGCTCAAAAAATAAATGGATAAACTCTAGAGTTTATCCAGGCAAATTTTTGAATATCCTCATAATGGGTCAAAATTATCATTTAATCCATCACCTATGGCCTTCAATCCCCTGGTTTGAATATAAAATAGCTTACGAAAAAACAAAACCTTTATTAGACATCAAAGGTTCACCTCAAAGAGTAGGGATTTTTGAAACTAAAGGTGATACTTTTAATTTTATTTATGATCTACTTATAGGGATAAGAAGTCACAAAAGTAAAAAAGGAAAACTTAGAAAAATAATAAATTCATTCCAAAGTTTTAAAATAAGAAAAATTTTACTAAAGATAGTTAATAAGACTTATATCGGTGGTAACTAGCTATTCATTAATAATTTTTGGCACTTTGAAAAATTTATTTTCTCTTGAAGGTGCCAAATCTAAAATTTCCTCCGAATTTGCATAGTTTTTCTTTTCATCTTTTCTCAATACATTGACCACTTCTATAGCTCTAGTAGTGCATGGAATATCATCGGTATAAATTTTCTCAAGTTGTTTAATATATTCCAAAATTTTTTCTAACTGTTCTGCATGCTGATTAATCTCACTCTCATTTAGTTCTAGTCTTGCTAATTGTGCTACTTTTTTAACTTCATCACTACTAATTCGTTTCATATGCTTTTACTTAATAAAAATTCAATTTCAGTATAGATATTAAAGGATTTTCACAAACATTACTTAAGTCTTTAGTAAATTAAACAAAATTGATAACAATATATTTATAAAATCACTTAACAAGAAAAAAATTTTTTTATGCTTCAAAAGCTAGACTTTATAGTATTTCACCGTTAAAAATAAGCTTAGATAAGTATTTAAAAATAGATAAACAATCTTTAAAAAAAAATTTTTTTTACCGACACTCCAGGCTTGTAGCACCTGACTTAATTGGATGTTATCTGATTAGAAATAGAAGTGATAAAGGGCTAATAAAAGGAATGATAGTTGAGACTGAAGCTTATTCACAAGAAGAAGAGGCTTGCCATGGATATAATAAAAAAACTCCTTCTAATAAAGTATTGTTTGGTGAGCCAGGAAGATTTTATATTTACAGATCTTACGGAATTCATCATTGCTTAAATATTGTTACTGATAAAGATAATTTTGCAAGTGGTGTTTTAATAAGGGCGGTTTTTATATCAAATAAAAACGAAAGGTCAGCTTCTGGCCCAGGATTAGTAACCAAAACATTTGAAGTAGATAATAAATTCAATTCCCTCGAAATTCTTAATAATAAATGTTTGTGGATTAGCAAAGGAAAGTCATATTTAGAGAAAAAAGATTTAATTCAAACAACAAGAATTGGCATTTCTAAAGCAAAAAATATAAAATGGCGTTGGTATCTTAAAAGGAGCAGAAGTATTAGTAAAAGGGAAAAAGGTGATAGAAATCCTAATTTAAAACATTCAACTAATAATTTGTCTGGTGTAACATAATGGAAAATTGGCCTCACAAACATATCCTCACACTTTCAAATTTCTCAATAGATGATTACAAATCAGTTTTTGAGTTAACTGAAAGATTTAAATCTCTTAATAATGCCGGGACAAAAAAAATACCTGCATTACAAGGAAAGTTAATAACATCAATATTTTTTGAGGCTAGTACTAGAACTCGCAATAGTTTTGAGCTTGCTGCCAAAAGGCTTTCTGCAGATGTTCAAAGCTTCTCTCCTTCTTCAAGTTCTTTAAGTAAAGGAGAAACTCTCATAGATACTGCACTAACATATGCTGCCATGGGGTCTGATATTTTAGTCATTAGACATTCATCTAGCCATATACCTCTAGAAATTTCCAAAAAACTCGATGCATCTAAAGCAAAAACATCGGTTCTTAATGCTGGTGATGGTTTACATAGCCACCCTAGTCAAGGATTGCTAGATCTTTATACATTAATAAAATTCTTTTCTCCAAAATTACTGAAACCAGAGATATTAAATTCTAAAAAAATATTAATAGTTGGTGATGTAATTCACTCTAGAGTTGCAAGATCAGATCTTTGGGCATTGACCGCATTCGGGGCAAACATAATCTTGTGTGGTCCGCCAACACTTATTCCTGAAGAATTTACTGATTTTGTAAGTAGTTCTCCACCAAATCAATTAAGAGACCCTATTTCTTCAAGAGGTTCTATCACAATTTCGAGTTCATTGGAAGAATCCATTAAATATGCAGATGCAGTAATTGTTTTAAGATTACAAAAAGAAAGAATGATAGAGAATTTATTAAGCAGTATTAAATCGTATAGTGAAAATTATTGTTTGACTCCAGAAAAACTATCCTTGAATTGTAAAGATATTCCTATTTTGCACCCAGGGCCTATTAATCGTGGCGTTGAAATCAGCAGCAGAATTGTTGATGAATATCCAAATTGCTTAATAAATGATCAAGTTTCAAATGGTATTCCTACAAGAATGGCTTTACTTTATCTATTAAGTAAATTCAATAATTAAATTTAAAGCAATTTTAGACTTTCAGTAAAAAAACCGTAAAATAAACCTAATCTTAAAGAATCAAGTAATAATACTAATATTTTTTTTCTTTTATCAAAACGTAATCTACGTCTTAATTTTATCAAAATTTCAATAAAAAAAACTGATAAAAAAGCTCCTACCGGGTCAATCAATTCAACGACTGCACTTATCATTCCTAATGAACTCCCAAAAAAGTAACCAGTCAAAACAACAGTTAAAGCTAAAGAATATCTACGCCATGGATTTACTGCCCATTGGCTTAAACTGTCAAAAGTTTCGATAACTAGTCGTTGAAATTTAGTCTTTTGGGGTTTAAAAAACATTCTGAATCATAACTAATTGCTGGATCTATTCATAATTTTATTTAACTTTAGGATTACCTTCAATTAATTCAAGTAAAGCTTCCATTTGGGCAAGAATTCCTCTTATTTCTCCAGGTTCAGGAAATAATCCATCATCTTGAATTCCTAAATGCATTTCTCTTAATTCCTGCCTTAAGTAACGCAAATGACTTACTATTTGCTCTTTTTTTGTTTGTGACATAATTGATATTTCGTCATTCTTAGTTTATATAATTTTTTTCTTAAGGAGAATTAATAATTTGTGTCTAAAGTTATAATATAAAAAATTAAATAGATTTAATATTTTTATTATTTTTGAAAATTTTCAAAGTGAGTATTATTTTGTGAATATGAATTTCCTTGAGGTTATATTATTAAAAATACATAGACAAAGATAAAAATGTTACTCACATCCGATGACAAGATATCTAAAAAGTATTTATATTCATCTTATGAAGAAGGAACTTTTGAGCTTGTCAAAACTTTAGGATTGAAAAATTACGTTAAACCATTTAATTTATTTAAAAATTGGAATTTGGTAAGGACTTTTGCAACTAATAGATATAAATTAATATCCGATTATATTCATCTTCTTGAACAGGAACAATTTGATGAGAACTAAATCTAAAGAGTTAAAAGTTAAGGTTCTTTTATTGATTACTGGAAGCATTGCTGCAGTAAGAATTCCCTTACTAGTAAGTCAATTAGTTAAGGATAATTATGAGATAAAGTGCGTTGTTTCTGAAAATGCTGAAAAACTAATTCAGCCTCTATCACTTTCTATCTTAAGTAGGAATACTTGCATATTAGATAAGGACCAATGGTCATATCTTCATTCAAGACCTTTACATATAGATTTATGCGATTGGGCTGATGTTTTGATAATGGCTCCATTGACTGCAACAACACTTTCAAAGTGGGTTACAGGTAATGCTGATGGATTAATATCTAGTATTTTAATTGCGAATAATAAGCCTATTATTGTTGCTCCAGCAATGAATTCTAAGATGTGGAGTAATAAAGCTGTTCAAAGAAATTATATATATTTGAAAGATTATCCAAATGTTCTAATCCTTAAGCCAAGTAAAGGGATCCTAGCTTGTGACGAAATTGGAGTTGGTAAAATACCCCCAAATGATTTAATACAACTAGCTCTAAAGTTTTTACTCCTTCAAAATAAAAAGCCCTATTACAGAGACTTAATAAATAAAGAGTTTTTAATTACAGGAGGTTGTACTTCAGAAAAAATAGATGCAGCAAGAAAGTTAACTAACAATAGTTCTGGAACTATGGGATTAATGCTTGCTCAAGTAGCAAGATTTAGGGGTGCTAAAGTGAAATATATTCATGGTCCTTTAAACAATAAATTAAATATAATAGAAGGAATTAATACGTTTGAAATAGATAATAGTAATGATCTAATTCAGGCAATTGAGAAAGAAATTTCGAAATGTGATTATTTCATTATGAATGCTGCAGTAGCAGATTTTAAAATATCAGGAGATACTTCAAAAAAAATTCCAAAAAGCAAATTTGAGGATTTTTTAAATAAAAATATCGAATATGTTCCAGATATTCTTAAAGAGATAAGTAAAGTAAAAAAAGAAAATCAAATTTTTGTTGGATTTTGTGCATTTACAGGTTCTTTTAAAAGTGCAAAAAAAATCATTAAAGAGAAAATAATGCTTAAGGGTTGTGATTTACTATTTGCAAATCCTATAGATATCGAAGACCAAGGATTTGGTCCACAAGCAAAAAATGAAGGATGGCTTTTTGATAAAAAAAATATGGAAAATTATCTAGAAAAAACATCAAAAATTGAGTTAGCTAATAATTTAATAAATGAAATTATTTCAACTAAAAAATAATCCATAACATTTATATTTGTATTTTTTTGTAATCTTAATCATTAAAAATAGTCTGATATCTTAAAATATTTCAAGTTTTTAAAAATTAAAAAGCTACGAGTTGTTTCGAGGATCTAAAAAACTTTCTTTTGTGGTTCTTTACCTTGTATTATCCGTACTGAACATTTTTAAGTAATCCTTTACCAGCAGTCACAGAACTTTATTAAAATTTTATTATGAGAATTCGTTCTTTTTTAGCTTTAGTTATTTCTTTTTGTTTAACTTTTGCTTTTGTCACAGATAAAACATATGCCTTCTCCGAGAGAGGAAATGCCCAATTTACAGATGTTGTAAACACAGGTAAAGCTAACGATTGTCCTTCCTTAGATTCATCTCTAGTCGGATCAATATCTTTAGGCAATGGTGATTCCTTAAAAGGGATATGCATGCATCCAACAGAAGTTTATGTAAAAGTTCCGGGATCAAAAAGAAAAGAAGCAGAATTTGTTGCAACAAAAATTATTAGCCCTAGGAATAACACTACAGTTACAGAAGTATATGGAGATATAGACTCCGGTACATTTACTGAAAAAGGTGGTATTGATTTTCAATTAATTACTGTTCTAACTCCTGGAGGTTTAGAGGTTCCATTCGCATTTTCTGCAAAAGATTTAACAGCTGATCTACCTTCCTCAATCGAGCCTGGGACTGAAGTCAGTGGTGCTACATTCACACCTAATTACAGAACAGGAGATTTTTTAGATCCTAAAGCCAGAGCCAAAAATACCGGTGTTGAATACGCTCAAGGTTTAGTTGCCCTAGGCGGAGATGATGAAGAACTTGCTAAAGAAAATATCAAAGTTGATGTAAATGGTACTGGAGTAGTAACACTATCAATTGAAAATGTAGATTCTGATACAGATGAATTTGCAGGTACATTTGTGGCGATCCAACCTTCCGATACAGATATGGGCTCAAAAGAACCTCTTGATGTAAAAATAATTGGTGAGCTTTACGGAAGAAAAGCTTAATTCTAAATAAATATAAAAAAAGAGGGTTTAAACAAGCCCTCTTTTTTTTTAATTTATCTTATACAAATCATAAAATGAATTCACAACAAGAATCTAAAAGAGATTCAAAAGGTTTGATACCTGCTTATGGAGGTGAACTAAAAGAATTAATTATTAAGGATAAAGAACTAAAATTACAGCTTCTTTCTCAAGTTTCGTATGAGCACGAATGTAGTGATAGAAATGCTTGTGATATAGAACTCTTAATGGTTGGCGGATTTTCTCCTCTAGAAGGATTTATGGATAAAGAAGAGTATAAATCTGTAATTAAAAGCCATAGAGATACAAAGGGTTTACTCTTTGGTCTGCCGATTGTATTTGATACTAATAATGCACAAATCAAGGAGGGTGAAACAATATTACTCACTTATAAAAAACAAAAATTAGCGATTTTAAAAGTAAGTTCAAAATGGGAGCCAGATAAGGCCGAAGAGGCAAATTTTTGTTACGGGACTAATTCCTTGGACCATCCTGCAGTGAAGATGATTTTCAATGAAAGAGGCCGATACTACATAGGGGGTAAAGTTTTTGGATTGGAGCTCCCAAATAGAGATTTTCCATGTAAAACACCAAAAGAAGTAAGAGATTTATTACCTGCTAATTTTGATGTAGTTGCTTTTCAATGTAGAAATCCAATTCATAGAGCTCATTATGAATTATTTACTAACGCCTTACAATCGGAAAATGTTTCCTCAAATTCAGTTGTTTTGGTTCATCCAACTTGCGGGCCAACACAACAGGATGATATTCCAGGGAAAGTCCGATATTTGACCTATAAAAAATTAGAAGAAGAAATTTCTAATAAGAAAATAAAATGGGCTTTTTTGCCATACTCAATGCATATGGCTGGACCTAGAGAAGCTCTTCAACACATGATTATAAGAAGGAATTATGGATGTACTCATTTTATAATTGGTAGAGACATGGCTGGATGTAAATCATCATCAACTGGTGAAGATTTTTATGGACCTTATGATGCCCAGAATTTTGCCAATAAATGCGCAGAAGAGTTATTGATGAAAACTGTACCTTCAAAAAATCTGGTATACACAAAAGAAAAAGGTTACATAACTGCCGAAGAAGCAAAAGAGAAAAAATATCAGATAATGAAACTAAGCGGTACAGAATTCAGAAAAAAGCTGAGGAATGGAGATTCAATTCCAGAATGGTTCGCATTTAAAAGTGTAGTAGATGTACTTAGAAAGTCTTAATATTGTTTTATTATTAGTATCATAGTTTCAATAGAGATTTTTTATCGTGAACAAACGTTGGAGAAACGTAGGACTTTATGTTCTAGCAGTAATTACAGTGATTTTTATAGGTACTTCTGTTTTTGATAAACCTAAGACTGAGAATGCCACCAAAACCCTTAGATATAGCGATTTTATAGAAGCTGTTCAAGATAAAGAAGTTAGCAGGGTTTTATTATCCCCGGATAGTGGAACTGCACAAGTTGTTGAAAACGATGGCAGTAGATCTGAAGTTAATCTGGCTCCAGATAAAGATTTACTAAAAATCCTAACCGAGAATGATGTAGATATAGCCGTTACACCCACAAAATTAGCTAATCCTTGGCAGCAAGCTATAAGTAGTTTAATTTTCCCAGTTTTATTAATAGGAGGTTTATTCTTCCTATTTAGAAGATCACAAAATGGAAGTGGTGGTGGTGGTGGTAATCCAGCAATGAGTTTTGGGAAAAGCAAAGCTAGACTTCAAATGGAACCTTCTACTCAAGTAACTTTTTCAGATGTTGCTGGTGTTGAAGGAGCAAAATTAGAGTTAACAGAGGTTGTAGATTTTCTTAAAAGTCCTGATAGATTTACTGCAGTTGGAGCAAAAATTCCTAAAGGTGTTCTTCTAGTTGGACCACCAGGAACAGGAAAGACTCTTTTAGCTAAGGCAGTCGCGGGAGAAGCAGGTGTTCCTTTTTTCTCGATCTCTGGATCTGAATTTGTTGAAATGTTTGTTGGAGTTGGTGCAAGTAGGGTTAGAGATTTATTTGAGCAAGCTAAGAAAAATGCCCCATGTATTGTCTTTATTGATGAAATAGATGCTGTTGGAAGACAAAGAGGTGCTGGCATGGGCGGTGGAAATGATGAAAGAGAACAAACTTTAAATCAGCTTTTAACAGAAATGGATGGTTTTGAGGGTAATTCTGGCATTATTATTGTTGCGGCAACTAACAGACCAGATGTTTTGGACTCAGCATTAATGAGACCAGGTAGATTTGATAGACAAGTAACTGTGGACAGGCCTGATTACGCCGGAAGATTACAAATTTTAAATGTTCATGCCAAGGATAAAACTCTCTCAAAAGATGTAGACCTTGATAAGGTTGCAAGAAGAACCCCTGGGTTTACAGGTGCTGATTTAGCTAATCTTTTAAATGAAGCCGCTATCCTTGCCGCAAGAAAAGATCTCGATACTGTTAGCAATGATGAAGTAGGGGATGCTATCGAGAGAGTAATGGCAGGACCAGAAAAGAAAGACCGAGTTATAAGTGATAAAAAGAAAGAACTTGTTGCCTATCACGAGGCAGGTCATGCTTTGGTTGGCGCTTGCATGCCAGATTATGACGCTGTAGCAAAAGTTTCCATAATTCCTAGGGGTCAAGCAGGGGGATTAACCTTCTTTACTCCTAGTGAAGAGAGAATGGAGTCCGGTCTTTACTCACGTTCTTACCTACAAAATCAAATGGCTGTAGCCCTAGGTGGAAGAGTTGCTGAAGAGATAGTGTATGGAGAAGAAGAAGTTACTACAGGAGCTTCTAACGATTTACAGCAAGTGGCTAATGTCGCAAGACAAATGATTACTAAATTTGGAATGAGTGATAAAATAGGTCCAGTAGCTTTGGGTCAATCACAAGGGGGAATGTTCCTCGGGAGAGACATGAGCGCGACAAGAGATTTCTCTGAAGATACTGCAGCAACAATTGACGTAGAAGTTTCAGAGCTTGTAGATACAGCATATAAAAGAGCGACAAAAGTCCTTTCAGATAACAGAGGTGTTCTTGATGAAATGGCTTCAATGCTCATTGAGAGAGAAACAATTGATACTGAAGATATTCAAGATTTACTTAATCGCTCTGAGGTTAAAGTTGCTAACTATATCTGATTTGAAAAAATTTGATATCTCCATTAAAAAAAAAAGATTCTTTCTCTAAAAGGCTAAAGTCAGAATCTTTTTTTTTATTAATAAAACCTACTAAAAATATTTATACAAATACTATTGAAAGAGATTTAGTTGAACTAGAAATAGAGCTTTTAATAAAAGCAGGTTTTATAAATATAGAAATTAGTTGGTCTAATAATGAAAACTGGCTAAATTACGTTTCAAATTTAAGAATAAAGTTCCCAAAGCTTAATTTAGGCTCTGCTTCTATAAGAAATAAGAAATCGATAGATGACTCTATAAAAATAGGTTGCAATTATTCAATGATGAAAGGTTGGGATAGAGACCTTTTAAATTATTCAAATTCAAAAAATCACTTATTAATTCCTGGAATCAAACATTTAAAAGATCTTAAACAAGCAATAGATTTGAATTGTAAAATTATCAAAATTTACCCGGTTAAAGATAATATTGAATTAATAAATATATCTCAATATAAAAATATAGATTTTATTGCTGCCGGAGGACTATCTATATCAGATATACCGCAATATAAATCTTTAGGATATAAAGCTATCGTAATTGGAGATATGGGTTTCAAAAATAATAAAATAGATCCAAAAATATATGAATGGCTCAGAAGAAGATCAAATTAAATAATTATTCCTATTTAATAATTGAACATTGTGCTTGATGGAGAAGCAAATGGTCTGCCAGTACGAGAGCTACCATTGAATCAACCATTGGAACTGCTCTCGGTAAAACACAAGGATCATGTCGGCCTTTAGCCTTCATTAGTACTTCTTTACCATAAGCATTAACAGTTTTCTGCTCCTTTCCAATAGTTGCTGTTGGTTTAAAAGCTATTTTCATCTCAATATTCTCTCCATTACTTATTCCTCCCTGTATACCTCCTGAATTATTTGATATTGTTTTAAGTTTACTAATATCATCAGACTCAATAAATGAATCATTATGTTCACTTCCTCTTAAATAAGTTCCCAAGAAACCAGAACCTATTTCAAACCCCTTAGTAGCAGGTAATGACATCAAAGCCTTTGCAAGATCAGCTTCCAATTTATCAAAGACAGGCATACCTAATCCTGATGGAACATTTTTCACTAAACATTCAATAACACCTCCACAAGAATCCCCATCTTGCTGCAATTCTTTTATTCTTTTAATCATTTTTGAAGCCACCTTATCATCTGGACATCTAACAATATTTGAATCTATTTTACTTTGAGTAAGTTTATTTTTATTTACCTGAGAGTCAATATCATGTATACGTTTTACCCAAGAAAGAATTTCAGTATTAAACAAGTTTTTTAATAATTGTTTTGCGATAGCACCTGCAGCAACTCTTCCTATGGTTTCTCTAGCTGAGGCTCTACCTCCTCCAGAACCAGCCTGAATTCCATACTTCAGATGATATGTGCCATCTGCGTGAGATGGCCTGAATACTTGCTCTAAATTACTATAATCTCCTGGTCTTTGATCTTTATTGCGAACCAACATTGCAATAGGGGTTCCAAGTGTTATTCCTTCCTTTAAACCACTCAATATCTCTAATTTATCATCTTCGTTTCTTGGAGTTGTAATGTTGCTCTGACCAGGTCTTCGCCTATCTAATTCATTTTGTATGAGATCAATATTTATTTTTAACTTTGGAGGACATCCATCAAGAATAACTCCAACAGCGCCTCCATGAGATTCTCCAAAAGTAGTGACACGGAAAATTTTACCAAAACTGCTACCCATTGAAATATCAAATTATTAAAGTTCTATTAACTATTATAAGAACTCAATTGAGAATTAAACATAAAAAAAAGCCCCCTTATAAAAGGAGGCTTTAAATTTAGAACTTTAAGCTTAACCGATAGCTGGAGCTGTAAGAGCTACTGTTGTAGACTCAGCTGCTGCTAGATCAAGTGGGAAGTTGTGAGCGTTACGCTCGTGCATTACTTCCATACCTAGGTTAGCTCTGTTAAGAACGTCACCCCATGTAGGAACAATCTTACCGTTTGCATCTACAACTGATTGGTTGAAGTTGAAACCGTTAAGGTTGAATGCCATTGTGCAGATTCCCATTGAAGTTAACCAAACACATACAACTGGGAATACAGCTAGGAAGAAGTGAAGACTTCTGCTGTTGTTGAATGAAGCATATTGGAAGATCAAACGACCGAAGTAGCCATGAGCTGCAACGATGTTATATGTTTCTTCTTCTTGTCCGAACTTGTAACCATAGTTCTGAGACTCTGTCTCAGTTGTTTCTCTGATTAGAGATGAAGTAACAAGTGAACCATGCATTGCTGAGAATAGAGATCCTCCGAACATACCTGCAACACCAGCCATGTGGAATGGGTGCATAAGAATGTTGTGCTCTGCCTGGAAAACAAACATGAAGTTGAATGTTCCAGAGATACCTAAAGGCATTCCGTCAGAGAATGAACCTTGACCGAATGGGTATACAAGGAATACTGCGAAAGCTGCTGAAACTGGTGCAGAGTATGCAACACAGATCCAAGGACGCATACCTAAACGGTATGAAAGCTCCCACTGACGTCCCATGTATGCTGAGATACCAATAAGGAAGTGGAATATTACTAGCTGGTAAGGACCACCGTTGTATAACCACTCATCTACAGTAGCTGCTTCCCAAATTGGGTAGAAGTGTAGACCAATAGCATTTGAAGAAGGAACAACTGCACCTGAGATGATGTTGTTTCCGTATAGGAATGAACCAGCAACTGGTTCTCTAATTCCGTCGATGTCTACTGGAGGTGCTGCGATGAAAGCAACGATGAAACAAGCCGCGGCTGCAAGTAGGCATGGAATCATTAAGACGCCGAACCAACCAACATAAATTCTGTTGTTAGTTGATGTTACCCACTCACAAAACTGAGGCCAGCCTTTTAGCAACGAAGTACGTTGCTGCTGAATAGTTGTCATGAGTTCGTAAAGTATGTCTCTAAGCGAGACGTGTAATTAAAAACGAAAAAATTAATTTTCGCTTTGATAAATATAGTCCAAAATCATAAATAATGTGAAAAAGAATCTTATACATTAGATAAATTATTCTTATGTAAACAGGGGGAAATTATCGAGTTTATAAAACCTAACTAAAAAATTCCTCATACATTTTTTCTGAGACACTTACTACTTCTTTTTTTGTAAAGCTCATTGCAATATTCTTTTCTTTGTAGGCAACCTCACCAATAAAGACAGGCCAAATAGTATCTTCATCTGTGTAAGTTTTAGTTTTACCCTCCATATCCAGAAACAATGGAGCATCCTTTTTTATAGGCTTCCAATCTTGATTGATTCTCTCAGGATGAATTAAAGCATTGATATTTCCATTGTTATCTCTTGGATAATCAATACTTCCTTGATGAACATGGACAACTAAATCTTTCGGAAGTCTTATTTGATTATTTTTTAACTTGTTTATCTCATCTCTCAAAGAACTAATAATTATTAGAAATCTATTTATAATTTTTGGGTCATAAAAATTTTGAGCAACAGATCCTATTTCAAGGACTAATCCACATGGCCACGCTTCAACGAGAAATCCAGTTTGTTTTAGATCTTTTTCATGCAAATAAATTGGTAAACCAAATTTGTGCTGAAGTAAAGCTGCCAAACAAAAATCTTTTATTCTTCTTCCATATATAACAATACTTGTTCCCATATTTGCTGTTGTAGTGTGTAAGTCAATAGCAACATCACAAGGTTCAGAACCATTGAATCCAAACTTTTCAACTAAAAAATTTGCTCTATTAATTTCATAAATACTATTTTCTTGAATTGAAGTAAAAGATCTATTTAAGTCATTATCTATATATCTACAACCTCTTTCATAAGCAAGAGGGTTTCCTATGATGAATTTATATTCAATATTTTTATCAATAGTTTTAAACTGCTTATTAAATTGATTTATTGCCCATACTGGATTAATTTCATTTCCATGAGTACCAGAAACGATTAGTATTTTTTTCAAGGTCATTTAAAAAATTAAAATTCTGAGTTTATGCAAAATAAGTATCTCATTAACTTTTCGAAAAAGTTCTGGTTTTGGTTTTGGACAAAATTAATGAATGGTTTCGCACCTTCAGATTTACAAGGAAATTATAGAAGGCCGAGTGGGATACTAATAAATAAAAATCATGTATTTAAAGGCAAGAATGAAAATACTTACTTATTAGTAGGGAATTCTTGTCCGTGGTGTCATAGAACTTTACTCATTTACAAGCTGAAAAACTTATCAAAGAAAGTCAAAGTTATTTTTTTAGAAGCAGATATAAATAGTGGTCAATGGATTTTCAATGAAAAGTTTGAGGGATGCGATACTCTTCATCAATTTTATAAAAAAGCGCAAAAGCATAATCTTTTCAGGTCGACATTACCATTATTATTTAATCTTCAAAATGATCAGATTAAAATTTTATCTAATGAAAGTTCTGAAATAGTAAAATTTCTGAACTCAATAAAAGTAGACTCCTCTCAAAAATCACTTCAAATAAGTAAATGCGATCAAGATTTACTAGAAATAATTCATTCGGACATTAACAATGGGGTTTATAAATGCGGATTTGCCAGAAATCAGATCTCTTATGAAGAAGCAAGTAAGAACCTTTTTGAAGCTCTAACTAAAATAGAAAAAAAGTTTGATAAGAATTTAGGTAATTGGATTTGTGGAGAAGATTTAACTTATGCAGATATCTATTTATTTCCAACAATTATTCGTTGGGAATTAATTTATAGGCAACTTTTTAAATGTACCGAAAAAGAAATTTCAGATTTTAAAAATATTATAAAATGGAGATTAAGGTTTTTTAAATTAACTAAGGTTTCTGAGACATGTTTTGACTCTGAATGGAAAAAAGATTATTACAAAGCATTATTCCCTTTGAATCCTAATCAAATCATCCCGGTTCTTCCTTGTTTGAGGGAAATAATGCAATCACTTCCAAAGTAGATTTATTTTCAAATTATTATTGATTAACAAATTTCATGTTGTAATGAACACGAACTTTATAAATACATGATGCAAAATCAATTCAAATTAACTATGTTATAGATATCTACTTTAGTATAAAAAACTGAAAATGAAATCCATTGACGAACACATTCAAAAAGATCAATCGGAAATCGCCTCTGCAAAAGAAGAGGGAAATCTTCCAAAGGTCAGACATTTAACTGAAGAATTAAAAGAACTCGAAGGATATAAGGATCATCATCCTGAAGATAAGCATGATCCGAATGCATTAGAGTTGTTCTGCGATGCAAATCCAGACGAACCTGAATGTTTAGTTTATGACGATTGATTTTTAATTTTAAAAAATGTAAAAAATAAAAGGGGCTTTAATTGCCCCTTTCCTTTTTTATTTTTTATTTTTTATTTTTTTATTAATAATCCATGTTGAAATCAGATGGACTTCCAGTTAATGAACAGACAACAGATTCTTCATTCTTCATTTCTTTTACTTCTACTATCGGTCTTCCCATTTTCTTTAAAACTTGAATATCTTGGATAGTCTGGCACCTGGCAATTATTTGTCCTTGTTGATCAAAGCAACTATAAAAATTCATAAGTTTATTAAAGGCAATATCTAATTTATGGCTAATTTCCTAAATTAAATCAAGTAATTTGAGCAATAAAATAATATTTCCAAAAAATTAAATTCGCTTCCAAACCTCAGAAAGTAGTGGAGATAAACCTTTTCGTAAAGATGAAGAAATAACTAAAACTTTTTTCTTAGATAAATTTTCTAACTTTTTTGTAATTGTTTGCAAATAATTTTCATCTACAAGTTCCATCTTATTAAGTACAACTATTCTTTTTTTATTTAAAAGCCCATTTCCATATCTTTTTAATTCTTTCTCAATTATCTCGAAATCATGAATAGGATTTTCAGCAATTGAATCAATCAAATGAATAATTATTTTAGTTCTTTGTATATGTCTTAAAAAATCATGTCCCAATCCTACTCCTTCAGCGGCTCCAGATATTAAACCAGGGATATCGGCAAAAAGGCACCCATTCCCATCAGCTTTTCTTACTACACCTAAATTAGGTATCAAAGTTGTAAAAGGGTAGTTTGCGATTTTTGGTCTTGCTGATGATAAAACAGAAATTAAAGTACTCTTCCCAGCATTAGGAAGACCTATAATACCTACTTCAGCAAGAAGTTTTAATTCTAATTGAACCTCCCATATCTCTCCTTCTTTGCCCTCAGTGAAAGATTCCGGAGCCCTATTTTGATTACTTAAGTAATATGCATTACCATGTCCACCTCTGCCGCCATGGGCAATAGTTAAACTTTGCTTATCCTCAGTTAAATCACCCAAAATAATACCAGTATTAAAATCTCTGATTTCTGTACCACAAGGAACTTTTAGGATTGTATTGTCCCCTGAAGCCCCAGATCTTTTGTTTGGACCTCCTTTGAAACCATCTTTAGCAAATATTTCTCTATTAAATTTAAAATCCAAAAGTGTTTGAAGATTATTATCAGCGATAAGGATTATTGAACCACCCTTACCTCCATTACCTCCTGAAGGGCCACCAGCCGGAACAAATTTTTCTCTTCTAAATGAAACTATTCCATTGCCGCCTTTACCAGCTTTGAGAATAATGTTTGCTTGATCAATAAATTGCACTTAAAAGTTTTTTGAATGATTTTTTTATAGATACTTATAGATTTTATTTTATCCACGCAATACTGCAACCAGTACCTCCTTCATTATTTGCTGCATCTTCAACTTTATCGACATAAGGCAAACTAGATAACCAAATACGTAATCCTTTTTTTAATTTTCCAGTTCCAATTCCATGAACTATCCAAAGTGGACCATGAAACTTTCTAATTTTTTCCTCAATTGTTATTTCTGCTTCATGAACTCTCATACCCCTTACGTCAATAGTATTTTTATTTGTTCTAATTTTAGAGAAAGAAAAATCTTCTCTTACAGAATTTATTTCAAATTTAGAATTTTTGAAATTGGGTTTTTCCCCATTAAGACCTTCAAATTCATTAATTAATAATGTACTTCTAAATGATCCACATTTAACCTCGAAAGATCTAGCTTTTTGATCTATATCTAATATTTGACCAGTACTATTTAAACTTTTAATTTTTATAAAATCTCCTATTTTAGGAGTCCAAGAAATTTCTTTATTGATATTTGTTTGAGTTAAATGTTCCGTCTCAATCTCTTTAAGCCTTATTCCAATTAATCTAGAGTCTTCTCCATTTGCATTTTTATCTTTTAATTTCTTAATCAAATTAATAACCTCTTTTTTAGCTGCTCTAATATGTTTTGATAATTTTTGTCTTTCGCTTTCCTGAATTTTTTCAGCATTAATTTTTTGAAATTCATAATTATTCTTTATTTCATCATGTAATATTTCTGTTCTAGCTATAAGTTCAGCAGCCTCTTCTGCCGAATTTTGTTGCTTTATCCTCTCATCTTCTAGCCCTTTAATAATATTATTTATATTTTCAACCTCTCTCGGTTTTAAATAATTAGCAGCTTCATTAAGTATTTTTTCATCAATCCCAATTCTCCTTGAAATTGATAAGGCATTGCTTCTTCCAGGTATTCCCCAATTCAGGGTGTACTTTGGCTTGAATGATTCTTCATCAAAAGCAACTGAAACATTTTCGAATCTATTGTCACTATATTTCAAAGCTTTTATATCACCATAATGAGTTGTAGCTAAAGTTATATCAGATAAGGTTGCGAATTCTTTCAATAACGCGATTGCAAGAGCAGTACCTTCAGAAGGATCTGTCCCAGATCCTATTTCATCTAATAAAACAACTGATAACCCCTTTTTATTATTAAGAGATTCCAGAATATTTCTAATACGCAAAATATGGCCACTGAAAGTAGATAAATTTCCCTCTAAGGATTGATCATCACCAATATCTACAAATATATTTGGACAAAAAGGTATTATTGGATTTTTAATTGATGGAATAAATAATCCTGATCTAGCCATCAATAATGCTATTCCAAGACCTTTTAAAGCAACAGTTTTACCTCCAGTATTCGGTCCCGTTATAGCTACTACTTTAGTATTTCTATTTATATGAAAATCTATAGATACTGGTTTGGGAGCTTCTTTTTTTTTATTTTCCCAAATCAAAAGAGGATGGGAAAAACCTATTAATTTAACTATTGGATTATTTTCAACAATTGGAGCATAACCTCCAATCCAATTTGAATATCTTGAACGTGTAAGAGCATGTTCAGTTCTCAATAGAATATCTGACATGTCAATAAGGCTTTTATCATTATCACGAATAATTTGCGACCATTCTTTTAATAATTTAAATTCTTCTCCTGCTACTCTCGCTTCCATAGAAGCAATTTTATTACCCTTAAATACTATAGATTCTGGCTCCAAATATATGGTATTCCCTGATGCAGAGGAATCATGAATTATACCTTTAAATTTCTCAGCAAATTGTACCTTAATAGCTAAAACAGGTCTCCCATATCTATCCCCAATAATATTATCTTGAATATAATTAGTATTTTTTTGAATAAATTTATCTACTAATATCCTTCTTTCTGATTTCTTAGATAATAATTCTTGCCTAAGTTTTGCTAATTTCTGACTTGCTCGATCAGAAATTCTACCATTTGATTCAATACCAATTTTTAAAATTTTCTCAATCTGATTATGATCAATTAAACGATTTAAAAAAGAAGAAATAAAAGGTCTTTGCTCAAAATCTAAAAGTATTTTTTTTAAATCTTTTGCCGCAGATATTGTTTCAGCTATTTCTAATAGTTCAGAAGAACTAATAACTCCTCCTTTTGAACAAATCTCAATATTTTTACTTATGTCAAATACACCTGAAAAACTAATCGATTTATCTAAGTTCTTTTCTAACTCATTTATTTCGATAGTTTCTTGCAATAGTCTTCTTGAAATTTCATAATCAGTTGGAATGTCAAACTCTAATATTGCATTTTCTCCCATTTTTGTGGAGGCAAAAGAGGAAAGTTGAGTTTTTAAATTGTCCCACTCTAAAAGTCTTATAGATTCTTCTGAAAGTGATCTATGAGCGGATGAATTTTTATAATAACTTTTCTCTATCATTCAATTGAAATAATCAAATATTTGATTTAATCCCACCGGCAGGAACATAAAGCATTTCAAGCCAGTTACCTTCGGTATCTTGCATATAAAAAGAAGCTGTTCCATCTCGATGTTCATGAATAGGTGCAACATTCACTCCAGATTTTTTTAAATCTGAATAAATATTTTCTACTTCCTTTTTTTCTTCAAAATGAAAAGCAAAATGTGGACCAGCTGCTTTATAACTAGGCCCCAATAAAGCAAGTCCATCTTTTCCTTTACCAGCCTCCAGATAGCACCAATCTTTATCATCCCAAATTAATTGCATACCTAAGTTCAAATAAAAAGACTTAGCTCTATCGAGATTTTCTACTCTAAGTGCAATATGTCCGATTCTTTGGACACCTTTTGAACCTTTTAAAAGCAAAATAATGAATAATATTTATTTAAGAATAAACAAATTTTTTAATTTTAATGAGTTTTTACTTCTCATTCAACCATTTTGATGCATCACAAGCATGATAGGTGAGTATTAATTTTGCCCCTGCTCTTTTGAAACTAAGCAATGTTTCTAAAACAATATCCTTTTCATTAATCCAATTTTTCATAGCAGCAGCCTTTACCATTGAATATTCTCCACTCACGTTATAAGCAGCTATTGGTTTATTTGAAAAAGTACTCAGGCGATAAACTATATCTAGATAAGAAACACCAGGCTTAACCATCAAAATATCTGCCCCCTCATATTGATCTAATGCCGATTCAATTAAAGCCTCCTTCGAGTTAGCAGGATCCATTTGATATGTTGATTTATTATCTGGAATTATTTTCCTATTATTCTCTTTCGGGGCAGAATCTAAAGCTGTTCTGAAAGGTCCATAATAAGCAGATGAAAATTTTGCGGTATAGCTAATAATTCCCACATCGCTAAATCCCTCAATATCCAAAGAAGTTCTTATAGCTCCAACTCTCCCATCCATCATGTCACTTGGACCAATAAAATCTGCTCCTGCTCTTGCTTGGGTAATAGCCTGTTTTTTCAGAATCTCAATGGTTTCATCATTCAATATTTTTCCATTTTCATCAACCAAGCCATCATGTCCATCACATGAATAGGGATCTAAGGCAACATCAGTCATAATTGCCATCTCAGGTATCTCTTTTTTTAACATTCGAATAGCCTTAGGTATTAAACCAGCTTCATTGAAACATTCTGATCCATCTTCTGTTTTTAAACTATCGTCAATTTTTGGAAAAAGTACAATACATCTAATACCTAATTCCCAGGCTCTAGAAACTTCCTTAATTAATCCATTCATGTCCCATCTATAAATACCAGGCATTGCAGATATTTCTTCTTGGAAATCCTTTTCATGAATAAACAATGGATATATAAAATCTTCAGGATGCAGGTGGTTTTCTCTTACCATTTCCCTTATTGCGTCTGTCCTTCTCAATCTTCTAGGGCGAATGATCAAATTCATTTGAATATTTTGAAGTTAAAAGTAATTATTTAACTAATACGATAGTCTCTTGACTTCCATAACAAATAACCAAAATCCTTTTTTGTTCAGGAAAATTAACCTAATGTACTTAAAATTTTTTTAAATGTTGTTGATATATTTTTCACAAATTTAATTTTTTAACAAATTTTGGACATAAAGAGATAATATCTTCTAGTTAATGTATTTATTTAAGGAGATTTTCTTTGGAAATAATTAATGGATTTAATCTTAAGAATATAAGGGGTGATATTTTAGGAGGAATAACAGCTGCAGTAGTAGCTTTACCTCTTGCACTTGCTTTTGGAAACGCAGCCTTAGGACCTGGGGGTGCAATTTACGGTTTATATGGAGCAGTTGTTGTTGGTTTTTTAGCAGCTTTATTTGGGGGAACCCCCGCTCAAGTTAGTGGTCCGACTGGTCCAATGAGCGTAACAGTCGCAGGAGTTGTCGCAGGTTTAGCAGCTGTTGGTGTACCAAGAGATCTTTCGGCAGGTCAAATTTTACCTTTAGTCATGGCTGCAGTAGTAATTGGAGGATTATTACAAATATTGTTTGGAATTTTAAAGCTTGGTAAATATATTACGCTTGTTCCATATTCCGTGGTCTCCGGATTTATGTCTGGCATAGGAGTGATAATAATTGCTCTTCAGATTGGTCCACTATTGGGAATAAGTACCCGAGGAGGCGTAGTCGAGTCTTTATCAACTGTTTTTTCTAATTTCCAACCGAATGGAGCTGCTATTGGTGTGGCAATAATGACACTAGGCATAGTATTTCTAACACCTAGAAAAATTAGCCAATGGGTACCCTCCCCTCTTCTAGCCTTATTAATAGTCACCCCACTATCAATTTTAATTTTTGGCGATGGTGCATTAGACAGAATTGGTGAAATACCTAGAGGAGTTCCATCTCTAAGCTTTCCAAGCTTTAATCAATACTTTCCTATCATTTTCAAAGCTGGCTTGGTTCTGGCAGTTCTTGGAGCTATTGACTCTTTACTCACCTCTCTAGTTGCAGATAATATTTCTCAAACAAGACATAATTCTGATAGAGAATTAATTGGCCAAGGAATAGGAAATGCTATAGCTGGACTATTTTCAGGTTTACCTGGAGCGGGGGCGACAATGAGAACTGTTATAAATGTTAAATCTGGAGGCTCTACTCCTATTTCAGGAATGGTTCATTCATTAGTTCTATTAATAGTTTTAGTAGGTGCTGGACCATTAGCAGAGCAAATACCTACAGCTCTTTTAGCAGGCATTCTTATCAAAGTAGGTTTGGATATTATTGACTGGGGATTCTTGAGAAGAGCTCATAAATTATCTCTTAAAACTGCAGTTGTTATGTACGGTGTATTACTAATGACAGTTTTTTGGGATTTAATATGGGCAGTATTAGTTGGAGTATTTATTGCAAATATGCTAACTATTGATTCAATAACTGAAACGCAATTAGAAGGAATGGATCAGGATAATCCTTTACCTAAGGATAATGAGCAAAGTAAAAATCTTTTACCCTCTGATGAAAAAGCTCTTCTTGATAGATGTTCTGGAGAAGTAATGTTATTTAGACTAAAAGGCCCACTAAGTTTTGGTGCAGCAAAAGGTATTACTGAGAGAATGATGTTAGTAAGAAACTATAAAATTTTAATTTTAGATATCACTGATGTTCCTAGAGTTGGAGTGACAGCTACACTTGCAATTGAAGATATGATGCAAGAAGCTAAAAATAATTCTAGAAAAGCATTTGTAGCTGGAGCTAATGAAAAAGTTAAAGAAAGATTATCCAAATTTGGGGTTGATGGAATAATTGAGACAAGGAAAGAAGCTTTAGAAGCTGCTTTAAATGAATTAGCCCAATAATTTATGGAAATAAATCCCATATTACAAAATGTATTAGCTCCTCCTGTACTGTTTTTTTTAATTGGAGCAATTTCTATATTTTTTAAATCTGACCTAGAAATACCTGCTCCTTTACCAAAACTTTTTTCTTTATACTTACTTTTGGCAATTGGCTTTAAAGGAGGAATTGAAATACAGAAAAGTGGTTTTACTGATCAGGTTTTACCAACATTAGGTGCAGCGATAATGATGTCGTTAATAATTCCACTGATTGGATTCTTTATCTTAAGATACAAGTTTGATGTTTTTAACTCAGCAGCTATTGCAGCTGCATATGGATCTATCAGTGCTGTAACTTTTATCTCTGCAGAAAGTTTCTTAGAAAGTCAGAGTATAGACTTCGATGGATTCATGGTCGGGGCTTTAGCTTTAATGGAGTCTCCGGCAATCATTGTAGGCTTATTACTAGTAAAATTTGCAGCTCCTAAAAATAGACCCAATTCAAGAAAAATGCATCTTAGCTCCATATTGCATGAGTCTCTTTTAAATGGATCTGTTTATTTATTACTATCAAGTTTAATTGTTGGTTTTCTTACGGCTTTCAGTAATCCCGCAGCCATTTCAAAAATGGAACCTTTTACTGGACAACTTTTTTATGGAGCAGAATGCTTTTTCCTTTTAGACATGGGAATAGTTGCAGCTCAAAGACTACCAAGGTTGAAGAATGCGGGTTCATATTTAATTGGATTTGCAATCTTCATGCCATTATTTAATGCTTTTATAGGTGTTTTCGTTGCAAGATTTTTATCTCTAGGACCTGGAAATGCACTTTTATTTGTGGTTTTATGTGCAAGTGCCTCGTATTTAGCTGTACCAGCAGCAATGAGGATGACTGTCCCAGAAGCACGATCAAGTTACTATATATCTACGACATTAGGTTTGACTTTTCCTTTCAATATAGTTCTAGGCATCCCAATCTATATGAGTTTAGTAAATAAAATTATCCCTCTTACCCCGTTGTAAAAAATGAAAAGATTAGATTTAATTTTTAGTGAAAGAGAGCTTGATGCAATTATCAATACACTAGAGAAAGCTAATGTCCCAGGATATACAGTAATGAAACATGCAACTGGGAGAGGTCCAGAAAGAGTAGTTACTGAAGATATGGAATTTACTGGGTTAGGCTCAAATGCTCATGTGATAGTTTTCTGTGAGCAAGAATTAATTGATCAAATGCGTGACAATATTAAGTCTGATCTAAGTTATTACGGTGGAGTAGCTTATATCTCAGAAGCAACGCCTTTATGAAATTAATTATTTTATAAACTCTTTAAGAGTGTATCCAATCTACTCTTATATTTTTTCTACTATTTAGATAGCGGTCAATAGACATGGCTGCTATACATCCATCTGACGCTGCGACAACCGCCTGCTTGAAAGGTGTATTTCTTATATCACCAATAGCCCAGACACCATCAGAATTGGTAGACATAAAATCATCAACAATTACTCCTCCATCTTCCTTTAAAGCAATTTGATCTCCTAAAAAATCAGTGATTGGCTTCGAACCACTCATGTATACAAAGACTCCATCTAAATCAAGATTAATAGGCCCTTCTTCTTGTTTATTCTTAACAACAACCCCATTAACTCCCATATCATTTCCTTTTATTTCTAATAATCTCGTTCTACTCCAATGTTTAATATTAGAGCTATCCATTAATTCCATCGCTTCCTCATTATCTGATTTTGGATCACTGGATGTAATCCAATGTACCGTTGAAGCAAATTTAGTAAGAACAGTAGCTTCCTCAATTGCTTCTTTATTAGCACCAACAACTGCAACTTCTCTATTTTTATAAAAAGCACCATCACATGTAGCACAATAACTTACACCCTTTCCTAAGAAATCTGCTTCTCCTTTAAAAGAAGCAGGTCTCCCCATAGCCCCACTTGCAAGTACGAGTGCTTTAGCTTTAAAAGTTCCTTCCGGTGTATAAACAGTCTTCCAATCTTCTGCTACATCAATACCAAAAACTTGAGCTCTTCTATAGTCAGTTCCATATTGAACAGCTTGTTCTCTCATTAATGTAAGCAATTTTTCGCCACTAATATCTACAGGAACTCCTGGATAATTAGCTATTTGGTGAGTAATTGCTAAAGCTCCTACAGATGGATTTTTATCTATTATGACAGTGTTTAAGTTAGAACGAGATGTATATAATGCACAGGTACATCCAGCTGGACCACCTCCAATAATAGCAACATCTGTTTCAATAATTTCCAATTTAATAAAACTCCTTTTAATCAATAATTAGATGAGTTTTTGGGTAGAAAAATATACTACTAAAATTTCTAACCTTTTTACATAAATATAAGTTAAGAGATAAAAAAGAAAAAAGCATAATATAGATACAAACTTACATAGGAAAAATAAGAATAGATAAATTAAAAAGGAAATCAATTAACAGATTTGTTCTCAATTGATCTATGATTAGATAAATGAAAGTTGTGAATTGCTTAAAGGCTTTAAATATTATTTATGACGAATTCTGATTATCTTTTAAAAGCAGCTATTAAAAAGGTAACTGAAAAATTAAACAAAATAGTCGTAGAAAAAATTGAAGAAGCCTCAAATATTGCACAAGATGTCCCAGAAAAAATTAAAAAAGAATTTGACACGCTAAAAGACGCAATTATTGAAGAAGCTGCAAGAATGGAAAATGAAGTAAGTAATAGTAGAAATGTTGATACTTCAGAATCTAATCAAGATCCATACTTAAGTGAAGTTCTAAAAGAAATAGAAGATCTCAAAGTAAAAATTGATCACTTTAATGGAAAAATGAATAATAAAATTTAATGAGTAATCATAAATTAAAAAATCGAATAAAGAAAATCAAAAGAGGATTTCTTATTTGGAGAATACTTATTTTACTTTTGGTTAATTTATGGCTAGACAATTTAATATTTAAAATTTTTAGAACTAATAGAGATAAAAAAAATAAAGTTCAAATAAAAAGAGCTAAGTGGTTTACTAATCAATTGATTGAACTTGGTTCTGCTTTTATCAAAATTGGTCAGCTATTATCTGCGAGGCCTGATTTAATTCCGAATACTTGGATACAGGAATTATCAAAGTTACAAGATCAAGTTCCTCAGTTCTCATATACAAAAGTTGAAGAAATTATCAAAAAAGAATTAGGACATAAGTTCTCAGAAATCAACCAAATTACTTCTACTCCAATTGGATCAGCTTCGTTAGCTCAGGTTCATAAAGCAACTTTAAAAGATGGGAAAGAAGTTGTATTTAAAGTTCAAAGACCCAATCTGAAGAATTTATTCACAATCGATTTGAACATAATGCAACAAATTGCTTTCATAATCCAAAAGAATAAAAACTGGAGTCGAGGAAGGAATTGGGTTGCAATAGCAAAAGAGTGTAGAAAAGTTCTTATGAAAGAACTAGATTTTAAATGTGAAGCTCAATATGCCGCAAGATTTAGGCAGCAATTTCTTGATGATGAGAATGTAGAAGTTCCTGAGGTAATTTGGAACTTGAGCACTGAAAAAGTTCTTTGTTTAAGTTATTTAGAAGGTACAAAAATAAGTGATATTGAAAAATTAAAATCTAAGAATATTGACTTATCAAAGATTGCAGAAATAGGTGCCGTTAGCTATTTAAAACAGCTCGTAAATTATGGTTTTTTTCATGCTGATCCTCATCCAGGTAATTTAGCCGTTTCAAATTCAGGCAAATTAATCTTTTATGATTTTGGGATGATGGGCAATATTTCAAATAGTCTACAAGCAAGCTTAGGATCTATGGTTCAATCTGCAGCGTTAAGAGATGCATCATCACTAGTAACCCAACTCCAGCAAGCTGGCTTGATTTCCAAAGATATAGATGTAGGTCCAGTTAGAAGATTAGTTAGATTAATGCTTAAAGAAGCTTTAACTCCACCATTCAGCCCAAATATCATTGAAAAACTATCTGGAGACTTATACGAACTTGTTTATGAAACTCCTTTTCAGCTACCAGTTGATTTAATATTTGTAATGAGAGCACTTTCAACATTTGAAGGTGTTGGTAGAATGTTAGATCCAGGGTTTAACCTTGTATCAATAACTAAGCCTTATCTAATTGATTTAATGACTTCTAACAATCAAACACCTAATGATTTAATTAACCAATTTGGTAGGCAAGTAGGAGAGTTAGGTTCAAAGGCTGTAGGTATCCCAAAAAGAATTGATGAGAGTTTAGAGAGATTAGAACAGGGTGATTTACAACTTCAAATAAGGATGGGAGAGTCTGATAGGCAATTCAAGAAAATGTTTACGGCGCAAAAATCATTAGGTCATTCTATTCTTATAGGAAGCTTAACCATAGCATCAGCTTTACTCGTAACTAATAACCAAAATAATTTTGCGGTCTTACCTTTAATTTTTGCAGCACCAATAAGTATTGATTGGATCAAGTGTCAATTAAGCATGAGAAAAGGTTCAAGAATAGAAAAGCTGAAGCAATAAAAACTATATATTTTTTGGACCTAAACCTAAATCACCAGCAAATCTAGCTTGATCCCCCAACTCTTCTTCAATCCTTAAGAGCCTATTGTACTTAGCAATTCTTTCACTTCTGCTCAAAGAGCCAGTTTTAATTTGCCCAGCTCTCGTTGCCACAGATAAATCGGCAATCGTTGTATCTTCTGTTTCGCCGCTTCTATGACTGATAACACTTGTAAAACCTGCACTTTTAGCTAGATCCATAGCTTCCAGAGTTTCTGTTAATGTGCCAATTTGATTTACCTTTATTAATATTGAATTTGCGGATTTTTCTAATATTCCTTTTCTTAACCTTTCAGTATTAGTAACGAATAAATCATCACCTACTAACTGCACTTTATTTCCAATCTCTTTATTTAAGGCTGACCAACCCTCCCAATCATCTTCTGCTAGTCCATCCTCTATTGAAACTATTGGATAATTTGAAACTAAATTTGAAAGATAAGAAATCATTTGAGAGCTAGTTAAACTTTTACCTTCATATTTATAAAATCCATCTTTATAAAATTCAGTGCTAGCTACGTCTAATGCTAACGAGACCTGTTCTCCAGGAATAAATCCTGCTTTCTGAATAGCCTCTAAAAGCAAATCTCCTGCTGCTTCACTAGATGATAATTCTGGAGCAAAACCACCTTCGTCTCCAACAGCGGTAGATAAACCTTTTTTAGCAAGTAAGGATTTGAGTGAATGAAATATTTCAGTTCCCATTCTTAATGATTCACTAAAAGTTTTCACCCCATGAGGGACAAGCATAAATTCTTGGCAATCAAGACCATTAGGTGCATGAGCTCCACCATTAATTACATTCATCAGTGGTACAGGGAGAAGATTAGATAATGGATCGCCAAGATATCTATATAACGGCATATCCAAAGCATTTGATGCAGCTCTAGCGTTGGCTAGACTCACTGCAAGAATTGAGTTAGCGCCCAAACTAGATTTATTAGGAGTTCCATCAATTTCAATCATTAAGTTATCAATACTTGTTTGATCTAGAGCTGATAATCCACATAAAGCAGGAGAAATTGTCTCATGAATTTTGTTAACCGCATTTAAGACACCTTTCCCCATATATTTTGTCCCACCATCTCTTAATTCATGTGCTTCATGAGCACCAGTACTCGCTCCGCTAGGAACTATTGCTCTGCCAATAGCACCACATTCCAAAAATACTTCAGCCTCTACAGTGGGGTTCCCTCTTGAATCAAGCACTTGTCTAGCTTCAATAGTGTCAATAAGGAAATCAATAGTTTCTTTCACAATTTAATTAATACTATTTAAATCCTATAAATAGCTGAAGTATTTGGCTAATATCTGAAATATAAAGAAGATAATCAAATAATTTTTTTTGATTTCAAAACAAGTGATTAAACCCTTTACCAATTATCTAGTAATCATGAAAATTTTCCAACCAAACTAAAAAATCTCTTTATTAAATAAAATTTTTTTTAAATACAACTTATAATTATAAAAATTCTAAATGATCATTAAGTTATTCTTAATTAAGATAATAATAAATCACCAAGTATAAATTTTATATAGTTTATGAGAGAAACTCTTACCTCAAATCCAGAACTTTTTAGTGATATAAGTTGGAATCTTCTTTTATTGGGAGAAGAAACTGCAAAAAAATGGGATCATAGTGAATTTAATATTGAACACATTATTCATACTTTGTTCACCTCAAGTGAATTTTTTTCATTTATAGAAAAGTTATCAATAGATCAAAATACAGTTCTAGATATAACTGAAGAATTTTTAGAAGAAACCCCAATAAATGATTCTGATATTTTTACTATTGGTGAAGAGCTCGAAATTTTATTAGACAATGCGAATCAAATAAAAGCACAGTGGGGTTCAAAATTAATAGAGATTCCTCATTTGTTAATTGCTTTAGGCAGTGATTCAAGAATAGGAAATTATGTTTTTCAAGAGGGAGACTTTTCAGTAGAACAATTAGAAGAAGAATTAAAATTTTCCCCAAATATTATTCAAAAACAAAATTATATAGAAAATAAAAAAATTATATCTGATGAAGATAATATTCTAATAAATAAATCTATCGATGAAAGTGATAAGGAAGAGCTAATAAAGGAATCAAAAGCCATCATCCCTTCACCGAAAAGTAATCTTATAATTAAAACCAAGCAAAAAACTGAAGAGAATGTACTGTCTCTTTACGGAAAAGATTTAACAGAATCTGCTGAGAAAGGTCTGCTAGACCCAGTAATAGGGCGCGGGGATGAGATTAATAACTTAATGAGAGTTTTATCTCGACGAAGCAAAAACAATCCAATCCTCATTGGTCATCCAGGCGTTGGCAAAACTTCTATTGCCAAATTACTTGCTCAATTGATAGTAGAAAAAAAAGTTCCTGATTTGTTAAAAAACTCAAAAATTATTTCTCTTGACTTGGGAGCATTAGTTTCTGGAACAAAATTTAGAGGTCAATTAGAGGAAAGACTAAGCTTAATACTTAATGAAATTAAAGACTCTAATCAAGGCATTATTTTATTTATTGATGAAATTCATACAATAATCACTTCTGATAGAACTACAACAGATATAAGTAACATTTTAAAACCTTTACTTAACGAAGGTGAGCTCAGATGCATAGGAACAACAACACCTGAAAAATTTCGCGAAAGTATTGAAAAAGATCAGTCATTAAATAATTGTTTTCAAAAGATATTAGTTAATGAACCATCAGTTGAATTAAGTGCAAAAATTTTACAAGGTATAAAAAAGAAATATGAATTACATCATGGCATTAGAATTACAGAAGAAGCAATTAATTGTTCTGCGAGACTTGCAGATAGATATATAAGCGATAAGTGCCTTCCAGATAAAGCAATAGATTTGATAGATGAAGCAGCAGCCCAATTAAAAATTGAATCTAATATAAAACCCCAAACAATTATCGATGAAGAAAAAAATATCGATACTATTGAAATTAAGTTAAAAAATATCTCCCCCGAAAATATCGAAGAAAGAGAAAAGTTATTAGAAAGCAAAGAATTATCTATAAAGAAATTGAATGAAATTACTAATGATTGGAACAATGATCGAGAAAAAATAGAGCAATTAACTTTTTTGTTAAAAGAAGAGAATAGGCTAATTCTGAAAATCGAAGAATTAAGCATTCATAGTGACGAAATAGATAATTTTGATAACCTAAATAATCTAGAAGCAGAACTGAATGAAGTTGAATATGAAATAAAAAATGTTGAGATAAGTTGCCAGAAACTTCAAAGAAATAGAAAATATAATTTGAAATATCAAGTTGAACCTGATGATATTGCTGATGTTATTTCAAAAATAACTGGAATTCCTATTGCCAAAGTAGTTTCTAATGAAAGAAAAAAATTAGTTAACTTGGAGTTAGAAATAAGTGAAAAAGTTATTGGACAAGAAAAAGCTATAGAAGCTGTTTCTTCTGCGATACGAAGAGCGAGAGTTGGAATGAAGAATCCTAAAAGACCAATTGGATCATTCTTATTTATGGGTCCGACAGGAGTTGGTAAGACAGAATTAGCAAAATCTTTGGCATCATCATTATTTGATGAAGAAGAAGCTTTATTAAGGCTGGATATGAGTGAATATATGGAGAAAAACGCTGTCGCAAGACTTTTAGGAGCTCCTCCAGGTTATGTTGGCTACGAAGAGGGAGGGCAATTAACTGAAGCAGTTAGGAGAAAACCTTATTCTGTAATTCTCCTTGATGAGATCGAAAAAGCGCATTCAGAAGTTTTCAATATCCTCCTACAAGTTTTAGATGAAGGAAGATTAACGGATTCTCAAGGAAGAACTGTTGACTTCAAAAATACAGTCATAATAATGACTAGTAATTTAGCTGGAAAAATAATATTAGAAGATTCAAAAATAGTTCCGAATCAAAAAGAAAATTCCGAATTAAGAAAACAAACTTTACAAGATTCTATAAATAAAACATTATCCTCTATTTTTAGACCCGAATTTTTAAACAGAATCGATGAAATAGTAAAGTTTGATACCCTATCAATTGATCAACTACAAAAAATAATTCTTTTACAAATAGAAGATTTAAAAAAATTATTACTTGAACAGGGGATAAAAATTAATATTGATAAAAGAGTTATACAAAAGATTGCTAATGATTCCTATCAGCCTGAATATGGTGCTAGGCCCTTAGGAAGAGAACTTAGAAGACAAATAGAAAATCCACTAGCATCAAAACTATTAGAAGATAATTTTAAAAATAAAAAAAATATATCTGTAAAAATTAGCCCTTCAAAAAAAGATGAGATTTTGTTTAAACCTAGCTGATGAGTAAAACGATGAGCTAAAATGATTATAAGTTTTTTAAGCTTAAACTAAATTAAAATTTTGTGACAAGTCCTACTAATCAAGAACCTCTTAAAAAAGAGCCTTCTGATATAAAAGAGCCGAAGAAAAAGAAGAATTTTTTAACTTCTACATTCGATGAACTCAAACTAGTTGTGTGGCCTAACAAACAACAGTTATTTAGCGAATCTATTGCTGTTATCATTATGGTATCCTTTTCGGCTGCTGCAATTGCATCTGTGAGTAGGTTTTATGGATGGGCTGCATCACAAATTTTCCGTTGAATTAAAAATTTTTAAATATAGATTCAATCCTATAATTTTAAAAAATCATTTATCCAGTTTCCAAAGAAAGAAAAATGAGTAATGAATTGACAACAAACCTTAGTTCTCAAAAGGCTAATACTAGTATTGCTAGATGGTATGCGGTTCAAGTTGCATCAAGCTGTGAAAAGAAAGTAAAAGCCACTCTCGAGCAAAGGTCAGTAACTTTAGGTGTTAATAATAGAATTATAGAGATTGAAATTCCTCAAACTCCAGGTATTAAACTTAAGAAAGATGGTTCTAGACAAACTACAGAGGAAAAAGTTTTCCCTGGCTACGTATTGGTTAGGATGATTCTGGATGAAGATACAATGATGGCTGTAAAAAGTACTCCCAATGTTATTAATTTTGTTGGAGCGGAAGATGGAAGAGGCAGCGGTAGATCTCGAGGACATATTAAACCTCGACCCTTATCCAGGCAAGAGGTAAATAGAATATTTAAGCGCGCCTCGGAGAAGAAAGCTGTAATAAAATTAGATCTTGAGGAAAAAGATAGAATTATCGTTACTAGTGGACCTTTTAAAGATTTCCAGGGTGAAGTTATAGAAGTTTCGGGTGAAAGAAATAAATTAAAAGCATTACTTTCAATATTTGGGCGCGAAACTCCTGTAGAATTAGAATTCTCCCAAATCAATAAACAAAATTAATTATTATTTCTGTTTATCGAGTAAATTAATCATTTTAACCTCCGTTTAAATTCAAGAATCTAATGGCAAAAAAAATTGTTGCGGTTATCAAACTAGCACTTCAAGCTGGCAAAGCAAATCCAGCCCCACCAGTGGGTCCGGCTTTAGGTCAACACGGTGTAAATATCATGGCATTTTGCAAAGAATATAATGCAAGAACACAAGATAAAGCCGGTTTTGTTATACCTGTTGAAATTTCAGTTTTTGAAGATAGGAGCTTTACCTTTATAACCAAAACTCCACCTGCTTCAGTCTTAATAACTAAAGCCGCTGGAATAGAAAAAGGAGCTGGTGAGTCTTCCAAAGGATCTGTTGGCAATATAAGTAAATCTCAATTAGAAGAGATAGCCAAAACAAAGCTTCCTGATTTAAACTGTTCGAGTATTGAATCAGCTATGAAGGTAATTGAAGGAACTGCTCGAAATATGGGCGTTTCAATTACTGAATAAATTTAATCCCAAACTTTCACTTTTTAGGGGAGGTTAATTCTTTAACCGTTTGAACCCAAATACATTATGAAAAAACTTTCTAAAAGAATGGCGGATCTATCATCAAAGATAGAAGATCGCACATATGCTCCCCTTGATGCCTTAGGTATTATCAAGAAAAATGCAAACGCTAAATTTGATGAGACAATTGAAGCTCATATTCGTTTAGGTATTGATCCAAAATACACAGATCAACAGCTACGAACAACAGTAGCTCTACCTAATGGCACTGGTCAAAGTATTAAAATTGCTGTTATCACTAGCGGTGAAAATGTAGCAAAAGCCAAATCTGCAGGTGCAGATCTTTTTGGAGAAGAAGATCTTGTAGAAAGCATTAATAAAGGCAATATGGATTTTGATTTGCTTATTGCAACTCCCGATATGATGCCAAAAGTAGCAAAACTTGGAAGAGTTTTGGGACCAAGGGGGTTAATGCCAAATCCTAAAGCTGGTACTGTAACTAGTGATATAGCTAGTGCAATAAAAGAATTTAAGGCGGGAAAATTAGAATTCAGAGCAGATAAAGCTGGGATTGTGCATGTTCGCTTTGGAAAAGCTAGTTTCACTGAAAATGCTTTATTTGAAAACTTAAAGACATTACAAGAATCTATTGATAAAAATAAGCCTAGTGGTGCGAAGGGTAAGTATTGGAGAAGTTTTTATGTAACTTCAACTATGGGACCTTCAGTTCAAGTCGATATCAATGCCTTGCAAGATTATCAGCCTGAAAGTTAACGCTCTGTAGTATAATTTTAAAGCAATAATACGGCCAAAGAAAGTAGGTTAATTTAGTTCCGACTAAATCTTAAATCCTGCCGAGGTTTCGTCTTAATTATTTTCTTTTTGGATCTAATAAGTGCGGCCTCTTTCATAAATGGACTTTGCCGCATTTCCTGCTCTTCCTAAATTACGATCCAAAAACAACAATGGGCCGAACAATAGAGAATAAGCAAAAAATCGTCACAGAAATAAAATCTCTGTTAGATGATTCGGAAATGGCTGTAGTTCTTGACTATAAAGGTTTAACTATCAAGGAGATGTCTGATTTGCGATCAAGATTGCAAACAAATAATGGCATTTGCAAAGTTACTAAAAACTCATTAATGCGTAAAGCAATTGATGGTAATAGTAATTGGACTGATCTTGAATCCTTACTAACAGGGACTAATGCTTTTGTTTTAATCAAAGAAGATGTTGGAGGCGCTGTAAAAGCAATTCAATCTTTTCAGAAAGAGACAAAAAAATCCGAAACCAAAGGAGCTTTATTCGAGGGTAGACTTCTCAGCGAATCTGAAATAAAAGAGATCGCAAGTCTACCTTCGAGAGAGGTATTAATGGCAAAAATTGCCGGCGCATTAAATGGTGTTGCTACAAAAATTGCTATTTCTATCAATGAAGTACCTTCTGGACTTGCTAGATCACTTAAACAACATTCTGAAAAATCAGAATCTTAAACTTCAAAATTAATTATCTATTAAGAAAATGACTGCAAAAACTGAAGAAATTCTCGAATCATTGAAATCCCTCTCACTTTTAGAAGCATCTGAGCTTGTTAAACAAATTGAAGAGGCATTTGGTGTCTCTGCAGCTGCATCAGCTGGTGTAGTAATGGCAGCTCCAGGAGCTGGTGGTGGAGATGGAGGCGGCGAAGCAGCTGAAGAGAAAACTGAATTCGATGTAATTCTAGAAAGCTTCGACGCAGCGGCTAAAATCAAAGTCCTTAAAGTTGTAAGAAATGCTACTGGTCTTGGTCTAGGCGATGCAAAAGCACTTGTTGAATCCGCACCAAAGACAGTTAAAGAAGGTATTGCGAAAGCAGATGCTGAAACTTTAAAGAAAGAGATTGAAGAAGCTGGCGGTAAAGTTACACTAAAATAGAGAAAAAATTTTTCTAGCCGATATATCTAATATCGGCTTTAAAATCATGAATAGTCAACAAAATATTGCAATTGAAGCTGCAACAGATGGTGCTTGCAGTGGAAATCCCGGTCCAGGTGGATGGGGAGGATTAATAATATTTAATGATAATAGTGAAATAGAAATAGGTGGTTCAGAGGAAAATACCACTAACAATAGGATGGAACTCACTGCAGCTATTAAAACACTCGAAAAGTTAAAAACTTTTCAATTAAAAGAAAACTTTAAATTAAGAACAGATAGTAAATATGTTATTGAGGGCTATACAAAATGGATCATCAATTGGAAGAAAAATGGATGGAAAACAAGTGCAGGTAAATCTGTTCAAAATTTGGATTTATGGCAAAAAATAGATGATTTAAGAATAAAAGGCCTAGTGATGGAATTCGTAAAAGGTCATAGTGGGGATAAACAGAATGAGAGAGTAGATTTAATTGCTACAAGTTATAGCAAAGGAATACCTTTAGTTGGCGAAGTCAAAAAATCATTTAAAGCAATAGACTTTTCAAAGAAAAAAGAACTTAATGAAATTCAAAAATTATTTTCCAAAAATGAATTACTTGAAAAATTTGCTGAAAAAAAATATTTTTTAAATTCTAGTGAATTGAATGAATTACTTGGAGAAGAAAGTTATATGCTCCTTCAAAAATATGAATTGTTTGAATGGCGTAATTGGAGATTCATTCCTAAAAATCAAAAATATTGGATAATAGAGAATATTAATACTTAATCTTTAATATTTTATGATTGATCAGAAAGGGATGTTTAATAATATTTATAAGAACTTGGTAACTCCTATCCTTAAAAAAGATGCCGGAATAGATGCAGAGTACCTTACAAACTTCTCCTTAAGTCTTCTCACTTTTAGTTCAAAAAACAGAAATTGGCCCTTAATTTCAAGAATAATAAAAAGTTTGAATCAAGAATTTTGTGTTGTTGATAAAAGATTACATCAAAAAATATGTGGGATAGATTTTTGTAATCCAGTTGGTTTGGCAGCAGGTTTTGATAAAAATGGAAATGCTGCAAATATTTGGAAGGATTTTGGATTTGGTTTTGCTGAAATTGGTACAGTTACTAAATACGCTCAATCAGGTAATCCTAAACCAAGATTATTTAGATTAGCTAAGGAGCAGGCAGCATTAAATAGAATGGGATTTAATAATAATGGTGCCGAAAATCTTGTTAAAAACTTTTTAAAGCAAAATGTTGATTTAAAAAAACATAGAAAAAATAATTGTTTGGGCATAAATTTTGGGAAATCTAAAATTACAAGCTTATCCAAAGCTACAGAAGATTATTTAACTTCTTTAAAACTTTTGATTCCTTATTGTGATTACGCAGTTATAAATGTAAGTTCACCTAATACTCAAGGACTTAGAAAGTTACAAGATCCTATACTTCTTAAAGAACTGCTTAGAGAAGTCAAAAATTTAGGTAATTGTCCTCCTTTATTTGTGAAAATCGCACCAGATTTAAGTTATAAAGATATTGAAGATATATGCCAATTAATAATTGACGAAAATATTGATGGAATAATTGCTACTAATACTAGTCTAGATAGATTAGGTCTTGAACAAAGAAAGATAAAGCAAACAGGGCTATTACTTTCTGAGGAAAATGGAGGATTAAGTGGCAAACCACTTCAACGAAAAGCAAATCAAATAATTAGTCATATACATAATATTGATAAAAATATTAATTTAATTGGAGTAGGTGGAATTGATAGTCCAGAATCTGCTTGGGAACGCATATGTTCTGGAGCATCTTTAGTGCAAATATATACTGGATGGATATATAACGGTCCACAATTAGTCCCAAATATTCTTAACGGAATCATAAAGCAAATTAATATTCACCAATTATCAAATGTGAAAGAAGCTATTGGATCAAACTTAGAATGGATTGAATAAAACCTAAAAGAATTAATGAATAAATTCAATACCAATAATTTGAATGATCAAGATATTAAAAATATAAACTTCAAGCATGGAGGAAATATATTAACTAAAGCAAAAAAATTAAATTTATTACCATCTAAAATAATTGATTCAAGTGCCTCACTAGTACCTTTCGAACCCCCAAAGCTGATATTAGATGTTTTAATTTCAGAAATTAAAACTCTAGGATTTCGATATTATCCTGAGAGAAATCTAAATAGTTTGAGAGAAATAATTGGAGAATTTCATCAAATAAATCCCGATAATATATTGCCAGGTAATGGGGCTTCTGAATTAATAACTTGGGCAGGTTATGAAGCTTCCAAATTTGGATCAAGTTGTATACCAAGTCCAGGCTTCGTAGATTATGAAAGATCACTAAATTGCTGGAACGCTATCTTCGATTATGCAGAATTGCCAAAAAATTGGAGCAATAGTTTTCCCCAAACCTTTCCAATTAAACCTAATTGTGATGTTCTTTGGATAACCAACCCACATAACCCTACGGGTCAATTATGGGATAAAAAATCTTTAGAAATTATTCTAAAAAAATATAAACTAGTTATTTGTGATGAAGCTTTCTTAGCCATAACACCTAATGGTGAGAAAGAATCTTTAATTCCACTCACTAAAAAATATGATAATTTATTAGTTATTAGGAGTTTGACCAAACTCTTTAATATTGCAGGTTTAAGATTAGGTTATATTATTGGCTCATCTGAAAAACTTAAGAAATGGAATATAAAAAGAGACCCTTGGCCATTAAATTCATTTGCTATAAAAGCTGGAATAGAACTATTAAGTAATAAAATTCTTTATGAGGAATGGACATCAAAGATTCATGACTGGGTAAATACTGAGAAAAATTGGGTTTCTAATGAATTATCGAAAATAAAAAATCTTAAAGTACATAACTCTTCAACTAACTTTTTTTTAATAGAAAGTAAATTCTCCTTGTCTTCAAATATTCATTATTTAGAAAAAAAAGGTATATTAATTAGAGAATGCAACTCATTTAGATTTCTTAATGAAAAATGGGCACGAATAAGTTTACAGACTAGAAAAAATAATAAAATTTTATGTAGAGAAATTCAAAATTCTTTTAAAAAATAGTTTATTAATTTTTTAATCTCATTTGTAGATTTTAAGGTATCAAGATTTTTTAAATTTTCTTTCATTAAATCTAAAATTTCATATTTAGGTTTTCCTTTTTTTAATTTAAATTTTAAAATCCTTTTCAAAGTCTCTTCAAAAAATAACTTTGATATTTGATTTTGATTCATTAAAATTGCACCCCCTATTGAGGAAAGAATCATTGCATTTTTTTCTTGGTGATTATTTTTTGAATTAGGGTATGGAATTAAAATTGATGGTTTTCCAGTTTGTATGAGTTCATTTATTGTTCCTGCTCCAGATCTTGATATAACGAGTTCACAGTTTTGCATCAAAGATGCAATTTGATTAGTAAATTTCTTTTGAACATAATTATTAGATTTTAATTTTATCTCACTATTAGAATTATTTTCACCAATAATATGAACTATACGAAAATTTTGTTTCATTAAAAAATCAATAGATTCATAGAAAATTTCATTAATCTTCTTTGCACCTTGACTTCCTCCCATAACAATCAGAAGAGGACCCTTTCCTCTAGGAACCCATTTTGGCAAAGGATTAATTTCATAAAACTGATCCCTAAGAGGAGTTCCAGTGAAAATTGTTCTGCAATTTTTTAAATAAAAATTTGTATCTTTAAAACCCAGAAGAACAAATTCACATAGAAAACCAAAATATTTTGTAACCGTGCCCGGTATTAAATTTGATTCATGGAGGATAACAGGTATTTTAAGCAACTTTGCTGCAAGAATTGTCGGTGCTGAAATATATCCACCAGTAGTAAATACTAAATTAATTTTTTTTTCTTTAAGGATTTTAATAATATTGAAAATTGAAAATAAAATTTTTAGATATTGAAATACTCTAAAAATATTTTTTTTTGGTGTCTCCAAATTCAAAGTCAAAAGATTATATTTTCTAGGTACAAATTCAGAATCTAGTCTTTTTGTAACTCCTAGCCAATGAATATCCCAATCTTTTTCAACCTTTTTAGATACTGCTAAAGCAGGAAAAATATGACCTCCTGTTCCACTTGCCGCTATTAATAAATTATTTCTTTTTTTAGACATTAAAAATTTAATAAGTAAGATAAAATTATGAGAATGTTAAATTTAAAGTTTTTTTCAAAATTAGGGTTATTTATATATATATTTATTTATCTCATTTCCCCAAAATTAGCAATCGCCAAAAATACAAACGTTGATATAAGAAAAAATCTTGAAAATGCATTAAATACTCGAAACTTAAAATTGATAAAAAACATTTTTAAAGAAGATGAAAACTTTAAAATTCAAGAACAATTTAAGGAAATAATCAAAGATTTCCCTAATTCAACATGGCAAATTAAAAGATTAAGCGGAGAAAACTCTAAAGAAAAAATATTTAATATCAAAGTTAATGGAAATAAAATAGTTAATGGAGAAATATACTTTCTTGAATCTAATTTTAAGTATTTGTTTTCTATTCAAAACGACAAAATAAATAATGGGAATATAAAAAATTTATTAACTACTATTAGAAATGACCAAAATAAAATAGATATTATTTTTAGAATTCCTGAGAAAGTTCTTACTGGTACAAAATATGATATCGATATTATTCTAAATGAACCACTTGGTGATGTAATTATAGCTGGAGGAATAATATCGCATCAGGATGATTCTTATTTAAATCAAGAAATCAATATTGAGCCTTTAGCCTCTGGAGGCATTTTTAAAACTACTAGAGCATCATCAGAACCAGCTAGACAAATATGGTCAGGTATTATCGCTCATCCAAAGGGAACTATTTCTTTCACTAAAAGCGTTGAAATTGTTGAAAAAATATAATTTAAGCGTCTTTTAAAGCTGCTACTCCAGGTAAAGTTTTACCTTCTAAAAGTTCTAGACTAGCCCCTCCACCAGTAGATATATGTGACATTTTTTCAGCCAAGCCAGCTTTTTCCACCGCAGCGACAGAATCTCCCCCTCCAATAATTGTACAAACCTCAGAGAAAGAACTTAAATCTGCCAGGGTTGTTGCTATTGCATTTGTACCTTCAGCAAATTTATCAAATTCAAAAACACCCATTGGACCATTCCAAATAATTGTTTTGCATTCGGCAAGAGCATTTTGGAAAACCTTGATTGATTGTGGCCCAATGTCTAGGCCCATCCAATCACCACTTATTGAATCTATTTGAGACACTTTACTTTCTGCATCAGGAGAAAACTCATTTGCAAGTAATACATCAGATGGTAATAGAAGCTCTACCCCTTTAGTTTTTGCTTTTGCCTCTAAATTTCTTGCTAGTTCAAGTTTATCTTCCTCAACAAGACTCTTCCCAACATCTAATCCTCTGGCCTTATAAAAAGTAAAAATCATACCTCCCCCAATAATAATTTTGTCACACTTATCTAAAAGAGAATCCAAAACTCCAATTTTGCTACTTACTTTAGAACCTCCTACTATTGCTGCAAGAGGACGTTTTGGAGCATCAATTGCGCCCTGTAAATATTTCAACTCTTTTTCTAACAAAAATCCTGCAACAGCTGGCTCTAAAAATTGTGTAACTCCTTGAGTTGAAGCATGAGCTCTATGCGCAGCTCCAAAAGCATCGTTAACATACATATCTGCATGAGAAGCCAAATTTTTAGCGAAATCTAAATCGTTTTTTTCTTCTTCTTCATAAAAACGAACATTTTCTAGTAATAAAACATCGCCATTATTTAAACTATTAGATTTTGCTAGAGCCTCTTCACCAATACAGCTTTCAGTCAGATTAACTTTTTGTTCCAATATATCGCTTAATCTGGCAGCAACTGGGGTTAATCTCATTTTCTCATTAACTTTCCCTTTAGGTCTTCCAAAATGAGCAGCTAATATAACTTTTGCCGAATTATTTATGAGATATTTTATCGTAGGAATTGCTGCTCTTATTCTAGTATCATCAGTAATCTGACCACTATCATTTAATGGGACATTAAAATCAACCCTTACAAGAACTTTTTTTCCTTCTAATTTAGACTTATCAAGACTGGAAAGAGACAACTTCGACATTAAAACATCCTATTTTTACCATGAAACCCTAACGTTAATTTGTACTTATTGGGTTAAAAAGTACTAAGTGTTACTTATGCCTTAATAAATTTTAAAAATTAGGTAGAAATATAAAATTTATAAAAATAAAAAATATTTAATGTTTACATTAATATTAAATGTAATTACTTTTGAAATTAATAAGAATCAAAAGGTTTACTCGTACAACTTGTTGGATTTAATCAATTGGAAATACCTAAAATTCAATGGTACCCAGGCCATATTGCTAAAGCCGAAAAAAAGCTAACTGAAGTGATAAATAGAGTAGATTTAGTTATAGAAGTTAGAGATGCAAGAATCCCTTTATCAACAGGTCATCCTCATCTTAATCAATGGATTAGAAACAAAAAACATATCCTTGTGATAAATCGTGCGGATATGATAACTACAGAAACTATAACTAATTGGAACAAGTGGTTTAAAAAAGATAATATATATCCTCTTTGGTGTGATGCAAAAAATGGTAAAGGAATTAAAGAAATTTGTAAATCTGCTAAGGAATCCAGATTATCAATTGATAACAGAAGGTTATCTAGAGGAATGAAGGTTAGGCCGATCAGAGCACTTACCCTCGGTTTTCCTAATGTAGGAAAATCTGCATTAATAAATAGAATCGCCAAGAAAAAAGTTGTTGAAAGCGCTAGGAAAGCAGGAGTAACACGTAATCTTAGATGGATCAGATTAGACAGTGGGATAGATTTGCTTGATGCCCCCGGTGTTATACCCCCTAATTTAGAGAATCAAAAATCGGCTCTGAATCTTGCACTTTGTGATGATATAGGAGAGGCTGCTTATGAAATAGAAAGTGTTGCGATTGAATTTATAAAAATAATTTTCAAATTAAAAGAAGATAAAAATGCGAATATTTCACTTTCAAAGATATCTGATAGATATGGAGTTGATATATTAAAGAACTTTGATAGCCCTCATGAATGGATTGATCTTGTAGCCTTGAAACATACCTCAGGTGATAAAAGAAGAATGGCTCACAAATTATTAGAAGATTATCGCAATCAAATGCTAGGAAAGATTGCTTTGGAAGTGCCAATATGAACTCAAGTAATAAAAACTCTTTTGGAGTAGGAGAAGGTGAATTAATAGAAATTACTTATGAAATGTCCCTTCCTATGCGACTCGATAGGTGGCTAGTAAGCAAGAGGCCTGAACAGAGTAGAGCAAGAATACAACATTTTATAAATGCGGGATTAGTTCTTGTTAACTACAAAACTGCAAAAGCTAAAACCCCACTAAAAACAGGAGATAATATACAAATTTGGATGCCTCCTCCAGAACCTCTCATATATTTAAAGCCAGAAAAGATGAACTTAAATATCCTTTTTGAAGATGAACACATCATTGTAATTAATAAACAATCAGGACTCATAGTCCATCCAGCTCCAGGACATAAATCAGGCACCTTAGTAAATGGACTACTCTTTCACTGTAAAGATTTACCTGGAATAAATGGCAAGTTAAGACCTGGGATAGTTCATAGATTAGATAAGGACACCTCTGGCTGTATGGTTGTAGCAAAAAGCCAAGAATCACTTGTCAATCTTCAAATACAAATAAAAGAAAAAATTGCTTCAAGAAACTATATTGCGGTAATTCATGGAGTCCCAAATACTTCAGAAGGTAAAATTGTTGGACATATAGGTAGAGATAAACTAAATCGATTGAAGTATGCGGTAGTTGATGAAAATTCCGGGAGATATGCATGTACTTATTGGAAATTATTAGAAAGATTAGGTAATTATTCATTAATGAGCTTCAAACTAGATACTGGAAGAACTCATCAAATAAGAGTTCATTGTGCTCATATCAATCACCCCATTCTAGGTGATCCTTTATATGGAAGATGTAAAAAGCTTCCTTGCAAATTGGATGGTCAGGCTTTACATGCTGTAGAGCTAGGACTTTTTCATCCTATAAATGGAGAAGAAATGAAATTTGAAGCAGAATTACCCCAAGAATTTCAGAAATTATTGAGAGTCTTAAAAAAATCAATTAAGGTTTAAGGAGCTATTTACTAAAACTTTTGTAACATTATTCTTAGGATTAGAAAAAACTGTAGCTGAATCGCCTTCTTCAATAATCTGTCCATAATTCATAACTAATAATCTATTACAAAATTTCTTTGCAATTCCTAAATCATGAGTAATAAAAATTATAGTTAAATCCATTTTTTCTTGTATCTTTCTAAGTAAATCAAGTATCTCAACTTTTACATATGCATCTAACATATTTACACTTTCATCGCAGATGAGGATTTTTGGTTTCAATAATAATGATCTTGCAATTGAAATTCTTTGTAATTGACCGCCAGATAATTGATTGGGGTAGGAGTTTAAGAATTCAGGATCTGAAGGTAGATTTAAATTTTTTAAAATTAGTTTAATCTCATCTTTAATTTGATAATTATTAGATATTTTTTGAATTAAAAATATATCCTTCAAAATATTTTTGATTTTCATTTTTGGATTCAAACTTGAAAAAGGATCTTGGAAAATTATTTGTATATTTTTAAAATTATTAGACTTTTTTTTATGTAATTCTAAATTTCTTTCATAAACTTTTATTTCACCTCCTCTCACCTTCAAGAGTCCTATTAAAGCTCTACATAAAGTACTTTTTCCACTCCCAGAAGATCCAACAATTCCAAGGACTTCATTTCGATACAATTTAAAACTTACTTCTTTTAAAGCCTTATTCCATTTGGGTCGGAAAATTGAAGAATTTAATTTATACCAATGTCTTAAATTATTAACCTCTAAAACAACATCATTTGTAGAGGTAATTATTTTTCTTGGCTTCAAAGATATATTTGCTGCATTTATCAATTTCTCTCCAATTTTTGATTTAGGCGATTTAAAAACTTCTTTTATATTTCCTTGCTCCTGAATTAATCCTTGATCCATTATCACGACTTTTTTACACCACTTTGCTGCAAGATTAATATCATGACTAATCAAAACCAAAGTAGTTCCAGATTTCTCACATAAACAAAGAATTTGATTCATGACTTCAAAACTAGTCTTAGAATCCAGACTGGTTGAAGGTTCATCTGCTATTAATATTTTAGGTTTCAAAGCTAAAGCCATTGCAATTGAAACTCTTTGTCTCATTCCCCCACTAAATTGATGAGGAAATGAATCTAATCTTTCAATATCTATTCCTACTTTTCTAAAATTTTCTTCTACTAATTCTTTTATAATTAAAGGGGGATAGTTTTGAAAGTGTGTTTTGATTAATTCTTTTAAATGATCTCCAACTGTCATTAAAGGATTAAGTTTTTTTATAGAATCTTGATAAATAAATCCAAAATTATTTCTTCTAAATAATTGAATTTGTTTTTTATCAATTTTAGTTAGATCTTCTCCAGATATTTTTATAAATCCCTGAATAATTGAACCTTCAGGAAGCATATTTACAATTGTTTTTGCAAATGTTGTTTTACCGCATCCAGAAGGACCTATTATTGCTAAGTGATCTCCTTTAAACAAATCTAATTTAAAATTTTTTATGGTAGATTTCTGATAAGAACCATATTTGACATTTAGATTCCTGATTTCAAGAATTTTGCTTTTATTTATTTTCATAATTTTGTAGCAAATTTCTCTAGTCCCAAATAAAATAAATCTAAAGCAACATTATATGTCTGAGGCAACTGCGAATTCAAAAGAAAAAAATGAAATTAAAGTTTCAACAATCATTTTGCCTGAAAATAAAAATTATGAAAGTGAATCTTTGAAGTATGAGATAAATATTCCTAATTGGCTTCTTGAGATTATTGAAAACTATGAAGTATCTAATAAAAAAAATGATTCAAATCAAGATCTAATAGGAAAAGCTTTCAAACTTGCTTACGAAGCTCATAATGGACAACTTCGGGCAAGTGGAGAGCCATATATAATTCATCCCATAGCTGTTGCAGATCTGCTTAAAGAAATAGGCGCGAGTTCATCAGTTATAGCTGCCGGCCTATTACATGATGTTGTTGAAGACACAGGAATTGCTCTTTCAGAGATAGAAGTTAATTTTGGCTTAGAAGTAAAAGTACTTGTAGAAGGTGTAACTAAATTAGGAGGTATTCACTTTAATAATAGAACTGAAGCACAGGCTGAAAATCTTAGAAAAATGTTCTTAGCTATGGCAAGCGACATAAGAGTTGTTTTAGTTAAACTTGCAGATCGACTACATAATATGAGAACAATTCAATGGCTTAATGAAGAGAGAAAAGAGAGAATTGCAAGAGAAACGAGAGAAATATATGCCCCTTTAGCAAATAGGTTAGGAATAAATAGATTTAAATGGGAATTAGAAGATCTAGCATTTAAATTTCTTGAACCAGAGGAATATAAAAATTTAAAAGATCAAATTGCCGTTAAAAGAAGTGATAGAGAAAAAAGGTTAAACGTTACCTTAAATTTGATGAAGGAAAACTTAGTCTCTTCAGGTTTAGGAAATTTTGAAATTACGGGAAGACCAAAACATCTCTATGGTATTTGGAGCAAAATGGAAAGACAACAAAAACAATTTGGCGAGATTTATGACGTTGCTGCTTTAAGAATTATTGTTAGCAATTCAGATAGCTGTTATAAAGCTTTAGCAGTCGTTCATGATACTTTTAGGCCAATTCCTGGAAGATTTAAAGATTATATAGGTTTACCAAAACCAAATGGTTACCAGTCCTTGCATACCTCTGTGATCGGCAGACATAGGCCTATTGAAGTTCAAATAAGAACGAGTTCAATGCATCAAATTGCAGAATTCGGAATAGCTGCACATTGGCAATATAAAGAAGGCGGTTCACCTGCATCTAGTAATGCAGAAAGATTTAATTGGCTTAGACAATTAGTAGATTGGCAACAAGAAGGTAATGAGAAAGACCATAATGATTATCTAGCCTCTATAAAAGAAGATTTATTCGATGAAGAGGTATTTGTGATCACACCAAAAGGAGATGTTGTTGGCCTAAGGAAAGGATCTACTGCAATCGATTTTGCTTACAGAATACATTCAGAAATAGGCAATCATTGTAATGGTATAAGAATAAATGAAAAGCTATCTCCTCTATCTACATCATTGCAAAATGGGGACTTTATCGAAATCTTAACTAATAATAATTCAACTCCAAGCTTAGATTGGTTGAATTTTGTAGTTACTCCAACCGCAAAAAATAGAATTCGGCAGTGGTATAAAAAAAGCCATAGAGATGAAACTATTAAAAGAGGAAAAGATCTGCTTGAAAAAGAAATAGGTCGTAATGGATTTGAATCATTAATTTCAAGTGATGCCATGAAAAAAGTTGCACATCGATGTAATTTAAAGTCTACGGAAGATCTACTAGCATCATTAGGATTTGGGGGCTTAACTTTACATCAAGTATTGAATAGATTAAGAGAAGAGATTAAAATACAGACAGAAGAAATTAAAAATGAATCTAACGAAGAATTAGCAAGATCTCTTATTAATAAAAATAATTCAATAGCAACCAAATCTCATGCAACTAATAAATCACCAATCACTGGGGTCGAAGGCTTAGATTATAGAATCGGAAAATGCTGCAGTCCACTTCCTGGGGAAGAAATAATTGGAACTGTCTCTCTAGGTAATCACGGTATCACTATTCATAGAAGAGATTGTGAGAATGTTATCCCAATACCAATAGAGAGAAGATTACCTGTTGCATGGAACCAAGAGAATAAGATTCTTGACAATAAGTTCCCAATTCAACTGAGAATAGAAGTTATAGATAGAGTAGGCGTCCTAAAAGATATTCTTATGAGATTATCTGATAAAGGAATAAATGTTAGCGATGCAAATGTAAAAACCGCTTTTGGTAAACCTGCAATAATTAATTTATGTGTTGGTCTAGAAAGTTACAGTCAACTCCACAAAACTATTGATCAAATTAAATCAATGGCTGATGTATTAGATATTGCAAGGGTAGGAATAAGTTAATTTAAACTTAGAAGAATTTTAAGATACTGTTTTTTTTATTTTTCTTTTATATAGCAAAAAAACAATGATTCCTGAAATAGAAGCTAATAAAAATCCAACTAATGCTGAACCCAAAATTAACCTTAATGAAAAAACACTTCCTTTTTCCCATAATTCTTCAATCATTAAATTTTTATCAAAAACAATATCTGGTGAATTTTTTAGCAAAAATGAACCAACTTTATAATTGAAAAAATATAGAGGTACATAAGTAAATGGATTACTTATCCAAGTACCAATTGCAGCAAGAAAAAGATTTCCTTTCGCAACTCTTGCTAAAAATAATCCTAATAAAGTTTGAAAACCAAAGAAAGGAAAGCATCCGCAAAATACCCCAACAGCTACTCCCTTTGCATTAAAAAAGGGAGTACCATCTTGTTTCAAAAATAATGATAGAATTTTTTTATATTGAAGATTCTTTATCAACTTCATTCTGAAATCACAATCAAGAAAGTTTTCTTTGATAAGCCTACTTAATTATCCACAGCATAGTGAGAGATGGAATCAATTATCGATACTGAGGATACAATAGCAGCTATAGCTTCGGCTATAAGTCTAGGTAAAGGAGGAATTGCAGTTATAAGAGTATCAGGGGAAGAAGCAATAAATTCCTGTAAAAATATTGTAGAAACAAAATCTAAATATGCTTGGGAGTCTCATAGAGTTTTTCATGGCTTTATAAAAGATAATTTAGAAAATAAATTTATAGATGAAATTTTAATTACAGTTATGCATTCTCCTAATAGTTTCACTGGAGAAGATATTGTTGAATTGCACTGTCATGGAGGAGTAATTGTTGTAAATAAAGTGATGGAGACATTGTTATCAAATAATACTGGAGTAAGGATTGCAAATCCAGGAGAATTTAGTCAAAGAGCATTTCTTAATGGCAAAATGGATTTAACTCAAGCAGAATCAATTAATCAATTGATTAATGCAAAAAATATTAAATCAGCAGAAATAGCTTTTAATGGAGTAAAGGGAGAAATAAAGAAAAAGATTGATATCATCAAAAATGATCTAATAGAGCAATTATCAGAAATAGAAGCAAGAGTAGACTTTGAGGAGGATTTTTCAGAGTTTAATTATCATAATTTTTCTAGAAATATTAAAACTATAAAAGAAAAAATAGAAATCCTTATAGAAAATTCTAAAAGGGGGGCGCATATTCATAATGGAATATCAATTGCTCTTATTGGCAAAACTAATGTTGGGAAAAGTTCTCTTTTAAATCTTCTCTCAAAAAAAGAAAAAGCAATAGTTACTAGTATTCCAGGAACAACTAGAGATATAATTGAAGTGAATTTGACTATAAAAGATATACCAATAAAAATAATAGATACCGCTGGCATTAGAGAAACCGATGAATATATAGAAAATATTGGAATTGAAAAAAGCTTTGAAATGATTCAAAACTCAGACTATATAATCTATTTATATAGTCTTGAAGAAGGATTAAATAAGGATGATGAGAAAATTATAAGCAAAATTCCACAAGAAAAATTAATTACAATCTTGGGGAATAAAAAAGATTTAATTGATTCAAAAAAAGTAAATAAAAAAAATTTATCGAACTCTGTTTTAATGAGTATTAAAAATGATGAAGGCGAAAAAGAACTAGTCGAGAAGATTGTTAAAAAATGTGGATCAAAAGAATTTGAAAATATAGATATTTTTTTAAATGAAAGACAAATATCAAACCTAACTGATTGCCTAAAAAATTTAAATGATACTGATCCAATAATTGCTAATCAATTACCCTTCGATTTATTATCAATTGAAGTTAGAGATGGAATAAAAAACTTATCGAGAATTACAGGTCAAGAATTAACTGAAGATCTACTAAATAATATTTTTTCCAAATTTTGTATAGGTAAATAAATTTTTATTAAAATACATAAATGTATAAAGTAAACTTTAAAAGTTAAAATAAAATTTTTATCTTTTTCAAATTTAGTGGATTTATACTCTCCAAATATTTCTAGAATTATTGATGATTGGATTGAAGAAGATATCGGTAAAGGTGATCTAACATCTTCTGCGATTACCAAAAAAATAGGAAAAGCCCATTGGATAGCAAAAGAGGAAGGGATATTTTGTGGTGTAGGAATAATAAAAGAAATTTTAAAAAAAATTGACGAAAAGATAGAGTGCAATTTTTTTATTAATGATGGTGAAAAATTTTTGAAGGATCAAAAGCTTCTTGAACTAAATGGCCCTTCAAGAAGTCTCTTGGCAAGTGAAAGAATAAGTCTCAATATCTCAATGCATTTATCGGGAATCTCAACTTATACAAAAAATATTGTAGATGTTCTGAAAGGTACAAATATAAATTTAGCAGATACAAGAAAAACTACTCCTGGTTTAAGAATATTTGAAAAGTATGCTTTTAAATGTGGTGGTGGTATTAATCATAGAATGGGATTATATGATGCTGCAATGATTAAAGAAAACCATATTGCATGGACTGATAACTTGAAAAATGCAGTTGAAAAAATTAGATTAAATACTCCCTTTACAACTCATATTATTATTGAAGCAGAAGATATGAAGCAAGCAAAAGATGCAGTTTTAGCAGGGGCAGATAGTATTTTGTTAGATGAATTTAATCCTGAATTACTTAAAAAAAGTATTAAAGAATTAAGAGAGTTATCAACAAATAACTCTAATAGAACAATTAGGAATGATTTAATCATAGAGGTATCTGGAATTAATCCAAAAAACATTAGTAACTATTTAATTGATGGAATTGATTTAATTTCAACAAGTTCTTCAATTACTAAAAGTAATTGGATTGATTTTAGTATGCGTTATATTAATTAAGTGACTCGAATAGCATTTTAATAATTCATGCAGGTAATTTTTAAAGAATTAACTAAAAGCTTTGAAGAAACCCTTCTAGAAAGTCTTATAAAAAATGAAAAGAAAGAAGAATTTGAAAAAATTCGTAAAAATCTAATTAATCAAGCATCTAAGGAGGAGTTTGGTGATTATCAATGTAATATATGTCTGGTTTTATCTAAGATTTATAAAAGTAACCCTAGAGAAATTGCTATAGCATTTATTGAGGCCCTCAAAGAAAATAAAAAGATATCTAATTTGTGTGAAGATTTAGAAATTGCGGGACCAGGTTTTATAAATATAAAATTAAAAAATAAAGTTTTGATTGAAGCAATAAAATCTAATATTAAATGCCCGAGAGCTGGTGTTCCTTTATCCCATAAAAATAATAGTCATTCCCAAAAAAAAGTTATCGTAGATTTTTCAAGTCCTAATATTGCTAAAGAAATGCATGTAGGTCATCTAAGATCAACAATTATAGGAGATTCGATCTCAAAAATTTTCGAATTTAGAGGATATATCGTTTTAAGACTAAATCACATTGGAGATTGGGGTACACAATTTGGAATGCTTATTACTCAGCTTAAAGATTTATATTCAAGTGATCTTAAAGAAATAGATAGGATCAAAATTAGCGATTTAGTTGAATTCTATAAAGCTTCAAAAAAAAGATTTGATAATGAAACAGAATTTCAAAAGAGATCAAGAGAAGAGGTAGTTCAATTACAAAGTGGAGATAAAAAATCAATTGAAGCATGGAAATTATTATGTAATCAATCAAGAAAAGAGTTTGATCAAATCTATAAAACATTGAACATAAAAATTAAGGAAAGAGGAGAATCCTTTTATAATCCGTTTTTAAAATCAATAATTGAGGATTTAAATTACAAGAGAATTTTAGTAGAAGATCAAGGCGCAAAATGTGTTTTTCTTGATGGCATGACTAATAAAGAAGGTAATCCATTACCACTTATTATTCAAAAAAAAGACGGTGGGTTTAATTATGCAACTACTGATCTTGCTGCTCTAAGATATCGATTTAATAAGGAACCTTATGGAGATAATGCAGCTAGAATTATTTATGTAACAGATCATGGTCAATCTAATCATTTTGCAGGAGTTTTTCAAGTTGCAAAAAGAGCTAATTGGATTCCTAAAGATTGTGAAGTAAATCACGTCCCATTCGGGTTAGTACAAGGTATTGATGGTAAAAAACTTAAAACAAGAGAAGGAGATACCATAAAACTAAAAGATTTATTATCAGAGTCAGTTAAAAGAGCAAAAGAAGATCTATTAAAAAGATTAGAGAACGAAAGTCGTTTTGAAAATGATGATTTTATTTTAAATACTTCAAAAGTTATTGGAATCGGAGCAGTAAAATATGCCGATTTAAGCCAAAATAGAATCACAAATTATCAATTTAGTTTTGAAAAGATGCTTTCTCTTAATGGAAATACGGCCCCTTATCTTTTATATACACTTGTAAGAATTTCAGGAATTAATAGAAAAAATAATATGACTGAAAAGGCTATAAATTTGGAATCTATTTCATTTAGTCATGATTTAGAGTGGAAGCTTATAAGGAAATTACTTAAATTTGATGAAGTTATAATTTCGATAGAAAAAGACTTAATGCCAAATAGATTATGTAATTATCTGTTTGAATTATGTAAGACTTTTAATAGATTTTATGATCAAGTTCCTATTCTTAAGGGAGAAATGGATACAAAGATTTCAAGACTCACATTATGTGCTTTAACTGAAAAGACTTTAAAATTAAGTTTAGAGCTTCTTGGAATTGAAACCTTAGAGAGAATGTAATGAATGAATTTGATCAAATAAATAATCTTTCACCTCTCCCAAGAAAGGAAATAATAAATATGCAATCTTATTCTGCACCTTTAGAAAACAGAAGAAATTTATTGCGTTTAGATTTTAATGAAAATACTTTAGGTCCCAGTCAAAAAGTATATGAAGCGATCAAAGATATTAATTTAAATCAAATTTCAATCTATCCAGAATATAACTTATTAAAAAAATTTGTATCGAATCACTATTATGAATCAAGGCAATTTGACTCTGAAGAGATAGGTTTGTTTAATGGAGCTGATGCTGCAATAAATGCCATATTTAATTCTTTTGGCGACAGGGATGAAATATTTCTGACCACAAACCCGACTTTTGGTTATTATTCTCCTTGTTCTGAAATACAAGGTATGAGGAAAATAACTTGTGCCTACGAAGGAGAAAACTTTCTTTTCCCAATAAAGCGATTTAAAGAAAAAATTATTAAACATAAACCTAAATTAATATTTATTTGTAATCCAAATAATCCAACTGGTACTGTTTTAAGTGCTCAAGAAATAATTAAATTAGCAAATCTGAATAAAAAATCATTAATTGTCGTTGATGAACTTTATGAGAAATTTAACGGAGATAGTCTTCTTCCAGTAATAGATTTTAAAAAAATTAAAAATATAGTTGTTATTCAATCCCTTTCAAAGACTGCTGGTTTGGCTGGTTTAAGAATTGGCTTTGCCTTCGGACATAAAAGTATAATTCAATATATCAATAAAGTGACAGGACCTTACGATGTGAACAGTTTTGCTGTTACTGCTGCATTAGCTGCTCTAAATGATAAATCTTATATAGATAATTATGTTGCTGAAGTAAAAAAAGCGAGAGTATTAATTGAGAAAAAATTTGAATCTGTGGCAATTAGGAAACATTTTGGTGGGGGAAATTATTTTTTAATTTGGCCAAAAAAAAATCCAGAAATTTTGACAAGACAAATGAGAGAAAAGGGTATCTTAATAAGAGAGATGAAAAACAAAAAAGATATTGAAAATTCTATAAGGGTTAGTATAGGAACTCAAGAACAAATGAGTTTTTTCTGGAGTACTTATAAAAAATTAGATCTTAATAATTAATCTTTGAAAATATAAATAGTATTTTTATCAATTCTTTTTGAATTTATTTCAAAGCTTTTACCAAGATATTTGACTTTAAAATCTTGCATATTTTCGAGAAAAAAGTCAGCATTAGAAAAATCACAATTATCACTAATATTTTTACCTCTCGCAAAATGAACAGGAACAACAATTGAGGGGTTCAATTTTTTTACTACATCTGAGGCCTCGCTTCCGTTATAAGATTTTAATCCTCCTCCTATTGAAATAAACAAAATATCTGGACTAGACAAAATAATTTGACTATTTATATCCATTTCACCAGCAGCTCCACCCATATGGACTATTTTTAAATTATTCTGCTCCCAACTCCAGACCGTAGCCATACCAAACCTTCTTCCCCCAACTCTGTCATGAGGAATCTCAATTCCATTTAATAATATATCTTCGAATTTATAAACTCCAGGTTTTACAAACATCAATTGATCATTTGGATTATATCCTTCATCAGCTAGTTTTGAACTAGCTAAGATAAAATCAGAATTTATCCCTTTTGGCTCATTTAAATCACTTGCACAACCAATAGCCTTAAAAGGATTTATAAGAACTGATTTTTCTTTTCCTTTAATTAAAAAACTACCATGACCTAAACTTTTTAATAACAAATCACCTGCCATAGCGGATGAGGGTATTAAAAATAAAAATAATATAAAAAGGAAAAATTTTTTAATTTTGATAATACTCATAGAAAATTTATATATTTATATTTTACTTCTGTTCAGCCATATTTAGAAAATTACTAATTAATTTATGTCCAAATTGTGTGAGAACACTTTCTGGATGAAACTGAACACCATGTAAATTTTTATATTCTTTATGAGAAATTGCCATAATTGTTGAATCCTCTAGAGTTGCAGTTATTTCGAAACACGAGGGGAGAGATTCTGAATCTACAATAAGACTATGATATCTAGTAGCCACAAATGGGCTATCAATATCTTTGAATAATCCTTTTTTATTGTGAATAATTTTTGAGGTCTTTCCATGCATTAACTCTTTACCAACTATTACTTTACCGCCATAGGCTTGAGCTAATGCTTGATGACCTAAACAGACCCCTAATATTGGTATTTCCTTTGATAAGTTTTGGAGAATTGGCAGACAAATACCTGACTGATCTGGATTCCCTGGACCAGGAGACAATAAAATACCATCGGGATTAATATGACTTATTTCTTCTAAAGTAATTTCATCATTTCTTTTTACTAATAATTCTTTTGTTATGTCATGATCTACTGAAAGCTCACCTAAGTATTGAACAAGGTTATAAGTAAAACTATCGTAATTATCAATAACTAAAAACATATCTTTTTCAATTTAAAAATAATAACTTTATTTTAGGAATAAATAAGCATATACCAATAATAACAGAATTAATTGAAGCTAATAATACAGCACCTGCTGAACAGTCCTTTGCAATTTTAGCGAGATTACTAAACTTTTTTTTAATCACTAGATCAACTAAAGATTCGACTGATGTATTTATTATTTCTAAAGTCAATACAGAAAAGACAGTCACCAGAATGATCAAATAATCGCTTTTATCAATTTGAAGAATGTAACCTATGATTAAACTAAAAAGAGCAAAAAGAACTTGAATTTTAAAATTTCTTGAATTTTTAAATGTATATTTAATCCCATTAAAAGCGTATCTAAAACTTATTAAAAAATTTTTAGATGTCCTATATGAACTTCTTCTACTTTTTAAAAGTTTTGCTTTAGTCTTCATTTATAGTTGATTAATAAAATCTTTCAATCTAATTTTGAAATTAAATATTCTTGAAAATTTAACATATTATCTAATTCATAATCATTATTATGTTTCCATCCAAAAAGATGTAATAATCCATGACTTGCTAACCAGAGCATTTCTTTTTTAATAGAATGATTAAATTCTAAGGATTGTTTAAAAGCCGTTTCTAAGGATATAAATAAATCTCCTAATTCAATAAAATTTAAATTTTTAGTAGTATCTTCATCAGAAATAATTGGGAAAGATAAAACATCAGTTGACCCAGATTTATTCATCCACTTTTGATTAATAGAAGAAATTTGATTATCATTAATAATCTGCAAACTTAACGAAAATCTTTTTTTGTCTAAAATAAAATTTGGAAAAGAATTATCTTTTTCATCTATAATTATTTTAATCCAACACAATAATACTTCTTCCCAAAAACCAGACTCGAAAATAAGATTATCTAGCTTATTTGTAAAATGATTTGATAAATTAGAAAAATCATTACATTTAAAGACTAAATCTATTTGTAAGTCATATAAATCTTTTTGATACATACTTTCATTAAACAGGCATATTAGGCTTTCCTAAAGTAGCTATTAAAATTAAAAGTCCGATCAGAATTAAAAAAGTAATTGAAAAATGAGAAATACTTTTAGAACCCTTCCTAACCATATTTCTCATAGCTAGTTTTATAAAGCTAGGAGGAGAAACTTTTTTTTCTAAATTTTCGTTTTTATTTGCCATAAATTTATTTAATAGACTCTTTAGAAGAAATATTCATACGTAATAATTCATGAATAAATTGATCTAAGCCACCATTAAGAACTGCATCTAAATCGTTAGTCTCTTTCATTGTTCTCAAATCTTTGACCATTTGATAGGGATGAAAAACATAATTTCGTATTTGATTACCCCATGCAGCTTCAACAATATCACCTTTAATATCCGATATTTCAGAAGCTCTTTGTTCTTTAGCTATTACTAATAATTTAGCTTTAAGCAATAACATTGCTTTCTCCTTATTTTGTAACTGAGATCTCTCTTGAGTACATCTTACAGCGATTCCTGAAGGCAAATGTACAATCCTAACTGCTGTTTCTACTTTATTAACGTTTTGTCCTCCAGCTCCGCCTGATCTACTAGTTGTAATTTCTAAATCTTTATCAGGAATATCTAGTGAAATACTTTGATCTAATTTAGGCATGACCTCAACTCCAGCGAAACTAGTTTGTCTTTTACCATTTGCATTAAACGGTGAGATTCTTACTAATCTATGAGTACCTTTTTCGTTTTGAAGATAACCATAAGCATATTTACCATTAACTTCAAATGTAACGCTTTTAATACCTGCTTCTTCTCCATCAGATAAATCAGTAATTTCTAAGCTCATTCCATTATTATCTGCCCATCTTGAATACATTCTTAATAGAATCTCCACCCAATCTTGTGCATCAGTGCCACCTGCACCAGCATTAATAGTGACGATAGCAGCTTCTTTATCATATTCACCACATAATAATCTTTGGAATTCCCACTTATCTAAATTCTCTCTTAAAGTGACTAACCCTTGATGTGACTCAACAATCATTTCTTCTTCAGGCTCTAAGGAATAAAGCTCAAGAGAAGCTTCAGCATCAGAAATGAACATTTTCCATTTATCTAACAATTGAAGTTGATCTCTAACATCATCAAGGTTGAGCATATGTTTTTTTGCATCTGCCTGATTACCCCAGAATTCTGGTTGAGCAGCAATTTGCTCTAACTCTTTTTTCTTAGCTACTAAATTGGGGACGTCAAAGACAATCCTGAGCATTACCCAGGCGCTTTGTTAACTCTGAAAGATCTTTTTTAAATTCTGTTATATCTATCAAAATAGAATTTAATTGTTATTTATAATCTAACAAGCACTTTTATTTAATAGTATAAAGTAAATAATATTTTAAAAAAATGTCTAAAGTTGAAATTTATACTTGGCGATTTTGCCCATTCTGCATAAGGGCGAAATCTTTACTTGGGAAAAAAAATATAACTTTTACTGAACATAAAATAGATGGCGATGATAATGCGAGGGAACTCATGATGGAGAGAGCTAATGGTAAAAGAACAGTTCCTCAAATTTTCATTGATGACAAAAGTATTGGTGGTTGTGACGAACTTTATGAATTAGAAAAAGAGGACAAACTGGACTTATTACTTAATTAGATAATATGAAATTTCTATTTGTGATAGACCCAATAAAAAATATAAATCCATTAAAAGATTCGTCTGCAGCATTAATGCAAGCTTCTTCTAAGAAAAAGATAGAAGTATGGACTTGTACTCCTCAAGATCTAGAGGCAAGAGGAGATGAAGTATGGGCATCTTCTTGGAGAGCTGAAGTTTGTCCATGGGTTTCTTTTAAAGAAAATAAATGTATCCCTCTTGCTGAATTTAATTGTATTTGGATGAGAAAAGATCCCCCAGTCAACGAGGGGTATCTATATGCAACTCATCTTTTAGAAGTGGCCGAAAGAAAAGGAGTAAAAGTTATAAATAAGCCTTCCTCATTACGTGCTTGGAACGAAAAATTAGGGGCATTGAGGTACAGCCATTTGATGGCTCCAACAATAGTTGCAAGTAAAGTAAAAGATCTTATTAATTTTGCACAAATTAATCATGATGTTGTTGTTAAACCACTTGGCGGAAAAGGAGGACAAGGCGTTATTCGTCTAACTAAGGATTCTCCAGGTATTAAAGCAATGATTGAATTAATAACATCGCAAGAACAATTACCAGTAATGATGCAAAAATTCATTCCCGAAGTAAAAGAAGGGGATAAAAGAATAATTATTGTTAACGGTGAGCCAATTGGATCAATAAATAGAATTCCTCAAGGGGGAGACTTTAGGAGTAATTTAGCTATGGGAGGTAAAGCAGAAAAAACAAACCTTACAGCTAAAGAAAAAAAAATTTGTACTGAGTTATCTCAACATTTCAAAGATGAAGGTTTATTCTTTGTTGGTATAGATGTAATAAATGAAATGCTTAGTGAAATTAATGTAACAAGTCCAACAGGATTAAGAGAGATAGAAACTTTATCTAACAAAAGTGTTTCGGATCAAGTAGTTGAAAAATTATTAGAAATTATTTAGTAGTTTTGGCAAGAAATATTTGCTTCACTAAAGATTGAAATTTAAGTTGAATCTCCTCAATTTCTTTTTTAGAGATAGAACCTTTTACTAACCCTGAACCAGCGGTAAATTCTAGATTTTGATCAATATAACGTGCTCCTCTTATGGCTACTCTGAATTCTGAATTCCCTTCAGAATCTACCCATCCTATTGGCGAAGCATAATTTCCTCTAGAAAATGATTCAAGTGTGTTTATCCAATTAATTGCTTCCTTTTTAGGAGATCCACAGACTGCTGGAGATGGATGCAAAACTCTAAGCAAATCAAAAGGGCATATGTTATTAATTTTGGAATATACCAAAGTTTGTAAATGAGAAATATCTCCAAAAGAAGTTACCTTTAAAGAACTTTTTGTATAGTTATTAATCTTTAAAACTTCCAAGGATTTAATTAAATACTCAAGTACATAATTATGCTCTTTTATATCCTTAGAGCTTTCCATAAGAGAATCCGGATTTAAATCACTTGATACTGTTCCAGCAATAGCTTCTAAAACCAGATCAGGCTTCCTTAAAGAAAATAATTTTTCAGGCGATGCTCCAAATATAATATCTTTACTATTTCTCCTCCAAACATATCTGCAAGTATTTGGTTGATTAGTTTTTAATTTTTTTAAAATATTTATTATATTTAATTTATTTTTAAATTCTATTTTGACTCTTGAAGCTAAAACTATCTTGTCAAGGCTACCTTCCTCTACTAATTTAATTCCCTTTTTTATTAATTGCTTCAAATTATTATTTGATAATTCTAAAGAATTCAAAAAATAATTGATCGAAGGATAATTAAAAATATTTTTACTTTTTTGATTTTTTGAATTTAAGATCTGATCCCTTATTGACCATAGTTCTTCAATTAACGTCCTCAAAGAAGATTTACCCTCTACATGTGCATTAATTCTTAACCAACAATTCTTTTTATTTTTAATAATCAATATTTTAGGTAAAATGGCCTCTAGACCAGGAACGTCAAACAAGCAATATTTTTTCTTTAGATTCTCAGAAAAAGAAAAAAAATAAATTATTTTTGAAAGCGCAGAGGTATTCGATTCATCAGTCAAATTTATTAGATTATTAAAATTCTCATCACTAAATTCTTTGGCTACTTTAAATTTTTTTGGCCCTTCTAAAGTTAGATATTTACATTTCTCAAGAGCTATATATGACATTTTATTATCCTCTTCCCAAAAAGAAGAAAAAGAATATTTATCAATAAAAAATTCGTATACATCAAATAAATCAACACAAGGTATCTCAATACAGATACTTACTAATCCGGAATTTACCCCTTTCTTATCGAAATTGGAAAAAACGCCTTTTAAAAAATCTGAAAAGTTTAAATTATTTTTCATCACTTATTGAAAATAACTAAAAATCATGCATTAAAGTAAAAAATGTAACTCAATTTATAAACTATATTTAATAATTATAGTTTTTCTTAACTGGATTAATAATGAATGAAAGAAATAAAAGTTTATGGAAACAAGCAATAAAATGGCCTCTTTATTCAGTAGCAATTTTACCAGTTTTTATTTCAGGAGCTTATACCCTCAACTCTTTCAAAAATGTCAAAATATATAATTTAATTGCATTCACAATCGCTGCAATATTAATACTAATTTGGGAAAATCTAACTAATGATTTATTTGATTCAGAAACAGGAATTGATGAATTCAAATTTCATTCCATTGTAAATCTTGTGCGAAGTAAAACAATAGTTTCAATTACCGCTTATACATCTCTATTAATTGGATTACTAGTAATTGCCATTATTTCAATTTCGACGAGCATAAATGTAATGCTATTAGTCGGCGCTTGCTGCTTCTTAGGATATTTATATCAAGGACCGCCTTTTCGTTTGGGCTACCAGGGTTTAGGAGAACCATTATGTTGGTTAGCTTTTGGCCCCTTTGCTTACGCCGCTGCTTTAATTGCATTAAATCCATCAGATATATACATGATTTCTATTCCTTGGAAAGAGTCATTATTACTTGGTTCAGGATCCTCATTGGCAACCACACTAGTACTATTTTGCTCTCATTTTCATCAGATAAAAGAAGATAAAGAACATGGTAAAAATTCACCTTTAGTTCGTTTAGGAGCGAAAAAAGGAGCTAAAATTATTCCTTGGATAGTTTTTATAATTTATATTTTCCAACTTTTTTTAATAATTAATGGATTTATTCCGATACTTTGTATTCTTTTTCTTATAAGTTTTGCTCAATCATTAAAGCTTATAACTTTGTTGAAATATTCATATAATAAACCTGAAGTAATAAAAAATTGTAAATTTATTGCTATCAAATTCCAAACGCTAAATGGAATTGGATTAATAGCAGGATTTATCATTGATTACTTGATTTATAAATGAACTTAACTTTTAAAAAAAAATCTTTTTTCTTTAAATTATCTTCGAAAGTGGATAATTCAAATACAACATATAACTATAAATCTGGGTGGATAATTAAATTAAAAAATATGGAAAAAGGAGTTGGTTTTGGAGAAGTAAATCCGCTAAGAAAAAAAGATTTAGATGCATGTCAAATACAATTAAATCAGATTCCCAAATACGTAAATTCAAAAAATGTATCTGAGTTAATAAAGAATTTTCACCCTTGCATTCAATCAGCAATAAACTCTGCATTAGCTGAAATTGAAAGAAAAATAAATTTTCAGGAAAATTATTACTTTAATGAAATTGATCAGACAGCTATACTTTTAGATCCTCATAACCCTCTTAAAGAATTAATTATCTTAAAAGGTAATAAACTTTTGAATGAGAAATTACTCACTATTAAATGGAAAGTAGGCATACAAGATAATTTCTCCGAAGAAAAAACTTTAATAGAGATATTAAATCATTTAAAAAGTAATATAAAATTAAGAATAGATGCGAATGGTTCTTGGAAAAGAGAAACAGCTAAAAGATGGGTTGATATTTTGAAAGATATTAAAAATATAGATTGGCTAGAACAGCCTCTTTCTAAAGATGATATTGAGGGTTTAAAAGAACTTAATAAAAAGATGCCAATTGCTTTGGATGAATCACTATTAAAATATCCATATTTGATTAATGAATGGGATGGTTGGCAAATTCGCAGACCTTCTCAAGAAAGAAATCCTATGCATCTTTTAAAAGAGTTAAAAGATAAAAAAGGTTTTAGATCCTTAAGCACTTCTTTCGAGACAGGAATAGGCAGAAGATGGCTTTTTCATTTATCCTCTCTACAGCTATTGGGAGTAACTCCCAAAGTTCCTGGATTGGCTTTAAAAAAAAATCCTAATTCTTTTCTTTTCCTAAATAATGCTCAAAAGATATGGGATCAATTATGAAAAATAAAATTCATATTATTGAAGTTGAAAATAATGAAAAAGAATCTTTAAAAAAAATTCTTAAAAATATAAACGATAAAAAAATAACCTATATAAAAAATAAATCTTATAAAACTGCAGAAATATTAGAGACTATAGATATAGTTGGACCTGCAATTATCTTAAATAGTAGTGGCAGTAGTGGAAAGCCTAAAAAATGCATACATAGTTTAGAAAATCTTAATTCGTCTGCTAAGGCATCTGGAATTTGGCTTGAAAAGCAAGGATTTAAATTACAAAACTGTTTAATTTTTAATACTTTACCTTTGAATCATATCAGTGGTTTAATGCCAATATTTAGAAGCAAAATATGGAGTTGTGAGCATATCAATATTTCTCCTAAATTAATTAAAAAAACCAGGGAATTATTAGTCTTTACTAATGAGATAAAAAAAGAAAATCAACACCTGATAACATCATTAGTTCCAACACAATTAAAAAGACTTTTATCTGAAAAAGATGGGATTAATTGGTTAAAGATTTTTGATTTAATTTGGATTGGTGGTGAATCTATATCTAGTGAAACTTCTCACAAGTGCAGACTAGAAAAAATAAATTTAGCACCCTGTTACGGATCAACTGAAACTGCTGCAATGGTTACAAGCCTAAAACCTAAGGAATTTTTAGAAGGGATTGATAATGTTGGAGAAATACTATGTGATATAAATTTAAGAATTAGTAAAAAGGGTTTAATCCAAATCAAATCAGAAAGAATAGGAATTGAATTGCTTGAAGCTTCTAAAACTAAAAATTTCAAAGATAAAAATGGTTGGTGGGAAAGCAGTGATTTGGGAGAAATCCAAGAATTGAATGATTCTTCTTATTTAAAATTTATTAGAAGAATAGATAATGCTTTTAATTCTGGAGGTGAAATAGTTTTTCCAGAAGTAATTAAATTACGATTAAGTAAATTTATCTCAAATGAAAAAATTCCAATAGAAAATTTGAAGATTTCAAATATACCTAATAAAGAATGGGGAAATAAAATAGAAATCAACATTTATTTTAAAAAACAAACTTCTAAAACAGATATTGAATATTCATTAAAAATATTAAAAAACTTTTCTAAAAATTGGCCAAAACATGAAAGGCCTGAAGCTTGGATAATTGGTAAAAATCAATCAAATTACATTAAAAAATCTAATTTTATATTTGAAAAATAGTAACTCATGATAATTAACACTCTTTTAAATTCGTATTTACATTGGAAGCCTCTATCCACCTCTCCAGTTGATCAGGTAATTTAACTTTCAATTTTGAATCAACATCTAAAGAACAATGGATGATTTTTCCTTCAGCGACATTAATTTCATCCTTTAAAAAAAATGTATTTACTTGAAATAAGTGATTATTAATTTTTTTGGGGAATATCTTAATTGAAAGTAAATCGCCAATCTTAATAGGTGATAAAAAATTAGCTTCGCAATTAACTATGGGACATATAATTTGATTTTTATTAGAATTAGCATCGGGGAAAATATCCTGATGAGGAATACCATATATATCTATACTTTCTTCCCAACTTTCATGTGCCCATCTTAAAAGGTTGTGAAAATGTATCACTCCTGCAGAGTCACAATCACCAAACCTTACTTTCCTTTTTAAAATCAACCAATTTTTAGGTTTCATTAAAAGGTTTACCTGTCTACAGAACCCATAATGACGTCTATTGAGCCAAGAATTGCCATAATATCAGCTATTTTTGCTCCCTTTAGAATATGAGGCAATATTTGAAGATTATTTAAATCAGCAGCTCTAATTTTAAATCTCCATGGTGTAACTTCATTATTTCCTTGAATGAAAACTCCTATTTCACCTTTCCCAGATTCTAATCTTGTATATAATTCTCCATTAGGGATCTTAAAAGTAGGCGCAACTTTCTTAGCTACATATTGATAATCCATGCCAAATATCTCACTTTTTTTATCCTCTGTAGCCATGCGTTTAGCTTCTAAATTTTCTGTTGGGCCTCCAGGAATCATTTCGCAAGCTTGACGAATAATTTTTAATGATTGTCTCATTTCTTGAACTCTTACTCGATATCTGGCATAACAATCACCTTCTTTTTCGGAAGCAATTTCCCATTCAAAATCGTCATAACATTCATAACTATCAACTTTTCTCAAATCCCAAGAGACTCCAGAAGCCCTAAGCATTGGTCCAGAAAGTGACCAATTAATTGCTTGATCTCTTTCTATGGTTCCAAGACCTTCAATTCGTTTTTTGAATATAGGATTATTTGTTATTAGTTTTTCATATTCATCAATCTTTGGAGCAAACCAATCACAAAAATCAATGCATTTTTCTAACCATCCGTAAGGCAAATCACAAGCTACACCACCTATTCTAAAAAAATTATTATTTATCAATCTTTGTCCAGTAGCAGCTTCCCAAAGGTCATAAATCATTTCTCTTTCTCTAAAAATATAGAAGAATGGAGTTTGAGCTCCTACATCTGCTAGAAATGGACCTAGCCATAAAAGATGATTTGCAATTCTATTGAGCTCCAACATTAGAACTCTTATATAACTGGCCCTTTTGGGTACAACAATATTCGCCAATCTTTCTGGTGCATTTACTACAATAGCTTCATAAAACATTCCGGCAGCATAATCCATTCTGCTTACATAAGGTACATACATAACGTTTGTCCTGTTTTCAGCTATCTTTTCCATGCCTCTATGCAAATATCCAATTACGGGCTCACAATCTATTACGTTCTCGCCGTCAAGGGTTACAACTAACCTTAAAACTCCATGCATAGATGGATGATGAGGGCCAAAGTTGACCACCATCGGTTCTGTTCTAGTCTCTAGTTGAGCCATTAATAATTTAACCTCTTTTTAAATCTTAGTAGAAAGTTATGCAAACTGACCTTTCTGATTCATCTTTATTCAATCATAAGTCAGTGATGACAGATGAAATTTTAGTTTCTGTAGATCAATATCCATTAATATCAGACAATAAACTAACAGCGATAGATGCAACTTTAGGTGGTGGTGGACACTCATATCAATTATTAAAAAAATATCCTGATTTAAAAATAATTGGACTAGATCACGATCCATTCGCTAGAAAGTCAGCATTCATAAAACTTGAAGAATTTAAATCGAGGATTGAAATATGTCCCTCAAATTTTGCTAACTTTGAGCCAAAAGAAAAAGTTTCTTTTGTAATAGCAGATCTTGGAGTCAACAGTAATCAGATAGATAACCCACAAAGAGGATTTAGTTTTCAAAAAGATGGGCCTTTAGATATGCGAATGAATCCGTTACTTAAGATGAATGCTGAGGACTTAATTGAGACTTTAAATGAAAAAGATCTGGCTGATTTAATTTTTAAATTTGGTGATGAAAGATTATCACGAAAGATTTCTAGGAGAATCAAAAAAGATTTACAAGAAAAAGGCAAATATTCGGGTACAAAAGATTTAGCTTATTCAATTGCTGGTTGTTTCCCACCCAAACAAAGATATCGAAAAATTCATCCTGCGACTAGAACATTTCAGGCACTAAGAATTGCTGTAAATAAAGAAATCGAAGCACTAGAAAGATTTTTAGAGATTTCTCCAGATTGGCTATTACCTGGGGGAATAATTTCAATTATTAGCTTTCATTCAATAGAAGATCGGCTGGTGAAAAATTCTTTTAAGGGTGATGAAAGATTAAAAAATCTTACAAAAAAACCAATTACACCAAATGAAAAAGAAATTGAAAATAATAAAAGATCGCGAAGCGCAAAATTAAGAATTGCTCAATTAAAATAATTAAAATCTCAGCGTAATAATTTAATAGAATCTGTAATTATCTCAATTGATTTTTCTATATCTTCTTTAGTAGTCATCAAACCAATACTTAATCTTAATGAAGCCTCTGCTTCTTTAAAAGATCTTCCTAGAGCTAGTAATACATGCGAAGGCTCACCATTACTACACGCTGACCCACTAGAACAGATTATTTTAGATTTCAAACTTTTATGCAATTTTGAACCGTTTACATCAAGTACTGTCAGATTCAAATTATGAGGTAATCTTTCCTTCATTGACCCATTTATTTCAACTCCAGAATTATTGCCTAATAATCCCTTCAAAAGTTTATTTCTATAAAAAAGAAATTTCTGGATATTCTTTTTTTGATTTAAAACTGCTATCTCTATTGCTTTAGTAAAACCTACTATCAAGGGTAATGGCAATGTTCCTGATCTTAAACCAAATTCTTGACCTCCTCCTAAAAATAAAGGCTGCAGCTCAATATCTCTATCAATCAAAAGTATTCCTACCCCTTTAGGACCATATATTTTATGGGAGCTTATTGTTAACATATTTGCTACTGAATCAAGGCTATCAAACTCCAGAAAACCTAAACATTGTGCATAATCAGAATGGAGAACTATATCCCTTGAACCACATATTTCTGATATTTCCTTCAAAGGCTGAATAACTCCTATTTCGTTATTTGCCATCATGATGCTTACCAAAAATGTATCATCTCTTATACAGCTAACAAATTTTTCTTCTGAAACTAAACCATCTTTTTCTGGACTAATTTCAGTAATATGAAATCCCTCTTTTCTTAATTGATCTAGGGGCTCTAATACAGCTTTATGCTCAGTTTTAAGAGTAATAATATGACCATAATTTTCTGTTTCTTTAAAATGTTTCCTTGCAAAACCTAGCAAAGCTAAATTGTTAGATTCTGTTGCTCCACTAGTAAAAATTACTTTCTTTTTTTTTAGAGATAAATATTCTTGTATTTTTTCTCTTGAGACTTCTAATATGGCACTTGCATTAATGCCTGCTAAATTTGATTTACTCGAGGGGTTAGAAAATATTTCACTCCAATAAGGTGCCATAGAATTTACAACCTCCTCTAAACAAGGGGTTGAAGATTGATAATCTAGTAGTATGGGAGTTGAAAGCATCATATTTAGTATATAAAATTATTTTTAAGCTAAAGAAAATTTAATTCAAAATTAAAAAATGAATGACACTAATCAAATAAATAATGAAGCAATTAGAAAATCAAAAATTTTATTGGTAGATGATGAGCCTGGTTTAAGAACAGCTGTAAAAACATTTCTCGAAGACGAAGGATTTGAAATTTTTATTGCTGTTGACGGAGAGGATGGATGGGAAAAAGCTCAAACAATTTTCCCAGATCTAATTATTAGCGATATTATGATGCCGAGATCAAATGGTTATGCTTTATTAGAAAAAATAAGAGAAGATGAAAAGCTAGGAGGTACTCCAGTTATTTTTCTTACAGCAAAGGGAATGACTTTAGATAGAACCCAAGGATATCTTGCAGGTATTGATGATTATATTTCTAAACCCTTTGATCCAGATGAATTATCTGCAAGAGTTAAAAATGTAATTAATAGGCAAGAGCGATTACTTAAAGAAGCAGCCCGATTTGCTGATATTGATGTTAGTAAAATGGCAAAACAGATCACTGAAATAAAATCTATGCTTACAGATCAAAATCCACTCAATAAAGAAAATTCTATTGATATTCCAAGTTTTACGCCAAGAGAAGCAAGCGTACTTCAACTCGTAGCAGAAGGTCTTATGAATAAAGAAATTGCCAGACAACTTGAAACCTCTATTAGAAATGTTGAAAAATATGTAAGCAGGCTTTTTATAAAAACAAGTACATCTAGCAGAACCGAATTAGTCCGTTATGCACTTGAGAATCACCTAGTAAAGTAATTTATTTTACTTTCTTAAATTCAATTAATTTGGAAAAATAAAATGGAGCTTGATTTAATTTCTTTTGAACTACAATAAAACCTCTTTCGTTAGCAGCATTAATAATCCCTTTTTCTCTTAATGTATAAGCTCTAGTAGTTTTACTTGGCCCGGGAAACAACTTTCCAATATTCTTTAATACTGCCAATATTGGTGTATAGGGGGCAAAACTTACTATTAGCTTCTCTTTACTCAAGTCACATAGATGTCTGACCATTTCTTCAGCGACTGGTTGCGGGTAATGAATAAATACATCTAAACAAATGACAACATCAAATAACCCTTTTAACTGTTCAAGATCACTAGTTAAAAATTTAATTTTTCTTTGACTTAAACCTAATTCATTGATACGTTTCTTTGTTTCTTTAATCATTTCAGAAGATATGTCACTAACCTGCAAATCTTTAATACCAAGTCTTAGTAAAGGAATAGCTAAACTTCCCACACCGCAACCAGCATCACAAAAAGTCTTAGTTGTTAATTCAGGATAATTTTTTATGTATGAAACGACATCATCGACAGTCTTTTGATGACCTTTTCTAATATTTTTCTGCACTGTATTGATTTCTTCTGATTTACTATAAATTTTTCTCCATCGATCAAAACCGGTCCCATTGAAATACTCCCTAACTTCGCTTTTTTCGAGATTTTTATTAGACGGCATAACAATTCATACAAAATTCGTCTTTTTAATACTACCTAACTAGCGCATAAGTAATTGCACGTCATTATAAGAAAAGAATTGATTTGTTATTTTGTCAGAATTTAATTCCAGCAATATTTATAAAATTGCTGTAGTAATGGGAAGTGATTCAGATCTAAAAACATTGAAACCTGCAACAGATATATTGAATGAATTTGGAATAGAAACTGAGGTTTGTATACTTTCTGCGCATAGAACGCCAATGGAAATGATGGAATATGCAAAGAAAGCAGAATCAGAAAACATAAAAGTTATTATCGCAGGAGCCGGTGGAGCTGCTCACCTGCCTGGCATGATAGCTTCGCTAACATGCATACCTGTCATAGGTGTGCCGGTAGAGAGTAAAACTTTGCGAGGAATTGACTCCCTATTATCAATAGTGCAAATGCCTGCAGGGATTCCTGTAGCAACAGTGGCTATAAACGGTGCAAAAAATGCTGGTTTATTAGCAATTCAAATCCTTAGTTTATTTGATGAAGCTTTAAGAGTAAGAATGAAAAAATTTAGAGATAATCTCCATACACAAGTAAGATCTAAAAACAGAAAATTGTCTAATCTAGGGCCAGATAATTACCTGAAAAATGACTAAAGATATTTTTATAATTAAATCCTTTCAATTAGATTCTGTTCTCTAAGATAATTAATAACTTCTTTAACAGAATCATTTAAATTTAAGGAACCTGTGTCAACTACTATTTCTGGATTTACAGGAGCCTCATATGGACTAGATATACCGGTAAATTCTTTAATTTCTCCCAAACGTGCCTTTTTATATAAACCTTTAGTATCTCTCCTCTCACATACATCAATGTCTGCAGAGCAATATACTTCAATAAAATCCTTTGATCCAATAATATTTCTAACCTTATTTCTATCATTATTGAAAGGGGAGACGAATGCTGTAATGGTTATGATTCCTGCATTCATAAATAAATTAGCTACTTCACCGATTCTTCTTATGTTTTCTTCTCTATCTTCATCTGAAAATCCAAGATCCTTGCATAAACCATGTCTAATATTATCTCCGTCTAGTACATAAGTTGATAACCCATCCAAATGTAAAACCTCATTTACAGCATTGGCTAAGGTACTTTTCCCAGACCCTGATAAACCTGTAAACCAAATTACCATTCCTTTATGTCCTCTCATTTTTTCTAACTTATTTCTATCAATAGTTAAATTGTGCCATTTTATATTTTTTCCTGAATTTTTCTGATTTAGTTCCGTCATCTTTTTATGTTGCTAAAAGTAGAAATCCATTTTAACTCTTGACTCATAAATTTTGAAATCCTTCTTTGCGAAGAAACTCAATTGATTTGTTTACCATATCACCTTGTAATTGAATATCTTCACCTATTAAAGTTCCTCCAGTACCACAAAACACTTTCATTTTTTTTAGTAATTCCTTAACTTCTATTTCATTTCTAATAGATAAACCTTTTATTAAAGTAATAGTTTTTCCTTTTTTACCTTTTTTTTGTTTTGAGATATTTATTTTTGATATTTTTTGAAAATTCTCTTCTTTAGGTTTTTCTTTATAAATATTTTCTTGATTATCAAATTCAATCCAATTTTTTTTTCCCATTATTTTTTATATAATCTATAGTTAGTTCATACTTATACTATAAAAAATTGGTAAGTACAATTTCTCGTCAGGATCAAAATAATAATGATGATTTAAATCAACCTTCAAAAGAAGGAAGATTTGGAAAATATGGAGGTCAATATGTCCCTGAAACACTAATGCCAGCTCTTTTTGAACTGGAAGAAGCAGCTTCTGATGCATGGAAAGATAAACAATTTGTTAATGAATTAAATCATTTGCTGAAAACTTATGTAGGAAGAGAGACCCCATTATATGAGGCTAAAAGACTTACTGAACATTACAAGACAAAAACATCTACTAGCAGGATATGGCTCAAAAGAGAAGACCTAAATCATACTGGTGCTCACAAAATCAATAATGCATTAGGGCAAGCTTTATTAGCGATAAGAATGGGTAAACAAAGAATAATTGCAGAAACAGGGGCTGGGCAACACGGAGTTGCTACTGCTACTGTATGCGCGAGATTTGGTTTGCAATGCATTATCTACATGGGGGCAGAAGATATAAAAAGACAATCATTAAATGTCTTTCGGATGAAACTTTTAGGCGCAGAAGTTAAAGTTGTTACTTCAGGTACTGCGACTCTCAAAGACGCAACCAGTGAAGCAATTAGGGATTGGGTATCCAATGTAGAAACAACGCACTATATTTTGGGGTCAGTTGCAGGGCCACACCCATTCCCAATGATCGTAAGAGATTTTCATGCAGTTATAGGAGAAGAAGCTAAAAAACAATGTCTAGAATCATTTGGATCTTTACCTGATATTTTGCTTGCTTGCGTAGGTGGAGGATCAAATGCAATGGGTCTTTTTCATCCTTTCGTAAAAGAAAAATCAGTTCGACTTATTGGAGTTGAAGCGGCAGGAAGCGGAGTCAATACTGAAAAACATGCCGCGACTATTACTAAAGGATCCATAGGAATTTTACATGGGTCAATGAGTCTTCTTTTACAAGATAAGGATGGTCAAGTACAAGAAGCGCATTCTATAAGCGCAGGTCTTGACTATCCTGGGGTAGGTCCGGAACATAGTTATTTAAAAGATATAGGAAGAGCAGAATATGGCTCTGTTACTGATGCAGAAGCTTTAGACGCTTTGAAACTAGTGAGTGAATTAGAAGGAATTATCCCTGCACTCGAAACAGCTCATGCCTTTGCATGGTTAGAAAAATTATGTCCTACCTTGGATAAAGATACTGAAATAGTAATTAATTGTTCTGGTAGAGGAGATAAGGATGTTAATACTGTCGCATCATCTTTGGATATTGATTAATTAATATCTAGGTATCGTTTGATCAATATACTGACTCCAACCATCTATACCTTCTTCAAGATTCCAAATCTCATTTACGAGATTATTTTCTAATGCCCATTGTCCAAAATTATAACTTCTGATACCAGCATGACAAAGAACAACGAACTTTTTATCTTTTAAATCACTGATTTTTGTTTTTACATACTCAGCCGAAACCTTACTTATTGGTAAATGTAAATATTCCCTACGAAAACACGCAATTTCGAGTTCTGAATCCTCTCTAACATCAATAATAATAGGATTTTCATCTTCCGAATTAAACCATTCATTAAGATCAAAAGCATTTAAAGTTTTCGGATAATTTCCCAATTGTTAGAATTAAATATTTGTTATTTACAATTTTATAAGTAAGGTTGCAAGAACTTGTTTATTGTTAAAAATAAAAATAAAAATAAAAATGAATATTAAATACTTCACTTTACTAACAATATTATTCTTATGTTGTATTTTTGGCTTTGAAGAAACTTCTTATAGTTTAAATAAAGTAAGTCAAAATGATATTTCAGAATTAAAAATTTTGAAGTACTTACCGAAAGATAATAAAACATTCTTCATTTCAAATACTAAAATTTCAGAAATCACTAACGCCATAAGGACAAACTTTGAAACAACAAATCAAGATGAGCTTGTTTTAGTAAAAAATAGTATATTGGCATACTTAGGTGTTGATTTAGGTACAAACAAGTTAGAAGATATTTATAATAATGAACTTGCAATTACGTCCCATGATAATAAAGAAAAAGATATAGATGACATTTTAATAATATTCAAAATAAAAGAAAATAAAGATATAGATGATATTTTAAATCTTCCAAATAAAATTGATGAGCCTGAGAAATTAATTAAAATTTTTAGAGAAAATAAATTAAATTATTTAAAATATATTTATCGAACAAATGATAATTATATTATTACTTCCTCTAATAAAAAATTAATAATTGATTCATTACAATCAATTAATATTGATAAAAATATCGAAAAAAAATATATCTCTTTTAATGAAGTATTAAATTATTTTAAAAATGAACATAATATCTTTTTAACAAATAATTTCAAAACAAATGAGCTATTAAATAATAAAAATTATTCTCTAAAAGAGGATGACTATTTAGTAACTTTATTTGATTTTAAAGATAAAGAAATTATATATAAATCGTATTTAATTAATAATAACAAAAGTACAGATATTTTATCACATAAAAATATGGATACAGTCAATATATTAGATAAAAAAAATTATCAACTATCTATTTATAATAATTTATTAGATTCAAATAAGTATCTTGATAATATCGAAATAAACAGTTTTGAAAAGGGTATTATTAAAGAGCTAAATAATAAATTAAAAGATAATATACTTTTCTTAAGTTATGATAACAATTGGTTAGTAATTTATGATAAAAATTATTTGCCTATAGAGAACATAAAATTATTAGAAGATTTTAATACAAATAGTTTAGAAAATAATAATAATAATATTTATACAATATATTCAAAAGATGAACTTATAAAAGAAGAAAATATTATAAAACAGTCAAATTATAAAAATATTTTTTTAGTTGAGACTGATAATCTAAACTTTATTAGTAATACTTTGGTAAATGAGGAAGATATAGATTTAATTTCAAATGAGTTTTTTAGTTTAAGAGGTGATAGTCATGCTAAATATTTTCTAAATAAAAAATTAAATCTCAGGAATCCTTACTCTATTCAAACTAAAAATTTCTCTTATTTAGAAAATATTAATTACTTTTTTAAAAATATAATTAATTTATCAATTATAGAATTTAAAGCGATAATCAAACAATCCATTCCAGAAACAGCTCCTTTTTATTATGCAGAGACTAATTTAAAAATATTTAATGATTAAATTTGATTGATATCTTGTGGTTAACTAAAAATTATTTGACTATCTTAGAACTATAAACGATTTATATCACATTAAAATTTTGGATACTCATAAACTAATTTTAAAACCAGGATTAGAGGGAGTTCCAGTAACTAATTCATCAATATGCGATATTGACGGTCAAAAAGGGAAATTATTATATAGAGGCTATTCAATTGAAGAATTAGCACAGAAAAGTAGTTTCTTAGAGACTGCTTTTTTATTAATTTGGGGAGAATTACCTTCAGCAACAAAACTAAGAGATTTTGAACAAGAAGTACAGATGCATCGGAGATTAAGCTTCAGAGTTAGAGATATGATGAAATGCTTTCCTGCCACAGGGCATCCCATGGACGCTTTGCAGTCCAGTGCCGCCTCTCTTGGTCTTTTCTACTCAAGAAGAGCGATAGATGATCCCAAGTATATCTACAACGCAGTGATAAGACTAATTGCAAAAATTCCAACAATGATTGCTGCATTTCAACTTATAAGAAAAGGACAAGATCCCATTCAACCGAGGGATGATTTATCTTACTCATCGAATTTTCTTTACATGTTGACTGAAAAAGAACAAGATCCCATAGCTGCAAAAGTTTTTGATAGATGCCTAATTCTTCATGCAGAACATAGTTTAAATGCGAGTACATTTAGCGCACGAGTTACGGCTAGCACTCTAACAGACCCATACGCGGTAATTGCCTCTGCAGTAGGAACATTAGCTGGTCCTCTTCATGGAGGAGCAAATGAAGATGTAATTGCGATGTTAGAAGATATTAAAACTCCCGAAAAAGCTGCTTCTTTTTTAGAAGATGCTATTCAAAACAAAAGTAAAATAATGGGTTTCGGACATCGAGAGTATAAAGTTAAAGATCCTCGAGCAATTATTCTTCAGAAATTAGCAGAGGAGCTTTTTGTTAGGTTTGGAAAAGATGAAATATATGAAGTTGCTAAAAAATTGGAGTTAGAGGCTATTCCAAGGCTAGGAGGAAAAGGTATTTTTCCAAACGTTGATTTCTATTCTGGCCTTGTTTACAGAAAACTTGGTATTCCCCGTGACTTATTTACTCCTATTTTTGCAATATCTAGAGTCGCAGGTTGGTTAGCTCATTGGAGGGAACAATTAGGCGCAAACAGAATTTTTAGACCGTCTCAAATTTATACCGGTTCAGCTCCTAGAGATTGGATTACTTTAGAAAATCGAAAATAATATCTTCAGCTTTTCATAAAAAACACACATATTGTTTATGAAGAGTTAATCTAAAGAATAAATAACAACAAAATTTTGAACTCTGGATTAGATCTCGAATATAGTTTTAATGAAATCTTAAAAGGCTTCGGCCTCTCAAGTGAACTTGCTCATATTATATGGCTACCTTTACCAATGTTATTAGTTTTAGTATCAGCCGTAGTTGGTGTATTAGTCACAGTTTGGTTAGAAAGAAAAATATCTGCTGCTGCTCAACAAAGAATAGGTCCAGAATATGCAGGGGCTTTAGGGGTACTTCAACCAATCGCAGACGGTCTGAAATTACTTGTAAAAGAAGATATTATTCCTGCAAAAGCAGATTCAATTCTATTCACTGCTGGACCAATATTGGTATTGGTCCCGGTTATACTATCTTGGTTAATTGTTCCCTTTGGCCAAAACTTGCTTATTAGTAATGTTGGTATTGGAATTTTTCTTTGGATAGCTCTAAGTAGTATTCAACCCATTGGACTTCTTATGAGCGGCTATGCCTCGAATAATAAATATTCACTATTAGGAGGCTTAAGGGCAGCTGCTCAATCTATTAGCTATGAAATACCTCTGGCTTTGTCTGTACTAGCTATTGTTTTAATAACAAATTCCCTTAGTACTATTGATATTGTTAATCAACAAAACGGAGCGGGAATATTAAGTTGGAATATATGGAGGCAACCTGTTGGATTCATAATTTTCTGGATATGTGCTCTTGCAGAATGCGAAAGGCTACCATTTGACTTGCCAGAAGCTGAGGAAGAATTAGTAGCGGGTTATCAAACTGAATATGCTGGAATGAAATTTGCTTTATTTTATTTAGGCAGTTATATAAATTTAATCCTATCTGCATTATTAGTATCCATACTTTATTTAGGTGGATGGGGATTTCCTATTCCTGTTGAGATAATTGCTAAAGTTCTAAATCTTCCAATTGATGCTCCTGTGATTCAAGTTTTCACAGCTTCTATAGGAATTATAATGACTGTTCTCAAAGCATATCTATTGGTTTTTGTTGCTATATTATTACGTTGGACAACACCAAGGGTGAGAATAGATCAACTTCTAGATTTAGGATGGAAATTCCTTTTACCAATATCTCTTGCTAATCTACTTGTGACAGCAGGATTGAAATTAGCTTTCCCTCAATTTTTTGGTGGATAATGTTTAAGTAGAAATATTTAAACATTAATTAAATACACTAGAATAAAATGACTAAGTAAATTCTTTAAAATGAAAGATTTTCTTCAAAAAGTAAATAGTTATATTAAAGAAGCCTTCAGCGCTGGTAAATATTTATATGATGGATTTACTGTAACTTTTGATCATCTCCGAAGAAGACCTGTTACTGTTCAATACCCTTACGAAAAGTTAATTCCTTCTGAAAGATATAGAGGAAGAATTCATTATGAATTTGATAAATGCATCGCCTGTGAAGTATGCGTACGTGTTTGTCCAATAAATTTACCAGTTGTTGACTGGGTTATGAATAAGGAAACTAAGAAAAAGGAACTTAGAAATTACTCTATAGACTTTGGAGTCTGTATTTTTTGCGGGAATTGTGTTGAATATTGTCCAACAAATTGCTTATCTATGACTGAAGAATACGAATTAGCTACATTCGATAGACATAATTTAAATTTTGACAATATAGCATTAGGTAGACTTCCTACGAACGTTACAACTGATCCATCTGTAAAACCTCTTAGGGAACTTGCATATTTGCCTAAAGGAGTTATGGATCCTCATGATGTTCCTTCTTCAGATGTTCGAGTTGGTAAACTACCAGAAGAAGTTTATGATTGGATGAAACCAGAAGGGAATGATATTAAAAATCCCACTGTCGAAACGAATAAATAACTTTAAATAATATATGTCTATAGCAGTCACAACTCAAATAATTTGTTTTTCAGTATTATCTTTAGTGGTAATAATTGGAGCACTTGGTGTAATTCTTCTAGAGAATATTGTTTACTCTGCATTTTTGCTTGGTGGAGTCTTTATGAGTGTTGCAGGCTTATATCTACTACTAAACGCAAGTTTTGTTGCTGCAGCTCAAGTTTTAGTTTATGTAGGGGCAGTTAATGTTCTAATAATTTTTGCAATAATGTTAGTTAATAAAAAAGAAGATTTAAAGGCTATTGAAAATATCAAATCAAGAAGAATTATATCAACATCAATTTGTTTAACTCTTCTAAGTCTATTAATAAGAGTTGACTTATCCAATACTTGGGGTTTAGCTGAATCTAATGCATCTATAGGGGAAGAATCTACAATAAGAATAGGAGAACACTTATTTAGTGATTATTTGCTCCCTTTTGAAGTGGCATCTGTATTACTCTTAATGGCCATGATTGGGGCTATTGTTTTGGCTAGAAGAGATGTCATGAATGAAGATATTTCAACAGGATTACCGGTAGATCAAGAGCTAATAGAGAAACCAAATGAACCTTTACTTATAAAAAAAAATTAAGATGAATTTAGAATCCATCCCACTTCAAGCTTTTTTAATAGTTTCCTCAGTTTTATTTTGTATTGGCATTTGGGGATTATTAAATAGTAGAAATGCAGTAAGAGTACTGATGAGTATAGAGTTAATGTTGAATGCAGTGAACATAAATTTGATGGCCTTCTCTTCTTATGTGGACAATAACCTAATTCAAGGACAAGTTTTTACAATTTTTGTTATTACAGTTGCAGCAGCAGAAGCTGCTGTAGGTTTAGCTATATTGTTATCTCTTTATAGAAATAGGGTGACTGTTGATATGGAAAGTTTTAATTTATTAAAGTGGTAAAAAGCATCAAGTGAATCTTTCATTGGTGCTTATTATTTATCGTTCTAACAGCTTAACTGCTAAAGAAGCATCTATATTTTGTAATAAGACTCTCAAAGATAGAAATATTAAATCAAAAAGGATCGAAAGTGATTTTGATAACAATCAATTAGAAAGCTACTTCTACAATCTTGCTGCATTACCTGATCTAGTAATTGTTCTTGGTGGTGATGGCACTGTTCTTAAATCTGCAAATGCATTAGTAAATTATGATATTCCTATACTTAGTTTTAATATTGGCGGTAATTTAGGATTTTTGACTCAAGAAAAGGATTTTTTATTTGACCAATCATTTATCAAAATTTTAGAAAAAGAAGAATTCATAATTGATTTTAGAAACAGATTACATTGTGATGTTTATAGCAACGAAAAGAATAGAGAAAGAAAACTACTAAAAAGCTATGATGCGTTAAATGATTTTTATTTTAAATCTGTTGAAGAAGATATTTCTCCAACCAATCAAATTCAAATCGAAATAGATAATGAAAAAGTAAATGAATACAAAGGTGATGGTTTAATTATTTCTTCCTCAACTGGTTCAACTGCATACTCTATGGCAGCAGGAGGTCCAATAGTACACCCCTCAATAAATGCATTCGTTATAAATCCAATATGTCCTATGAGCTTAGCTAGCCGGCCAATTATTATTCCTGATACAAGTAAAGTAATTATTAGAGTCGTTCAAAAGAATAAAAGAGAAATAAAACTATGGAAAGATGGATCAAAGTGCATGACTATAAAAGAAAATGATTATTGTGAAATTAATAAAGTAACAAAGCCCTGTAAAATGATTAAATTTAATAAAAGCATTTCCTATTACATTACATTAATCAAAAAGCTCGATTGGAAAGGAGATTTATCATTAAAAAATAATCAAAATAATTAGATGGCATTAGAAATTGAAAGACGATTTCTTATCAAAAATGATCAATGGAAGGATTTAATTACTCATAAGACTTTTATAGAGCAGGGCTATCTTTCCCACGATTTGGAGGAATGGATAGTCAGAATCAGATTTAACGGCAAAAACTTTAAAATTGCACTTAAAAAACATATTAAAAATTTTACTAATTACGAATATGAATACTCAATACCAAATAGTGAAGGTGAAAAAATCATGTCAACTCTTAACAATACAATTAAAAAAGAAAGATTTTTTTTAAAAATTGATCGAAAAGATTGGATTGTAGATTGCTTTAAAGACAAAAATTTTCCTTTAAAAATTGCCGAAATTGAGCTTACTAAAGAGGAAGAAGAAGTTATTCTCCCATCTTTCATAGCAAAAGAAATTACTGGTCTAAAAAAATATACTAATCTTAATCTGACAAAACATCCATTTTCAAAATGGGAAATGAAGCTTTAAAAAAACTAGCCAAAAAGCTCTCGTTTCCTTTATATTCTCTTTATATTTGAAATATAAATTCTATTATTTTTAGACATGTATGGTCTTTATGACAAGGATGGGGTATTAAGATTTACCAACTCTGATAAAGAAGCCTGTCTTGATTATGCACAACTTTTTGAAATGAATTCAGCACATTTTTGTTTAATGAATTTAGTATCTAGTATCGATAAAGAAAATAATATTAATCTTGATCTGAATCAGGCAGAGAACAACAATTAAATCCATCTCTACAAATTTTTCCGTGATCCATTGCCCAATTTAATAGTGCTACTCTATTTTTGGAGCCTGTTTTCGTGAACATATTACTTACATGATTATCAACAGTTCTTTTACTAATAGTAAGCTTTACCGCAATTTCTTGATTTGTAAGCCCATCAGCTACTAAATCTATGATTTCCATCTCTCTAGATGAGAGACCCATCATATCAATGTCGTTAACACCTTCTTCAACCATTTGCATTTAAACAGTTCCTTTTTTATATTAATTGAGTTTAGCAGTAACAGTAAACTTCTTAACCAAGTAAGGAAAAAAAGCAATTGAAATCAAAACTTCAGCAAACTTTAGAAAAAAATTCAAAAGTAATTACAGCAGAATTAATGCCGCCAAGAGGAGGAGACCCCATAAGATCTCTTAAAATAGCACAACTTCTCAAAAATAAGGTGCATGCTGTTAATGTTACAGACGGAAGTAGAGCAATAATGAGGATGTGCAGTTTAGCAATGTCTAAACTGCTACTGGAAAGTGGGATAGAGCCTATAATGCAGATCTCATGCAGAGATCGTAATAAAATCGCTATACAATCAGATATTCTTGGAGCAAATGCCTTAGGTATTAAAAATATTTTATGCATTACAGGAGATTCTGTTAAAGCTGGTGATCAGCAAGAAACAAAAGCAGTTCATGAATTTGAGGCAGTGCGATTATTAAAACAAATTCAATCATTCAATCAAGGAATTGATCCTACTTTTGAACAACTTCCAGATAAAAGCACTAAGATCTTTTCAGGTGCTGCAGTAGATCCAAGTTGTCGAAATCAAAGAAGTTTAAAAATTAGAACAATAAAAAAAAAGGAGGCTGGAGCAAATTTCTTACAAACTCAAATAGTTATGGATAGAAATTGTTTAGCAAACTTTTGTAACGAAATCAGCAATCCAATTGAGATACCAGTAATTGCAGGAGTATTTCTTTTGAAATCATATAAAAATGCTCTTTTCATAAATAAATTTGTACCTGGAGCGAATATACCTGAAAATATTTTAAATCGTCTCAAAGATGCAAAAAATCCACTTCAAGAAGGAATATTAATTGCTTCAGAGCAAGCTAAAGATTTTATTAATATTGCAGATGGAATTCATCTCATGGCAGTCAAATCAGAACATCTTATCCCAGAGATACTTGAAAAAGCTGGGCTCAATCTGGAATGTTAATTAAATCAGTTCCTAGTAATTCTGCCATAGCTTTTTGTTGAGGAGATGGTTCTGTTAAATCTAATCTTCTTGAGTCTGTTATTAACCAATCCAAAGAAGCATCTTTTAAATCAAAATGGTCTCCATTTTTTCCAACACAATATCTACCAAATACTAATTTATCGACAAGTTGCACTCCTTTCCCAATTTTTGAATAATCAAAGATTATAGAGTTATCTATAGTTGCACCCTCACAAATGCAACAACTTGGTCCAATCATAGAGGGGCCAATAATAGTTGCACCATCTTCAATTCTTGTCATCCCTCCAATATAAACGGGTCCTTTTATACTGACTTTATCCCAATTTGCAGCAACATTAAGACCCGTAAAGACTCCAGGCTTAATTTCTTTTCCAGGAATTTCGACTTGCCTTACTTTACCCAATAAAACATTTCTAATCGCACTCCAGTAATCAGGAACTTTTCCAATATCTACCCACTCAAAATCCATCGGCAAAGCAAAAAATGGCAAATCCATTTCAACAAGTTTAGGGAATAGATCAGCTCCTATATCAAATTTATCTCCTGATGGAATATAGTTAAAAATCTCAGGCTCAAAAAGATAAATACCAGTATTAATTGAATCACTCAAAGCATCGTCAACATCCGGTTTTTCTTGAAAAGCTTTAATTCGTCCATTTTCATCAGATACTACAACTCCATAACTAGATACCTGATCTCTAGTTACCTTTTTTGTTATTAGGCTAGCTATCGCCCCTTTTTTCTTATGATTTTTAACAGCTTCAGTCAAATCTAAATCAACTAAGGCGTCCCCACACAATACAACAAAAGTTTCATCAAAAAAGTTTTGAAAATCTTGAATTTTTTTTAATCCTCCTGCCGAACCTAAAGCATCACCAATCATTTCTCCATCTTCAATTCTTCCTTCAAAGCTGTAGGCTATTTCAACACCAAATCTTTGCCCGTCTCTAAAATAGTTTTCAATTTCCTCTGCAAGATGAGAAACGTTTACCATTATTTCTTTAAAACCATGTTCTTTTAAAAGTTCCAAAAGGAATTCCATCACGGGTTTTTGCAAAATAGGAATCATTGGTTTAGGAATAATATGCGTTATTGGCTGAACGCGAGTTCCTTTGCCTGCTGCAAGTATCATTGCCTTCATCAGCTCTATATACCTCTTTTTAAAGATTATACTTTATTACTCTTTTACTACTAAGCAGCAGTCGAAGAAGTTTCTGAAACCTCAAGATTTTCAATAGGTAATTGAGCTAACTCTCCATCTGGAATAATCCTTTTAATTTGTATTGGCCCATAGAGAGAATATTGTTGTTTTAATTCAATTTTATTTTCTGATGATAAAAATAACAAAGCCCAAAATACACCCAGTCTGTCTTTATCTAAATCACTTTTTACTACTGTCTGCCATTTATTAACTAAATATTCAAAATCAGTCCATTGTAATGCCTTTTCCCATCCATCAAGAAACTTGCCAAGTGCTTTAGTTGTTTCAGGAAGCTTTTCACGATGTGCTAAAGATTGAACTTTAGAGATCAAAACCTTATCTGAATATTTTTTATTTCTTTTCCTTTTCATAAGCAAAAGATCCTGCGTTTCAATTATTTCTGCAATAGATTCCAATTGACTAACAAGTTCTCCTAATGTAGATGTACGTTTAATAACGGGTTGAGCTACAGATCTTCTTCTAAGATATTTTTCAGGATATTTCGGTATGTCAAATTCTTGATTGATCCATTCTTGATTATCCATCCCAATTTCTTCTTGATAACCTAATGTTTCTTCTTGAAATACATCAGATTCTAAAACTTGAGCTTTTAAATTAACTAATACAGAGGCGGCAAAAAATGCTTCACTTGTCTCAGATAAGTCTTTTTGATATGAAGTTTGATTATTGGATGAATATTGCAAATTATGATTAAACTGCTCTAAAAAACTATCGATAACACTTATAACATCAATATCCCATGGATCAAGATCACCCCTTCCAGCTGCATCTTGAAGGAATTTTATGAGTAATCTAGGCCCTAGCTGTGACCCATCAATAGATTGAGAATTAGTTACTTTAATTAAATATAATCTTTTTTAAGATATCTTTATATCAATTGTTATGCCAAAAAATAATAAACATATTAAGAAAATTATATAGTTGGTGCTTTTAATATTTGATTTGATTTATTTCCCGCAAAAACATTTGTCTTTGGTGTGTTTTTAACAGCATTTAAATCTCTGTCAACCAAGTTATTTATCGTAGCCAAATAACTTTCTGTAACTAATCTTGGATATAAACCTATCCCGATTATTGGTAAGAGTAAACAGGCTATAATGTATATCTCTCTAGGCTCTGCATCAATTAAATTTTTATCTTCAGTTAACTTTGGATTTTCTTTACCAAAGAAAATCTCACGTAACATTGACAGTAAATAAATTGGAGTAAGTATCACCCCTATTGCAGCTAAAGATGCCATTATCACCCTAAAAGGCAAAGTATAAACTTCATCCGTAACAAATCCAGTAAATACCATTAACTCAGAAACAAATCCACTCATACCTGGTAAGGCAAGAGAAGCAAGAGAGCAGGCAGTCCATAATGCAAACATAATACGCATTTTTTGTCCTACTCCACCCATTTCATCAAGTTTTAGAGTCTTTGTTCTGTCATAAGTTGCTCCAACAAGAAAAAATAAACTTGCTCCAATTAGTCCATGACTAACCATTTGCAACATCGCTCCACTTGTCCCAAGACTACTAAAACTTCCTATCCCAATTAAGACAAACCCCATATGACTTATTGAACTATAAGCAATTTTCCTTTTAAGATTTCTTTGTGCAAATGATGTTAATGCAGCGTATATTATATTGACTACTCCAAGAACTATTAATAGTGGAGAGAATTGAGCATGAGCAATAGGTAATAATTGTGCATTAAATCTTAAAAGAGCATATCCGCCCATCTTCAATAAAATTCCAGCCAACAACATATGAACAGGTGCTGTAGCCTCTCCATGAGCATCAGGGAGCCAGGTATGCAAAGGGACAATGGGGAGTTTCACACCAAAAGCAATTAACAAACCTATGTAACAAAGGATTTGAAAGTTTTGGCCAAAATCTTGATTAGCCAAATGAGAAAACTCAAAATTTGGAACTTCAGTTCCATAAAAACCCATTGCCAAAGCAGCTAAAAGGATAAAGATAGAACTCCCTGCTGTATAGATAATGAATTTTGTAGCTGCATATTGTCTATTTTTTCCTCCCCAGATAGCTAAAAGTAAATATACTGGCAAAAGTTCCAGTTCCCAACTTAAAAAGAATAGGAGCATATCTTGAACAGCAAAAACAGCTATTTGTCCTCCATCCATGATAAGTATTAAAAAGAAAAATAATTTTGGCTTAAACTTTACAGGCCATGCAGCTAAGACAGCTAGCGCCGTTATAAAACTAGTTAATAATATAAGAGGCATTGACATTCCATCAGCGCCGACTGACCAAGTAAGTCCTAGATTAGGAAGCCAATTTATACTTTCTTTAAGTTGAACATCTTCATTATTGATATCAAAACCGTTTATATAAGATCCTACTGTTACTAGAAAAGTGATTAAAGCAACACTTAAAGCAAACCATCTTACTTCTTTACCCTCTCCTTTATCGGGGAAAAAAGGTATCAGAAATGCACATCCAATAGGGAAAAGAATAGATACTGAGAGCCAAGGGAAATCAGATATACCTCCACCCAATGTTCCTATTGTATGTAGTGCAAAATGTGTAAAAAAATAGCTGCTCAAATGAATAAGAAAATGATCTTAAACAAATTCTAGAAATTATCTAGATTTTTTCATCCCATGGACAGTGAAGACACACATTTGTTATTAAGCTACTTGGGGAGATTGGAAACCAAATATTGCTACCAACAAAATTACTCCTCCAAAAACTATCAGAGCATAAAATTGAGCTCTGCCGGTTTCAAAATACTTTAAGCCCTCCCCACTTCCCAATGTTACAAGTCCAGTAAGATTTACCACTCCATCTACAACTTTGGAATCAACTTCTAAAACTTCTTTTGCAAGTTTTCTACTACCTTTCACAAAAAGTTTTTCATTAATATCGTCTAAATACCACTTATTTGATAAGAACTTATTAACAGATGGAAATCTTTGTGCAAATAATATTGATAAGTTTATTTTCTTAGCAAAATAAGCTTGATAAGCAATAGTTATACCAATTGAGGCAATGAAAACAGATGCAATAGCTAGAGGCAAAAATTCTTTTAATTCAAACGACTCTATAGCAATCAATGCTTCTTCGGGATCTAATAAGTTTGCAAATTTACTATCCCAAGGAAATCCCATAAACCCAATTATTACTGAAGGCACTGCCAGAAAAACCAATGGGAATGTCATTGACCAAGGAGACTCATGGAGTGAACCATGTTCTTCTTCATGTTCTTCTTCTATATTAATTTTAGAAGCTAATAAAAGTTCTTTTTGTAATTCCTTATCTTCACCTCTAAAATCTCCTTCAAAAGTTAAAAAATAAAGTCTAAACATATAAAAGGCTGTCATTCCAGCTGTTAAAAATCCCACAAACCAAAAAGCTGGAAATGAGATAAAGGCGTTTCCCAATATTTCATCTTTACTCCAAAATCCAGCTAATGGAGGAATACCACTTATTGCTACGCAACCTATTAAGAAAGTCGTAGAAGTAAAGGGCATTTTTTTTCTTAAACCTCCCATCAACCTCATATCTTGAGCAAGTACAGGTTGATGACCAACAACTTCTTCCATGGCATGAATTACGGAGCCAGACCCTAAAAACAACATTGCTTTGAAACAAGCATGTGTTATCAAGTGAAAAATACCTGCTACGGGAGCACCACAACCCATCGCAAGCATCATATACCCGAGCTGAGAAACCGTACTATATGCCAAACCTTTTTTGAGATCCATCTGGGTTAAGGCTATAGACGCTCCTAAGAAACATGTAATAGTACCAACTAAAGCAATAATAAATTGAATTGATGGGAATAAAGAGTATAGAGGTTGGAGCCTTGCTACTAAGAATATTCCAGCAGCAACCATCGTCGCTGCATGAATAAGAGCTGAAATAGGGGTTGGTCCTTCCATAGCGTCTGGTAGCCATACATGAAGAGGAAATTGAGCAGATTTTGCCATAGGTCCTAAGAAGACTAAAAAACAAAGTAATAATGCAGCCCAGACTGGCAATGAATTCTCTGAAACTGACTGTGATACTCCTATTGCAATTTCATTAAAATCAAAGCTTTTTGTAGCCCAAAATAAACCCAAAATTCCGAGTAATAAGCCAAAATCTCCAACTCTATTTACGACAAAAGCTTTTTGAGCAGCATTTGCTGCACCATCTCTGTCGTACCAGAAACCAACTAATAAGTATGAACACATTCCTACTAATTCCCAAAAAACGTATATTTCTAATAAGTTTGGGCTAATAATTAATCCCATCATCGAACTGCTGAAAAGTGCTAGATATGTAAAAAATCTTACGTAACCTTTGTCATGAGCCATATAACCATGAGAGTAAATCATGACTAATAAAGTAATAGTGGTTACCAATGTGAGCATTACGCTCCCTAATGGGTCGAGAACGAATCCCATTGGGATTGTGAAATCTCCAGCACTTGCCCAAACAAATAATTTTTCTACTGATTGGTAACCATTGATTTGCTCAATTAATGTTTTATAACTGATTACAGCAGAAACACCAACGAATGACAAAAGACTGATAGATACAATTTCTCTAGAATTATTGATTTTTTTATTTGCACATATTAAACCCAAACCAGAAAACACTGCTCCGATAAGTGGAAAGACAGGAATCAACCAGGCAATTTCTGAAGCTTGAGGCATATTTAATAATATTTATACATTAATACTAAACTGCTAATTGAAAATTTTAGACATAAAAGATGAATTAAATGTTGTAACAGCAATATTTATATATTTATGAGACCACCAGATTATTGCAATGGCTATTAATATCCCAATTTGTGATAATTTAAAAAATTCTTTTAGTTTAATTTGCTGTCTTCCATCAAATATTGCGACAAATGGGATTATTGAGGTGCTTTCTTTGTACTTATAAAATTCTTTACCAAATTTAATTTCTAATCTTTTATCACCATGCCATATTGCAAAAAGATGATGCAAAATCAGCCCTATCGAAGTTATGAATGTAAAAGATGTCCCAATCCATAATGTATGAGCTAAACACCATATAATTTGGCCAAATGCTTGCGGATGTCTTGTTATTCTCATTATTCCAGTGCCATACATCCTAACTTGAGGTTTTAAAACTGAAGGAATTTCTAATAAATTATATGTTGCAGGATATAAAAATAAGAAACTGATAGCAGTTAAAATCCAAACAAACAAAAATACATAGTGATTACCCTGAAAATTCCATAATCTAATGCCATCGTATCTATGAGCTAAGAAATAACTAATTAAAATCAATGCAGATGGCAAACTCAAAGAAACAAAAAGCAATCTCCATAATCTTGCTCCCATAAAAGCCTCTGCTCTACTTCTTAAAGCAGCACCTCCACTATGTATAACAGCAAAAATTAATATTAATCCCAAAATCAACAACGAAGTTTTGTGAGTCTCCATATAATTTCAAAATACAAGTTATTCATCATTAACAATAATACCCTTAGGTATTAGAATTAAAGTTAAATTGTAGGCATAAAAATAATGCCAGAATTACCGTTTACTCTTGACCAATTAAGAATATTAAAAGCTATTGCAGCTCAAGGAAGTTTTAAAAAGGCTGCTGATTTACTTTATGTGACTCAACCAGCTGTCAGTTTGCAAATTCAAAATTTAGAAAAACAACTTGAAATAACAATTTTTGATAGAGGTGGTAGAAAAGCACTTTTAACTGAAGGAGGTAAGCTTTTACTTGAATATTGCGAAAGAATACTCAATCAATGTGATGAGGCTTGCAAAGCTATTGAAGACTTAAATAGTTTAAAAGGCGGAACACTCATAATTGGAGCTAGTCAAACTACCGGTACCTACTTAATGCCAAGAATGATAGGGCTTTTTCGTCAAAAATATCCTGATGTATCTGTCCAACTACAAGTTCACAGTACTAGAAGAACAGGTTGGAGCGTTGCAAATGGTCAAATTGATTTAGCAATAATTGGAGGTCAATTACCAAGCGATCTAGAAAACTTGTTACAAGTAATTCCATATGCGACTGATGAATTAGCTCTTGTATTACCACCAAAACACCCACTTGCAAAAAAGAAAGAACTGATGAAAGAAGATTTATACAAACTAAATTTCGTCACATTAGATTCTCAATCAACAACCAGAAAAGTTGTTGATAAACTTTTAAAGGATTCTGGTCTTGATATTCAAAGATTAAAAATAGAAATGGAGTTAAATTCTCTTGAAGCAATTAAAAATGCAGTTCAATCTGGTCTTGGTGTTTCTTTTTTACCTGTTGTTTCTATTGAGAGAGAATTAGCAGGTGGGTCAATTCACAAACCCCATCTAGCTGATTTAGAGGTAAAAAGGGAGTTGAAATTAATTACAAATCCATCAAGATACACATCTAGAGCATCAGAAGTTTTTAAAAAATATATATTGCCTCAATTTGCAAGCTCTGAAAGCCCATTAAGGCAAGCTAACTCAATCTAAAATTGAATAGCTTCCTTATTGATTCCCACCCCTCCATCTTCAGCTTGTCCATCTCCTTTGATAATAAATTTGTTCTCATTTACATCAGTCTGATAAACACACTTAACAATAGGCTTATCTCTTATTGAACCTATGTAAGCAAAAGTATTCATTCTTTGCTTACATTCTCTAACATCCTCATTACTTATAGCTCCTTGTTTTTGTAAAACTGTCCAATTTTCCCTTCGAATAACGCAGCCAGGTTGCAGTGCCGGTTGTGTTACGAAACTAGTTGAAGGATTAAGTGTTGTATACATTTCTACATCAATCACAAAAGCACTTGCTCCCCATTGCCTACAAAATTCAGGGTCTGGAACGGCCATATCTAATTGCTGTTGACTAGCAATATTACCTTGCCCTCCATCTGTTGTACTGGTAATGGCGCTCCCTATACCTACCCCTAGTATCAAAACGCCAGCAAGTACAGCAATCGTTCCGGTGCTGAAATTATTTTTTTGTCCAGAGTTAGAAGGTGATATTCGTCTATCCCGCTGTGTATAGTTATCGCGATCTCTTGAGGAGTAAGAATTTTTGCCAGGGTCTCTTCTTGGACCTCTATTAGGATATTTATTCACAGTACTTCTTTAGTCTTAGGTAAACCCATTGAATAATTCATGACTCTACATTCGGGGTTATAGCTTAGTAATCCATTTTGAAGCAAATATTTGATTAAACCTTCAACTTCTGATCCTATTTTACGAAGTTCATAGTCATCTAAATTTTTTCCGGCTCTTTCTTGAACAAGTTCAGTAAATTTTTGATTTACTTGTTTTAAAGAGTCTTCATTCCAAATGAATTCATTATCAGGATCTAAGTCGAGAGTTAATTTATTAGGATGGAATACTAAATCGTTATTAACCACATCAGCAGTAAAAATTCTTACATGCCTAGTGGTTGACTTTAAAAGCATTTTTTCCATAATTCTGAAAAATAATCAACAAAAAAAACATTTATGTCTTAACTTTAGGATAGCTTCTTAGTAAGTGTTAACTATTTTTTTGATTTTATAATGCGTGTTGTAATTGCAGGTGCAGGTTTAGCAGGTTTATCTTGCGCTAAATATCTTGTTGATAATGGCCACATACCCATAGTTTTAGAAGCCAGAGATGTACTTGGCGGTAAGGTCGCTGCTTGGAAAGACGAAGATGGCGATTGGTATGAGACAGGTTTACACATATTTTTTGGTGCTTATCCAAATATGCTCCAACTTTTCAAAGAATTAAACATAGAAGACAGACTTCAATGGAAAAGTCATTCAATGATTTTCAATCAACCTTCTGAGCCTGGTACTTACAGTAGATTTGATTTCCCTGACATACCTGCCCCTGCAAATGGAGTAACAGCAATTCTCAGTAACAATGACATGCTTTCATGGAATGAAAAGATTTTATTTGGCTTAGGTTTAGTTCCTGCAATGTTGAGAGGCCAGAAATATCTTGATAAATGTGATTCAAAATCATGGACAGAATGGTTAAAAGAACACAATATTCCTGAGAGAGTTAATGATGAAGTATTTATCGCCATGAGTAAAGCGCTTAATTTTATTGGACCTGATGAAATCTCATCAACAGTTTTATTAACAGCACTTAATAGATTTTTACAAGAAAAAAACGGTTCAAAAATGGCTTTCCTTGATGGGGCTCCACCAGAAAGACTTTGCCAACCAATGGTTGATTATATTACAGAGAGAGGAGGCGAGGTTCATATGAATAGTCCTGTAAGAAAAATAGACCTAAATGAGGATAGCACTGTAAAAAGTTTTACAATTGCCCCTTTAGACTCAGATGAAAAGAAAAAAGTGATTACAGCAGATGCCTACGTTAGTGCAATGCCTGTAGATCTTTTTAAACTATTAATTCCGGACCAATGGAAAGGTATAAATGCATTCTCAAAACTAGATGGTTTAATTGGAGTACCTGTAATTAATATTCATCTATGGTTTGATAAAAAATTAACGGATATTGATCACTTATTATTTAGTAGATCTCCGCTTCTGAGTGTTTATGCAGATATGAGTATTACTTGTAAGGAATATGAGGATCCAAATAGATCAATGCTTGAATTAGTTTTTGCTCCTGCAAAAGAATGGATTAATAGAAGTGATCAAGATATAGTCGATGCAACAATGGAAGAACTCAAAAAGTTATTTCCAACTCATTTTATTGGGGATGACAAAACTAAACTAAGAAAGTTTAAAGTTGTAAAAACACCCAGATCTGTATATAAAGCAGTCCCTGGATGTCAAGAATTCAGACCTAGTCAAAGATCTCCAATAAAAAACTTTTTTTTAGCAGGTGACTATACAATGCAAAAATATCTTGCTTCTATGGAGGGAGCTGTTTTAAGTGGTAAATTATGCGCAGAAACAATCAATAAAGAATATTCCAAAACATCAAATAATGTTTCACGAGAAACATCTAAAATAAATTAAACCTCAAAAATAAAACCTTTTTTGAAAAATTCATTACCCCAACTTAATAAAGCATATGAAATATGCCAAAAAGAAACTCAAAAATGGGCTAAAACTTTTTATTTAGGAACACTTTTATTACCGTACGAAAAAAGAAAAGCGATTTGGGCGATTTACGTTTGGTGCAGGAGAACTGATGAAATAATGGATAGCATTGAAGCTTCAACCAAGACAACTGAAGAACTTTCCGATAATTTAAATGAATGGGAAGAAAACACAAGAAATGTTTTCAAAGGAAAAATACAAACAGAATTAGATGCTGTTCTTTTCGATACTATAGAAAAATTTCCACAGAATATAGAACCATATTTAGATATGATTGAGGGTCAGAGAATGGATCTTGAAAAATTTAGATACAAAAGTTTTTCTGAATTACAGCTTTACTGTTATCGCGTCGCAGGGACAGTGGGATTAATGACTCAGAATGTAATGGGCATAGACAGTGCTTATACATCAGCCCCCTGGAGCAACATGCCTGACTCCTCAGAAGCAGCTATAGCTCTAGGAATAGCAAATCAACTTACTAACATTTTAAGAGATGTTGGAGAAGATAGACAAAGAGGTCGAATATATTTGCCCCAAGATGACATGAATAAATTTAATTATTCTGAAGAAGAGTTATTAAAAGGAGTAATAAATAATCAGTGGAAGATGCTTATGAATTTCCAATTAATAAGAGCTAGGGATTGGTTTAAAAAATCTGAAGATGGTATTAAGTGGTTATCCGCAGATGCAAGATGGCCTGTCTGGACATCTTTACGCCTTTACAGAGGAATATTAGATTCTATTGAAAGATTAGATTATGATGTATTTAATAATAGAGCTTTTGTAAAGAATTCAGTAAAAGCGTTTGAAATACCAATATCCTATTTAATCTCAAGGATCAAATAGCTAAGCAGGGGCTTTCTGATTAGCCAACAAATCTTTTAATTTTGAAAGTTCGCCAGCCCATCTTGGATCTGGGGCTTCAAGATTAGGGGCATCACTATGAACAATCTTCTTAAAATCTTTCCTCTTTTTATTTTTAATAGAGCCCAAACTATTTCTCTTGTGTGAGGAAGAATCTTTCTTTTCTGAAAGTTCAACTCTCAATTTGGAGCCATTAAATTCAAAACCATTAAGCTTTTCGATTATTAAATTTGCATTGTTTTCATTATTTGTTGTAGCAAAACCAAATCCTCTACATTCTTTTGTTTCTTTATCTAAAACAGCTTTAAATCTAATAGAATCAGTTACTGATTTTAAAAAACTATCAAATTCTTTTGGATTAAATACTTGTGGTAAATTGCCAATGTAAATACGAATGCTCATAAATTTTTAAAAAATAATTTGAAGTCTGAACTTTAAACAAAAACTAAGCTATGTGTATTTAATCACATTTTGGCGCATTTTGTTGAATCCATTGCTTTCCTTTATATATAGCTTCATCAAAATTGTTCAATCTATTATATGCAAGCTCCATAGAAAGATAATTAATAACCTTTCCTAAGGTAGGTCCATCTTGGATTTTTAAATATTTTTTTAAAACGTTTCCTTTAATTAAATTCGACGGATGAAATAATTTATCATCTTTATCTCGCCATCTAGTGAGCCAATTTATATAAAATGATTTTGGCAAAAAAAGAATAAAAGATGGAAGAATAGTTTCTAATTCTTGATGTAAATCAAATCTTTCTCTCTCATTAAATTCATAAATATTTTGCACCTTCAATAAAAGATTCCATTTTCTTAATAGCCTAATTTTTGAAATTTCAGATTTGCTAAATTTTAAATTTTTCAAAGAAAATTCGTCTAAAATTTGAACAAGATAAAATAAGGGTAAAAATTTTTCCTTTTCAAATTTATTAAATTCTTCAAAATTAATTTTTTCTAAATCAAGAAATATCAAATTTTTTTCTGACTGTATATAATCAAAAATTTTAAATTTATTAATTAAGATTATCGCCTGCGATGCTTTTTTTCCCCTTATTATTCGCTGTATTTCATAATTAATTCTTTCATTAGCAACAAGTCTTAATTGATTTTTATAAGTTTTAATAAAATCTATTAAAGTTACATCAACATTAAAATCTAATTCAGAAATAAAACGAAAGCATCTTAAGATTCTTAATGGATCATCCAATAGGTTCTGCTTTGAATTAGTTCTCAAAAAAGCAAGTTGTAGATCTTTAATTCCATTTGATGGATCAATGAGAAGTTTTTCTTCAAAAGAAAAAGCAATAGCATTAATAGAAAAATCTCGACTTAATAAATCAATATCAATAGAAGGAGAAATTTGAGAAGCGATATCAATTGAGATATGTTTAAAAATAATTCTTACTACATCTCTTGCCTCATCAAGAATAATAAATTTACCTTCAAATTTATCTGCAATTTTTTTACCCACATTAATTGCATTTTTTGGAACTAAAATATCAACATCAATTACATAATTTAATCTTCCTAAAATTAAATCTCTTATATATCCACCTACTAAAAAAGATCCAGAAGGTAAAGAAGACAAAATAAAATCCCAATTATAAAATTTTATACTTCTTTCTATTTCATTAATTATTAGTGTATGATCAATGAAAATATGATTTTTAAGATCTTCTTTCTTGATTATGTGCATTTGCATTAACTGTAAATTAGTTGATAGATGTATTACATATCATGATGTTGAAAAAAATCATGGTGTTGAGCATATTTGTGATATTCCTAATTTTAAACCAATAAAACCTTACATTCACGTAAGTATAATCAAAGATTTAAATGGCGATTCTAAAATTGACTGGGATGTACAATCTTGTGCAAGTTTTTCAGAAGAATCTGGTAAGTGGTCTAAATGTAGGCCAGGTTTAGAGTTACCTATTTAAAGGTAAATGCCTTACAAATTAACAAACCATAATAAATTAACCTTAGCAATTCACAGTACTGATGACTCTTTTGGCTTCGCTTACAGAGAAAATAAAAACTCTTTATCTGAAAACTTTTTTACAAAAAAATTTGAGAAAGATTTATGTAATAATTTAATAGTTGATTTTTCAAATTTTATTACAAAAGAAAATTTAAAAAGAATTAATAAAATATCTGTCAGTATTGGACCATCAAACTTTAACGCTTCCAGACAAATAATAGTATTGGCGAGAACTCTCGCTCAGCAAATAAATTGCTCATTAGATAGTTTTAGTTCTTTTGAATTGATGGCAAAAAGAATTGCCACGCAAAATAATATCTATTACGATAAAAATTCATTTTGGATTTTCAAAAAATTAAAAAGAAGAGGATATATTGCAGGAAAATATGAAATATGCATTTCTGAAAAACCAAACAAAAACATAACTATCAAAGAAAAAATTATTCCTAAAATTTTTGAAGAATTAGCAGATACAGAGTCTTCTTATCAAGCTGAATATTCTGACATAGAAGATTTAAAAGAACTATTGAATTTATCTAATAAAAATTCACAACATTCAAGTTCTAATAGTTGGGAAAAAGTTTTGCCATTATATCCAATATCCCCAATTAACTGATCATTCATTCAAGCATATTATTTATAGACTCCTGCAAATGATATGTTACTTTAGCTAAATCATCTTTTGATGCGCCTTTAGGGGGATTAATCGGTTTCCCAACTTTAATAACTATTTTTGTGAAAAATGGAATAAAAAACTTTAATCTAACTAATCTATTTGAATTAATAATTGCAACTGGTAATAAAATTTTTTGATTTTTAAAAGATAAAAGAGCTGCTCCTTGTTTTGGCTTATTTACACGACCATCTTTTTGTCGAGTACCATCAATAAATATACCAATACTATTATTATTTAATAATTTTTCACATGCAGTTTTAATAGTCGTTTTATCTACTATGCCTCTCTTTACAGGATAAGCTCCACATGATTTGATTATAAACCCAAGTAAGGGGATTCTAAAAAGTTCTGACTTGGCCATAAAAGATATATTCCGACCAATAGCATGACCTAGTAAAGGAGGATCAAGTAGGGAACCGTGATTAGAAACCATTATGAAAGAACCTTTCTGAGGAATGTTTTCTCTCCCAATTAACTTGCCTCGAAATATCAATTTATAAATCGGTAAAATAATTATTTGACTTACCAATTTATAAATTAATTTTTGATAAAAATAACTTTTCATTAAATCAATATTTAATTTGATCTGAAGAAGATACTTGAGAAATTTTTACATCCTTTAAATGCCTTTTACCTAGACCACCAAGGACATTAGATGGGCCAATTTCCACCATTTGAATAATACTATTTTCTTTCATTAAATCCATAGTTTGACGCCATTTAACACCATTACACATTTGATTTTTAAACCTAACCTTAAGATCATTTGGATCATTACATAGTGATGGATGAGAATTACTTATAACGGGCATAGAAGGCTTATTAAATTCTAAAGTATCTAAATATTTTGAAAATTGAAATGATGATTCTTTCATGAATGGTGAATGAAAAGCACCCGAAACATTTAATTTAAGGAATCTTTTTGCTTTAATTCGTTTTGAAATATTATCTAAAGCTTTTTCACTTCCTGATAGAACAACTTGAGAAGAGCTATTGTCATTCGCTATTACAAGATCGTCAATCTCTTCTACCAGTAAATCTAATTGATCTCTATCAAAACTTATTAATGCTGCCATAGATCCCTTTGCGGCATCTGCCATTAATTCAGATCTAACTTTTATAAGTTGTACACAATCTTCAAAAGACAAAACATCAGCACAATATAAAGCCGTAATTTCACCTAAACTATGTCCAGCAATATAGGTTGGTTTATAGCCATTTTCTTTTAAAGAGTCTAATAATACTGATTCCACTAGAAAAAGACAAATTTGAGTGTTCTTTGTATTATTTAAATCATCAGAAAGATTTTTCTTATCAGAATTTAGTTCACAAATTTCAAATAAATTTCTCTCGAATACTTCGGAGGCATAATTAAACCTAAATTTTGCATTTGGCAAATCTATAACTTTATTTGCCATACCAATTTTTTGTGAACCCTGACCAGGGAATACCCATGCGACTGTCATAATAAAACTTTTATTTAACCCCATCGAATAAGGGCTGCACCCCAACTTAACCCAGCACCAAAACCACTTGTGGCAATAATATCATTTTCTTTAATTTTCTTATTTCTTATAGCCTCATCTAGCATTAAAGGAATTGTTGCCGCTGAAGTGTTTCCGTAGTTACTTAAATTACTGAGAATCTTTTCTGATGAAACATTTAGCCTTTCTCCAACAGAATCTAATATTCTTTGATTTGCTTGATGTAATAAAAGCCAATTAATTTTCTCAGAATTGAAATTTGTTTTTTTAAATAAATTATCAATAATTAATGGTACCTCTCTAACCGCAAATTTATATACTTCTTGTCCATTCATCTTAATTGAGGAAAACCCCCCACTTGAAAAATTAATATCATCAATAATTAGATCTTGATTATTTTGAGATGGAAGATTTAAGAAAGAACCTCTTTGACCATCTGTCCTCATACTAAAGCCAATTAAATTATCTACTTCATTTGTTCCTTCGATTGCTAATGCACCCGCTCCATCCCCGAATAAGATGCAACTTCTTCTATCATTCCAATCTACATAACTTGAAAGTTGATCTGAGCCTATTACTACAGCTCTTTTATAACTACCTGCTTTTAAAAATTGAGTAGCTGTTATTGCAGCAAATAAGAAACCACTGCAAGCAGCTGTCAAATCAAAAGCAACAGCATTAATTGCGCCTAGTTTTGACTGAATTTCAGGAGCAGAACCAAATAGATCATTTGGAGTTGATGTAGCTAATATTATTAGATCAATTGTTTCAATATCCCATCTAGCCATCTCAATTGCTCCCAATGCTGCCTTATAACCCATTTCGCTAACATTTTCTGATAATCCAGAAATTCTTCTCTGAGAAATACCTGTTCTAGATTTTATCCATTCATCACTAGTCTCTACCTTCTTACTAATTTCCTGATTCGTAAGGATTTGATTTGGTACGTAACTTCCACTTCCTTTAAATGAGACTCCAATTTGATTTAAATTTATTCCTTCCAAAAGAGTTATCTATTTACTTATATAAGTCAAACATAAATCTGACAAAATATGTTTTAAGAATTTAAAACTTGAAGCTTTTGAAGTTGATTTAAATTTTCCATAACATTATGATTTACAGCAGAGTGAGCCAAACGCAGAGCACTTACTACTGATAAAGACTTACTACTACCATGGCCAATTACACAAATACCATTTACCCCAAGCAATAATGCTCCTCCATGTTCAGCATGATCTAACCTTTTCTTAATTCTTAGTAAATTACTTTTTAAAAATGCAGAACCAACCTTCCCCCTTCTTCCTCTAGGCAGTTCGGATCTTAAAATATCTAATAGAACCCCTCCAACTGACTCAAGAAATTTAAGTAATATATTTCCTGTAAAACCATCGCAAACGACCACATCAAAATCACCAGATAAAACATCTCTTCCTTCACAATTACCCCCAAAATTAAAACTTTTTTCATTTGATAGTAATTCAAATGTTTTTATAGATAAATCATTCCCTTTACATTCTTCTTCGCCAATATTTAATAAGCCAATTCGTGGTTTTTCTATTTGTAAAACATCTTTGGCATAAACATCACCAAGAAGTGCAAATTGATGAAGATAAGAGGGCTTACAATCAGTATTTGCTCCGACATCAAGAACTAATACAGGTCGAGTTTGATCTCTAGTTGGGAATAACGCTCCTATTGCAGGTCGTTCGATTCCTTTCAATCTCCCTATCCTAAATATTGCAGAGGCCATAAGAGCTCCTGAGTTACCTGCCGAATAAACAGCTTTTGCCTTATTAGTTTTAACCAAATCCATAGCAACATTTATACTCGCATCTTTTCTTTTTCGTACTGCCGTTGCTTCTTCATTCATCCCTATAGGATCTCCACTATCTATTAATTCAAGACGATTATTATCAATTTCTTTTTCTAACAAATCTATTAGACCAACTCTTTCTGCTTCATATCTAACTTTTTCAATTTTGCCTACAAACTTTATATTTATAGGAAATCTACTGATAGCATCGAGACAGCCTTCCAAAATGGGCACAGGTGCATAATCTCCCCCCATACCATCAACTGCGATCCAAATCCTCTCAGAATTTGGTACCTCTTCTTTACTTATTAAATTATCACTATTTTGTAACCTTTTTAAAGGGTCAAAAACTAATGGCTGCAGTGTATTTTTTGCAATTGAACTAGCACTAGAAACTACATTACTAGCAGTGTTAACAACTGATTCAGCACTAGAAACTACATTACCTGCTACATTACCCGCGACATTACTTGCAGTACTTACAACAGAACCAGCACCAGAAACCACGTTTCCTGCAACATTACTTGCAGTGACAGCAGAATTAGCCGCAGTATCAACTATTGAAGTCACGGCAGAATTTCTTTTATACCAAATAACTAATCTTCTTATAGCTCTAGACTTTTTAATAGAAGAATCTTTTTCCATCTATTTACCGTCAAATGGAGATATATCAACTATCCTCTGAAACAGATATCCTGTACCTCTTGCTGTAAGAATTAATTCAGGATTTGCAGGATCAGCCTCCAATTTCGATCTTAATCTAGATATATGAACGTCAACTACTCTCGTATCTACATGTCTTTCAGGTGTGTAGCCCCAAACTTCTTTCAAAATCTCTCCTCGACTAAATGGTTCTCCTGATCGACTGACTAAAAGTTCTAAAAGACTAAATTCCATGCCTGTTAACCTGATTCTTTCATCACTTTTAAAAACTTGTCTTCGATTTGTATCAATTTTAATATCTGTAACCAAAATTAAACCTGAATTTGGCATTCCAGGAAGTTGCTCTTTATCTATTCGTCTTAATACACACCTAATCCTAGCTTCTAATTCTTTTGGACTAAAGGGTTTAACCACATAATCATCAGCGCCTAATTCTAATCCTGTAATTCTATCTGCTACATCCCCTAATGCGGTAAGCATTACGATAGGTACGTCTGAGTCTTTTCTTAATTCTTGACACACTCCATATCCATCTAATTTTGGCATCATTACATCAAGTACAACCAAGTCAGGATCATAATCTTTGAACAATTTTAGTGCTTCTTTACCATCACAAGCAGTTACCACTTTGTAACCAATCATTGAGAGACGAGTCTCGAGAATTCTTCTAATGCTTGCCTCGTCATCTGCGACAAGTATTGTTTCTTTTGTTTGACTAGATACAGCCATTTGTTTCTATTAGCTAATCAGTAAGAGAATTTATCTTTTACCCAATCTAACTTGTAGAGGGGCAAAATCCCAAACATCTTAGTTACTCAATCTAATCAAAAATTAAATGTCTAATAAATTTTCGACTTTTATTTGTCAAAATTGCGGATCTGAGACTTCTCAATACTTCGGAAGATGCTTAAATTGTAATGAATGGAATACCATCGTTGAAGAAAGAAAAAACACTAGATCTAAAATAACTAGTGTTAATAAAAATAAAAAATCTAAGCTGTTTAATGAAATAGAAATAGGTAATATATCAAGATTTACTAGTGGTTTTAAAGAGTTTGACAGAGTACTAGGTGGTGGAATAGTTCCGGGATCTATAGTTTTACTTGGAGGAGAACCAGGAATTGGTAAAAGTACAATAGTGCTTCAATCAGCAGGGAAAATATCCCTTAATGAAAAAGTTTTATACATCACTGCAGAAGAATCTTTAGAACAAGTAAAAATAAGATGGGAAAGATTAAATCAAAGCAGCCTCGATTTAAAAATTTATGCAGAAACTAATTTATCTTCTATTATCGAAGAGATTAAAAAAATAAAACCTGGTTTTGCGATTATTGATAGTATCCAAGCTATTAATAATGATGAGATGGAAAGTTCTCCAGGATCTGTTTCCCAAGTAAGGAATTGTTCATCTGAACTTCAGAATCTTGCTAAAGAAAATAATATAGCGCTTTTGATAATAGGTCACGTTACGAAAGATGGAGCTCTTGCCGGTCCAAAAACTTTAGAACATTTAGTAGATGTGGTACTCAATTTTGAAGGAGATAATATTGCCTCCCATAGATTACTCAGAAGTGTAAAAAATAGATTTGGATCAACTTTTGAAATTGGAATTTTTGAAATGTTAGAAAATGGTTTAAGAGAAGTTATTAACCCTAGTTCAATATTCACAAATAAAGAAAATATAGCCGGCGTCACAACCACTATCACTAATGAAGGATCGAGACCATTTGCAGTTGATATTCAAGCTTTAGTAAATAAGACTTTCTACAATAACCCAAGACGAACAACAACTGGAATGAGTATCAATAGATTACATCAAATATTAGCAGTGATTGAAAAACATGTTGGGATTAAATTATCAGAATATGACTGCTATATAGCGACAGGAGGTGGTTTTGAAATAAATGACCCATCTTCAGATTTAGGAGTTGCCATATCAATCTTATCAAGCTTAAAAAATATTCCACCATTGATAAATTGTGCATTTATTGGCGAATTAGGTTTAAGCGGTCAGGTAAGGCAGGCAAGTAATATTAGAGCCAAAATTGATGAGGCTGTTAGGCTTGGTATTAAAAATATTTTAGTACCTAAAATTACTAGTGAAATTAAAGATAGTTTTCAAAAATTCATCCAAATTAAAGAAATTTCAAATATAAATGAAGCTATTAATCATGCATTGAACGACTAAATCTATACAAATCTAGAGATAAATATCAATTGAACTCCTTCCAGAAGTTTTTAACCAATTTTCAATATCTAAGTATCCACCAGGATAAAGTCTTACAGCCTTAGACCAAACTTGGGCAGCCTTGTCGTACCACATATCTCTTTGATCTAAATCACCATTCTGTTCAGCAAACCTCCCTCTTTTTTCATAAATTAAACCTATATTCTTAAGACAAGATGGCTGTTTTGGATTTTCTTCTAAGGCCTTTTGATAAGTTTCTATAGATCTATCTTCCTCACCATTACTCATATAAATTATTGCCATGTTCTTTAAAGTTTCTCCTCTATCAATTTTATTTTCTTCTAGTAATAGACTTTCATTATAGTAATCCAGAGCTTCTGAATAATCGCCATTATTTTGAGCAGCTAATCCATCTCTGTAATATATGTAAGCTTTTTTTTCTTTATCAGCAATAGGCATAATCTTTACAATAGATTCAGCAATTACAGTAAAAGCTTTATCTATAAAATTGTCTCTGTTTTGATTATTAGGCACTTTTTTTTAAAAAATAAATTTAAATTAGTCAATAAAGTATCAACTATTTAAAAAGTCTATAACATTTATTACTATAGTAATTAATACAAACAAGCATTACTATGCTTTCATCGCAAAAATATGAATAGTATTCAATTAAATATTACCGGGATGAAATGTGGGGGTTGTGTTAACACGGTAGAAAATATATTAAAAAATTCGGATGGGGTCCAAAATGTTTCTGTTAACTTACTTACTAAAAGTGCATATTTTGAAATTAATAAAACAGTTCCAAACATTGATCAGGTTTTAGAAAACCTCAAGCAAAGCGGTTTTCCAGCAAAGATTTACATAAATGATTTTTCAAAAAAAGTAAATAAAGTTCAATTAGAAAAAAAAAAGAAATGGATTAATCAATGGAAAAAACTTAATTTTGCACTCTTACTTTTATTGTTTTCAGGTTTAGGGCATTTAGCAGAAGGAGGTTTTTTAAATTTACCAATATTAGGAAATTTATTCTTTCATGCTGCACTGGCCACATTAGCTTTATTCTTTCCTGGAAGAGAAATTGTAATCAAAGGATTCAAATCACTTATTAAAAATCGACCAGATATGGATTCTTTAGTAGCTCTGGGAGTAAGTAGTGCTTATACAACAAGTCTATTATCATTAATATTTCCTTCGACTGGTTTTCCCTGTTTTTTTAATGAACCAGTAATGTTATTGGGGTTTATTCTTATTGGACGGTTTTTAGAAGAAAGAGCAAGGTATCAAACTGGTTCATCAATCGGAGAATTACTAGATCTCCAACCAGAAATGGCAAATATTTATATAGAAGCAAATACAGTCAAATCAGTCAGAGTACATTCTTTAAAAATAGGAGATGAAATTCAATTATTAGCTGGAGATCGTGTACCCGCTGACTGTATTGTTATTAATGGAAATTCATCTGTAGATGTTTCTCATATTACAGGTGAATCTAAACCTATAGATGTGTACTCAGGTGAACATTTACTTAATGGCTCATTAAATTTAAATTCCACCTTAAGGCTAAAGGTTATCAAAGTGGGAGAAGAAACTTCTCTAGCAAAACTTGTTAGTCTTATTGAATCAGTTCAATCTAAAAAACCTCCAATTCAGAGAATTGCTGATAAGATTGCAGGGAAATTTACATACTTCGTACTAATTATTGCAACTTCAAGCTTCTTTTTTTGGTGGAAAGGTGCAAAACAAATTTGGCCAGATTTGTTAATAAACAATCATCATGACTTGATAACCACCTCCAATCATACGTTACATAATTCATTAGGTAGTAATGCTGAAAATTTTTTAACTTTAGCCATTCAACTCTCAATTGCTGTTTTAGTCATAGCTTGTCCTTGCGCTTTAGGTCTTGCCACTCCCACTGTAATAACAGTTGCATCAGGTAAAGCTGCAAAAAAAGGCGTTTTATTTAAAGGAGGAGATAAAATTGAAATGGCATCAAAAATTAATCATATTATTTTTGATAAAACAGGAACATTGACCAGAGGTAAACCTTTCATAATCGATTATTTAAATACTGCTGATAAATTATTTCTATTAAAAATATCTGCAAGTTTAGAAAGTCAAAGCCGACATCCCATAGCTAGTGCATTAGTTAATGAAGCCAAAAAACAAAACCTTGGCTTGTTGAAAATTAAAAACATCCATACAGAATCTGGTAGAGGTATATCAGGGGAACTTGATTCAATTGATGGGGAAATCAATATTGGAAGTGTTGAATGGTTGAATAGTAAAGGAGTAATAATTGACAGAAAATCAAAAGAAATATTGGAAACTGAAGAAAACAAATCCCATTCTGTGATTGGAGTATGTATAAATAAAAAGTTACTCGGATTTATTTTATTAGGTGATTTATTAAGAGAGGATTCTATTAATTCTGTTCAAAAATTAAGAGAGAATAATTATCAAATAAAAATTTTAAGCGGAGATAGAAAAGAAACTGTAGTCGAGTTGGCAAAAAAATTAGATATTCCAGAAGCAGAAATAAAATGGGATCTTCTTCCAGAAATGAAATTAAAAATAATTGAAAATTTAAAGAAGAGTAATAAAGTTGTAATGATTGGAGATGGAATAAATGATGCACCTGCTTTGGCAGCTTCAAATTTAGGAATAGCAGTTGGTTCAGGTACCCAGATTGCGAAAGCGAATGCAGATGTTGTTTTAATGGGAGATCAGTTATCTGGATTACCTTATTCACTTAGTCTTGCAAAAAGAACAATAGGAAAAATTAAACAAAATCTATTCTGGGCTTTTGGATACAACTTGATTGCAATTCCCATAGCGGGTGGTATTCTATTTCCAAAATATGGCATTCTTCTTACACCATCAATCGCAGCATTATTGATGGCAACTAGTTCAATAACCGTTGTAATAAATGCTTTATCTTTAGAATAAATGAGGGGTAAATTTATTGTTATTGAAGGAATTGATGGTTGCGGTAAAACAACCCAAATTGATGAAATTTCTAGATGGATCCCTACTAGTGGTCTTTTGAGAGGAAAGCAAAAATTAGTAAAAACTAGAGAACCTGGAGGAAGCTTATTAGGTAAAAAAATTAGAAATTTAATACTTGACAATCATGAAGATAATAAACCTTCTTCTCTGGCTGAATTACTGCTTTATTCTGCTGATAGAGCAGAACATATTTCCAAAACCATATCACCTGCTTTAGAAAATCAAGACTGGGTACTTAGCGATAGATTTTGTGACTCTACACTTGCTTATCAAGGTTATGGTAGAAATATAAATCTTGAGATTATCAAAAATATCGAATCTATTGTTTGTCAAGGAGAATACCCAGATCTGACTATTTTTCTAGAAATTTCAGCAGAAGAAAGTGTATTACGAAGGGAAAAGTTTATTCCTGATAGGATAGAATCTGAAGGTATAAAATTCCTAGAAAAAGTTAATGAAGGTTTTAAGTTGATTGCAAAAGAAAAAAATTGGACAACAATATCTGCTGTACAGGATATAAATACTATCACTAATGAAATAAAAGAAACCTTACTAAAAAAGTTTTCTCGAGTAAACAATGATTGATCTTAAAACTGAGAATCTTTTAATTAATAAAGAAGTTAATGAGAATCTAGAAAGCATACTTAAGAGAAAAGCATTTTCCAACGGTTATATATTTTATGGTCCGGAAGGTATAGGAAAAAAACAAACCGCTATGAAATTTATTATGGAAATTTTTAATAAATATTCATCTAATTCAAACATTAAAAAAAAAATCATAGATAAAAACCACCCTGACTTCTTATTAATTGAGCCTACCTATTTTTTTAAAGGTAATCTTATAAATCGTTCAGAAGCTGAACCTTCAAAAAATAATAAAGAAACAATAAGAATAGAGCAAATTAGAAATTTAAAGACTTTTCTAGGTCAAAAATCCATTGAATCAGGTAGAAAAATTGTATTAATTGATGATGCTCACCTTATGAATGAAGCAGCATCTAATTGTCTTTTAAAAACACTAGAAGAACCCTCTAACGGTATATTTATTCTTTTAACTTCTAGGTTAAACTTACTTTTGGATACTATTATCTCAAGATGTCAACTTATAAGATTTAAATCTTTTTCATATAAACAGCTTGAGATTTTCATAAGAAATAATTTAGATTCTACGGTTTTTGATATTTATAAAGAAATAGATTTAGAATATTTTATTAATTCAGCAAATGGCTCTCCAGGAAAAATACTGAAAGATATAAAAATTTGGAACCAATTACCAAATGCACTTAAAGAAAACTTGAACTTTCCATTAAGTGATAATTTAGAAATACTAAAAATAACAAAATTAATATCTGAAGAACTAGATATTGATCAACAAATGTTTTTAATAAATTTTGTACAACAAAAATGTTGGGCAAAAACTAGAAACAAAAACATCCTTAAAAAACTAGAAGATTTGAAGGTACATCTTAAAGGTTTTATACAACCACGACTAGCATGGGAAGTTACTTTATTAAAAATAGCAATTGAAGATTTGTAAAGTTACTTAATTACTCATTGGATTAAGTTTTAATTTGTAGATTCCGCAAACTCTTGCATCCCATTATCAACCTGAGCTAACGTAGGTAACTCAAGGCAATATCCCGCTCCATAAACAGTTTTTATATATTTTGGCTTGCGAGGGTCAGGTTCTAATTTTGTTCTTAAGTGTCTTACATGAACTCTAATAGTCTCAATATCATCGTCAGGTTCGTAACCCCATACTTCCTTTAATATCAGTGCTGGAGAGACTGTTTGACCATGTCTTTGCAGCAAACAGTGAAGTAGCTCAAATTCTAAATGGGTAAGTCTCACGGCAGATTCGAACCAAATAGCTTCAAATCTTTCCGGAACAAGAGTAAGAGGTCCATAATTTAAAATTTCTTGTTGATTAGTTGAATTCAATTGTGCTCTATTAGTTCTTCTCAATAAAGCTTTAATACGAACGTATAATTCCTCTAAATCAAATGGTTTTGTGATGTAATCATCAGCACCTGAATTAAATCCAGTAACTTTATCTTTAAGTCCACCCAAAGCTGTAATCATTAATATGGGAATATTTGAAGTCCTTTCATCTCTCCGCAGTCTTTGGCATAATGTCAAACCATCAACGCTAGGTAACATTAAATCTAGAAGAATTAAGTCAGGAGAATATTGAAGGGCTAAAGCTTGACCTTTAATACCATCTTCAGCTTTTTGAACATCAAAACCAGAATGCTCAAGATGACCAGATACTAATTCACGCATATCACGATCATCTTCTATCAATAGGATTGAAATTTTCATATCTGACCGATTATTAAACTGAGATTAAGATTTTGTATAACGATTCTCTCAACATTTTGCATTTATTGCAGACCTAATTTAAAGACTTATATAAGTTATTACAATAAAAAAACTAATTACTTCAATGGATTAGACGGAAATATCAACTAAAAAGAAAATATAAATTTTATAAATTCTTTCGATTTGCTTAATAATTACTTAATAATTCAATATAAATCGGCAAGTAACGGCAGTTAAATTTGAATCAAAACATGAATGTCAATATCTATGAGAGTAATAGATTCAGATGATTGTTATTATACCAATTTAAATCTTTTGTTTTTAAACTAAATTTTTTTCGTAGAATAATATGTAAATTATTTGTGACTGAAAATTTTTTTTAGATGCTAATTGTTAACTTTATTATAAAAACAAACTGAATATTAATGAAAAAGAAATCTATTACTTACACCGATTTATCTAAAAAGCAGTTACAACATCTAAAAGAACTTTATATTCAAAAAAAAGTTGAATGCATGAGCCATAAAGAGTTAAAAGAATTTGTTTTAGAAATAATTAGCCATCAGATAAACGACACAATTGGAAAAGAGGAGGAAATGGAAGCATGGATGGAAATGTCTAAATTTTATGGCGATCAATTTGAAATTATAATTTTGGAGATTCAACAAAAATTTGCAAACAACGAAAACTTACAAAATTTTGAAGAAGATTCAAAAGAGCATAGATTAGAATTGCTTGAAAAAAATAATATCGAACAGAGTAAACAAGACATGTGGGATGATTAACTCTTTAAAATTAGGTTATTAGGCGCTTTTAAAGTTTTTCCCATTAGTTAGTTGTATTTTAAATAAAAAAGAGACCCGTAGATCTCTATACCTGCTTAAAAGGAGTTATAAAACTCCCCGGGCGGGATTCGAACCTGCGACCAATCGATTAACAGTCGATCGCTCTACCGCTGAGCTACCGAGGAACATATAGAAATTTAACTCTTACATGTACCTTATGACAAGGGGTAAACCTTAATTATATTGAAAGTTAAATGGTTTCTGCCAATCTGATAAATTTCCATTCTTCATCTCTGCAACTGCATCTGCATAACTTAATTCCTCTAAACGATGAGTAATCCATAAAGCAGTGAATGGGTTTCTTTTATTCTTTGTAAGGCCTTTAATTATTTCTAAAACGGCTAATTGACTAGAACTATCTAATAGCGCTGTGGGCTCATCCATAAGAATGAAATTCTTATCACTTATCAATGAAGATGCAATAGTTAAACGTTGTTTTTGACCGCCACTTAATGTATGAATCGACCTTTTATCAAATCCAGCTAATCCAACCTTGTTTAGAGCAATGTCAATTTTATTAGAAATATCTTTTCTACTTAAATTTTGATTAATATTCAGAAGAAGTTCACTCCTGCAGTTTGGCATTAATATTTGATGATCAGGATTCTGAAAAACCATCCCAATGTTCGCTAATTTATTTATGACTCCATTGCTTGGTTTTAGAAGTCCATTAATTAACTTAAGCAAGGTACTCTTTCCGCTTCCATTTTTACCAACAATCATCCATAACCCAGTTTTATTAATAGAAAAATTACAATTATTTATTACATGGTCATTTTTTCCTGGCCATGAAAAACCTACATTTTTGAAAGTTACATTAGGTACTCCATTTTGCAAAGTATCCTCGATCTCGATCATTTTAAATATCTAAGGAAAATCCAGGTCTTTTTGATCCACCAGCAACTGCTGACTTTTCATATATCTGAACAGAAATAACTTCTTTAGCAAGAACAGTTATCAATTTATCCTGAACTTTTTCACAACTTAATTCGATTAAAGAGGAGTTTTGGTTATCACTATTCATAGAATCTTTGATTTCATCATAGATTCTTTTAATATCCTCATACTCTTTCTTCTGAATTGAAAGGGGAAAGGGGGAATATCTTAGACTTATTTCAAGAGAATACATAAAAGAATTGTAAATTTTATATTATAAACAAACTATAGAACAATCTTTTCTAAGAAGTTGTTTTGAAATTAAGTTCAATTTAAAGTTTTTTTTATAAAAGACATATAAATACATTTAAACTAATAGAGAACAAATTTAATTTTGTAAAAATCTTTCCATGGAAATAGCAGGTGATATTACTTCTTTAGTTGGCAACACACCATTAGTAAAATTAGATCGCATAAAAAAATACTGTAATTGTCATCCAGAAATAATAGCGAAACTTGAAAGTTTTAATCCATCAGCATCTGTCAAAGATCGTATCGCTTATTCGATGTTAAATTCAGCCGAAAAAGATGGTTTAATTTTACCGGGGAAAACAACATTAATTGAGGCAACAAGTGGAAATACTGGAATTGCTTTAGCAATGGTTGCAGCAGCTAAAGGTTATAGATTGATATTAACTATGCCAGATACTATGAGTATTGAGAGAAGGGCAATGCTAAGAGCATATGGGGCAGAATTACAACTCACTCCAGGAAAAGAAGGAATGAAAGGTGCTCTAGATTTAGCAAGTGAATTATCTTCAAGTATTCCAAATAGCTTTCAGTTTAATCAGTTTGAAAATCTTGCAAATCCAGAAATTCATGAAAGAACCACAGCTAAAGAAATTTGGTACCAATCTAATCAAACTATTGATGGATTAGTTACCGGAGTTGGTACTGGAGGAACCATAACTGGATGTTCTCGATTTCTAAAAAAAGTTAATCCAAATTGCAAAATATATGCAGTAGAGCCCGCAAAAAGCGCTGTAATTTCAGGAGAAAAAGCTGGTTCTCATTCTATCCAGGGGATCGGTGCAGGCTTCGTTCCTAAGGTACTTGATACTCAATTAATAGATGAAATTTTCAAGATAGATGATGACGAAGCATTTTATTATGGGAGGTTATTAGCTCGATTAGAGGGCCTTTTATCAGGAATTAGTAGCGGAGCTGCTTTGGCAGCAACAATCAAAATAGGTCAAAGGGAAGAGCTTATTAATAAAAGATTAATAGTGATTCTTCCGAGTTTTGGTGAAAGATACTTATCTACTGCAATGTTTGAATCAAACACTGTAATTAAAGCTAGAGAAGACGGTTATCTATAGGCAAGGGTATTTAAATATGATCAAAAATCTTTATAAAGAATTAGAGGTAAAGGAAAATGCAACTCAAGGTGAAATTAAATCTTCTTATCGTCGCTTAGTTAAACAACATCACCCCGATGCAGGAGGTGAAAAAGATAGGTTTCTTGCAATACAAGATGCATGGGAGACTCTTAATGATCCTTTTAAAAAAGAACAATATGATAAAACCCTATTTTCATTAAAACAATCATCTAATTTCAAAAATGAACATTGGGAAGAGAAATTTAATACAACAAAATATAGTTCTACAATAAAAGATAATGAAGTTAAAAATTGGATTAAAAATATTTATAATCCTATTAATAAATTTATTAGCCAAATAATCAAACCTTTGAGTCAAGAAATTAAAGAACTATCTGCTGATCCATATGATGAAGAATTGATGGATAATTTTTGCAGTTACATTACTTTTTCCCAAAGAAAAATTGAAAAAGTTGATAAGCTTTATAAGTCAATATCTGTGCCCAATTCAATATCCTCTTTAGGTTTAGATCTTTATCATTGTTTTTCTCAAGTTAAAGATGCTTTATCGGAACTGGATAAGTACACACAAGGATATGTAGATGATTATTTATTTGATGGAAAAGAAATGATGAAAGAAGCAAAAAGAATCCAATCAAAAATGGCTTATGATAAAAAATCTATAATTTCCTAAATAACTATTCTGAAACTATATATTCTTTAATTTGGTCTAATTTAAACCAAACATCTGGTACTGGACGACGCCACCTTACTTGAGCATATTCTTCTTTAATACTTAGAATTTCCCCAGGGCCTTCAAATATATAACTAGGTAAATCTTGATCACTAGCTAATGCCTCGACACTTCCATCATAAATACTTTTATCTATAAAGACTAAGCTTCCTTTCTTAAGGGGCTTCTTGGGTATCGACTCAGTCATGATGAGATTTATTAATTTATTTAGATTTCAAAATTTATTATACAAAAAACTTTTTTCATTAATTTTTTTTAAATTGATTACACCATAATAATTACAATTGATACAAAATTTAAATAGTCTAGATTTATTACATAATTAAAAATATGCGTCTGCTACTCCTTGGATGTACGGGTTTTGTGGGGAAAGAGTTAGTCCCAGCTTTACTCAAAGAAGGTCACGAACTTTGCATTATCAGTAGAAAAAATATTAATAATTTGAAGATAAATATTCCGCTAGATAAATTTAAATTTCTTAAAATAGATCTTTCAAAAAAACAAAATTGGAGCAATAAAAATCTATTAAGTAATTTAAAAGATTCTGATGGGATAATTAATTTAATAGGCGAACCAATAGCAGATAAAAAATGGACTGATATTCAAAAAGAAGAGATAAAAAAAAGCAGGATTAATACAACTAAGTTTTTGATGGAAACCCTGAAAAAATCCAGAATCAATCCAAAAGTCATAGTAAATGGTTCGGCAATAGGTTTTTATGGGACAAGCTTAACTCAAGAGTTCAATGAAAATAGTCAGAGTGGTAACGATTTTTTAGCTAACCTTTGCAATAAATGGGAGGAAGTTGCGAACGGAAAACCATTTTTCTCAAGATTAGTAATTTTCAGAATCGGAATAGTCTTAGAAGCAGAAGGAGGTGCACTAGGAAAAATGCTTCCAGTATTTAAAATTGGACTGGGAGGTCCAATCGGAGATGGGAATCAATGGATGAGTTGGATTCATAGAAGTGATTTATGTGGATTAATAATTAAAGCAATAGTAGATAAACAATTTTCCGGGGTATATAACGCTGTTGCACCGGAGCCAGTATTAATGAAGTATTTCTCCAAAACTTTAGGTAGATGCCTCAAAAGACCAGATCTACTACCAGTGCCAGGATCAATACTGAAATTATTATTAGGTGATGGAGCAAAATTAGTACTAGAGGGCCAAAAAGTGATCAGTATTAAATTACAAGAAAAAATATATAAATTTAAATATCCTCTTCTTGAGAAAGCCATTTACGCCTCCACCAAGAATTAATGCCATTAACTACCGCACTTACAATTAAAATAGTGATTAAAGGTGTGATGAGTGGATTCCAAAGATTCTGAAAAATATTAAGGAAAATAAATACTCCATTAATTTGCATAATTACTGCAAAAATAAAAAATATTGCAAAAAAAATAACAACGAATAAATTTATCAATAAAAAATTATCAATAATCACTTTCAACTTTGATTCAGATTTCTGCTTAGTCATTTTTCATGAAACCCTTTTATATCATTAATTATCTTAATGCATGAATTACTCTCTCCGATTCTTAGATTTGCATTATCAAGACAAGAAACCAAAAACTTTTTGTCTAGCTTTATCAGATAAATAACTTTAAGGATTAGATTTATTGTCTGATTTATTTGATCTTTCTTATTTATATAATTGGAAGAACAAAAAACATATCTACCAAGTAATCGTCTTTGAGCTTCTGCAAAAGATTTTGTAAATTGCGGACCGTTGCCTTCAATTTGAATAACTGGCTTTGCTAAACCGATTGCCTGCTCTGATGCAGTTCCAGCCATACTTATTACGAAATTACTTTCAAATAATATTTCTTCAAACAAATTCCAGTTCAAATTAATCGTAATGAATCCATATGTAAATTCTAGACCATCATTTTTTCCTTTTTTTTCTATGTAAATCCATTTTCGTTGATTTAGTATCTGCCTAATTATTTCTATAGAAAGAGCTTTTACTATGGCAAACTTGAATGCAATATTCTCAAAATATTGAAACTTAGACATTGTCTCTAAAACTTCTAAAATCAATTTCAAATTATCTAAAAGTTCAGGAAATCTGCTTCCAGGAAATAACCCAATATTAAAAGGGACGATTTTCGATTTATTTTCAAAAAAAGAAAACTTATCCATAAATGGATTACCTAAAAAAGATACTTTTTTTCTTAATTGTTGAGTTAAATCATCTGCTGTTAGAAAATCCCTAGCATATATTTTTTTTGCATATTTTGAGATTAAAAAAAACTTACAGGGCCAAGGTAATTTCAATTTCCCCTCATAGTGACTAGAGTACGCTACTAAATATGTAAAAAAATCTTTTTTTGCAAACCATGCAAAAAAAACAGGAACTATATCTCCAATTACTAAATAAAAATCATATTTATTTCTTAATTTATAAGACAAATATAATTTTTTAAAAAAGTAAATTATTTGTCCTCCAAATATTTCGAATATTCTTCCACTAAAAGAATTATAACCAATACCACCAGTTCTAAATTTTTTGGTTTTACCAATTATTCTTATATTTTCTTTTTTATAATTTTCACCATCACCCACAATAGGTAGTGCATCTACAAGATCACCTTTCTTTACAAAATATTTGGCTAATAAACTACCAGATAAATCTTCTCCATGTCCGTTACTTAATAGTAAAATTCTGGACAATTTAAAATTCTAACCATTTATTGATTTTGGTTAATTCTGGCCAGTTTGGATATCTATTAAATCCGTCTTCAACTGACTCTTTTAATTCTGTCTTTACATCAGGCATCATCATTGCCATTTTTTTAATTAATTCAACATGCTCTCTAACACCTTTATTATTTGTAGCCAAAAGAGCTAAGGACAAATTCATTCTTGCTTGCGGGTCTTGCTGATTTAAGCGAACCGCCTCTCTAGCTGCTGCTAATGCTTCTTCATTATTCTTCAATAGAAGCTGCAGCCAAGATAAACAAGTCCAAGCAGCAAAGTGGTTGGGTATTTGTTGAATGATTTTTTGAAAATCTTGTGCAATTGGTATTAACTCTTGGCCATCTTGATATCTAGATAAGGCAGCATTGAAATCAGATTCAATTGGATTAATGTCATCTGTCATATTTTTTTCTAAACTGCAAAAGAGCTTCCGCAGCCACAAGTTTGTGAAGCATTAGGATTAACGAAATTAAAACCTCCACCAATTAAATCTTTACTGAAATCTAGTTGCATGCCGTAAATATACAGAAGACTTTTTGGGTCGCATATTACTTTGAAGGTTTGTTCGGAACTTAATGAATAATCATATACTTTATCATCTGCATTTATTTCATCTCCACCAATAAAATCCATCGTATAACTCATACCACTGCATCCGCCAGATCTTACCCCAACTCTTAGAGCTTTCTTATCAGTCTGATTCTTCAATAAAGAAGATATTTGCTCTATGGCATCATTGGTTATTAAAATTCCCTTTCCGTCATCTGAGGTCTTTATTTTTTCTTCTATTTTTACATTTTCCATAAATACATATAAACGTATAACTACACTATAAAAAATATAGATACATCATGCATATTTCAAGCGATATACAAAGTTGATTTGTTATAATTAATAAAAAAAGTGAAAATAGCAATAGTAGGTTCTGGGTTAGCGGGTTTAACAGCGGCAGTTAATCTAGTTGATGAAGGTCATGAAGTAGAGATTTACGAAAGCAGATCATTCTGGGGCGGAAAAGTTGGAAGTTGGGAAGATAAAGATGGTAACCACATAGAGATGGGATTACATGTATTTTTTTATAACTATGCAAATCTATTTAAACTCATGAAAAAAGTTGGAGCATTAGATAATTTGCTTCCGAAAGAACATACTCATTTATTTGTAAATAAAGGTGGTGATTTAAAATCTTTGGATTTTAGATTTGCCTTAGGAGCTCCTTTTAACGGTCTAAAGGCTTTTTTCACTACTGAACAATTGACTTGGGTAGATAAGTTAAGAAATGCATTAGCTTTAGGAACCAGTCCTATAGTTAGAGGATTATTAGATTACGAGGGTGCAATGAAGATAATAAGAGACTTAGATAAAATAAGCTTTAAAGAATGGTTTTTAAATCATGGCGGAAGCTTAAGAAGTCTTGAAAGGATGTGGGATCCAATTGCATACGCATTAGGTTTCATAAATTGTCAAGATATATCGGCAAGATGCATGTTAACTATTTTTATGATGTTTGCATCTAAGACTGAAGCCTCTAAACTTAATCTTTTAAAAGGATCCCCTCATAAATGGCTTACAAAACCCATCGTTGATTACATAACAAAAAAAGGATGCAAAATCCACTTAAATCATAAGGTTGACGAAATTATTTTTGAAAAAGGATCTTCCTCCTACTCGGTCACGCAACTTAAAATATCCACTCCTGAAGGCCCAAAGGCTATATTTGCTGATACATTTCTCGCTGCTTGTGATGTTCCTGGAATTAAAAAGATAGTTCCTAAAGAATGGTATCAATTTAAGGAGTTTGAGGGTTTAAAAAAACTCAGAGCTGTTGCAGTAGCGACAATTCAATTAAGATATGATGGATGGGTTACAGAATTAAATAACGATAACAAAAGTCAAAACCCTACAGGTTTAGATAATCTTTTATATTCAGCAGATGCATCTTTCAGTTGTTTCGCAGATTTAGCTTTAGCAAGTCCCGTAGATTATAGAAAGGAAGGAATGGGATCTTTACTTCAATGTGTTTTGACTCCTGGAGATCGTTGGATGGGTAGATCAACAGAGAGAATCACTAAAGAAATTGATTCTGAAGTGCGTCGTCTATTTCCTTCTTCGAAAAATCTAAAATTACTTTGGAGTAATGTCGTACAAGTTCCACAATCACTTTATAGAGAATCGCCAGGTATGGACCCATATAGACCTGATCAAAAGACTTCAATATCAAATTTCTTTATGGCAGGTAGTTATACAAAACAAGACTATATAGATTCAATGGAGGGGGCTACTATGAGCGGTCATCTAGCAGCAGCAGCAATTTTAGATAAGAAAGCTGAATTAGCAAAGAATCTTGCGGTCAGCTAACTATGGGTACTTGGCTAAAACATGACGTAATTACAATTGTTAATGCACCATTAGATAACGTTTGGAACACCTGGAGTGATTTGGATTCCATGTCTCTGTGGATGAGCTGGATTGAATCGGTAAAAACAATTGATCAAGAGACATCAACTTTACCTGATCTGACTGAATGGACTTTAGCTGCTAATGGATTCAAATTTAAATGGAAGGCACAAATAACAGAAAGGATTGAGAAAAATAAATTAAAATGGAAATCTATCGGAGGATTACCAACTCAGGGTTCTGTTATTTTTGAATCAAAAGGAGACCAATTAACATCAGTAAACTTAGCTGTTACCTATGAATTACCTAGAATGATTGCTCGATTTATGGAAGAAAAAATTTTGGGTAAAATGGTAACTAATGAATTACAAGCAAATATTGATAGATTTCGAGACTTAGTAGAAAAAAATTACAAAAATGAATTAACTAATTAAAAATATCAATTGCAGCATCTAGTAATCCTTCAAAAGTGTACTTAACCGCCTCTCTATCAACTCTGCCAAAAGTTTTTCCACATATTTTTGAAGTTTGAGGTCCAATAGTTAATAATTTTGCATTTTCTAGATAGGTTAACCATTCTTCCCCAAATTCTTTTTCAAGCAAGAAAGAAGAATTTGATACTGTTTTACCACTTGAAAAAACCATTGCATCAATTTTTCTGTTAGAGATAGCATTTATTGTTTCTATAGGAATTGAATCCGGACATCTTGTTTCATAGGCTGGAACCTCTACAACACGCGAACCAGAATTCCTGAATTCATCAGCTATGAAATTCCTTCCTCCTGTTTGAACTCTTGGCAAAAAAACTCTGAGTCCATATCCTGATACCGGAAAATTTTCAATTAAACTTTCTGCTACAAATTCTGGGGGGACGAAATCAGCCTCAATACCTAAATCGCTTAGAGTTAAGGAAGTTTTCTCCCCTACTACAGCAATTTTTATTTTCTTCGAACATTCTTTTAATGAAGTATTTAAATTTCTTAATCTCTCATCTACAAATTGTATTCCATTACTACTAGTAAAAATAATCCAGTGAAAATCGTTAATTTCGCTTAAGGCATCATCAAGAGGATTTAAATCATCGGGATATCCAACATCAATTGCTGGAAAATCAAATATTTGAGCTCCTTTATTAGTGAATAACTTTTTTACATCAGATATCTTATCTTTTGATCGAGTAATAATTATATTTTTTTGATTCAAAGAAAGCTCAGACATTTTTATTATTTCCCTCAACTTTTGAATCTTGATTATGTTTTTTATTTTTTAATTCCGCAAGGAGCTTGAGTACTGACAATCCTTTTTCTAATACTGTATCGTCTTTAAAAGTCATTTCTGGTACTCGTCTCATCTCTATTCTTTGACCTAAAGTATGCCTGATATAGGTCTTAGCAAGATTTAATTCTTCAACAATTTCTTTTCTTATTGCTTCTTCAGCAGTTGAAGTTATATAAATCTTGCAAAATTGCAAATCTCCTGATAAATCTATTTTTGAAATATTAATAAAATTACTCCTTAATAGATCATTTTCCAAATCATTCTGCAAAATAAGAGTTATCTCTTTTTTCAACAAAGAAGAAACTTTTGCAATCCGATAATTATTAGGCATTATTGTTATAAGTTGATTGGATTAGTCATTGCTTTTAGTACGAAATAAAATGTTATGAAGGCACTTATTACTGAAGAAATTAAACCTACCAATGTTAATGGATTTGATCTATTTTTAAATAAAGGTTCTAGTAATGCAACTAATCCTCCAGCAATAATAGAAATTAAATACTTAGGATATCTTGCAACATTAGAGAAAAATTGGCCCATTAGCTCCACAATTTGATTACTTTTTTAGCTAAGTTTTAACAAACATTAAACAGCATGATTACATTATATCAATTTAGACATAGCGCTTTTTGCTTAAAGACAAGAATGGCTCTTCACGCTAAGAAATTGCAATATAGAGTTGAAGAAGTTACACCAGGCTTAGGTCAATTTGAAATCTTTAAGATATCAGGTCAAAAACAAGTCCCAATAATTGTTGATGATAATGATCAAATTATTAGTGACTCTACAATTATTTGCGAATATATAAATAAAAAAAATGATAATAATCCACTTTTTCCAGAAGATCCTTTATTGTTTGCACAATGCAAATTAATAGAAGATTGGGCTGACACTACTATGGCTTCAACTTGTAGAAAAGCTCTGATTAAATCAGCAATAGAGAATCCACAACTCCGCACTGCTTTACTTCCAGACGAAATACCATCTTCAGTAAAAGGTTTAGTTGATAAATTACCTTTTAAAAATCTTAGTAAAATTTCTAATGTAGTTTTTTCTACCAAGGACAATTTAGAACTGCAAAAAATATTAGAGGCTTTATCTAAAGCCCTAATTAATAAAAAATATTTGATAGGCGATAATTTATCAATAGCTGATATTGCAATTGCTGCACAATTATCTCTTCTTAAATTTCCAAAATCATCGGGACCAATTCTTTCAGGGGAAGGTTGTCAAGAATACATAAATAATCCTTATTTAGAAAATATATTTATTTGGAGAAACAACATAGAAGAATATCTTTTTAGTGCTAACTCTCAATAAATTCAAAAGATAATTTAAATTTACTAGTTTTAATTGCATGCACTGAGGGATCTCCAACTTTTGAACCGTATGTAGCAATATATTGAAAACCGCAGATATTAGGTTTTAAAGTATTCTCTGAATTGGAATTATGACGATTACATTTTTGAAATTTACTAATTGTCTCGACCTGATTAACCCTAGATGCACCTGGTTTATGAAGAGTTTGAATAACTAATTCGTCAGCAAAAAACATATCATCATCTTGAATTTGATTTCTTCCTGTGATCCTTGAATCAATATATAGATCATCTTTTAAATAAGTAATTTGTTTGTTAATTGATTTAGGATCATTAACAACTTTAATCAAAGTATCACCAAATATCGCTTTACCAATTGACTCAGAATTTTTCGATCGATTACCAATAACTTCATTTAAATTATTTTTGAAAAAATTTACTTTGTAAATCACTGGTGCTTGAGAGTCATCTTCTAAATCTTGAGAAGTAACAAGCCAATTACCCTCAAACCAATTAGGATAAATTAAATCTTTTGAAGTATTTGAAAATTTGAAATTTGGTAAGTATAATTCTGGCCATAAATTTTCTCTTTCATCTAAAAATTCTCTTACATTATGATCATTGAAAGCAAATGCATTATCTAAAGAAATTACTTGAATAATTAGAAAAATAATTAACCCAAAAAAATTTTTAATCATGTCTAATCCATTAATAAGATCTGAAGACCATTTTGTATTATTAGAGCCAGATTCAAAAGAAAAAATAGTAACTAAAAAAGAAGCAATATTATGGTTAAGAAATTGGCTTCATAAGGTTGATTCATCAACTATATATCAAAAAAAAGATTATTCCAATGAGGAATTTCTCGAAGAATTATTAGAAAGTACTTATGAATTAGAAATAAAATTTGGATTCGTTATTAAATGGTTTGCTGTGAGAGTGGAACCTGATTAATTTATAATTTTTTTGTAAATTCCATAAACTATTTGTTTTGCAACTTCTTCAACATCTTCGTTATTAACCTCAACTCTTAAGTCAGCCTGAGAATATAAATTTTTTCTAGATTGAAAAATTTGGTTATATAAATCACTTAAATCTTCTCCCTGTAATAGAGGTCTATTTTCAATATCTTTTTTCAACCTCTCAAGAGCAATCTCTTGCTTTGTGTCAATCCAAATAATAATTCCTTGCCTTAAAACACCCCAGTTTTCTGGTTTAGAAATAATTCCTCCACCAGTAGAAACGATTAAAGAAGGGATTTTAATTGTTTCTTTTAAGCAATTTGTTTCTAGTTCTCGGAATGCTTTTTCTCCATCTTCCTGGAACATCTCATTAATTGTTTTTTTTGCTATATTTTCTATTAATTTATCCAGATCAATATACTTATACCTCAATAACTCGGCTAATACTGGACCAGTTTTAGATTTACCACTAGCCATCATACCTATCAAATATATACTTCTTCCTTTAATTATTTTGTTTGTTTTCTCAATAATAGATTTTTCCATACAGACAAAAGAGTATATAAAACCTTAAGATAGTATTATTACAGACATTTATGACTTTTACACATACCAAACCATTACATGGGCAGGGACGTGAATGCGTCATAACTCGACGTGCCTGTTTTAGTTCGAGTCATCGTTATTGGCTTCCTGAAAAAAGCTCAGAAGATAATTTCTCTCTTTTTGGGAAATGTAGTATAGCTCCAGGACATGGCCATAATTACGAACTTATCGTATCAATGGGGGGCAAACTTGACTCGGATGGCATGGTCCTTAATCTTTCTGATGTAAAACATTCTATTAAGAGTAAGGTCACTGGACAATTAGATTTTCGTTTTTTAAATGACGTATGGCCTGAATTTAATATTCATAGTCAAGAAGGCATTCTTCCAACGACTGAGGCTCTAGTTAAAGTTATCTGGAATCGTTTAAAAGATGAACTACCTCTTACAAGTTTAAGACTTTATGAAAGCCCAACTTTATGGGCAGATTACTATGGAAAAAACATGGAAGCTTTATTAACAATTCAAAGTCATTTTAATGCTGCTCACCGATTAGCAAAAGATGAGATTTCTCTTGATGAAAACAAGAAGATTTATGGGAAATGTGCCAGAGTAAATGGACATGGACATAATTATTTTCTCGATGTAACTGTCCGAGGAAAAATTGATCCAAGAACTGGGATGATATGTGATTTAACTTCATTACAAGCAATTATTGATGATCTTATAGTTGAACCGTTTGATCATACTTTCTTAAACAAAGATATCGAATATTTTAAAACTTGCGTCCCAACATGTGAAAATATTGCACTACACATTGCTGATATTCTCTCATCTCCGATTAAAAAAATTGGAGCAAATCTGCATAAGATAAAACTTCAAGAGAGCCCAAATAATGCTGCGGAAATTTATGTTGAACAAAGCGTACCAAATTCTTTGCAAAGAAATCTTACTAACTCTTTAGTTGCTCAAGCTTGAATACTCCAAGCATAGCGATCATTATCGCTTCTAGTTTAGATGGAAGGATTGCCTTCCCAAGTGGAGGTGAATCTCATCTTGGAAGTAAGGAAGATAGGAGAATGTTAGATGAAAACTTATCAATAGTTGACGCTACCATTTTTGGATTGGGAACTCTAAAAGCTCATCAAAGTACATATTTAGTAAAAAATCATTGTAAAAATGGCGAAATAAAAATTTCAAAAAATCAGCCTATTTCTATAGTGGCCTCCAATAGCAAAAAATTTAAAAAAGATTGGAATTATTTCAATCAACCAATTAAAAGATGGTTAATCAGCTCTAATAAAAAAGATGCAATAGAGACTAAAGATTTTGATAAAGAAATTTTCTACAAAAATTCCTGGAGTAAAACTTTGTTAAGTATTAAAAAAGCTGGAATCAATCGTCTAGCACTTCTTGGTGGAGCAAATCTTATAAATTCTTTTATAAAAGAAGATTTGATTGATGAAATCAAAATTACAATAGCCCCAAGAATTATTGGAGGAAAATTTACATGGATACCTGCTGAACAAACAAATAAAATTTTTAATTTAAAGCAATTTTGGAATATAAAATCGATTCAAGAATTAGATAGAAATGAAATATATATTCATTACACAAGAAAAACTAAAGATGATTAAAGTAAAAAAAATATGAATCATATTGAGCACAAAATTGAAATTAAACTATCAATTCAAGAAATAAATAAAAAAACATGGAATGAATTAAGAAAAGAAATCAATAATCCATTTTACGAATGGGAATGGCTCTATAACCTTGAATTATCGAAAAGTGTCTCAAGACAAACTGGATGGCAACCTTTATATTTTATTGCTTATGAAAATGAAGAAATATGCGGAATAGCTCCACTTTTTCTTAAAAATCATAGTTATGGAGAATTTATTTTTGATCAATCATTTGCAAAATTAGCTCAAGATTTAAATTTAAATTATTATCCTAAGCTTATTGGGATGAGCCCTTACAGCCCTATTAATGGATACGAATTTTTATATAAAGAAAATAAAAATAAAATTGAGATTACAAATTCATTAATAAAACATATTGATGACTTTGCTTTGAAAAATAATATCTTGAGTTGCAATTTCTTATATGTAAACGAAGATTGGGGAAAACATCTAAAATCCTTAGGATATCAGGAATGGATAAATACAAGTAGTGAATGGAAGAATAATGGGGAAAAGACATTTGATGATTTTTTATCCAGATTCAACTCTAATCAAAGAAAAAACATTAAAAAAGAAAGAAAATCAATTTCAAAACATAACCTCGAGATCAAAATTCATACAGAGGAGAATATAAATCTAGAAATGGTTCAAAAAATGCATAATTTCTACGAGCAGCATTGTTTAAGATGGGGAGTATGGGGTAGCAAATATCTTACCTCTGAATTTTTTGAAAACATTCTTGAAAATAAAAAAAATCTATTGTTTTTTAGTGCATCAAGAAATGATTCTGAAAGTACGATTGCAATGTCAATGTGTATAAAAAATGAAAAATATATATGGGGTAGATATTGGGGTAGTCAAGAAGAAGTACTTAACTTACATTTTGAATTATGCTATTACCAGCCTATTGAGTGGGCAATAAAAAATAACATTGAAAGTTTTGATCCTGGAGCAGGAGGTAAACATAAAAGAAGAAGAGGGTTTTATGCAAAAGGTGCTAAAAGTTTTCACAAATGGTTTAACAAAAACATGAAAGATATAATTACCCCTTGGTTAAATGAAGTTAATTTTCAAACTGTTAAAGAAATTGAGTTAGAAAATAATTCTATTCCTTTTAAATAAAATAGAAATTAATTGATCTGATAATTGTTTATATTAATAATATAATTTTATTAAAAATTTGAAGATGGATTTTATTAAAATATTTGAAAAAAAAATAGATATAGATAATGATTTATCTAATAGATATATTGAGCTAGACCCTAATGGATATTTTATTATAAAGATAGATTTGGAGACAAAAAAAATCATCTTAGAACATTATTTAAATACTATTAATAAAGAAGGATATGCAATAGATCCAAAAACTAATGAGCCTATTAAATGTGACTCAAAGGAAATCAAAACTTGTAATGAGACCTTCACAGGAATTAGCGCTAAAGAGATTGGAATAGCAATAACAGAAAAGCGTAATGATCTAATATCTAGATTTGATCATGCCTTATATTTAGGACGAGAGTTACAAAAAGCAGAAGAATGCTTATACAAACAATTATCCTACATTCAAGATTAAGAAATTAAACGAAAGAATTCTAATTCTTATTGAGGTGCTAAATTAAATAAAAATATAAAAGATAAATGAACATCATTTTCTATTTTGCATTTCTAGGATTTGGTTTTGGAGCCGCTTTCTTATTAGATAAACTTTTAAGAGCAGTTAAATTAATTTAAAAAAATTCATAAGGTTTTTATAACCTCTCCATATAAATCATATTCATCCGCAAAACAAATATTTGCTTCAACAAATTTACCGATATAATTTTTTTCATCTTCATTATTTTTAATAGATAAGATGACATTGCCGTCTATTTCAGGAGCAAAGTTATAAGAACGTCCTATCAGTTCTTTATTTTCTGATATTTTTTCTACTAATACTTTAATCGTAGTACCCACATATAACTGATTTTTTTTCTTAGAAATATTTTGTTGAATAGATATTATATTATCTTTTCTCGCATCAGCTACTTCTGAGGGTACCCTATTTGGCAAATCGAAAGCACTTGTTCCTTCCTCCGGAGAAAAGATAAAAACGCCAACATGATCAAACTCATGCCTATGCAAAAAATCTAAAAGATGTTGAAAATGTTTTTGATTTTCTCCAGGAAACCCAACAATTAAGCTTGTTCTCAATACAGCAGATGGTATTTGCTCCCTTATTTGACTCAAAATTGATTCATTTAAAGAAGCCTGCCAAGGTCTATTCATACTCTTTAGAACATCTGGATGACTGTGTTGCAAAGGTAGATCAAAATAGGGAACTATATTATTTGAATCTTTAAAAGCTTTAATAACTTCATCAGTTAAACCAGTTGGATATGCATAATGAATTCGTATCCAAGGAACTGAAACTTTAGACAGTTCTTTCAAGAGTCTTGCTAAAGAAGGTTTACCATAAATATCTTGACCATAATTTGTTGTAATTTGACTAATTAGTATTATTTCTTGAATACCTTGAGCTGCAAGATTTTTTGCTTCTGAAACTATAGATTCTATATTCCTACTGCGTTGAGGACCTCTTAACTTAGGAATAATACAAAATGCACACTTATAATCACACCCTTCAGCGATACGAAGATAAGCAACAAATTTATTTTTATCTACAAAGCGTGGAATTTTTTCATCTGCAATAAATTCAGGTATTTTTGAAACTTCATTTACAATTTCCCCTTTTTCTACTCTATTGATAACCTTAGCTATTTTTTGATAATCACCCGTTCCTACTAAACCTTTTATTTCAGGAATTTCTTTTAAAAGTTCTTCTTTGAAATGCTGAGCCATACAACCAGCAACTATTACCTCTTTACCTTGTTTAGTAAATTCAATTATCTTCCTTATAGATTCTTCTCTAGCTGTTTCTATAAAACTACAAGTATTGACTACAACCACATTCGCATCTTCTATATCATTTCCTACTTCATATCCCTCCTTATCTAACAACCCTTGCATATGTTCAGTATCAACAAGATTTTTCTCACAACCAACATGACTAAAAGCAACCTTTGAAATTGTTTTATCCTTTACATTTTGATTATTTTGCTTCACGTAATTTAGATTTTATATAAGAAATAATTTATCAAGAAACTTTTAATAAGTCTCATTCAAAGATAATATTAGGACAGATTCCGCAAATTACAAAGATAAAAGATCTATGGCTCTTAAGACTTTGAGAAGTAAAAAGAAAAAAGATCTGAAATGGCCAAAAATTATAATTGCTATTCTGAGCACCATTGGATTAGTTGATACGGGCTCTATTACCTTGAAAAATTGGGGATTATTTAACTCTCTTTCATGTCCTGGAATCAAAAATGGTTGCGAAACAGTTTTAAATAGCCCTTGGGGTACATTATTCGAGAATAGTCAATACAATATTCCTCTCTCATTAGCAGGAGTTATTACTTATGGTTCAATACTAGGATTTTCAATATTTTTATCATTGAATTTAGTTTCTCCTAAAGAAAAATTAAATAAGATTATATGGTGGGCAATATTTTTAATCTCTTGTGCTTCTTCTGTGTTTAGCATCCTTTTGCTAAATATTATGTTCTTAAAAATCAAGGCTTATTGTTTTTTTTGTATTCTTTCGGCAATTTTATCTATTTCGATCTTTATTATCTCTATGATTGGTGCAAAGTTTGAAAGTAGAGAACCTATGTTTTATAGAGGATTTATTGTTTTTTTATCAGTTCTTGTTGGGGGATTGATATGGTCAAATAGTGTTGACCCTTCTAATGCAATTGATATTTCTAAAAGTACAGAAAAAGTATCTCCTGCAATCACTACAACTAGCTCACCCCAGAAAATTAAGTTTGCTAAATTTTTAAGCGATAATAATATTAAAATGTTTAGCGCATACTGGTGCCCACATTGCCATGATCAAAAACAATTATTTGGTAAAAAAGCAGTTAAAGAGTTATCGATTATAGAATGCGCACAAGACGGTAAAGATAATCAATATAAACTTTGCAGAGAAAAACAGATTGAAGGGTTTCCATCATGGGAAATTAATGGTGAAATATATAGTGGAGTCAAAGATTTAAATGATTTGGCAATAATGACTGAATATAATGGCGACTCTAATTTTTAACAAACCTTTTAATTATTTCGTGATTTAGTTGCTGCCTAGTATGGCATTTCCAAGTTGTTTCTTTAATTGGAAAATCTTCCCTATAATGGCCTCCTCTACTTTCCTCTCGAAAAAGACAAGCTTTTAACAATAGCAATGTTGTAATTTGTCTATTATGCAAATCAAGCAATAAATTAAGTCCTCTTCTATTTGGCTCACTTAGTTTCAATTTTTGATCAATTTCTATTTTATTAAGACATTCAAGTAAAGGATTTTTTTGTAGTTGATCTATCTCATCTTGAAGCGTTTTTAAAAGTTCAGTCATATTTTTTTTATTACGAGAGACACCTAAATTAGACCAGCATAATTTTCTCAAACAATCAATTTTATCTGAAATACCTAAGATAAAATCTTCCTTTGGATTATCCATAAAAATTTCCGTAGTATATCTATCTAACCTTCTTGCGTTATAAGGAGCATTCAACTCGATACAAGACATTTTTCTTGCAAATACAAGGCATTCCATAAGCGAATTACTAGCTAGTCTATTTGCACCATGCACTCCTGTAGAGGCTACTTCTCCCACGGCATATAATCCTTTCATTGTAGAAGATGCATTTAAATCTGTATGAACACCTCCCATCCAATAGTGAGCTGCTGGCGCAACAGGAATCACCTCATTCAAAGGATTAACTCCATAATCTTGACATCTACTTATAATTGTAGGAAATCTTTCTACAATTTTTTCTGGATCAATAAATCTTAAATCCAGACCAACATGATCAACATCGTTCTCTTGCATATTATTCATAATTGCTCTGCTAACTTGATCTCTTGTGGCTAGATCACCATTTTCCAAATGCTTTACTGGGCTCTCACCATTCTTATCAACGAGAACTGCTCCCTCACCTCGAAGGGCTTCAGAGATTAGAAAGCAGGGAGAACCATAAAACTTTAATGCTGTAGGATGAAATTGAATAAATTCTAAATCCTCTATTGCAGCTCCAGCTTTCCATGAAAGAGCAATTCCTTCCCCAGAAGATTGGGCAGGATTTGTAGTATTAGTAAATAAGTGTCCCCCTCCGCCTGTGGCTAAAACAACAGCTTTAGAAGTAATCCAATATAAATTAGATCCATCTAATACTTGAACTCCCCTACATACTTCCTTTTCAATAAGCAATTCTGTTACTCTCACACCTCTACAATGCAAAATATTCTCCTTGTTTTCGATATGATCCTCTAAGACTTCTACAAGTGCTCTCCCTGTTCTATCTTTAACATGTAAAACTCTTCTACAAGAATGGGCCGCTTCTAAAGTTGTTGATAGTTGATCTGAGCTCTGATCAAAAATCATACCTAAATGTTGTAACCTATCAACGCAACCAGGAGCCTCTTTCACAAGCATTTCAACAGCAGACAAGTCACACAAATCATCTCCAGCTTTTAAGGTGTCTTCAATATGAAGAGCAAAAGAATCTTCAGGTCTAACTACTGATGCAATCCCTCCTTGGGCCCATCTGCTAGATGATCTTTTACTTGTATTCCTATTTAAAAGAAGGACATTTAAATCTTCTGGCAATTCCAAACAAGTCATTAAACCAGCTGCTCCTGCACCAATGACAATCACATCCCATTTATCAATAGATATTGATTCTTGCGAAAATGGCGGTCTTAGCATTAAACCAAACCACTTAGTGTTGGTTGAATAATTGCTAATATAATAAAAATACCATCGACAATTAAAGTAGTTTGAATTACATAACTTGATACTAAAAGAGCCTTCCCATTTATCGAATTAGATATAGCATAATTAAAAATTTCTTTTGATATGAACCAGAGTACTAATGCCGCCAAAATAATAATAGACAAGGATTTAAATTGAATAAGATTTTCGGAAGTTTTCTGAAGTATTACTGGAGCATTATCAGAATCCGCAATAATAACCTCCTTCCATTGATCCATTATTCCTGTCAAAAATATTGTCAAATCTGTAATCGCCGTTCCAAATAAAGACGAGATATAAAAACTTGAGCCGATTTTCCATCTTGTTCCAAGTCCTACAATAGCAAGAGGCAATGCCACTGCTTCAACTGGGATATGGAGAATAGGATAAGCACTTAACCAGCCCCAAAATAAACAACCTCCAAGCCAACTTCCCGAGACTCCTAATAATAACGAGCCTACAATAAACCATTTATCTCCCTCTTTTCTAGACAATAAAAAAGCAGCAGCAAGGATAAAAAAAGTAGCGCAAAGAGCACTAATAGGAGCAAATCTAACCCATGGTGCCTGTACAAAAATTGGCAAAATTACAAAAAAAGAAGACCATAGTCGTAAAGCAATTGGTCTAGATAAAAAAGTACTTTTAACAATATCGAATCCATTATGATATCTAGGTTTCAAATTATCATTCACTTCTAATTTTTTAGTAATTAATTCTTCCAATGCATTAAGTCTTTTAAAATTTTTGAATTAATTTATGTCTAGTTTAATAAAAATGCAGATGACATATTTTATTAATTTAATAGTTGAAATAAATTAATCATATTTAGTATTTTAAGAGTATTTAATATACTTTGAGTCTTATATGAGTTTACAATAAATATAAAGATAAAAGATTGGTCTTTAATTGTGTGGAAAGAAATTAATTATAAAGAGAATTCTAATGATCTTTTGATTCCGAATATTAACTACCAAATTAATCCAGCAGAAATTGAAAGTATTGAAAATAATTCTATTGCTGAAGAAATAGGATTTGAATCAGGTGATTCAATTATTAGTATTAATGGTAAAAAACCTAGAGACTTAATTGATTATCAGATCCTGATTAGTGAAGAAATTTTAGATATATCGGTATTGGATAAAAACAAGAAGATTCACAACATTAGTATTGAAAAAGATCAAGATGACAATTTAGGAATTAATTTTAAAGATGCATTATTTGACTCAATTAAACAATGTAATAATAAGTGCCCTTTTTGCTTTATAGATCAACAACCAAATGGTAAAAGAAAAAGTCTTTACGTAAAAGATGATGACTATAGATTAAGTTTTCTATATGGTTCATATCTAACGCTAACCAATTTAAATAAAGATGACTGGAATAGAATATCTACTCAAAAACTATCACCGCTTTTTATTTCAATACATGCCACTGACCCAAAGACCAGAGAACAATTATTAAAAAATAAAAAAGCAAGTCAAATTCTTGAACAAATTGAATGGTTAGAACAAAATTCAATCCAGATACACGCGCAAATAGTTGTATGTCCCGAAATTAATGATGGTAAAATCTTAGAAAAATCTATTTGCGATCTTGCAAAATTTCATAAAAAAAGTTTTAAAACGGTACTTTCAACAGCCATAGTTCCAGTAGGCCTAACAAAGTTTAGGCCTGAAAACGATGGCTTAATAGCGATAAGCAAAGAATATGCAAGAAAAATTATTCAACAAGTGGAAAAAATTCAAACCTCTCTGCAAAAAAGTATTGGGACTCGCTTTTGTTGGCTTGCCGACGAATGGTACTTAATAGCTGGTCTCAAATTACCAAGCTATAAAACATATGAAAATATGCCCCAAGAATCTAATGGGGTTGGTTCAATACGAAGTTTTCTTAAAATATTGGAAACTAAAACAAAATCTCTTCCTGAAAAAATAGATAAACAAAGAAAAGTCAGTTGGATTGTTGGGAAATTAGTTTACGAAGCACTACTTCCAACAGTGAACAAACTTAATAAAATTGATGGCCTCAGAATTAATTTATATGGATTGCCAAGTGTTTACTGGGGGCAAGATCAAGTTGTAACAGGGCTTTTAACTGGTGAAGATTTAATTACTGGACTACAAAATAAAGATCTAGGAGAAAGTATATTTATACCATCAATAATGTTAAAGCTTAATAGTGATTTGTTTTTGGATGACAAAAATATAACTGAAGTTTCAAATAAACTGAAAACTAATATTCACGTTCTTGATGATACAAATGATATTATTAGTAATCTAATCGGTTTATCTAAAACAAAAGAAATACATAATTATGCTTAGAAAACTTATACATCCAATTTTAGTTTTGCCTTTTTGTTTGTATATTAATTCTCAAGAAGCACTATTAAGTAAGGCCAACAATAATATTGAAGAAATCCTACAAGAAAACGAAAAACAAATATTCCTTAATTATTCAGAAATAGATAATATTACTCTAAAGAATAATCAAGAACTTAAAGCATTAGAAAGTTTAGTCAATTCAACAACGTTTACTCTTTCGAGCAAAATCGCTAAAAGATATCCATCATTAGATTTGCAAGCCAGTGGATTACCTAAATATGTTTCGGGCAAAAATTATAGTAGTAGCTTATCAACTAGAAAAACTTCGCAATTTTCAGCAAATCCATCCCTTAATATTAAATTAGACTTAATAGACCCTCTAAGGGGATCTGAAATTAAAATAGCTAGAAATAATTATGCAATAGCTAAAAATAATTATGAGATTAAAAAGAAAGATCTCATAAAAGAGGCAAAATCTAGATATCACAAACTACAAAAGTCTTATCAGGATATTAAAAACAAAACATTATCTCTTGATTTATCAATTACTAGTTTGAATGACGCTCAGTCAAAATTTGATGCAGGGATAGGAACAAAATTTGAGGTCCTTGAAGCTGAAGCACAATTATCTAGAGATAGGCAATCACTAAACGAGAAAAAAATTCAGACTCAGATTAATAAAATTGCACTAAAAGAAATCTTAAATATAAATGGGGACTTCGAGATTAATCAAAAGCAAAAATTAATAGGTTTCTGGAACCATAAATTAAACAAGAATATTACTGAGGGTTTAGTAAATAGCCTTTCCCTCAAAAATATTAAGCTACAAAAATCAATCAAAGAAAATCAAGCTAAGAATTATTTGAATGTTTACAAGCCAAATGTTTACATAAGTAATACTTTTACTAATTCTTTTTCTAAGGGTTCTTCTTTGTTAGAGACAATAGACCCTGATAAATCTGGATCGTCATATACAAATACTGTAAGCTTAAACTTTGGCTGGAATATTTTTGACGGCGGGCAAAATAAAAATTTATATAAATCAAGCAAAGCTGATGCAAAATCGGAAGATTACTCCTATAAAAATCTTGAAAATGTTTTAAAGACAAATATTAGTAAAGCCTATTTAAATTTAAAATTAAATGAAGAAAAAATTCTTTCATCTCTAAAAGAAATTTCTTCTACAGAAGAATCCTTAAGATTAGCAAGGTTAAGATATGACATAGGAATATCTACACTAAAAGATGTTCTTGTAAGACAAAAAGAGTTAAGTAATGCTAATTCAAAAAAAATTGATTCAATTTATAATTACAATTTAAATTTAGATGAATTAGTTAGATTGACTTTTCTTGAAATAAGTAATATTTGTAACGAGGAAAATAATCTTATCAAAAATGAAATTCAATCTATTTGCAATATCTGAATATGAATAAGAATAATTTAACCAGTCAACAGTTAAAAGATTTAGAATCTTTATTTGAATTGGTTAGTGATCGCCAATTAAAAGATTTTGGAAACATCAGTGCTAGCAGCAAGTCAGATGGTTCGTTAATCACAAGTTGTGATTTATGGAGCGATAAAACGATTGTAGAGGCTCTATCTAAAATTGCTCCAAATGAAGGGGTTCTAAGTGAAGAGGGAGGAAAGTTAGTTCCTAATACAAATGCTTATTGGATAGTAGATCCTCTTGATGGGACGACAAATTTTGCTGCAGGAATTCCATATTGGTCTATTTCGGTAGCAAGATTTGTGGATGGTACCCCTCAATCTTCTTTTTTAATCATTCCTACATTAAAGAAAAAATTTGTAGCAATCAAAGGAGAGGGTGTTTGGCTTAACAACAAGAAAATTGAGGTTAATAATAATCAAAAAAGTGAATGCGTATCTTTATGCAGTAGATCTATAAAAATTTTACAAAAAAATCCTAGTTCTATATTTCCTGGGAAAATAAGACTTCTTGGTGTATCCAGTTTAAATTTAACAAGCGTTGCAATGGGACAAACTTTTGGAGCAATAGAATCAACTCCTAAAATATGGGACATTGCGGCAGCATGGCTATTACTTGAGGAGCTAAATTGTTCAATTGAATGGTTAGAAATAAACCCTATGCATTTAACTGCAAAACAAGATTTACAAGATACTAATTTTCCCTTAATTGCCTCCATAACAAAAGAAAAAATGAAAGTATTAAGACCATGGGGTAATTTATTATTGGAAAATTAGTTGCATCATAAATATATAAAAGACTTGAAAAATATCCCTATTGGATACAATAAAAAAGATCTTGGAATAAGTATTTGAAGAGAATTAATATGCAGCGCAGTACAACATGGATTATTAAAAGTTTATGGGGAGCTTGTGAAAGATGGAGTAAATCGGATTGTATTGATTTAAGCGCTGCTTTTGCTTATTACACTCTTCAGTCATTCTTTCCAATACTCCTTATTTCTCTTTCAATAGCTTCTTGGTTTCTAGGTAAGCAAGATGGTTTAGATCAACAAATAATATCTATTGCCGCTCAAATTTTACCTCCATCGGTTGTTGAATTAGTTGAAACAACATTATTTAAATTAATTGACCAAGGCTTTGGAGCAGGTATTTTAGGAGCTATGTTTTTACTATTTACTGCTGGCAACGCCTACTTATCACTTCAAAGAGGTTCAGATAGGTTATGGGAAGACCAACTACCTTCAAGAAGAATAAACTCTGCCTGGCAAGAGCAAGCATCAAGATTTCTAAGAAACAGAATTGAAGCTTTCTTAGTAGTATTTTTTATAGGGTTTTTAATGGTATTAGATCAAATCAGTGCAAACCTCAGAATGATTCCAACTACTGTCTTAGAAAAGATATCAAATTCTAGTAATTTCATATCTGAATTCATTATAAAATTACCACTCTTACAAGTTGGTCAATTTGCTTTGCCACTGGTAGGATTTTCATTAATGGCTTTATTACTTCAAGCACTATTGCCTAGTAGAAAAGTTCCTTTAAAACCACTAATCCCTGGTTCAATTCTGATTGGAATTGGGCTAACTACTCTTAATCTAGCAGTAAGTAAAAGTATTCTTTCCCTTGGGACAAGATTTCAAGCATATGGCTTTATTGGAGGTTTTTTAGTACTAACTTTATGGGTTTGGCTATTAGGCGTTGTTTTATATTTTGGACAATGTTGGAGTGTGGTTATAGCTAGTATGTCTTTAACAAGCAGGAGAAGAAAAACTTAATGCTAAAAGAATCATATGTTTCCTTTTCTAAAATGAACAAAAGTTTATTCACCTACTCTTTAATTTTTTTAATATTAATTTCCCTTTTTGGATTTAACTTTTTTTTAAATCTTATCGGAAATCTTTTATTACTTATATTTTTAATTCCTCTTTTAATACTTGCTGTTTTATTTATAAGTTTTAATTCCTTAAAGTCAAAAGTAAATACTTGTAATCAGTGTGGCACTGTGACTTTAGGAATTAATAATACCTGCATGAATTGTGGTGCAGATTTAGAAAATACAAATTCAAAAAGCTCTGAAATTTTGAAAAAACCCAGCGAAACTACAATTGAAGTAAAAGCAGAGGAAATCAAATGATTGTCCTTAAATACTTCTTGAAAAAGTTTAACCAATCCCAATTTGTCTTAGAATACTTTGTCCTGTAATCAATTCTGTACCTAAACCTATCAATATTCCCATCATTGCCATTCTTCCGTTCCAAGTTTCTGCAAAGTTGACAAAACCAAATCTTGGTTGATTATCCTCATTCATAATGATTTATTCGAGAAAGTAATTATATTTTAGCGTTTTAAGGTTGAATTTATGTAAAAATTCATGATTTATCTAACATGTCTTATTCCATCAACTGGCTTGTACTCATCTCCAGTTAATTCTTCATATATTATTGATGGCAAACCTGTTTCAAACATAGTTTGGAGAGCTTCTTTAAGCATTGGGTTCCAACCTCCAGTGCTTACTTTTCCATGTCTTACAGTCCAATCCCAAGTTCCTTGTAGATCTCTTGGCATTCTTCCCTCTCTATCTCTCCTGGCAACTAAATCAAGAGACTCCACTATTCCAACTATTACTGGATTTTTTCCATAAGAAGGGGTTAGACTCAATTCAAGTCTGACAGGATCTTCTTTAACCATTTTAAGACGGAACCTAGGCGGTAACTTAAGTGATCTAATAACTCCAGCGACAATCTTTGTTCTTAATTCCAAATTTTTATCCGTCATAAATGTGCTTAATGAATTTAATCAGTTGTAGTTCCCTTTTCCTCCAGAGTTGAATCTGTATCATTAGAAAACCTCACTGTAAGTAATTCTTCTTGAGTTATATTTCCAGATTTATCAAGAAGTTCAGGATGAATAGTATATTTCTTTTGTTTGATATTTGTTTTGTAAGATCGATTTGGTTGTTTATCAAGTGCCCCCCAACCATTTGACATTACTTTAAAAGCTTTCCAAACTAAATAGATTAGAGCAGCTGAATAAACTATTGGAAATAAGAAAGACATTTAGTGTATTAATCTATTATTACTTATAATCTATAATAGCTCGAAAAAAATAAATTTAGCTAATTTAAAGAAACATATTCTTCTATTTGCCAAATAATTTTAGCGATTTTTGTAATTATCACTAACATAAATAATAAATTATAAACGAATGTTTTCGAAGACAATCACAAAAGGAAAATTTATAAAATTCTCTTTTAAAAAACTATTCTTCCTGTCCTGTTTAACACTTGGCCTAATTAATAAATCAAATGTAATATCTCAGCCCATAGTAAATCAAAATCTTAATGAAGAATCTAAAATTTCAAATATATCTTTCATAACAAAAGCAGTAAAAAAAACAGGGGCTTCAGTAGTAACTATTGACACTCAAAGATTTGTTGAAAATAGACAATTTTCTAGAGATTCAAGAATATTCTTAGATCCATATTTTGAAAGATTCTTCGGGTTACAATTACCTCCTGAAAATCAACCACGGATAGAACAGAGCCAAGGAAGCGGCTTTATATTTGGAGATGGTCTAGTAATGACTAATGCACATGTTGTTAATAGATCACAAAAGTTAATAGTTGGTTTATCAAATGGAAAAAAATATAAAGGGAAGTTAATAGGACAAGACTTACTTACTGATTTAGCTGTTATCAAGCTTGAAGGAAAAGGACCTTGGCCAAAAGCAAAGTTAGGTGATTCAACAAAAATTCAAGTTGGTGATTGGGCAATAGCTGTTGGTAATCCTTTTGGACTAGAAAATACAGTAACCCTAGGAATAATTAGTAACTTAAATAGAAATGTCTCACAATTAGGGATATATGATAAAAAGTTTGAATTAATTCAGACAGATGCTGCAATAAACCCTGGCAATTCTGGGGGACCATTATTAAATAGTAAGGGAGAAGTGATTGGAATTAATACTCTTATTAGATCAGGCCCTGGGGCAGGCTTAAGTTTTGCAATCCCAATAAATAAAGCTAAAAATATCGCTTCGCAACTGATAAAAAATGGAAAAGTAATACATCCCATGATTGGAATCAACTTAATAGACGAAAATTATTTTGAGACGAATGAAAGTATTGTAAAAGTAGGATACGTTGTCCCAAATAGCCCCGCTGCAAAGAGCGGAATTTTTATTAATGACATAATCCTAAAAGTGGGGGAAACAAATATTAATAATTCTTCAGATGTCATCAATGAAATAAGTAACAATGGAATTAATAAATTTATAAATATAACCTTAAAAAGAAAAAATAAAATTATTAAATTAAAAGTTAAACCTATAGATATTACTAAATTAACAAAATAAAAATTTTCTAACTTTCATCGTCTCTAAGTATTTCTACACATTGAGAGATACAAATACCATCAGAAATATCACAACTAGAAATACACTCAAAATAACTTTCTACTGGATCAGAAGTAACATATTTACTGTCTTTTAAATCATACTTTTTCATAAGGATTCTCAATAAAACAAATTAGTAATTATTACATTAATCAAAGTTATGAAGTCTGTAAAGAAAAATAAGTGATCTTGCCTAGAGGATTGTAAAGTTTTCTAAAAGCTAGTCGTCAAAACTAAAAAAAACAAGAATAAAATATTTAAAAGATAAACATAAAACGTTATTTTGTATTTCTTTTCTTCTCTAAAAAATATTCATAATTACCATTAAAAGATAATAATTTAGAGTCTTTAATTTCAAGAATTCTATTTGCAACTTTTGAAATAAAATATCTATCATGCGAAATAATAAATACTGTTCCCTTATAATTATTTATTGCTAGTTCCAAATTCTCTTTCGATTGTAAATCTAAATGATTTGTAGGTTCATCAAGAAGTAAAAAATTGCTTGGATTCATTATCATCAAAGCCAATGCTAATCTAGCTTTTTCGCCACCACTAAGTTGTTGAACATGTTTAAAAACAGCATCATTATGAAAGCCAAAACTTCCTAAGAATGTCCTTACTTTTTGTTGAGACCAATCTGGTGCTTTTGAATATATTAAATCAATAACCTGTTTTTCAACAGCAAGTGCTGAAGCCTGATTTTGCTCATAATAACTTGTAATTATATTATGTTTACCTAAATTAACTTCTCCTATTTCAGGTTCTATTTTTTTCATAATCAACTTTAACAAAGTAGATTTACCACATCCATTAGGACCTAAAATTGCTATTTTTTCTCCCGCAGAAACCCTTAAATTGACATCAAATAATAGTATTTTTTCTTCAAAACTATGAGATAAATTCTTAATTTGAAGAACTAATTTACCAGAGCGCGGACACTCAGGAAAATTAAAAGAAGGACTTTTTAGTCTTGAAATAGGTGCATCAATTTTTACAATCTTTTGTAATTGCTTCTCCCTACTTTTAGCTTGAGTACTCCTTGTCGCACTAGCTCGAAATCTTTCAATATACTTTTTTTGTGTTTCGATCTCTTTTTGCTGCAACTCAAAAGCTTTGCTTTGAGTTGCTTCATTTAAAGACTTTTGTTCAATAAAAAAAGAATAATTCCCATTATATGTTTCAGAAATTCCTCTTTCTATAAAAATAATCTTTTTACATAGTTTATCTAAAAAATATCGATCATGACTAATTAATATGATGGATATTTTTAGAGATATTAAATATTCCTCTAACCAAAAAATTGTTTCCAAATCTAAATGATTAGTTGGTTCATCAAGTAAAAGTAAATCAGGTTTTTGCAAAATAATTTTTCCAAGAGCAACTTTCATTTGCCAACCCCCAGAAAAATTACCTACCAATTTATCTGCATCATCCTGAGAAAAACCTAGTTTTGGCAGCATCTTCTCTACTTCTGCCTGCATTTGGTAGCCGCCTAAAACTTCAAACTTTTCTTGAAATTTGGCTAGTTGATTTACAAGATGATCAAGTTTTTCAGAGTCTTTGCTAGTTTCTAAAAATTTCATTTCATTTTCAATCTCTAGAAGTTTATTTGAAACTATTTGAATATCTTTAAAAGAACTTTCTAATTCTTCTCTGACTGTTCGATTTAAATTACAATCAAATTCCTGTTTTAAGTGAGAAATTTTGGGACTTCCTTCTTTAAGAACAAGTCCACTTGTTTGATCCTCTTCTCCAATTAAGATTTTAAACTGAGTAGATTTACCTGCTCCATTAGAACCAACTAAGCCTATCTTTTCTCCCTTCCTAATTTCCCAATTAATATTTTTTAGAACAACATCAGTAGAGTAAATTTTACTTACATTATCAAATCTAATCACTTTAAAAAAATTGAATTTACAAACTAAGAGACTTTTTTACCAAAAAAATTTTTGTGGAATAAAATTGTTATATGAAAAGAATAGAACAAATCGTGGTAATTTTCATAGCTGCAGGATTGGCAATTCCAAGTTACTGGTTTTTTTGGACATTGGCTGGTGGTGGAGGTTACAACAGAAGAATAACCCCAACATTAAAAGAAGGAACTACACAAAATCTTTTACTAAAGACCTCCTCGAGCCTTGATCAACCATAATTTAGTTGCTTCGTCATCAACAGTCGACAAATACTCTATTACCTCTTCTTTAGTAACCTGAATATCTACTTCTCTACCAATCTCGCAAATCTTTTCAAGAGCTGATTTTGGATTAGTAAGAGCCATCAAAAATAAACTTTGTTTTTTTCTTGAATCATCGGCTATTAAATTGTAGAGTTTTTCAACATTACTAGTCATCAGTTTCTATTAATTCATATCTATAGACTATTCCCTCAAGCTACATTTTGTTCATTATTTTTATTTATAGAAAAATCATGATCAGTATCTTTTATTTCTTTGGCTGAGGCATCTGCCATACTTCTTGCATCTAAACATAAAACTTTCCTAAGCTTTGCAAAATTAGCAGCGTGAGATATTCTTCCATCTTTCTGAGCATAATATTCAGAACGTTGCAAAATTTGATGCAGATGTGTCAACAAATATGGACTGATCACTGCAGATACTAATACATCACTATTCTCGTTACTTAAAGACTCAGACTGTATTAATTTTTTTTTCTTTTTATCAATTGTTGATCTTTGAGAAGAATCAAGATTTCTTGAATTTTTCATAATTTACACAAGGAACAAATTAATCAAAGGCTTATATCCTTACTATTAATATACACAAAGATACTACCCTTGACTAACTGTGTATACTTAAAAGTAACAGTTATTCAGTTTGACTAATGGCAACCCGCCAAAACTCAACTAATGGGAAGCCAAAATCCCCTAGAATACAGGTAGTTCTTCCAGAATTGATTTGTGAGCAACTAAATATTTTAGCTGAGAATGAATCAAGAACTGTCAGCAATATGGCCAAGGTATTAATTCAGCAAGGAATTAAAAATTATCTCAAAAGAGAAGCCAAATCACAAACATCAGATACTGCAGTTAATACCGAGAATTTCCGGGATACATTAGAAAGACAAAGTATTAAAAGATTAAAAGGGGCTCCTCAAAGGATTAGATATACCAAAAAATCTGAGAATAAATAATTAATTTTGAGGTAATTTTTGTAAATCTAAAGTTTTCCCCATAACTACCAAAATATTTCCTCTCTCAAGAATATATTTTGCAGGAGGATTTACTGTTAATTGTTCTGGAGGACCAGCAGCAAGAACGTTAACTAAATAATTTTTTCTTAAATTTAAATCTCTTAAAGATCTACCAATAAATTCTTCTGGAACTGTTAATTCATCTATTCCAGTTTGATTATCCAATTCTAATCTTTCAATTAGATTTGGTCTAACGAGTTCTAAACCTAACCTTTCACCTTGCATTCTAGAAGGAAAAACAACCTTATCAGCACCTACTCTTTTTAACATCTTTTCATGCAAATCACTCGTGGCTCTTGCAATTACTCTTTTTACTTTTGTTCCTTCACTATCCTTAGCAATAAGAGTAGTGGTAATACTTGCTTCAATAGGCTCACTAATCCCGACCACAACTGTATTCATCTCTAAGATACCTGATTCCTTCATTGATTCCTCATCAGTACAATCTATTACTCTGGCTTCAATAGAAGGTTCTAATTGTCTTAAATCATCAATAGCCTTCTCAGAAGCATCTGCAGCTAAAACATCTACGCCATTACTTATAAGTTCTCTACAAACAGCCGTTCCAAATCTTCCAACTCCTACAACTGCGAAAGTTAGAGCTTGCTCTTCTTTTTGTTGAGACCATTGCCACCAATCAGCCATAATAAATATTAGTAAAGGCTAAACATAAAGATCAGCTTTTGGATAGCCAATTCTTTTTTGTCTTTCTATTCTACTCTTATATAGAGCCTGCCAAAGAGCACTTAAAAGCAATAGAATCCCAAGTCTTCCTACGAACATACCAATAATTAAAATAAATTGACCAAAATGATTTAATTTTGCTGTTAAACCAATATCAAAACCTACAGTTGCAAATGCAGAAATACATGTGAAAAGAATTTCTAGAAATGTAAATGATTCTTTTTTAATAAAAGTATTTGTAGTACTTAATAACATAGCCATCAAGAGAACAAAAAGTAAAGAACCAACAGTTATTCCAACTGCTTTCAAAATAACTTTATCTGAAATTAATCTATTACTAATAATTACATCTTTTTGTCCCCTTAACGTTGATCTAGTTGCTGCCATCAAGGCAATAAAAGTTGTAGTTTTGATTCCCCCACCAGTACCACCGGTGCTAGCCCCAATAAACATCAAAGTCATTAATAGCAAAAGACCAGTATCTGATATTGAATTTAAAGATATTGGAAAATTTGTAAATCCCGCTGTTCTTGCACTCACAGTCTCGAACATAGATGATAAAATTTTCTCAAAGAAATTTAGATCACTAAAAAATTGACTATTTAATAACGTCTCTATTACGAAAAAACCTAATGATCCAAAAATTATTAAGGAAAAACTTGTCCTAATTACTAATCTAGAATGAAGACTCAATTTTTTATATGAAAGATTTTTTCTATTGCTCCATATATCATCAATAACTCTCCAACCAAGTCCTCCCATCACAATTAAAAAAATAAATACAATATTGACAACAAAATTAGATCGATAATCTTGGAGGCTGTTAGACCACAAAGAAAAACCTGCATTGTTATATGCAGAAATGCTATGAAAAATTGCAGACCATAGTCTTTGCCAATTATTTTGAATTTCTAGAAACCCGAAAAAATATAATACCATTGCTCCAAAAGAAATAATAGAAGTGGCAGTTATAGCAATGCTTTGAAAAGTTCTCCCAATTCCACCAACCCCAAATTCATCAAGAGTCTTACCTTTATCCAATCTAGTTCTAAGCTGAGTACCTTTTACAACAAATCCCTGTAAGAAAGTAGTAATAGCCATTAATCCTAAACCACCTGATAAAAGCATTAAAGCTAAGAAGATTTGCCCAAAAATATTTAAATCAACTCCTACATCAATGATAGTTAATCCCGTAACAGTTATTGCAGAAGTAGATGTAAAGAATGCTTCCCACAAACCTACATCCGATGAAGAACATAATGGAGAACTTAAAATTAGGGTTCCAAAAATAATAATAATTAATCCTGTGACAATCGTGAATTGAGGTACAGATAACTTTCTGTATATTTCTTTTAATTTATAAACAACGTTCTTTATTTTCACTTTATTTAATTATTTATAATTTAAAATTATCAAAGCTGGCACAGTCAATGACATTATAAGTGTTAAACCCGCACCATATTTTGCAATATCAAAAAATCTATATCTCCCAGGTCCGTAAACCATTAAATTTGTTTGATAACCCATGGGAGTTAAGAATGATTGACTTGCACCAAATAATACAAGCATTATTAGGGCGTTTGGCGAGATCCCTAGAACGCTTGAAAACTGAATAGCAACAGGCAATATAAGCGCAACAGAAGCAGCGTTACTTATAAATTGAGTAAGTATTACAGTAGCTATAAAAATTACTATTAAAGCAAAATAGAGTGGCATTCCACTCAGGGCAAAATCCAAATTTATGGCTATTAGATCGGCCAATCCAGTAGCTTGCATAGCTACACTGAAACTTGATAATGAACCTAATAATAAAATAATATCTAGCCTAATTGACCTTTGTATTTCTGCAGGACGCAAACATCCAAAAGCAACCATCGCTATAATTGCTAAAAGAACTGATCCTACTAATGGAATATTAGTTAAAGAAGGCAAGAGAACCATACCAATTGCAATTGCAATTGCAATTGGTTTTCTAATTAAAAATGGCAAATCATCTTCAAATTGATCTAAAATTAATAAGTCATTACTTGCTTGCAAACCTCTTATTGAGTCTAAAGGTGCCTGAAGTAACAAAACATCTCCTGCTCTTAAAACGGCTTGACCTAATCTTTCCTGAACAGTTTGTTGTCCTCTTCTGAGAGCTAAAACTGTTGCATTATGACGTTGCCTAAATCTTAGTTCTCTCAAGCTTGCTCCTGCTAAAGTTGATCCTGAAGGAAGCAAAGCCTCGAAAGTTTTGGTACCTTCTTCAGTAGAAAGAAGATTAGCGCCGCTAAAAGATCTCTTATTTTCAGCTAACAAAATTGTATGTTCTTGTTGTAAGCGCAATAAATCCGCCCTCGTAACACGTACTATCAATCTATCTTCAGGCTCAAATTTGCGATCTGCAAGAGGGGGTAATATTACTTTTCCTTTTCTTTGCAACTCAAGAACATCAACATCAAATCTTCTTTGTAATCTACTATTTCTAACTGATTGGCCAACTAATTCAGAGGAAGAAGGAATGGTAACTTCTGTAAAATAAATATTCAAATTACCATTTTTAATAAAATCTTTATTTCTTCCTCTATCAGGCAAAAGAAGGTCAGAGACTAAGATCATATATGTTGTGCCTATTAACCAAACTGGAATTCCTATTGAAGTCAAGCTAAATAATTCAAGAGACCCATAGCCTAATTGCTGACTAATATCACTAACTAGCAGATTTACTGAGCTCCCTAATAATGTAAGTGTTCCTCCTAATAGAGTCGCAAAAGACAAAGGTAAAAGAACTTTGGAAGGTGAAATATTTCGTCGTTCACACCAGCCTTCAATCAAAGGCAAAAGGGATGCAACAACTGGTGTATTAGGAACGATCCCAGATATTGGAGCTATTAAAAAAGTAATAAGTAAAATTAATTTTCTAGGCGTTTTAATATTTTCAGAGGATATCAGCTCCCTTACTCTGTCTAACGCACCACTTTTAAATAATGCAGATGAAACTGCAAATAAACCCATCAAAGTGATTAACGATGGGCTTCCAAATCCAGATAAGGCTTTTTCAGGGGTTAGAACTCCAGTAACAATAAATATTCCAACGCATAATAAACCAGTTAATTCAGGGGCTATGGTATTTCTTATAAATAAAATTAATGACAGAAATAAAACTAATACTGTTATTAGTGCATCTAAATTATTACTAAAAAAAGAAATCAGATTCATATCAAACTTATTTAACTCAATATACCTATAAACAAGAGGCCAAAAAAGTTTAAACTTGTTTATGGTTTTTTATTAATAAAGTTATTTAAAGTAGATTTTTTTTGAAATAACCAAGAAGCGGTAGATTTTAAGCTTTTACTAACATCAGGCATTTTTGAAGCATAAATCAATCTTCTTGCTTCAAATGCCAATTTACCCGATAAAGTAACCCCTAAAGCAGAAATGGATGCTTCACCAATTCCTAAACTAATCATTTCACCATTATCCTCAAAATTAAAAGGCAAAAGCTCTTTTTCTTGAAAGAGTAATTCAATATTTTTAGCAAGATGATTTCCTTGTTGCATTGCAACTTGAGCGGTCAAAGGCAAATCCTCCATACCTTTAATGATTGAAATATCTCCAATAGCAAAAGAGTTTACACAATTATCTATCTGAAAATTTTCATTCACGAGAATTCTTCCGTCTTTTTGTGTGACTTGTTCGTCAATGTAGGGAAGGTTAGGTTTGACCCCAGCAGTCCAGATAACAATATCTTGATCTAAGTCTTTAATCTCAGAATCATCCAAAATACTAATTTTTTTGTCAGAAATTTCTTGAACAGTTGAATTTAAAAGAACATTTATTTTTCTTCTTTCTAAAGCTTTCTCCGCTTCTTCTCGATTAAAAATCTTATTTCGACCTAAAATTTCATTAGACCTTTCAACAACACTTATATCAAATTTATTTTTATATATATCATTAATTTTGCATGCGATCTCTACCCCAGAAGGACCAGCTCCAATTACAAATAAGTTTTTCTTTATTTTGTCATTCTGAAATTGTTGTAAAAACGACTTTAACTTTTTAAGATCATTTAAATTATTGAAAAAATAACAATTTTCATCTACTCCTTTAACTGAAAAATTACTAGATAAGGATCCTGTACAAAGAATCAAACATTCATAATCTATATTTAAATCATCACTAAATTCGAGAATCTTTTCATCAAATCTAATTTTAGTTAAACAATTTCTTAGAAAAGTAATACCTAAATTTGAAAATATATTTGAAAATTCAGGAGCAGTCTCCCACATTGATAATTCTTCGCTTAAAACTTCATACATTAAAGGTTTAAATATAAACTGTGCTTCAGAATCAACGACTAGGATCGGCAAACAAGGATTAAGTCTTTTTAAGTTTGAAGCAACTGTCATACCTCCAAAGCCTGCGCCAACTATTACTATTGGTTTTTTTATTGATTTCATGAAGGATATATTGTTAAACCTAAATGTATTATTAAATTAAACGAATAATATTCAAACTGAGCGAAATAACCTCTAATCCCTAACTACCTTTGATAATGATTGAGAAAACGCTAGAAAGTATTCAACTTAATTTAGAAGGGCATAATAAAAAATTAAAAGATATGACCCCCAAAGAAATAATATTATGGGGTTATAAAAACTTTGATAACCACTTCGCAATTACAACAAGCTTTGGGATACAATCATCAGTTATTTTACATATGGTGCATCAGCACTCACTACAAAAAAAAATTAAGATTTTCTGGATAGATACAGGTTACTTACCATCAGAAACTTATAAATATGCAGATAGACTAATTAATGATTTATCTCTGGAAATAGAAGTTTTACAAAGTGAACTATCTCCAGCAAGAATGGAATCCCTTTATGGAAAACTTTGGGAAACTAATAAATCTAGTGATTTAGATAAATATCATGACATAAGAAAAATCAAACCTTTAGAAAATGCTTTAGATAAACACGACATATTCTGCTGGGCTAGCGGTGTGAGATCAGAGCAAACGAAAAATAGGAATAAAATGAATTTTGTTGACGTAATACGCAAACGACTTTCTTTAAGGCCCTTACTCAACTGGAAAAACAAAGATATTTTTTATTACATGAAAGAAAATCAATTACCTTCACACCCACTTTTCTCAAAAGGTTATTCAACTGTTGGAGATTGGCATTCCAGTTCTCCTGAAAGTGTTGATAAAGAAGGCAGGACAACAAGATTTGGCGGAATGAAGCAAGAATGTGGAATTCATACTGAAAATTAAATTTTTCTTTCAGGACTATGATTGATGATATTAATTTTCTTTTAGTTGGCAATAGCAGGCTTCACTGGGCAGAAAATTCACAACCAAAGTATAAGTTTTTTCACACACAAAAAAATAATAATGTGCCTCAAAATATCAATTTAAATAATTTAATTTGGGCATCAGTAGGGAAATTACCAGATTTGTCTCTTAAGCAAGCAAATAGGATCTCAACTCAAGATATTAAATTAAAAAACCTTCCGAATCATTTTGGGGTTGATAGAGCTCTTGGTTGTTTGGAAGCTTTAAAAATAATAGAGAACCCATCCAGAAAAGATCTATTAGTAGCAGATTTTGGAACAACTTTGTCTATTACGAAGTTAACTGCAAAAGGCTCTATTATCGGTGGGCAAATAACACCTGGTTTTCTGACACAGCTAAGATCCATGGAGAAATATACAGATACTCTCAAAGCTCCTAAAAAATATGATATTCCTGTTCAAGATTTTCTAATTAATACAGAAGATTCAATGTTAAAGGGAGTATCTAACTCTCTCATGGGTGTGATTAATTTATCATTTAACCCTGCTAAGGATATTTTGATTATGTGCGGAGGCGACTCTGAATTAATTGGTAGTCTATTAAAGCAAAAGAAAGAAGAAATTATTATCGCCCCGAATTTAGTTATGCAAGGGATGATCACACACTTCAATCATTAGAATATTTACCTTAATCCTAAATCTGAAATAATATGGTCTGCCATAATGGCTGCTTTAACCTTAAAGTAAATTTTTTCAACTTTACCATCAACATCAATTAAAAAAGTATTTCTTATCATGCCCATGTATTCCTTTCCCATAAATTTTTTAAGACCATAACTATCATAATCAGAAGAGGTTTTATAAGGTTCAGGGTCAGTCAAGAGAACAAAAGGTAAGTCAAATTTTTCGATGAATTTCTGATGTGAAGCAGCACTATCTTTACTAATGCCAAGAACTACAAAATTATTTTCCTTGAGTAAATCCCAATTTTCTTTAAAATTACAAGCCTCTTTAGTACATCCTGGAGTATTATCTTTTGGATAAAAATATAGTATTATTCTCTTACCTTTAAAATCTTTTAAAGATACATCTTTTTCAAAAGAGTCTTTTAAATTAAATTCTGGTGCTTTATCACCAACCTTAAGAGCCATTGACATTATTAAATAACTATGAATATAAAATACCAAAAATTTGGTTTCATGAGCTAAAAGGTGTACAAGCTGTCGCAACGAAGAAAGAACTTGAAATAGCAAATCAGCTTTCTAGGCGACGAGCAAATATTTTTTTAGAAAGCAGAGCTTATATAAGACAATGTTTAGGAAATCTTTTCGAGATAAATCCATTAGAGGTACCCATAATTGCAAATCCAGGAGAACCTCCTGAACTACCAAAAGGGATGGGGTATTGTAGTTTTAGTCATTGCAATGATGCGATTATATTAGTTTGGTATGAAAAAAAAATTGGGATTGATATTGAGAGACTTGATAGAAATTTCAATTATGCAAAATTAGCGAAAAAATATTTCTTCAAATCAAATAGGTTAAATACTACGAGCGAATTATATAGAAACACCATCTTAAATCAATGGTGTGCAGTTGAGGCCGCTATAAAATGGGATCATGGGAAGTTAGCTGAAGACATAAAGGAATGGCAATATTCTGAAAATGACAAAATCCTATTTCATAATAAAAAGAAACTGAAGTTAAAATTTACCCAAATTAACTTATATAAATGGACTATCTCTTTAGCTTATAAAGATACTTCTCACTTTATACCTAATATTATTTGCAGCTCAAAAATGGTCTAACTTTTTTGTTTTTTAGGTAAACCTTCATATTTATTTTTTTCCCATCCAGAATCTTTTGGTTTCCAAAACTTCATTCCTTGTAAATCTTTTGGCAGATATTCTTGTTGCAACCACTTCTCTTGATAATTATGTGGATTTAAGTAATTACTAGCATTATTTTTCAGATGATTGGGAACTAACGATACGCTAGTAGACTTAATTGCTTCTACCGCTTTAAAAATTGATTTAGTACTATTACTCTTTGGAGAAATTGCTAAGTATAAAGAAGCTTGTGAAAGAAAAAATAATCCTTCAGGGAAACCAACTCGATCAAAAGCATCACAACATGATTGCACAACAACTATTGCATTGGGATCAGCAAGACCTATATCCTCACAAGCAGAAATCAAAAGTCTTCTAAAAATAAAATTTGGATCTTCACCAGCTTCTACCATATTGGCAAGCCAATATAAAGTAGCATCTGGGTCTGAACCCCTAATAGATTTTATAAATGCACTAATAACATCAAAATGATTTTGTCCATTTTTGTCATATACAATATTTTTCTTTTGGATTGAATCTTCAGCAATTGAGAGATCAATAACAACCAAGTTTTCTTTATTTTCCTTGGTAATACTAATACCTAACTCTAAAGCGTTTATGAGATTCCTCGCATCGCCCCCAGAAAATTTTATTAAATGATTAATTGCCTCTTCTTTTATTTCAATAACTTTGGAATCTCTAAGGCACGAGTAATACTTTATTACTTTATCAATTATTTTCTTCAAATCATTTTTATTTAAAGGCAGTAATGAGAAAATACGAGCTCTACTTATTAGAGCTTTATTTACGGCAAAGAAAGGGTTTTCTGTTGTCGCGCCAATAAAAGTAATGGTGCCATTCTCAATTGAGGGTAACAAAGCATCTTGTTGAACTGATGTGAATCTATGTACCTCATCAATAAATAAAATTGTTTTCCTATTAGAACTACGTAATCTTTCCTTCGCATTAGCAATCTCAGTTCTTAACTCCTTAATACTAGACAAAACAGCATTTAACTTTATTAATGAGGAACGAGTATTAGAAGATATAATCTCAATTAAAGTTGTTTTACCTACACCAGGTGGGCCAGAAAAAATAATATTTCCAACCTTATCATTCAAGATTGCATTTCTCAATAAAGAATTATGTCCTAAAATAGATTCTTGACCGAAAAAGTCATCTAAATTTTTTGGTCTTAATTTATCCGCTAATGGCGCGTTACTTTCTATTCGATAAGTATTGCTAAATAAATTATCTGACTCCATATTTTTTAATCTAACGAATAAATCATTTTTGAAAATTATGTAATAACAGTAGGTTTTTTCATTTTGGTAAGTTTTGAAATATTTAATAAATGATCTAAATCGTTAATTAAATCTTTTAGAGCTATTTGAGGATTTAAATCTAAATTATGTTGAGAATTGGCAAATTTTTCAAAATATAATCTTAAAGTTGAACCTTTGGTACCAGTACCTGATAAACGTATGATTACTCTGGAATTATCCTCAAGTATAATTCTTAATCCTTGATTTTTACTAATTGAATTATCTACTGGGTCTAAATATGAAAAGTTATCAGCTTGTTTTACCAGATTTCCAGCAAACTTATTATTTTTTAAACTTGGAAGCATATAAGATAAATTATTAAATATTTGATTTGCAATAGTAGAAGGAATAGCCTCATAATCATGTCTTGAATAATAATTTCTTCCGTATTGTTTCCAGTGGTTTTTAATTAATTCACTAACTGAACAATTTTTCACAGCTAAAATTTGTAACCAATATAAAACTGCCCATAAGCCATCTTTTTCTCTTACATGATTACTACCAGTTCCGAAGCTTTCCTCTCCACAAATTGTAATTAAATTAGAATCTAAAAGATTTCCAAAAAATTTCCATCCAGTTGGTGTTTCAAAACAAGGAATATTTAAAGCACGTGCAACAAAGTCTACTGCTGAACTCGTTGGCATAGATCGGGCAACACCAGCAATACCGTCTTTATATCCAGGTACACAATTTGTATTAGCAGTAATAACTGCCAAACTATCACTTGGATTTACAAAACATCCTTGACCTAAGATCATATTTCTATCACCATCACCATCACATGCAGCTCCAAAACTATAGGCTTTTTGAACTAATAACAAATCTGCCAATTTAGACGCATAAGTAAGATTTGGATCAGGATGTAAACCTCCAAAATCCTCGAGGGGTGTGCCATTCATGACACAAGCATCTACAAGACCCATTTTTTCAACAAAAATATTTTTTGCATATGGACCAGTAACTGCATTCATTGCATCAAAAATTAAAGAGAAATCATTTTTAAGAAAATCACTTATTTGATCAAAATCAAAAATATTCTCCATTAAATCTGAATAATCCTTTAATCCATCAATTATTTCTAATGAAGTTTCTCCAAGCGAGAATACACCAAACTTATCTAAGTCTGGAATTTTAATATTACTAATTTTGTAACTCTTAAGTGATTGAGAAAATTGGAATATTTGATCTGTAATTGACTCAGGAGCAGGTCCACCATTCGCAGTATTTAATTTCACTCCGAAATCCCCGTCAATACCACCAGGATTATGACTTGCTGAAAGAATAATTCCTCCAATAGCCTCCTCTTTTCTAATCAAATGAGATGTCGCAGGTGTTGATAATAAACCATTTTTTGGAATAATAACTTTTCCAACTTTATGAGCTACACATATTTGAATAATCTTCTCGATTGCTTCGATATTCCCATATCTACCATCCCCACCAACAACCAAAGTTGATCCGCGCAAATTATTAAGTGATTTTAAAATTGCCTCTATAAATATTTCCAAGTAATGCTCTTCTTTAAATTTTAAAGTGCTTTTTCTTAACCCAGAAGTGCCTGGTTTCTGATCTAGAAAAGGATTTTTTATATTAATAACATTAACTTCATTCATGATTTCTATAAAACTTAGAAAAATCTAACTAAATTAATGTGGCATTTCGGATGTTCTTAACATAGCGATAAACCATAAGGAGGAAATAACTAATGCACTTAGAATTCCATAATTTACTCCAAACTTAGAAATAGTAATAGGAACTATCAAGGGGAAAGTCAAAGCTCCAAATAAAGGTGTAAAAGCAACAATTTTTTTTAGCATTAATATTTTTATTTATTTAAAACCATTTTTTCTCAGCATTATCTTTCTCATTTGTATCGTCAATAGGAGTAACTCTATCAAATTTCATTGTAATACTTTTTTCTTGGTCACCAGAAGCATTTGTAGCTTTAATTTCGTATTTTTGCGTTCCATCCCTAAAAGGAACTTGAAGCCTAAAAGTACCGTCAGCAGCCAAAGGAACTTTTTCTTCACCAATAGTTAAATTGGCGGATGGATCTGTTGCTCCATAAACAATTAATTCCGCATCAGCAACTAACCAAAAAGATTTATTTTTAACTATTCCACTACCAGATTCATTTAAGCCTGAAGACCATTGCCCTGCACCAGAATCGGTGAGATTTGAGTTTAAATTGTTTGAATTCATGTTTTCCATAAATTCTTCAGAACCTACTTTTCTTCTTGTAGGAAAACTTGTTGCTGCCTGGTATAAGCGCTCATGCAAACCATTAGTTTCTTGTACCTGTGGATTTTGCATAATCGAAGGAGGCTCAGGTGATGCAGGAGTATCTAAGTTAAAAGGAACAAATTTATCTAAAATCTGATCTGAAGGCTGAGTACCTGGTACATGGCTTACAGATGAAAAAGCTAATGACATCCATTTAAAGCCATATTTGTAACCTAATTCAACCTTATAGTCCCTATCCGCAAGAGGAATAGGCAAATACCATTCGGTGCTATAACTATCTACAGCAATTTCTCTTAAAGTACCCTGATTTAGATTTCCTTCACCACTACCTGAGGCATCATATAAACGTAGACATAATTTATTAGCACCTAAAGACTGAGCTTTATCTCTATCACTTTCTGAAATTTGCCAAAATACATATGCCCACTCTGGGTCTCTGGGCAAAAATACTAGTTTTGTTTTAACTTCTTCTGTTGTTGTTTGAGTTTTAAGTTTAGAGGATTTTGGAGGAATATTTTTAGTTAAGGTTTTATTAAGTGATTGATTAGCATTTTTTTGGTATTTATCAATTAGTTCAATAAGTACAGCTTTTGTCTTTCTACTGTATAAAGGGACAGATAATTTACTAGCTTCTTGTCGCAATTGTCTGAGGGTTAAACTAAGTAAATATTCTTTGTTCTTGATCCCGTCAACCACTTTTAAAACTCCATAAATTGCATGAAATTAGTATGTTCTTTTTTTTTGCAGTTTGGGTGACATTAGAGGCAGTCGTCAGGATCTTCTGACTACTTTCAAATTTTTAAATTTTACAACTTTCTTATAAGTAACTGGTATAAGTGAATTTTAAAGAAATCTAGAAATCTATAACTTGTAAATTAATTTTCTGTTTTTTAAATTTTATTACCTTGAATTGTTAAGAACTCAACAAAAATATATTTTTTCTTCGGGATCGCTTCATATTAATTTGCCTGATTTTGCTCAACTAAAGTGATTAAATCCTCAAGATCCAATTCTTTGAAATTTTTATTAATACTCTTGGAAAAAAAGTTTATTTTTTTTGCAGCAGAAGACATTTGTTCATAAAAAAGTTGATTGAAATTTTTATCATTAAACCTCTGGGATTTTTTTTCACACCATTTCTTAAGAAGTTCATCTTCTTCAAAGAAAGATTTTTCATCTTTTCCGATTTCTTTGAAGATTTCAAGACAATGGGCAAGTAATCGAACATGGTGCTTTTTAATTATGGGCAAATTCAGTTGATCTATATTTTTCACGATCTCATCGCTTAACGGACTTGGAAAAGAATTTGTTTGATTAGACATTAATTTTTTAATTTAATTAAGGATAAAAACTCAATATTGGGCATATATTTAGCTAAAGTATAGAAAACTAATTGTAATAGATTAATTTATAGAAACTATGGTAAGTGAAAATTTAGTTAAAGATGTCGTATCTGAACCATACAAATATGGTTTCGTTACCGATATCGAAACTGAAAAGATTTCCAAAGGCCTAAATGAAGATACAATTCGATTAATTTCAGAAAAAAAAGAAGAGCCACAATATCTTCTTAATTTCAGACTTAATGCCTTTCGGAAATGGCAAAAAATGGAGGAGCCTAACTGGGCAGACCTAGGTTACAAAAAGATCGATTATCAAGATATAATTTATTATTCTGCACCTAAACAAAAAGAAAAGATTTCTAGCTTAGATGAAGTTGATCCCAAGCTCCTAGAAACTTTTGATAAATTAGGCATTCCTCTTACTGAACAAAAAAAACTTACAAACGTTGCTGTTGATGCAGTATTCGATAGTGTATCCATTGCAACAACCTTCCGAAAAGAACTTGCTGAGCATGGTGTAATATTTTGTTCTATAAGTGAAGCAGTAAAAGATCACTCAAATTTAATCGAAAAATATTTAGGTTCTGTAGTACCAGCTAATGATAACTATTTTGCTGCATTAAACTCAGCTGTTTTTAGTGATGGCTCATTCGTTTACATCCCAAAAGGAGTTAAATGTCCGATGGATCTCTCATCATATTTTAGAATCAATAGTGGAGACTCTGGTCAGTTTGAAAGAACTTTAATTATCGCAGAAGAATCTAGCTCCGTCAGCTACCTTGAAGGATGTACAGCTCCAATGTTTGATACGAATACTCTTCACGCAGCGGTAGTTGAACTTATTGCCTTAGACGACGCCTCAATAAAATATTCAACAGTACAAAATTGGTATGCTGGAAATGAAGAAGGAGTTGGAGGAATCTTTAATTTTGTCACCAAAAGGGGGAAATGTTTAGGTAAGAGAAGTAAAATAAGTTGGTCTCAAGTTGAAACAGGCTCTGCCATAACATGGAAATATCCTAGTTGTATACTTTTAGGAGAGGAATCGGTAGGAGAATTTTATTCTGTAGCTCTCACTAATAACCTTCAACAAGCCGATACAGGTACAAAAATGATTCACATTGGTCCTAGAACTAAATCAACAATAGTTAGTAAAGGAATTAGTGCTGGTAATTCAATTAATAGTTACAGAGGTCTTGTAAAAATGGGTTCAAAAGCTTCTGGATCGAGAAATTATAGTCAATGTGATTCAATGTTAATAGGTGATCAAGCTGCTGCGAATACATTTCCTTATATTCAATCTCAACAACCAAATTCAGAAATTGAGCATGAAGCAAGTACATGTAGAATTTCTGAAGATCAACTTTTTTATTTACAAAGCAGAGGTATTGAATTTGAAGAGGCTGTATCAATGATGGTAAGTGGCTTTTGTAGAGATGTATTCAATCAACTACCGATGGAATTTGCGGCTGAAGCAGATAAGCTGCTTGCCCTCAAATTAGAAGGTTCCGTTGGATAATCAATTAATTTCTAAAGTGCGATGCAAAGCAAAACTAAAGAATTAGATCCAATATTAGAAGTAAATAATCTTTTTGCATCTATAGAAAATCTTCCTATTTTAAAAGGGGTGACCATTTCAGTTAATCCTGGCGAAATTCATGCAATCATGGGAAGAAATGGATGTGGTAAAAGTACTCTTTCCAAGATTATTGCGGGTCATCCATCATACAATATAACTAAAGGTGAAATAAAATTTACTGGAAACGATATTCACTCTTTAGAGCCAGAAGAGAGAGCCCAATCTGGCATTTTTCTTGGTTTTCAATATCCGATTGAAATTCCAGGAGTAAGTAATCTAGAATTTCTTAGAGTTGCAACAAATGCAAGAAGAAAATTTCTTAATAAAGAAGAACTAGATACTTTTGATTTTGAAGACTTAGTAAAAGAAAAACTAGACTTAGTCAAAATGGATTCTGCTTTTTTATCGAGGAGTATTAATCAAGGATTTTCAGGTGGGGAAAAGAAAAGGAATGAAATATTACAAATGGCATTATTAGAACCAAAAATTGCAATTTTGGATGAAACCGACTCAGGTTTAGATATTGATGCACTTAGGATAGTTGCCTCAGGTATCAAGAAGATATCTAATGAACAAACCGGCATTATATTAATCACTCACTATCAGAGATTATTAGACGAAATACAGCCCGATTATGTTCATGTAATGGCAGACGGTCAAATAATAAAAACTGGAAAAAGTGATCTTGCTCTAGAACTTGAGAAAAATGGATATGAATGGACTGATAATTTTATAAAAGAGCAATAAATTAATGCAAATTATTGAAGAAATAAAAAAGAATGAATTAATTAGTAATCCATCTGAGATACAAAAAATTTGTCTTGATAAATTAAAATTAAATCCATTACCAAATATCAAAAGTGAATACTGGAGACTTTCAAATAAATCTAAATTTTCAAGTTTTTTAGACCATTCAAATAAGAATAAAGAATCTAAAGTTAATCTCCCATATAAAAAAGCATCTCAAAATATAATTAGACTGATCATCGGAGAGAATAACTCAATCAATTTAGAAAAAGAAAACTATTCAATAAAAAAATTAAAAGAGATAGAAATAATAGACTATATAAAAAAAAATATATCTAATTCTGATCAAAATGATCATTGGAGTGACCTACTAAATCATTGTTTAAGTTCTAAAGAAAACATCTTAGGTTTAAATATTTCTGGTAATAAAATTCCTCCTCTTGAGATATTTAGTGCTTCCTCACCCGACTCTTTTAATGCTAAAACACTTATTTTATTCTTTGAAAAGAATTCTAAAGTCGATTTAATACAGATTAATCTCGGAAACAAAAATTCTTCACTATCTCAATCAACTTATTTGTGCTTGGAAGAAAATACTTTGGTTAATCATGGGGTGGTTTCTTATGGAGAAAGCAAATCTAATTTATTAAATTCTTTAAATGTAATTCAAAAGAACAAAAGTGAATACAGCCTTGGATCACTACATTTCAAATTTAATTATGCAAGATTTGAAATAAGGATCAATCAATTAGATGGAAATGCCAAAACGAATATAAAAGGAATACAAATAACAAAAAATAACGACCAGATAGCTACTTATACAACAATGCAATTTAACGGTCCTAATGGATTTTTAGATCAAATTAATAAATCCTTGGCCGATGATAAATCACATGCAGTCTTTGAAGGTTCCATCATTGTTCCAAAAATTGCGCAAAAGACCGATGCGTCACAATTAAGTAGGAATCTACTTTTATCGAGACACGCAAAAATAGATACTAAACCTCAATTAGAAATAATTGCTGATGATGTAAAATGCAAACATGGTGCTACTATTTCACAATTAAATGAAGAAGAACTTTTCTACATGAGATCAAGAGGACTCACGTTAGCAGAAGCCAGTAAACTACAATTAAGTTCTTATATACAAGAAATTATTTCAAGTATTCCTATTACAAAAGATAGATGGGATTTGCTTGATAAAATTTTAAAAGAAAATTAATGGAAACAATTAAAAATTTCCCGAAAATTGAAAAAAAAAACTTCCCTCTAATAGATAAAAAAGACTTTCCTTTATTAGAAAATAATTTTAAAAGCAAAAATCCAATTATTTATCTAGATCACGCTGCAACAACCCAAAAACCAATCCAAGTTCTTGAAAAAATTGACGAATACTATAAGAATTTCAATGCAAACGTGCATAGAGGTGCTCATCAATTAAGTGCAAAATCAACAGAAGAATTTGAGAATTCAAGATCTTTAATTGCAAAATACGTTAATGCTAATTCAACAAAAGAAATAATTTTTACAAGAAATGCAACTGAAGCTATAAATCTGGTTGCCAGATCATGGGGAGAGTTTACTTTAAAAGAAAATGATGAAATTCTTTTATCAATAATGGAGCATCATAGTAATATTGTTCCTTGGCAAATGGTAGCTGCAAAAAACAAATGTAAACTGAAATTTGTGGGCATAGATCAAGACGGAAGATTAGATATAAATGATTTCAAATCAAAATTAACAACGAAAACAAAACTAGTCAGCTTATTACATATAAGCAACACTTTAGGGTGCTGTAATCCAATAAAAGAAATAACTAAATTAGCTAGGGATAAGGGTTCTTTAATTCTTCTTGATGCTTGTCAAAGTTTAGCCCATCAAAAGTTAGATATTCATGAACTAGGTATAGATTTTTTAGCCGGTTCAGGACATAAATTATGTGGCCCAACAGGCATAGGTTTCTTATGGTCTAAAAAAGAAATTTTAGAAAAGATTCCTCCTTTTTTTGGAGGTGGTGAAATGATTCAAGATGTTTTTGAAGAGAAAAGTACTTGGGCTGAACTACCTCATAAATTTGAAGCTGGTACTCCAGCTATTGCTGAAGCAATAGGATTAGCTGCAGCGATTAACTACATTAACAATATTGGGTTAGATCGTATTAGTGAATACGAAAAGGAGATTACAAAATATTTATTTGAAAAATTAAATCAAATAGAGGATCTTGAAATAATAGGTCCTTCTCCGAGAATAGATCCTAACAGAGCTTCATTGGCAACATTTTATGTGAAAGAAATACATTCAAACGATATCGCTGAAATTCTTGATTCTAAAGGTATTTGTATAAGAAGTGGACATCACTGTTGTCAACCTCTGCATAGACATATAGGAATAAAATCAACGGCTAGAGTTAGTATGAACTTCACAACTACCAAAGAAGACATCAATAATTTTATCGACAAACTTAAGGAAACTATTAGTTTTTTAAAACTAAATTCTTAAATATTTAAAGTTTTCTCTAAAAATTCCTGAGTTTTAAAAAGAACTTGTTTTTTATTATTAGTATTTTTAAAACCATGCCCTTCATTTTCAAAAATTATAACTTCTGAATTTTTGTTATTTTTAAGTAGTTTTTCTTTGATTTGTAGAGTTTTTTTGTATGAAATAACTAGATCTTTTTTTCCATGAAATAATAAAACTGGTTTTTTTAATTGATTAATTTTATAAATTGGTGATCGAAGTTGATACTCATTACGAAATTTTGAATATTTACCTATAAGAGAATTTAAATATCCTTTCTCAAATCTATGAGTTTTTTGATGCATATCATTTAAATCAAGAACAGGATATTTACAAATCGCCACTTTAAACAAATCACCTTCACATAAAGCATTAATTGCAGTTAGACCACCAGCACTATTCCCTAAAATTGCAACTTTGGTGCTATCAACTTGACTTAACCTAATTAAATCAAGTACCAATGCTTTACAATCATACGAATCAAGAATACCCCATTTATAGTTTAATCTCTCCCTGTACGCTCTTCCAAAACCCGAGGAACCACCATAATTCACTTCCGCAACTGTAAATCCTTTCGAAGTCCAATACTGCACTTCCGAATTTAAAGACCCGTCAAAGCAAGCAGTAGGGCCACTATGTGCCTTAACGATTAATGGTGGCTTAATAAATCTTTCAAATAGAGGCTTATAAATAAAAGAATGTGTGGGTTGATTATTAAAACCTTTAAACCAAAAAGATTCTGGTCTTGAATATTCATTTATAGAATCAAGGGATATCTCATTTAATAATTTAGTATGACTTTTCTCTCCAAAATCACACTCAAATAATTCGTCGAAACAACCAAAACTACAACCTCTAATAACTAATTTTTGATCACAAACATCTAAATCACCTATTGAACAAAATGGTAATTTAAGTTCTTTAATACATTCACAATTCTGATAATGTTCTAGTACCCAACTATTATCTTTTTTTGCAACACAAAATAGATTTTTAATATTTCCAGAAAAAAATGAAATTCCAGAAACCCACTGAGGCGATCCATACTCAGTCAAAGGTTTAATTATTCTTTTTTTTAGAATAATATTTTTAATATCAGTTAAATCGAGAAATAATAAATTCCACCAGCCTGTACTATCTTCAGAACAGACTAAAGTAGTATCACTAATCCAGTAAGGTTGAAAGAAAGAAACATTTTTCTCTTCATTAACAAATTTATTAGAAAAATTTTTTATGTTTTGTATCTCTCCATCGTTATCAATTATTGCAAAAAATAGCTCATTTCTTTCCCAAGGCATGGAGCCAGCACTCCACTCTATCCAGGAAAATAAATCAGCTGAAATATTAGAAGATAAATTCCCCGCAAAATTATCAAATTTTTTTATTATGCGAATTTCTTGTTTAGTTTTCTTTAAATTTAATGAGAATAAATAATCTCTGTGTTTTATCTCACATAAACCGAATAAAAGATTGTTTTTAGAAATAATAAATGAAGTATCAAAATTCGTTTTTCTTGACTCAGTAAGTTGTCTTGGTTCCATATCGCATAGCAGATATTCATTATCATTTTTAGGTACTTTTTCTTGGACTTTGAAAATTTTTAACCACATTGCTTTTGAAAGCTGATCGACCCATATCAAATAAATTTGATCATTCACCTCTATACATTTATATGATTTCCCCCCATAACCATGAAAATTGCTTTTAATATAAAAATTATCACCCGTTAATTTTTGTGGAATTGCATTTTTATCATTAAATGGCTTAGCAAAAATAGCATTTTTATGTGTTTGATCTCCAGGAATAATATCTACCCAGAAGATTATATTCTTAATAAGAGATAACTCTTTAAAAGATATATTTTTTTTATCGATTTGCTTAATTTTTAAATTCTTAGCATTATTCATTTAGAAAGTTTATTTCAAGATGTATTTAAAGTGCTAGTATTTTTATAGCTTAACTGTTGAGTAAATAATTTTTTTTACCGTGGCAAACAATTTTTCACAACTCGCAAGAAAGTCAAAAGCAAACAGTCCTACAGAAAAGGTATCTAAAGAACAAACAGGAACTCCATCACTAGAAATATATAAACTTGGTGATGATATATTGAGAGAAAATGCTAAAAGAATAAGTAAAGTTGATAATTCCATAAGAAATTTAGCTAAAGAGATGCTTCAAAGTATGTATGCAGCCAAAGGGATTGGACTTGCCGCTCCGCAAATAGGAATCAAGAAAGAGCTACTTGTAATTGATGTAAATTTTGAAGATGCTGCTGCTGAACCATTAATTTTAATAAATCCAGAAATTACTGATTATGGAACAACTTTAAATTCATATGAAGAGGGTTGTCTAAGTATCCCAGGAGTTTATTTAAACGTTGTAAGACCATCAACAATTAAATTAAGATTTAGAGATGAAATGGGCAGGCCAAGAAAAATGAAAGCTGATGGACTCTTAGCAAGATGCATTCAACATGAAATGGATCATCTCAATGGTGTTTTATTTGTTGATAGAGTTACTTCAAAAGAAGATTTGAATAAAGAACTCATCAAAGAAGGATTTCATCAAAAAGATGTAATACCAATCAACTGATTTAATTATTCAATAAAGCAATGGCTGAAACTACAATCTTTAGCAAAATAATAAATGGTGAGATTCCCTGCGAAAAGCTTCATGAAGATGAGCTTTGTTTAGCATTTAATGATATTGCCTCTCAAGCTCCAGTTCACTTTTTAGTAATTCCTAAAAAACCATTAGTTAGCTTATTCGAGTGTTTGGAGGAAGATAAAGATTTATTAGGACATCTTCTTTTAATAGGAAAAAATATTGCCAAATCTAAGAAATTAAAAAATTGGAGAACTGTTATTAATACTGGTGAAGAATCTGGACAAACAGTATTTCATTTACATATACATTTCTTAGCTGGTAGGAAAATGAGTTGGCCTCCTGGCTAAAACTCTCAAAAGAGTTTCTTTTTAGCTATAAATAAGAAAAATTAAACATGAATTCTCCAGAATCCCTCAATAATAAATCTAAAAATTTACTAGATCTAATTGCTACAAATTGGGAGAGTTTAGATGAATCTCAGAAGTTAGTTTTAACTAAAATTTGGAAAGTATTAACTTACAAATGGCAACTACAGATTTTATTTAATTTACCTTTCCTAATATGGTGGATTATGGATATATCGATTATTAAAGTCCATGAATTTGATTTAAAATTATTAACGTACCTCAACCTTCCAGATTGGGCACTTTCGCTAATAGGATTTGGGCAATCATCTTCATAGATATATAATCTATTAAATATAAAGATATAGAAAAAATATGAATAATGTAGTGCAAAATAAATCTAAAATATTATATCAACTTCAAAAGTTAAGAAGATTAGCACAACCATTTTTCTTACCGATTGATCAATGTAATGGCTTTCAATTTATATGGCTTTTAATATCTCTTTTATTTTGTGTAGGAGGTATTGTTCTTGTAGTTCTTACAGGCATAATTAGTTTTTTTGAAAGCATTCAACCTATTTTTCTTGATAAATATTTTGGAGGAGTAGTTAATACTGTTAATACAATATGGTCTGGCTGGTGGGGATTATTGTTTTCAGGATTATTTCTTATCGGTTCAGGAAGTTTTTTTAGTTTAAGGCGTCAACTTAAGAATCGCAGATGGGTACATTGGTTATTCCTAGCAGTCATAGTATTAATGCTTTTGGCAGTAAATGGAATTAATGCAGGAATAGGATTTATTGCTAGAGACTTAACAAATGCTTTAGTAGAGAAACAACAAGATGGATTTTATAGAATTTTAGGAATCTATGCTTGTTGCTTTGCTGTAGCGCTCCCAATTCGGGTTTCTCAAATATTCTTTACTTATAAATTAGGAATAATTTGGAGAGATTGGCTTTCAAAAAGCTTAGTTAAAGACTACATGACTAATAAAGCATACTACCAACTAAATCCTAATGATGAAGAACAAACAGATGTAGATAATCCTGACCAACGAATAACAGATGATACCAGAGCTTTTACTGGTCAAAGTTTATCCTTTACTTTGGGAGTTTTTGATGCACTTCTTACTTTTTCTCTGAACATTTTAATATTATGGAGCATTAGTACAACATTAACCTTTTCATTATTTGGATACGCAGCATTTGCTACTGCTATCTTATTAATTGCTGGAAAAAATCTTGTAAAAATTGATTTTGATCAACTTAGATATGAGGCAGACTTTAGATATGGATTAGTTCATATTAGAGATAATGCTGAATCAATAGCTTTTTATTCGGGTGAAAAACCAGAAAAAAGTGAAACAGAGAGAAGATTAGGAGAAGTGGTAAGAAACTTTAACTTACTAATAATTTGGAGAGTAATTATTGATGTAATGAGACGTTCTATTAATTATGCTGGCAACTTCTTTCCATATTTAATAATGGCAATTCCTTACTTTAGAGGAGATATTGATTATGGTCGATTTATTCAAGCAAGTTTTGCATTTGGGATGGTAGAAGGTTCGTTATTTTTTATAGTTAATCAAATAGAGGAACTTGCAAAGTTCACAGCAGGAATTGGAAGATTAGAGGGTTTTCAGTCAAAAGTTGAAAGTATCAGTCAAACCAAGCCAATAGACAATCAAAATATAATTTCTGATTATTCTTCTATTCTTATCAACAATGCCGACCTTTTCCCACCTGGGTCTGATAAAGCTATTATCAAAAACTTAAATCTGAGTATTGAAACAAATCAATCATTATTAGTAGTAGGCCCATCTGGTTGTGGCAAAACCTCTTTGTTAAGAATGATCAGTGGATTATGGGAACCCAATCAAGGATCGATTAAAAAACCAAAGACGGGTGATTTGCTATTTATACCTCAAAAACCCTATATGCTATTAGGTTCTTTAAGGGAACAATTATGTTATCCAACAGAAGTTGACAAATTTAGTGATGACCACTTAATTTCTGTTCTTAATGAAGTAAATTTAAATTCTATTGTTGATAGATATCCCAACCTTGACGTCAAACAAGATTGGCCAAGAATACTTTCATTAGGAGAGCAGCAAAGATTAGCCTTTGCAAGATTACTACTTAATTCTCCGAGATTTGCTGTGTTAGATGAAGCAACTAGTGCACTCGATATTAAAACTGAAAAAAGACTATATAATCTATTAAAAGATAGGGAATTATCGTTGATAAGCGTAGGTCATAGGCCAAGTTTAAAGGATTTTCATGAGAACATTTTAGAATTAAATGGGAAAGGAGACTGGAAATTATTTACTACAGATAAGTATAATTTTAAAAATTAGATTACAATCATGAATTCAAATCAAGAACAAAATAATAAGAAAACTATGGATGTAGATAAAACAAATTCGGAAGAATTTCAAATTGATGAGCAAACAATTGAAATTGAAGATAGATATAAGTTTGGATGGAGCAATTATTCAGAAATAACAAATGGAAGATTCGCAATGCTAGGATTTTTAGCAATTATTTTAATTGAATTAATAAGTCAAAAATCATTTCTAAATTGGGCCGGGATATTTTAATTAGTCATCAAATCTAGAGCTGTTATCTCTAGGTTTATTTTTTTTTGTGCCTACAGTATATCTTCCAGTTTTATTTTTAGAGGTTGATCTTGCACTAGCTGCTGTGCTTCTTGTTTGACGAGGCTTTTTTACTTCATTTATGTTTGTAGAAAATGATGCATCTTCTACTTTTTCTCTTGAAGACTGAGATCTTATAGATGATCTTGTTGGTTTGTTAGAAGAGGGTGAAGAATCCTTAAGAGAGGAATTATTTGATTTTCTTGAAACTTCTTGATTAGATAATGGCCGAGAGCCTCTTTTAATTTCACTTCTTGATGATCTTCTTTCTCCAAAACTTCCTCTTCTATCCTCATTACTAATCCTATTGTCTTCAGACCGATTTCTTCTTATCTTAGGTTCATCATTCTCAAATTGATTAGACTCTCTTAAAGAAGGACGCCTCCTGCTTACTGCAGACTCAGGGATAGCTCTTGATATATTTCTCCTTTGCGATCTACCTTCCATATAATCATCTTCTAAATCATCATCTTGAGGTTTGAATCTTCTGGAAGGTCTATCAGAATCTTCAAATTGATCATAATCGTCATTAAATCTATTTCTAGAAGAATTTCTAGGCATATCTGGAATCTGATCATCTTCAAAGTAAGAAGATCTTCTTGCTTGATCAGTGGCAACACCTCTTAATCGAACACTTTCATATGCAAAGAATACCGTCGTTCCTGCTAATAAAAACTGCCCAAATTGCAAAATAGGATCTAATCTCCATCCTTGAAAAAATAATATTCCTCCACATAAAAGACCTATTGCCGCAAAGAAAACATCATAATCTCTTGCCAGCGCAGGTTTAAATGACCTCAAAAAATATAGGCCACCTCCACATACAGCTAGTACGATGCCTACAATACTCGCCCAATTTAGACTAGCATTGACCACTTTTTTTCTCCAAAACTTATTTTTTTAAGGTGCAATAAAGCACCTTTACATATAGTTTACTTAAAACTTTTATAAAAACTAGCGTCTACGTGTAGCTGAAGTACGTTCAAGTGAATCTTTTTGGCTAACAAAGATCAAAAAAGCTGCTGCTGGAATAACTATAAGTAACGCTGCTGCGAAAAAACTCGCTATCATATTAAAGCTAGAACTACCAGCGACTTCTGGGGAAACATCAGCCGCTAATATTAGATTTGAAATTTGAATCACTTTTTAAAATTAAATTCTGAATTTATAATACGAATTAAATCCCAACTTATGGGATATTTATTAAGATGGATTAAATAATTGTCATTTCATTGCCTCAAAACTATTTAAACGTTTTAGATCTTACGCTAGGAATTCTTTTATCGTTTCTAACGCTAGTCTTTTTAATAAGATTAATATTAACTTGGTACCCAAAAGTTGATTTAAATAAAGGTTTTTGGTTATTTATTGCAGTCCCAACAAGTTCTATTTTAAACCTTACAAGAAAACTAATTCCTCCCATCGGGGGAGTCGATGTGGGGCCAGTCATTTGGATAGGAATAATAAGTTTTATAAGAGAAATATTGGTTGGTCAGCAAGGTTTAATCAAATTAGCCATTCAAAAGGGTATTAATTAAGAAAGTATGATATTGCATTAATAGTTAGGTAATAATTCTTCCTCAACGTATTTTGTATGAATTTTACCTTCCATAAATTTTCTTTTATTGAGAAGAGATAAATGAAAATTAATTGTTGTTGGAATTCCTGTTACTGCACATTCATTTAAAGCTCTATTCATTCTTTTAATAGCAGTATTACGATCTTTACCCCAGACTATTAATTTACCTATTAGTGAATCATAAAATGGGGGTATTTCATAACCAGTATAAACATGACTATCGACCCTTACTCCAGGACCTCCTGGAGGCAGCCATCCAGTTATTTTGCCAGGGGAGGGGCGAAAATTATGTGAGGGGTCTTCAGCATTAATTCTGCATTCAATAGCATGACCGTTTAATTGAATATCGTCTTGAGTAAATCCTAAATTGTCACCTCCAGCTATTTTGATTTGTTCAGCGATTAGATCAACACCAGTAACCATTTCAGTTACGGGGTGTTCCACTTGAATCCTGGTATTCATCTCCATAAAGTAAAAATTATTATCATCATCTACTAAAAATTCGACAGTTCCCGCCCCTTCATAACTAATACTTTTTGCAGCAGCAATGGCTGCATTACCCATTTTCTCTCTAAGAGAATGATTTATAGCTGGACTGGGAGACTCTTCTAATAATTTTTGGTGTCTCCTTTGTACAGAACAATCTCTCTCTCCTAGATGAACCACATTACCTGACCTATCAGCAAGGATTTGAATTTCTACATGTCTTGGCTTTTTTATAAATTTCTCCATATATAAACCATCATTTCCAAATGCCGCTTCTGCTTCTCCTTGGGCTGCTTTAAACATTTTTTCTAAGTTAGCCTTATTTTCAACCAATCTCATTCCTCTACCTCCTCCTCCAGCTGTGGCTTTTATTATTACGGGATATCCAATCTCTTGTGCCATTTCATAGGCCTCCTCAACACTCGATAATAAACCTTTGCTTCCCGGAACAGTGGGTACTCCGACTCTATCCATTGTCTCTTTAGCAGTAGATTTGTCTCCCATTGATCTAATAGCATTGGGAGATGGACCAATAAAAGTTATGCCATGATCGTTACACATTTCTGCAAATTTATCGTTCTCCGCAAGAAAACCATAACCTGGATGAATAGCATCAACTCCTCTTGATGTAGCAGCAGCTAAGATATTAGGAATATTTAAATAACTCTTGTTACTTAGTGAGTCTCCAACGCAAACTGCTTCATCTGCTAATTGCACATGCAATGCCTTTTTATCTACGGTGCTATAAACAGCAACAGTTGCAATATCAAGCTCTCTACAACTTCTGATAATTCGTAAAGCTATTTCTCCACGATTAGCAATTAAAACTTTTTCAACCATTACAAAATTAAATTGAAGAAATAAAAATTAATTTAAATTGAAATTACTTTAAAAAGTATTCAATAAAATTTTTGAATTTCAAGAATGCATTGATTAACAATACAACCTAAAACGTTATATGTGGATAATTATTTATTTATGCAATAGAAAAAATCAGTCATCTTAAGTATTTAAAACTAAGTTGTATGAAATAAATCTTTTAAGAATTTAAACCGAACAGATTAATAAAATATTATCGCAAATTAATTCGATTAATGTATTATGATTTAACGGTCTAAGAACACCCTTGTGCTCGAAAACCCTTAGCGGACGTGACGGAATTGGTAGACGCGCACGTCTAAGGAGCGTGTACAAAATTAATGCACTTGTACAGGGATTGGATTAAAACTCCAGTCCCTTTGTTATTTCTCAGCCCTCCACATCTGCAACAGTCGGATGCGTACGGCGGATGTGGCGGCTGACTCCCCAATTTCAGGCTATCGGCTATACTAATTTTGAGTTTTACGCACCCGCCGGTGCTCGAAAACCCTTTGCGGACGTGGCGGAATTGGTAGACGCGCACGTCTAAGGAGCGTGTGGCTTAGGCCTTGCGAGTTCAAGTCTCGCCGTCCGCATTTAATGTATCCTGGATTGATTGCAATGAAAAAAAAATCAATTGCAGTTGTAATTATCTCTAATGGGCCTGGGGAATTGTCAACGTGGGTAAGGCCTGTAGTGGATTATCTAAATAAGATAAATGATACTTCGAAAAATATTGATAAACTGAATTTCTCAATAAGATTAGTTTTAGTACCGTGTCCAAATGCTACTGGTAAAGAATATGAAGTTGCTAAATCATGGCACAAATTTGAATTAGTTACAGAAGCAAAGACTTTTTGGAAATTGTTAATCAGGCCTGCTCAATATGCAAAATGGCCTAAAAAAGGGATCGTTATTTTTCTTGGAGGTGATCAATTTTGGAGTGTTTTGTTAGCAAAAAGATTAGGTTATATCAACATCACATATGCTGAATGGATTTCAAGATGGCCACGTTGGAACAATGTAATTGCAGCAATGAATAAAAAGGTCAAGAAAAGCATTCCTTCAAAATATAGATACAAATGTAAAATTATTGGCGATTTAATGGCAGACATTACTAATAAAAAAGAAATTGCTTTAAATCTTGAAGAAAAAAAGTGGATTGCTTTACTACCAGGTTCAAAAAAAGCAAAGCTCATGGTAGGTATTCCTTTCTTTCTTGAAATGGCTGATCATATGAATAAAAATAATAAAAATATTAATTTTATTATTCCTATAGCACCAACTACAAGTACTAGCGAATATTTATTCTTTCAAAGTAATAAGAATCCTATATCAAAATATTATTCATCCAAAATTAAACAAATTAAACAAATTAAAAGTTCCGTTTTTGATTATGTTATTGAAACCTCAAATAATACAAAAATTTATTTAATTAATAAACATCCTTGCTATGAAGTACTAAAAAAATGTGATCTTGCAATTACCACAGTTGGGGCAAATACTGCTGAATTAGCTTCACTTACTTTACCCATGATAGTTGTTCTACCCACACAACATTTGAATGTAATGAACGCTTGGGACGGTATCTTCGGAATAATTGGGAAAATTTCTTTTATCAATAAATTCTTCACTTTTATAATTAAAAATTGGTACTTAAAACAGAAAAAATTTTTTTCATGGCCAAATATAAAAGCTAACAAGTTAATTATTCCAGAAAGAATAGGAAACATTTCACCAAAACAAATCGCTAATGAAGCTATATTTCTGATAAAAAATAAAAAATATTTAAGTGAGCAAAAAGATAATTTATCAAAACAACGAGGGGAAACTGGTGCAGTTAAAAAATTAGCTTACATAATTTTTAATTCGATCAAAAGATTCAGTTAATTACTAAATAATTACCAGGGATCATCAATTTCTACGGATTCTGATTGAGGATTTTCTATGACTGTTTTTTTCTCTTCAACAGGTTCAATATCTAAAGGTTCTTGTGACCTTTGAATAGGTCTCTTTGAAGCCCGATTAGATATAGATGGCCTTTGAACAGCAAATTCTGTCGTATTTTCTTCAATAGTTTGATTGTCTAATTGTTCAGAGGAGTCATTATCCAAATAAAGTTGTTTTTTATTATTTATTTTTTCTTTTGTGGTTTCGATTTCTACATATTCAAGTTCTTCTTCATATTCTTCTTCTTCTATAAATTCTTCTTCTTTAATTTCTTCCATAAAATTATTTTGTTCTTCTGATTCAGAACCTGACAATAGCTGATTCTCCACTGGAACAAGATTTGCTGTATACCTATTAGCTTCCCTTTCTTCCCAAGAAGAACCACCGACCCCAAGTTTTTCGAGTAATCCACTACTTAATTGATTTAGTTTTTCCTCAGCGCCTTCATAAACAATTATTCTGTCAGTACCACTACTGACTATCTCATCTACAGGAATTTCCCAAGTACTTAAAACGCCTTCACCTAAAAGAGGAACTCCTACTGCACCCATCACAAGAGAAATTAAACCCCCCGTCTCAATATCGAAGGAAAATCCAAGAACTCTTCCAAGAAGCTGACCAGATTCCGTAATTACCTGACAATTTATAACTTTCCCATATCTTTCAGGAGAAAAACCGTCGCTCAAAGAATCTAAAGAATCCACTAAAATTACATCGCCAACCTGCTTTATGCTTTCAAGAGGCATCCATTTAGGTAAACCTGGCAAAAATCTTGTGAGAGGATTATCTCTCAGACCTAAAGCAACTACCTCTCTTCTATCAATATCAACAACCACTTCACCTACAACCCCTAATCTCCTACCAGTATCAGTAGTAATAACTTGGGTCCCCATAAGTTCAGATCTTAACCATAGACGTTCGCTAGGTACAGAATTGCGGCCATTATTATTTGTGGATGTGTTCGACAAACTCATTAATATCTTTCTAACATTCTGACGTAAAAATTTAAAAAAGTGTGATTATGCAGCATTTGGTAATCCAACAACTTGAGTATTAGCACCTCTTGCTTGAGCAACACCAATTGTTCGTTCAGATGCACTTATCATAGGTCTTCTATGGCTTACGACTATAAATTGAGCATTTGATGACTGACTTGTTATTAATTTTGATAACCTTTCAACGTTAATACCATCTAAGAAACTATCTACTTCATCTAATGCATAAAATGGAGAAGGCTTATATTTTTGCAAAGCAAATAAAAAACTTAGGGCCGTTAATGATTTCTCACCCCCCGACATTGAAGCTAATCTTCTAACATTTTTTCCTTTAGGATGAGCCACTAAAGTTAAACCTCCCTCCAAAGGAGCTTCTGGATTTTCGAGCTGAAGGAACCCATCTCCATCTGATAAATTGGCAAAGATCTCTCTAAAATGCTTATCAACCTCTATGAATGCCTTCATAAATGCTTCTTGTCGCATAGTTGAAACAGTTTCTATTCTTAATAACAACTCTGATCTTTCATTAGATAAAACTTCCAGTCTTTGTATCAAATCATTTAATCTTTCTGTCAATTCCTCGAGTTCATCTAAAGCCAACATATTTACCGGTTCTAAACTTTCCAATTTCGTATTAATCACAACGATCTCTGATTGTAATAAATCAAGAGTTATAGATTCATATTCTCCAAAGCTGGGCAAAGGATCAGGTAGCTGTTCTTTATAATTTTCTAACTTGATAGTTTCGCTACGCATTTCCTCATTTAGAGAACTTATATCTCTTTCAAGATATTCCAACTTAAGGGTCAACTGATTTATTTCTTGTCTTTTATTGGAAAAAGATGAATTCAATTCATCCCTTTTTCTTCTTAATATTCCGAGATCCTTTTCAAGCAATGATTTTTGACCATCAAGACTCTCTAGCTCACTTTTATAATCATCTCTTTTCTTTATCCATTCATTATGAGCATTAGATAGCTCTTTAACTGATTCTTGTAGATTCTTTTCTTGAAGAGATATTAGATTTAATTGATTATTTATACGTTCTCGATTTAAAACAAATTGATTCTTTTTATTTAATAATTCATCTTTCTCTTGAATCATTAATTCAAGTTTTTTATCTAACTTTTCGAAATCATTATTATGAGTCATTAAAGAGGATGTTTGATTATCTTCATAATTCTTTTTAAGGATCATCTCCAATTCATCCAACTTTTTTTTATATGGTTTTATTTCATTTTGAATGTTATCCAACATATCATTTAATAAATTATTTTGAGACTTAAGCTTATTAAGCCTCAAATTGTTATCTTCAATTCTTTTCATAGAAACTTTTAAAGCATTATTATTTACTTCAATTTCTTTATTAGAAGATACGCAATCCTCTAATATTTCCCTTTGATTAAAAATTAGTTTATTCAAGTTATTAGTTTTATTTAAAATATCATTATCTGATTTCTTTAAAGCTTCTACAATTATAGATAGTCTTTGTTTTATGGGGTGAGCCTCGTCAATATCATTATTGGTTCCGAACCTATAAGCAAGATCTTTATTAACTTTACTACCACCTGTAATTGCCCCACTCACTTCTAAAAGTTCTCCACTCAAAGTAACCATTCTAATTTTTTGTTTAGATGATTTCGCTGACTCTAAGTCTGAAAAGACTACTGTATCTCCAAAAACGTATTTAAAAACATCATCATAAACATCATCACAATCAATTAAATTAATAGCCTTATCTAAAAATCCATTCTCTTTAAAATTTTCAAATCTTTTAAGCGCGAAATTTTTTTTATAGCTTTTAATTCTATTAAGTGGAAGAAAGGTTAATCTGCCTGCTTTCTTTTTTTTAAGAATTTCAATAGCTTTTGAAGCAATAGTGTCATTATCAACAACTATTTGTCCAAGTCTATTACCAGCTGCAATTTCCAATGCATACCTATGCTTTTCATTAACGGCACCTAATTGAGCAACATATCCATGTATACCCTCTAAACCTGCCTCTAAAAGTATTCTTAATGCATATGATCCCCTGGTTTCATTTAGAGCTTCTTTTCTGCTTTCACATCTTGATAAATCCTTTTCAAGCCTTAATTGTTCGTTGTTTAGCCTTAGTTTAGTTTTATTTAACAAATCTATTTCAATTTTTAAAGTATCAATCTCAGATCTAATAGTGCTCAAATTACGATTTTTTATATCAGTTGATTTTTCATTATTTTGATTAAATTCTGATAGTTTTTGTTTTTCTAACTTTAAAAGATCATTTTGAGTTGCTATTTCTTCTCTTTGAATATTAATTTGTATAATTTCCTCTTCAATATTCCTTTTACTAGATTCAAGAGGTTGTACTAAAGATTTTATATTTTCTAACTCATTATTAAGCTTTATACTTTGCTTTGAAAATTCACCTGATTCACCTGCAGCATCAGAAAGTTTTTTTCTAGATAGCTTGTGTTTTAACGTTAAATCTTGAATCTCGATGTTCAATTTTTCTAGATAATTATCATTAAAGTCCTCTTGTTGATTCTTTTCTAGCTCCGTACTTTTTTTAGATATTGCAATTTTATCGCGTTGATCTTGCAATTTAATACCCTCCTCTTTATTGACAACTGCTATTCTTTCTAATTCCCTTAAATTAGAATTTATACTCCCAATATCAGAATTTACTTTGATTAAATTATCTTCTCCTTTCTCTTTTAATTCTGCAATCATGATTTGCATTGCATCTTGCAATACTTGTATTTCTTTACTAAGAGATTCTTTTTGTTGATTAAATAAAATCTTACTCTTATCCAAGTTAATAGCTTTTTTCTTAATTAATTCAATATTTTGAACTTGTTTATCGAATAAAAGTACTTTTTCAATCTCCTTAATATGAAAAAGTTTTGCCTTCAACTCTTTATATTTTTTTGCTTTTTCACATTCTTTTTCAAGCTTTACTTTACTAGATTGCAGTTCGTTTTCTAGAATCTCGCATCTTTCTTGTCTTTCAAAAACGTCATTAAGTTTTGAATGTGTTTGTTCAATTCTGCTATCAAAAAGAGCTACCCCTGCCAATTCATCAATCAGGGTTCTCCTCTCTTTATTATTCATTGATACTATTCTTGTAACATCTCCCTGCATCACGACATTACTGCCTTCTGGATCAACACTTATATCTCTCAGAACTTTCTGTATTTGTTGTAAAGTGCATTGGCGTCCATCAGAGGTATAAGTCGATGCATATGAGCCCCCAGGCATTAGCCGCAATTTTCTGGAAACTATCCATTCTTTTTGACCTCTTTTAAGCGCGATATCATCTTCTTCTAAATCCAAAGGTGGGACATCTTCCCTTGGCGACCAATCTTCAATATTGAATTTAACGGAAACAAATGTTTCGGAAGATTTACCTTCTTTCACTTTAGAATTATTTATTAAATCTGGTAATCTATCTGCTCTCATACCTCTACTATTTGCCAAACCTAAACAGAATAAAATTCCGTCCAAAATATTACTTTTCCCAGATCCATTTGGACCAGTAACCACTGTAAAACCTTCTTCAAGAGGAATTTTTACACTTCCTCCAAAAGATTTAAAATTTTCAAACTCGACCTGATTGATGTATACCAATCGCAAGTCACAATAGCTAAGTAAGAATAGCTACTTTTCAAAAAATCTCAAGAGAATTATTAAGATTATTTCTAAAAACAAATTAATTATTTTTCGTTAATTGACAAAAATTCCCATCTATTGTGAACAAACCGTTTAACAATTTACCGTTCAATATAATTTTTAACTCTTGAGAGTCTTCATTATGAGAAATACGAGTGAAGGTTCCATTATCGATTCTTTTTACTAAACCTCTATTATTAGAAAGTTGATATTTAACTCTAGAAAGCCACACCAATCTATGATTTGGTTGTTTTACTATTTTAACAACACCCTTATTTAGTGATGGAATTTCGTGAAATTTCCAAGTTAAACAGTCTAATTTATCTTCAACAAGAAAATCATAGTGAATATCAATTAATTTAGTACCAAGAATCTTATGTTCGAGTAAAACCCATCGATTCATGATCTAGTACATCAATACTTTATTTTATTTCAATAATCAATCATTAAATTGAGCTAACAAGATAGCTCATCTTAAAAAGGGAAAACCTAGTTACCCGCATCAGGAACAAATCTCAAAGCAATAAATAGCAAACTGCCAGCTCCTGCAATAGCTGCTGCTACCAAACCAAAATCAGTTGGAATTGTACGGGATGCAAAAATAATTGCTGCAAGTGAGATATCCATGATGAAATAAAAAACTTAATTTAATAAAGTCAGTAATAGCTTATCAAAACCTTAAGACAGAACAGGGGAGATAAATGAAATGTAAATAAAATTTTATATGTCTATAATTTTTTTATTAAAAACAAATCTAAATAAAAGGGTTCCAAATTAAGAAAATACGGACTACTGTAAAAGATATGTAGGTTGATTAATGGAAGCTTTTCATCCTCCCAAAGAAATTGAAGAAACTATTGATGATTCTGATCTGCCAAAGGAAGAAGGCATATCAGAAAAATGGTTGCGTGAAAAAATCGATAGTTTGATTCCGTTAATACAAGAAAGATGGCCTAATATTGCACAACAAACTCTTGAGACGGCAAAAGGAAGTATTGATGATTTAGTTGGAGTAATAGCAAGTCATACTGGATCATCTGCTAGTGGTATTAAAAATCAATTATTTCAAATTATTGATTCAATTCAAGAAAATAATTGGGAAATCGCAGATAAAATAGAACCAATCGAAAGTCAATTAGAAGAGTTACTAGATGAACTGAACAGTACATTAAGGCCAAAACTAGAAACCCCAATTAGAAAAAAACCAATTTTATCTATTGCTATTGCTGCTGGTATAGGATTATTTATAGGTAGTTTAATTAATAGTAGAAATAAATAAATGGATAAACCTAAAAACAAAAACTTTGCTAATACAGCTTCAAGAATCTCTGCAATTGCAAGTTCTGTAATGGATTTGCATGTCCGAATCGCACTTCAAGAAGTTGATAGAGAAAAGAGAAGATTAATAAGTGGGGGAGTATTTATTGCTATGGGTGGAATTTTATTATTATTAGTTTTAATTTGTATTCATGTTATTTTTTATCTCACTCTTAGTAAGTTTAATAATTGGGCCACTGAATATAATTTACTTTTAATAATATTTGTTGATTTATTTCTTGCAGGTTTAAGCTTAAAGCTTGGAGGAAAACTTGCTAAAGGACCTTATCTCCCCCAAACACTAGAGGGTTTAGGTAAAACAACAAAAGCAGTATTAGGAAAAAAATAAATTATCTTATTAAATATTTAATCCATCTACAATCAATACCTCCATTGCTTACAGGTATTTTTAAAGAAGATTTCATTTTTAAATATCTTGTAAGTTTTGGATTCCCACTTAGTAACCAGAATTCCCAACCAGAAAAATTGCTCTTCAAAAATTCACCCATATCCTCATATAAAGTAATTAATTTGTTTTCATCACCTAGTTTTTTTCCATAAGGTGGATTACATAAAACTAATCCTTCTGAAGATTTAAATTGAATGTTTTTAAAATCATCATTTTGTAATTCAATATAGTTATTAAGTCCTGCTTTTTTTATGTTGACTTTTGCTTGATCAAAAACATCTTTATTAATCTCACAACCAATAATTTTTGATAGTTTCTCGAAGGTAAAGACTCTCTTCTGAGCCTTGTTTTTCTCTTCTAGATAAATATTTTTATTAAAATCGAGCCAATTTTCAAAAAGATAAAATTGCTGAAATTTAAGTGGAACTTTAAGAATTTGATTAATAGCTTCTATTAAAAAAGTTCCTGAACCACACATAAGATCAACCAAAGGTTTAGTTCCGTTCCATTCAGTCATCTTTAAAAGTCCAGAAGCTAAATTTTCTTTAAGTGGAGCATTTCCAATAGCAGGTCTATAGCCCCTTTTATGAAGACTTTCAAAAGTGCTCTGCAGGCTAAGAACCCCACGATCATTATTTAAATGTAAATGAATTATCAAATCAGGATTATCTAAAGAAATATTAGATCTTTTATTCCAAACAGATTGTTGGAGATCTGTTATTGAATTTTTAACCTCAAGAGCAGTGAAATGAGAATGACTTAACGATGAAGTTCTGCCGGTTACTTGAACATTAAATGTTTTTTCAGAAGGTAACCATTTCAACCAATCAAATGAATCTCTAACTCCCTCATATAAAGAAAGCCTGTCGTAGCAGACAAAACGTGATACTTCTCTATAAAAACGAAATGCAACTCTTGAAAAAAAATGAATTCTATAAAAAGTGGCATAATCACATTCAAAAGAAACTGATCTTTTATAGGTATTAATATTAAATCCACCCAATTCAGTAATTTCGCTTGCTAAATATTTCTCTAAACCTTCAGGAGATGATGCAATTACGTTCATATATTTAAAAAATTAATGAAATAACTATTCAATACTCATTTTGCCTGCCAGAATATAAATGTCCAATTGGACTAGGTGATCTCAACCGATGTTTCGGACAGCGGTTCGATTCCGCTCAACTCCATTACCTTTTGGGGTTGTAATGGTTTCGACGGGGCGTAAGGAAGATGACTGAAGCCTGCTCGGTTTGAGCAAAAACACAAACGCTAACAAAATCGTTAGTTTCTCCCGTCAAACAGCACCAGTTGCTGCTTGATCTCAAAGGAGATGGGGTGATATCAGCCTTATCAACCAAATGATCCAAGGAGCCTGGAAGGGCTCCACCATTTTAAATTGATCAAAATTTTGTATTAAAATGTTCGTTAATTTGTAAAATTTACTTCAAGAGAATGTATTAGAAATTATTTTTTAAATTTTATGAGTATAAATACTGAGAAGATTAGAAAAAAAATATTTTAACGTGTTAGAAATTAACAATATTAATGAGCACAAAAAATAACATTAATGACTTATTAATAAACTTAAAACCTAAAGTTTTAAGGTTTACAGGTTCAAACTTTCCCACGGAACTTTGGTGTAATAATCAAATAAAAAATCATAAAAAAATATCTGGATAAAATTGTATTTAACTCTCTTTTACAAGCTTGAAAAAGGATTGCTAGGCATTTTTTTCAAACACTTTGTAGACGCTTGTTGTAGCATTTGAAATTCTTTTTGATTTAAGTTCCATTTAAAAACGTTTGCTATATCAATAACTTGAGACTTTTTTCTCATTCCTACAAGAGGTATGGCTCCCTGATAACAACACCAATTAATTGCTACTTGAGCTTGTGAAACTGATCTTGAAACAGCAATCTTTTTAAGACATCTCCTTAATTCAGTAGTTGATTTTTTATAGTTTTTAAAAATCAAACTACGTAGAAAAGAATTTTGCTTGTCTTCATCTTTTTCAGGATCTATACATAATATTCCAAAAGATAAAGGACTATAGGCTAAAAAATCAATATTATTATTTTCACAAATTTTTTTTACGTTGGTATGTTTTAAGAAATCTGGAGATAATAAAGAAAACTGAATTTGAACACTTTTAACTTTCTTATCTCTTTTTGATAAGTATTGAATAATTTTCTTTAATCTTTTAGGTCCAATATTTGATAATCCAATTTGAAAATTAAAACCTTGATCAATTAAATCACAAAGATTATTTAATAATTGTAATTCTTGCCAAGGATTATATTTTGCAGTTGACCAATGTATTTGGACTATATCTAATTTATTATTTAATCTTTCTAAACTTTTGAGAAAAGGTTTGGTGAAGCCTTTATTCCCAACTCTCCATGGATAAGGAGCGAGCTTTGTGGCTATTTGAATGCGTGTTTTTTGAAAAGTAGGAGTATCTAGTAAAAATTTCCCTAAAAGTTCTTCACTTCTTCCGTTAAGTTTTCCAGTTCCATAAGAATCTGCACTATCAATTAAGTTAAACCCTCTTTTTAATGCTTCTTTATAAGTCTCACGTAAATCATCATCATTACTAATTTGATAGTCCCAAAAAAATTTATTTCCCCAAGACCATGTTCCTAATCCAATTCTTTTTTTCACTTACTATTTTTTAGACATACTTTTAAGATTACTCGAAACTATATATTCCACAAATAAGTATTTAGCAAATATAAATTTTAAAACTTTTCAAATAATTACCTATTGACATTAAGAAATTATTCTCCAAAGTAAGGGAAATATTAGTAAAAAATTGTTTATTACTGTTTGCGGTCAAAAAGGAGGTGTTGCTAAAACTTGTACAAGTATTCACCTTGCAAGTGTTTGGCATTCTGAAGGCAAAAAGGTATGTATCGTTGATGCTGATAAAAATAGATCAGCATTAGCCTACTCATCCAGAGGAAACCTTCCATTTCCCGTTTTTCCAGTTAGTTCAGCCGCAAAAGCCTCCAGATCCTCTGAAATTGTTATTACAGATGGGCAAGCAAGCAGTGATAAAGAAGAACTTAAACATCTTGCATACGGATCAGATTTAGTAGTTCTACCCACAACCGCAAAAGCGAGGTCTGTTGAATTAACTGTTGAATTAGCCAGCTTATTAAATACTTTAAAAGTTAACCATGCAGTCGTAATTGTAAAAGTAGATTTTAGACAACAAAAAGCAGCTCAACAAGCTAAGGCAGCGTTAGAAAATTTCGGTTTACACGTTTTTGATACATTTATTCCTTTACTTTCAGCATTTGATAAAGCAGAAGCATCTGGAAATGCAGTATTTGAAGCTGTAGACGATTTAGGAAGATCAGATCCTCGTCGAATGACGGGCTGGTCTGCCTATTGTTCTATTGCATCTCAAATTCCATGCCTGATTTCGAAGCACTCATCCGACACCAACAACTTAAACAACCAACAACTAATCAGCGCTTAAAAGTAGTTGATTCTCCTGATTTTAAAATAGAAAATGGAGAAAACTCACAAATCATACAACCCAAGATATTTAATTATTTTATTGGAAGTTTTATTGGTTCTGTAATAGGAACTATTTCAATCCTCTTTCTTTACATAAACGAATATTTACCAATTGAGCTGCTAAAAATTAAGTAGTATATTCGCTATTTATTTCAACGTACTTTTTAGACAAATCACAACCCCAAGCAGTTCCTTTTTCCGTGCCAGAATTAAGATTAAGAGTTATTGATACTATATCCTCAACTAAATATTTACCATTCATTTTTGTTCGCATGTAATTGGCAACTTTGTTGACATCAAATTTATTTAACTTACCCTTTTTCAAAATCTGAAAATCTCCAATATATAAATCAACAACATCTAATTTAAAATCAATTCCAGAGTTACCTGCAGCTGAAATAATTCTGCCCCAATTTGGATCACAACCATGAATTGCAGTTTTGACCAATGAAGAATTACATATAGATTTAGCCATCTTAATTGCATCTGAATTATTCTTTGCCCCCTCAACCAAAACCTCTAACAAGCAATTTGCGCCTTCTCCATCTCTAGCAATATTTTTTGCCAAGCTTTGGCATACAATATCAATTCCTGCTTGAATCTTTGATAAAAATTTCTTATCAATTTTGTTTCCTGAATTTATTCCTATAAAGGAATCATTAGTACTTGTCTCTCCATCCACAGAAATAGCATTAAAAGACTTTTTAACTGCAATAGTTATCATCTTATCCCAATCTTCTTTATCAACTCCAACATCACAGGTAAGAAAAGCTAACATAGTAGCCATATTGGGATAAATCATTCCTGATCCTTTTGCAAATCCAGATATCTTGACCTTTCTACCTTCAATAAATGTTTCTATAGTTATTTTTTTGTCAACTAAATCAGTAGTTAGAATAGCTTCTGCCGCATTCTGTAAACTATTTATTTTTAACTCCTTGACCAAATTAGGTAAATTATCAATTAAATTTTTTATTTGAATGGGCACACCAATTACACCAGTTGAGCACATTAAAACTTCTTCTTCATTTATTCCTAATAATTGCGAGACCTCCTTCGTGGCAATCAAAGTATGTTGAGTACCAAAATCTCCTGTACATGCATTTGCTTGTCCGGAGTTTATTAATATTGCTCTTATCTGACCTGAAGACTTTTTAATCCTTTGTTCACAAATATCTACGCAGGATGCTCGGACTGTTGATTGTGTAAACAGTCCAGTACAAATGCTATTTTTTGGGGCTAATATTAAAGCCAGGTCTTTTTTTTTAGAATCTTTTAAACCTGCAACGATACCTGCAAAAGAAAAACCATCAGGCTTTTCTTCGCCATCGCTCACAAATGACCAATTACTCTTAATCTGACTCAATCTTATTTATAAATTAAACTCATAATAACTATTCTTTTAATTAAAACACTGCCATATAGATTCTTATGAAATTTATGAGCATCCAACCAAAATTAAAAAATAAACAACGAAGAATAGGTCTTACTGGAGGTATTGCAAGTGGAAAATCAACAATAGCTGACTACATAAAGAAATATAAAGACATTCCAATACTAGATGCAGATCAATATTCAAAAGAACTAATCAAGCCGAAAAGTAATAGCTATAAAAAAGTTTTAGCTTATTTTGGACCTCAAATAGTTGATGAGTATTCTTCAGAAAATGCAATAAACAGGGCATTATTAAAAAAAATAATTTTCGAAAATTCTATACATAGAACATGGATTCAAAATCTTCTTCACCCATTAATAAAAGAAAAAATGATAGAAAAATGTAATCAATTTGAAAAAAATAAAATTTTACTTTTAGTTATCCCTTTGCTATTTGAAGCAAAATTTACGGACCTATGTACTGAAATATGGTTAGTAAAATGTCCAAGAGAACTCCAAAAAAAAAGACTTATGAAAAGAGATAAAATCAGTAATAATGAGGCTGAGAAAATTATAAATCTTCAATTAAATTTTGAAGATAAATCTAAATTTTCAGATGTGATTTTAGACAATTCAGATGATCAAAAGTTATGGGTAAATACAATACAAAAACATCTCTAGAAATTAACTTTTTAGTTTTTCTGTAATAAGTTGATTAGCAAGTTTGGGATCTGCTTTACCTTTAGTTTTTTTCATAAGTTGTCCTACAAAAAAACCAAGGAGTTTAGTTTTTCCCTCTTTAAAAGATTTAACTTCTTTAGGATATTCAATAATAAGTTCTTCAATAATTGGCACAATACTTTCAGAATCAGATATCATTGCCAAGCCTTTTTCTTCAACTACTTTTTGTGGAGAAATATTGTCCTTAATTAATTCTGGTAAGATTTCTTTTGCTATTTTCCCACTAATAACTTTTTTAGAAATCATATTGATCATCTCTGCAAGGTTATTAGGGCTAAGCTTTAAGTCAACAAAACTTTGCTTATTTGATTTCAAATAGCCAACAATATCACTTGTTATCCAATTTGAGGCAAGTTTGGGATCGGCACCGTTTGCTACGGTTTCTTCAAAAAAGTTTGCCATAAAAACTTCATCTGAAATAACTCTTGAATCATATGATGACAACCCTAATTCTTTGACATATTTTTGTCTTTTCTTAGAAGGTAATTCAGGCAATTCATTAAGCCATTTATCTTTTTGTTCTTTTGATATTTCAATTGGGCCAAGATCAGGATCTGGGAAATATCTATAATCACTACTACCCTCCTTTAATCTCATACTTTTTGTTAGTTGCTTAGCTTCGTCCCAAAGCCTAGTTTCTTGATAAATTTCCCCTCCATTCTCATATACATCAATTTGTCTTTCTATTTCATACTCACAAGCCTTTTGAATAGCAGAGAAAGAATTCATATTCTTTATTTCAACTTTTGTACCGAAAGGAGCATTAGGGCCTCTCCTTACAGAAATATTCACATCACACCTGAGTGAACCCTCTTGCATATTTCCGTCTGAAACACCAAGGTATCTAACAGTTCTTCTTATTTCTGAAGCATATTCTGATGCCTCTCTACCTGTCCTAATGTCTGGTTTACTTACGATTTCGACAAGTGCTATACCTGCGCGGTTGTAATCAACTAATGAATATTTAGAGCCGGCCAATCGATCGCTTCCTACATGAACTAACTTACCAGCATCTTCTTCCATATGAAGTCTTTCTATACCGATTTTTTTTAAGTATGTTTCTTTATCTTTTTCTGATATTTCAACTTCTAGCCAGCCATTTTCTGCTAAAGGTTCATCGAATTGAGAGATTTGATAGTTTTTAGGCAAATCAGGGTAAAAGTATTGTTTCCTATCAAATTTACAATGTTCTGCCACATTTAAATTTAAAGCTAGAGAAGTTTTTACTGCATACTCTAAAACAGTCTTATTTAAAACAGGGAGAGTTCCTGGTAAACCACAAACAACAGGATCAATATGAGTATTAGGTTCATCACCAAAAGCTGTTGATGCAGATGTAAATATTTTGCTTTTAGTATTAAGCTGGACATGGGTTTCTAAACCGATCACAGCTTCCCAAGGTTCTAAATTTTTCATTATTAAATATTCCTCTCTTAATCTTATTGGATATAAGGTAAAAGAGGATCAAAACATATCTAAATTATAAAAATAATTAAATGGAATCAGAAACTAAAAATACAATTTTAATTATTGGTGGGGGATTAATAGGTTTATCTATTGCTTATGAATTTGCACGTAATAAATTTAAAGTTGAAGTTTTAAGCAAAAACAGAAGCGAATCTGCTGGATTCGTTGCGGCGGGAATGCTAGCCACCCATGCTGAGGGACTTGAAGATGAATTACTCATATTTGGACAACAAAGTCAAAATTTAATTCCAGAATGGATTAAAAATATCGAACAAGATAGTGGCATTGATTGTGGTTTAAAAAAATGTGGAATAGTAGTACCGTTTGAAAATTTAAAAAAATTGAAGAAATTCAAAACTTATAAATATGGGAAATATTTAAATCAGAAAAACCTGCAGAAAGAAATCAGTGGAATAAATACAAATTGGGAGCATGGATTACTTTTTGAACAAGACGGCCAAATAGATAATAGAAGGAGGCTTATGCGTGCTCTTGAGCGTGCATGTTCTATGCATGGGGTCAAGTTCCAAGAAGGAGCAGATGTAAAAGAATTAATCTTAGAAAAAAATAAAATTCTTGGTGCAAAAGTTTTAAACGCTACTGGAGAAATAAAAAATATTTTTGGGGAAAAAGTAATTCTATGTTGCGGTGCTTGGAGTAAAAAAGTTTTAAATAACTTACCTATCTTTCCTGTAAAGGGACAAATGCTTTCAATACAAGGTCCAGAAAATTCTATTAAAAGAGTTCTTTTTGGTCCTAATACTTACTTAGTTCCTAGAGACGATGGTCTTATAGTTGTTGGAGCAACGGTTGAAGATAAGGCCGAATTTAATCAAGGAAATACACCAAAGGGCATAAATCAACTTCAGGAGGGTATTAAATCTTTATTACCAGAAGCATTAAACTGGCCACAAATGGAACATTGGTGGGGGTTCAGGCCTTGTACACCTGACTTCAAGCCTATAATTGGAAAAACTCAAATCGTCAATCTTTATATAGCTACCGGACATTACAGGAATGGAGTGCTCTTTTCAGCAATTACAAGCGATATTATGTTCAAATTAATTCAAGAAAAAACTCTCAACAATATTGAAACTACTTTCCTTAAAAAATTTAGTTTTAATAGATTTTAAATATAAATTTCTTTAATTTTCTGCTCGCCATTCAGAATCAGAAGTCTCCCAATCACATATTTCGTCTTGATCAAACCATAAATTTATCTCAAATTTTGCAGTTTCTTCTCCATCTGAACCATGAATTATATTTCTACCTATATCAATAGCTAAATCACCTCTTATAGTGCCAGGTTCAGCCTCAAGTGGTTTTGTAGCCCCAATTAATTTTCTTGCACTTAAGATTACCCCTTCTCCTTCCCAAATCATCGCAACCACAGGCCCACTTGATATAAAGTCGACTAAATCCCTAAAAAAAGGTCTCTCTCTATGTACCCCATAATGGTCTTGAGCAAGTTGCTTTGATGGAATTAATTGTTTTAAACCTACCAATTTAAAGCCTTTTTTTTCAAACCTTCCAATAATCTCTGAAACATATCCTCTCTGAACTCCATCTGGTTTAATTGCAAGAAACGTTCTCTCTTTGATCATTTAATTAGTAATCTCTCTATGTATATTCTTCTTTTAGGTGGTAACTTGGCAAGTAATCATTAAAATAAGAGATATTGTTTTGAGTAATTTTCAAAAACTTATATAAATCACAAAACTAAAATTGACCGATTTTGATACAAAAAAATTAAATAAAAATTGGACTATAGAAGATAGTATTTCTACGTACGGCATTGATAAATGGGGAGAAAAATATTTTTCAATTAATTCAGATGGCAATATATCGATAAGCCCAAATAGAAAATCCAAAAAAAAAGTCGATCTTTTTAAACTTGTTAAGGAATTTAAAAGTAGAGAAATCAATACTCCCTTAATAATAAGATTCAACGACATTTTAAAAGACCGAATTACGGAATTAAATAATGCCTTCTGCCAAGCTATAGAAACTTATAACTACAAAAATATTTATCAAGGAGTTTTTCCTATTAAATGTAATCAGCAAAAAAATGTCTTGGAAAAAATCATTGAATATGGGGATCCTTGGAATTTTGGTTTAGAAGTAGGAAGTAAATCCGAATTATTAATTGGATTATCAATCCTAGAAAATCAAAAATCACTTTTAATTTGTAATGGATATAAAGATAAAAAGTATATTGAGAGTGCAATATTAGCTAGAAAACTTGGTAAACAGCCAATTATAGTTATTGAACAAAGAGATGAAGTTAAAAGAATTATAGAAGCTGTAAAAAATCTCAAAGCAACCCCCATACTTGGAATTAGATCAAAATTATCATGTAAGAGTAGTGGGAGGTGGGGTAAATCAGTGGGAGATAATTCCAAATTTGGATTATCAATTCCAGAAATAATGCTAACAATAAAAGAGCTCAAAGAAGCAAATCTAATAAATGAAATGAAATTGCTGCATTTCCATGTTGGAAGCCAAATCAGTGATATATCAGTAATAAAAGATGCATTACAAGAAGCTAGTCAAATATTTGTTGAATTATCTAAGTTAGGTGCGCCAATGAAATATATAGATGTTGGAGGCGGCTTAGGAATAGACTTCGATGGAACTAAAACATCTTCCAATACTTCGACAAATTATTCTCTTCAAAACTACGCAAATGACGTTATTGCAACAGTAAAAGATTCATGTGAAGTAAATAATATTCAACATCCAATCATAATCTCAGAAAGTGGTAGAGCGATAATCAGTCATTGTTCAGTTTTAATTTTTAATATTTTAGGGACAAGCCATGTCAACTCCCAAGTCAAAGTATCCGATAACAAAGAACAATCATTAATCATCACAAATCTGATAGAAACCCTTAATCAGCTAAAGAGTCTTAGAGATAAAAAAGAAGATTTATCTGAAATAATAGAGTTATGGAATGACGCTAAAAAATTTAAAGAGGATTGCCTAGTCGCTTTTAGATTAGGATTTGTTTGTTTGGAAGAACGTGCGTATGCAGAAGAACTTGCATGGGCTTGTGCAAAGGAGATTGCAAATCAATTGGAGAGTGATGAAATTAACCATCCAGATTTATCTGAAATAACCGACACGCTTGCATCAACATATTACGCAAATTTATCAGTTTTTAAATCTATTCCTGATACCTGGGCAATTAATCAAGTTTTTCCAATTATTCCAATTCATAGACACTTAGAAGAGCCCTGTTGTAAGGGAAACTTTGCGGATTTAACTTGTGATTCTGATGGCAAGCTGAATAGTTTTATTGACAATGGAAAGATTAAATCACTTTTAAATTTACATCCTCCAGAAAAAAATAATGATTATCTAATAGGAATCTTTTTGGCAGGAGCATATCAAGAAGCATTAGGGAATTTCCATAATTTATTTGGAAATACAAATGTTATTCATATTGATATAAATGAAGATAATTCTTATAAAATTAAAAACATTATTAAAGAAAATAGCAAATCAGAAATTTTAGAGTTATTGGATTACAGCTCAGATAATTTAGTTGAAACAATAAGAGTCAATACTGAATCTGCTATCAATAATAAAACTTTGACTATTAAAGAAGCACGAAAGTTAATTGACCAAATAGAAACCAGTTTAAGAAAAAGTAGTTACTTGTCAGAATAACTAAGGAGTTTTGTCCTCAAATCTTTTCTTGCATATTCCAAAGCATCATTTAATTTATCAATATCTTTAGCACCCGCCTGTGCAAAATTAGGTTTACCTCCCCCTCCCCCAGAGCAAATACGTGAAATATCATTAATTAATTTCCCTGCATGCATACCTCTTTTAACTAAGTCTTCCCCAAAAGAGACAACAAATAACAATTTTCTATTTTCCTTATTTGGTATTCCTCCAAGAATCACAACCGACTTATCTCCCAATTTAGAAGTTAAATCTAATGCTGCAGATTGTAGAGAATTTCCATCTAGTCCATCAAGTTGACTAATAATCAGCGAAAATAATCCAATTTTATTTGCAGAAGAACTTAGCGAAGAGTATTTAAAATAAGCAATTTCATCCTTCATTTTTTGTATTTCTTTATTTTTATTAACCAACTCTGATTGCAAAGAATTAACCCTATCCAGGAGTTGATTAGGATTTGCTTTTAACAAATCACTTAGTTGACATACGAGAGAATTTTTATCACTAAAGTATTCAAAGGCTGATTGCCCTGACAATGCTTCGATTCTTCTTACGCCCGCTGAAATTCCTTCTTCACTAATTATTTTAAAACAACCTAATTCAGATGTTGTTTTTACATGAGTACCACCGCATAGTTCCATCGAAACACTTGGCACATCAACAACTCTTACTTCATCATCATATTTCTCTCCAAACATAGCCACTGCACCTCTCTCTAGAGCCTCACTCTTGGCCATGTTTTTAATATCAAGAGAATGATTTTCCAAAATCCAAGAATTAACTAAAGTCTCAACTTTAAAAATTTGATCTTTTGTAATAGGTTGAGAAGAATTGAAATCAAATCGTAATTTATTAAATGCGACTAATGAGCCTTTTTGTCCAACGCTTTCATTAACAACTACTTTGAGAGCAGATTGTAGTAAATGAGTAGCAGTATGATTTGCCGCAGCCTTAGCTCTAGCCAAATCATTTACTTTAGTTTTAACTTTTTGTCCCAGACTTAAAATTCCTTTTTTAACTATTCCATAATGCAGAAAAACGTTTTTCTTGCGTATGACGTTATCAACTAAAACTTCTAGATCATTCGAGAATATCTTTCCAATATCACCAACTTGACCTCCAGATTCTCCATAGAAAGAAGTCTGATCAAGGACAATTAAAACTTTCTGTCCTTCACTTGCTTGCTTAACCAAGGTTGATTCAAAAAATATACCCTTAATTTCTGCATCTGAATCAAGTGAATCATAACCATTAAAAAAAGTCTTATCAAATAAGTCTATTTCGCGTTCTAATGAACCCTCCAATGTCAAATCAATGATCTGAGAAGCAGCTTTGGCTCTTTCTTTTTGTGCAGACATTTCTTTTTCAAAACCCTTAACATCAACACCAATATTGTTTTCTTGAGCAATTTCTTCTGTAAGTTCTAGTGGAAAGCCATAAGTATCATAAAGTTCAAATGCTTTAAACCCAGTAATCATTTTCTGACCCGATGAAATCAATTCATCTAGTAATTTCTCACCTCTATCAAGAGTTTCTCTAAATCTTATTTCTTCAATTTTTATCTCACTCAATATATAGTCATAATTATTTTTTAAATCTGGATAATTCTCTTGCATTAATTTAATACCTACACTTGCAAGTTTCGATAAAAATTCATTTTTTAAGCCTAACAACCTTCCATGTCTAACCATTCTTCGAATCAGTCTTCTTAATATGTATCCCCTTCCAAGATTACTTGCTACTACCCCATCAGAAATTAAATGTATAACTGCTCTTATATGATCTCCAATAATTTTTAAAGAGATTTTGGTTCTTTCATCTGAAGAATAATAATCAATTTTGGATATCTCAGAAGCTTTTTGAATAATTGGAAAAATCAAATCTGTTTCGTAATTATTCTTCTTCTTTTGCAATATTTGAGCCATTCTTTCAAGCCCCATTCCAGTATCAATATTTTTGTATTTCAAATCTGTCAATTGACCAGCAGGGTCACGGTTATATTGCATAAATACAAGATTATAAAATTCTATAAAACGATCACCATCTTCTAAATCAATATTCTGAAGACCTTTCTCTGGTTTAAAGTCATAATATAATTCCGAACATGGTCCGCAAGGACCTGTTTTTCCTGAAGACCAGAAATTATCTTTTTCTCCAAGCTTAATTATCCTTTCTGGATGAATCCCGATATCTTCTTTCCAAATCTTTACCGAATCATCATCTTCATGAAACACGCTCACTATTATATTCTCAGAAGAAAGTCCATAAATATCAGTAACTAATTCCCAAGCCCACTCAATAGCCTCTTTCTTAAAATAATCTCCAAAAGAAAAATTACCAAGCATCTCGAAGAAGGTATGATGTCGAGCAGTAACTCCAACATTTTCAATATCGTTAGTTCTTATACACTTTTGACTAGATGTGGCTCTTTTTGATGGCCTTTCTTTCAATCCTAAAAAAACTGGCTTAAAAGGCAGCATTCCAGCGATAGTGAGCATAACTGTAGGATCATCAGGAATTAAAGATGCACTTGGAATAATTTTATGTAATTTTTCATGGTAAAAATTTAAAAATTCTTTTCTTATCTCATCACCTGTAATTGGAGTGTTTTTAGTTTGAAATTTCATTTATAACAGTATCAATAATGAAGTGATTAAAAAACAAATTCGGTAATTCCACACTTAGATTCACGCGGATTTATATTGTATTTAACTAAAGTCATAATACAAAAGAATAATAGTATGATAACTTCTGCAAAAACAAGTACTTCAGATATCAATAAAGTTGAGCAAAAATTATCTGTGCAACAGAAAGTTTTTGCAGATGACACAATTGCAATTAGATCTCTTGACTGGGATCGAAGTAGGTTTGATATTGAATTTGGATTAAGAAATGGAACTACTTATAATAGTTTTATCATTAAGGGCAAAAAACTAGCAATAATTGATACAAGCCACGCTAAATTTGAAAAACTATGGTTTGAGCAATTACTTAGAGAAGTAAATCCAGAAGAAATTGATTACTTAATTACAAGTCATACAGAACCAGACCACTCAGGTTTAATTGGAAACCTCTTAACTCTTAATCCAGAAATAATAGTAGTTGGTTCAAAGTTAGCGCTTAAATTTATTGAGGATCAAATACATGTTCCATTTAAAAGTTTAGAAGTAAAAAGTGGACAATATTTAGATCTTGGAGATAACCCTATAAGTGGAGTAAATCATAATATTGAGTTTATAAGTGCACCAAATTTACATTGGCCAGATACCATTTTCTCCTACGATCACGGTACGAATGTTCTATATACATGCGATGCTTTTGGATTGCATTATTGCTCTGATGAGTTTTTTGATAATGATCAAAAAGAAATTTATGAAGATTTTCGTTTTTATTATGATTGCCTAATGGCCCCGAACGCAAGGAGTGTTCTACAAGCTATTAAACGAATAGATAAGTTGCCTAGACTTAAAACTATAGCTGTGGGTCATGGGCCATTGCTTCATAATCAAGTAAATTTTTGGAAAGAAAAGTATTCAGAGTGGAGTAGTAATAAGAGTAAAGGTAATGAATTTGTATCTGTCTGCTATATAAGTGATTATGGATATTGTGATAGATTAAGTCAAGCTATATCTCACGGCATAAGTAAGGCAGATGCACAGGTTCAGTTAATTGATTTAAGATCTTCAGATTCTCAGGAATTAACAGGTTTAATTTCAGAATCTAAAGCCGTAGTAATCCCAACCTGGCCAGTTAATTCTGATAATGAATTAAAAGAGTCTCTGGGCACTCTTTTTGCCGCATTAAAGCCTAAACAATTTACGGCAGTTTACGATGCTTTTGGAGGAAATGATGAACCTATAGATTCATTGGCAAGTAAGTTGAGAGAATTAGGACAAAAAGAAGCCTTTTCACCTCTAAGAGTTAAAAATATTCCAGATCCTATTATCTATCAACAATTTGAAGAAGCTGGAACTGATTTAGGACAATTAATTAATAAGAAGAAAAATATTGCTTCAATGAAAAGTCTTGATTCAAATCTGGATAAAGCTTTAGGGAGATTAAGTGGAGGTTTATATGTAGTTACAGCTAGCCAAGGAGAAGGTTCGACTTTTAGACAAAGCGCGATGGTAGCTAGCTGGGTTAGTCAGGCAAGTTTCAGTCCGCCAGGCATTACAGTTGCAGTAGCAAAAGATAGAGCTATTGAATCTTATATGCAAGTTGGAGAAGGTTTTGTAGTTAATATCTTACGGGAAGATAACTATCAAAAAATGTTTAGACATTTTTTAAAAAGATTTGCTCCTGGAGCAGATAGATTTGCTGATGTAGATGTAATTAACAATGTTGCAAATGGTGGGCCAGTACTTTCTGATTCTCTTGCATTTTTAGATTGTAAAGTAAGTTCACGATTAGAGACTCCAGATCATTGGATTATTTACGGTATAGTTGAAAATGGAAGTGTTTCTGATTTATCCTGTAAAACAGCCGTTCATCATAGGAAAGTTGCTAATCACTACTAAAAAATAAATCTTTAAAGATGTCAGTAATTAATACAGGTTCACTTTTAGAAAATAAAAACTTATCAATATTTGAAATTACTGAAAATTTTACTTGCATTAGATTTCTTGATCAAAATAAAGAAAGGTTTGAGCTCGAATTTAATCTTGAGAAAGGAACTTCATTTAATACCTTTTTAATCATAAGTAAAGATGAATTATTAATTATTCATCCGCCTGAAAAAGAATATTCAAAATTAATTAATGAAGTAGTTACAAATTTCCATGATGAGTTTAAATTCAACAAAATTAAGATCATCACTGGTCATGTAAATCCTAAAATTATTGAAACTATAAAATCAATCAGTGACCAATTCAGCAACTTAACTATCACATGTTCGAATCCTGGTTTTAAGCTTATTAGTGAACTTTGGAATCAAAAAAATCCAAATTTAAAAACTTTTATTGAACGAGAATTACCTGAAATTAAGATCGTAAAAAAAGAACTTTATCTAGAACTAGAAAATATTTCATTAAAACTTTTTCCTGTACCAACTGCCCGGTGGCCCGGTGGATTAATCATATATGAAGAGAATCAAGAAATACTTTTAAGTGAAAAAATATTTTCTGCGCATTTAGCAACTGAAGAATGGTCAGAGACCAACAGAATGAGTACAGAAATTGATAGAAAACATTTTTATGATTGTCTTATGGCACCAATGTCTAGTCAAATCGTATCAATAGCAGAAAAAATTTCTGAATTAGACATTAACACTATTGCTCCACTCCACGGCCCAGCAATTGAGTACAGCTTAAAAAGCTTTTTAAATGACTACATTAGATGGGGAGAAAATCTTTCAACAAACAATCCTAAAATTGTCTTGATATACGCTAGTGCTTATGGGAATACAGCTTCAATAGGTGATGCATTAGCGAAAGGTGTAAATAGAACTTCAGTAGAAGTTGAAAGTATTAATTGTGAATTTACATCTAATGATGAACTTATAAAATCTATTCAAAACGCTGATGGATATCTAATCGGATCGCCTACTTTAGGGGGACACGCCCCAACTCCAATAATAAGTGCTTTAGGAACTTTGTTATCAGAGGGTGATAGAGATAAACCAGTAGGCATCTTCGGTAGTTTTGGATGGAGCGGAGAAGCAATAGATTTGCTTGAGACAAAATTAAAAGATGGTGGATTTAAATTTAGTTTTGATCCAATAAGAATAAAATTTAGTCCTAATAAACCAAAAATTAAAGAACTAGAAGAAATTGGTACTCATTTTGGGAGAAAAATTTTAAAAAAAGCAAAACAAAAAATCAGAAAATCAGATACCGGAATGATATCCAGTAAAACTGATCCAACATTGCAAGCTTTAGGAAGAGTACTTGGTTCACTGTGTGTTCTAACTGCATCAAAAGGAAAAGATGAAAATAATGTAAAAGGAGCTATGCTTGCATCTTGGGTAAGCCAAGCAAGTTTTTCTCCTCCTGGTTTGAGTATTTCAGTAGCAAAAGATAGATCAGTAGAATCACTTCTTCAAAAAGGTGACTCTTTCGCCTTGAATATTCTTAGCGAAAAAGATTTTAGGGAACCTTTAAAAAGGTTTACAAAACCTTTCTCACCAGGGGAAGATCGATTTGAGGGCTTAGATATTGAATTAACACCTAATGATCAAGTAATAATTCCTGAGTCATTAGCATGGTTAGATGCTTCTGTAAAAGACAGAATGGAATGCGGAGATCACTGGGTAATATATGCTGAGGTTTTACACGGCAATATATTAAAATCCGATAGTCTTACTGCCGTTCATCACCGTAAGAGTGGAGCCAACTACTAAACCAATTTATTTTTATTTATGCCTGATTTAAAAGATCTAATAATCATTTCAGCAAGTTGTGGAAAAAATCTAGAACTTTCAAAAAAATTTCAAGAAAAAAGTAATGAACTTAAATTCAATTCTGAAATTTTGGATCTTACTACTTTTGATATACCGTTATTCAATCCACGAATACATACAAAAGAAAATATTCCTGTCGAAATAATTGAAATAAAAGAAAAGCTTTTTGCTACAGAAAAATGGATAATATGTGCTCCTGAATATAACGGTTCAATACCTCCAATTCTTTCTAATCTCATAGCATGGCTATCCGTATCAGGAGATGATTTTAGAAATTTATTCAATGGTCAGCCAATTGCAATTGCAACTTTTTCTGGTGGAGTCGGATTAGAATTATTAACCTCATTACGAATTCAATTAGTACATTTGGGAAGTCAAGTTTTAGGTAGACAACTGTTATCTTCATTTAGTAAACCAGTGGATATAAAAACAATAGAAGATATAATTCAACGACTTTCACAAATGAAAAAATTGAAAGTATAAATTATTTTTATAAAAATTTAGGCGAATTATATTTATTTATTTTCATTCCAAACTTTTAAAATTTCTCTAGCCATAGGTAGTGCATGTACAGATCCTCCTCCAGGAGTATTTTGTGCAAAAGCAACTATTAACAGCTCACTTTTATCAGAGGGAGTAAAGCAAACAAACCATGCATGATCTGAACCTCCTTCTCCATCTTCAGCAGTCCCAGTTTTGCCTGAAACTGGTGGAAGATTAGACACCCCGTAATTGATAGAAACTCCTGTTCCAGATTCAACAACTTTTCTTAATCCGTTTTTCACTAACTGAAGATTATTTGGATCAATATCAATTTTTATACGCTTTTGATTTATTAATAGTTGATCTTCTTTTTTAGATAAATGAGGAGTGACTAAATAACCACCATTCGCAATTGCTGCATATGCACGAGCTATTTGAATAGGGGTAACTTGGACAACAAATTGACCAATAGACATACTCGCGATGTCCTCTGGAACCCAAGGAGTTCTTCCTGGTTCCCCCCAGCCTCTTCCTTTTTTAGCCCATTGACTACTTGCCACTAAACCTACATTTTCTTGTTCGGAAATTTCGATTCCAGATAGTGCGGCAAAGCCAAGCTTCTTAGAAACGTTATAAATTTCATCTACACCTACGCCATAGCCAATTTGATAAAAAAAAGTATTACTTGAAACTCGCAAAGCATCTTCATAACCTATTGTTCCGAACCCTAAGTCATTATGTTCTCTAAAACATTGACTTCCATATGTAATACAAGGTTTAGTTTCTAAAGAAGTTTCAGGAGGAAACTTTCCACTTTCTAAACCAGCTATAGCAGTTACAATTTTCCAAACACTTCCTGGATCATATGCATTTAAAGCTCTATTAAATAATGGTTTCGCGGGAGAATTGAACAGAGCATTATATTCTTTTTCTGGTTTAAATTCTTTTGAAAAAAAATTCAAGTCAAAAGTTGGTTTACTAGCCATTGCTCTTATAGCACCATCTCTTGGATCCATAACTATTATTGCTCCTCCATTTTTATCTTTAAGCACTTCTTCAGCGATTAATTGTAAATTTAAATCGATTGTCAATTCAAGGTCTTTCCCTTGTTTTGATGGTTTAATACCTAAAGATTTTGTAAAAGTGCCGGAAGAATTCACTTCAATCATTTCTCCTCCCCATTCTCCTCTTATATGATCTTCATAAACAAACTCAATTCCAGTTCGTCCTATTAAATCATTTAATTTATAACCTTTTTTTGACAAAATATTAAATTCAGAATCTGTAATGGGTTGTGTATAACCAATCACATGAGAAGCAACGGTTTTATAAGGATAATTTCTAATCGTTTTTATTGAAATCTCTAAACCATTTAAGATATTTTCATTTTCTTTAAATTTGATAACTTGATCAACTTTTAAATCATCTAATAGAGTTATTGAAAAATTCTTATTTTTTAAACCATCAGAATATTTTTTTTGAAGTGAATCAGATGAAATATTGAATAATTTCGAAATCTTTGATTTATATTGCTGCCATGCTTTTTTGCTGACGTATTGAGGTTTAATTATTAAAGAGTACTTAAAACGGCTATCTGCCAATATTAATCCATTTTTATCTAGTATCCTCCCTCTAATTGGTTGAGTAGAAATTAGCCTAATTCTATTTTCATCAGACATTTTTTTGTAAGTCTCATGATTTAATAATTGAAGAAAAATTAATCTAATTAATATTAATAAAAAAGTAAAAGTAGTAATCAAATAGAAAACCAAAGGCTGTCTATTAAAAGAGGGGAACTTATTATTGAAGTTACTATTTTTCAAAAATTTACATCTCTTTCTGTAAAAACTTGTTTTCTAACAAAGTAATAATCTCCTTGATATTTTTTAATTTTTGAACTAAAAATTTATAATCATTGCGAGCCTTACCTTTATCAAATTCTAAACTTGATATATCTTTTTCTTGCTCTTTGTTATCCATAAATCTAATAATAAGTTAACTTAAAAACTAAACTTCTTTTATATTAAACCAAATAATAAATCACAAATCATCAAAATAATATTAAATTCTATTTAATAAAACGGTTTACATTGACTGATCTAAATTTTGTTCAAAATAAGGATTACAACTGTTTTTTGAAACACCTGAAGACCAACCAATAAATGCTGAGACAAATACAACGACGATTATAGGTAGTAGAGCTTGTTGAGTATTTTCAAGGCTCAGCCATTCCTTCCAACTTCTGATAAATCTCTCTCTTTGAAACTTCCTTTTCTCATTTTCTTCAGCTCTAGCTTTTTTAGCAAAAGACTTTTTTACCCACTTTTCAAAAGGTAGCTTTTTTGTAATTGCCATTTTCCTCTCAACTTCTAATAGTTGTCCAGAGTTAAGCTGAGGGTGAAACGTGCTTATAAGCTCCAAAGTCTTCAGAAACATTTCTACACTTGCATCTTTTACGAGCTTTTGATCTTGACTTAAATCAGACCAATCAATTTCAGGATAAAATCGATTTCTGTTTGGCTGGATTTGCTCTTCTGACATCTGTCCTGGTTCTCTTAACCATCTATTGGTATTTTCATCAAACCTTCTCCAATACAAAAATGGATTAATAAAGATTGTTTTGCCTGCAATTTTTACAACATCTTGTTGTAAATGATTGCTAATTTTATTATCAGGACTTTTCGGTTTCACCAAAATCTAAAATTTATTGTCTACTTAAAGATTATCTTTATTTAAAAATTTTTCCAGAATTATCCAATAATATTAGTTTTTCAATGTCAATAATTAATTTTATGACACTGCCAACGCTTTTTTAAATAATTACAATATTCACATTTAAAAGATGGTGAAGGGAACAAATTAGATCTGAGAAGTTTAACTGTTTCAATAACTTTGCCTTCTACCCATGCTGAAGAACAATCTAATTTAATAAAATGCACATCAAACTTTAATTGATTATTAAAAAATTTCTCATTTTTTTTTCCATTAAAATAAAGAAGATAGGCTTCATCTGCAACTTTGAAACCATTTTTTCTAAATAACCACTGATACATTTCTAATTGTCTTTTATATGCTTTTGCATAATCATATTTATTGAAAGTTTCAAACCAATCAAAATTATTTCTTGATGTTGCTTTTACATCAACAATAATTAACTCCCCATTCTTTTTTTGCCAGACATCGTCGACCGCACCACCAAAATCATAATTATGTTCAGTAGATTTATATCTTATTCCTTTAAAATTGCTTCTCCAAATATCTATATCTTTATGTTTAAAAGGTACAGCATCGATATTATGCTCAATAAATAAAGGATGAGATTCCTGTCTTTCACGATAATAATCAAACTCATTTTTACATAAATTATCTACAGCAATATTTAAAGTAAATGGTAATGATGGAGGTTTTATTTTATGCTTTTTATCAAGAACGCAACATCTAGGGCAATTAAGATATTTTTCAACAGTAGACCTACTTAATTTAATGGTTTCATCCATAATAATTTTGTAAAAAGTTAAAGATAAAAAATTAAAGTATTTTTTATTCCCACTCAATTGTTCCTGGAGGCTTACTAGTAATATCAAAAACAACTCTATTAACCTGCTCTACTTCATTAACAATTCTATTAGAAATTCTCTCTAAGGTTTCATAAGGAATTCTCGACCAATCAGCCGTCATACCATCTTCGCTTGATACGCATCGTAAAACTATTGGCCAAGCATAAGTCCGTTTGTCTCCCATTACGCCAACAGTCTTGACAGGCAAAAGAACTGCAAATGCTTGCCATATATCATTATAAAGACCTGCTTTTTTTATTTCATCTCTTACTATCCAGTCTGCATCTCTCAAACAGTTTAGTTTTTCATGAGAAACTTCACCTAAAATTCTTATTGCTAAGCCAGGGCCAGGAAATGGATGTCTTTTTATAATTTCATCTGGCAATCCTAAAGCACCTCCAACCTTTCTTACTTCATCTTTAAACAGTTTTCTTAATGGTTCAACTAATTTAAATTGTAAATCTTTTGGCAAACCGCCTACGTTATGATGACTTTTTATTTTCACTGCAATTCGCTCACCAGTCTTAGGATCTAAATTCGTTCCAGCACTCTCAATAACATCTGGGTAAAGAGTACCTTGAGCCAAATATTGGAAAGGACCTAATCTATTACTCTCCTCTTCAAAGACTCTAATAAATTCTCTACCAATAATCTTGCGTTTTTCTTCTGGATCAGTTATTCCATTTAATTTATTAATAAATCTTTCCCTAGCGTTAATATATTCAACTTTTATATGAAATTTTTTATCAAAAAATTCCATTAAAAATTCAGGTTCACCTTTTCTCATAAAGCCTTGATCAATAAACATACAAGTAAGCTGTTTACCAATAGCTTTATTTAGAAGAAAAGCGAGGGTTGATGAATCTACGCCGCCAGAAAGAGCAAGTAAAACTTTCTTATCACCTACTTGTTGCTTAATTCTTGGAATTGTTTCCTCTAAAAAAGTTTCAGTAGTCCAATCAGCTTTACATTTGGAAATAGAATAAACAAAGTTTTTAATTACCGTCATTCCGAATTCTGAATGAATAACTTCAGGATGAAATTGAACACCAAATAATTTCTTTTGTTTGTTTGATATTGCAGCATGCAGGGTATTTTCTGTATGAGAAATTTTAATAAATCCTTCAGGCAAGTTATTTATAGAATCTCCATGACTCATCCACATAATAGATTTATCTTGGACATTAGTTAGCAAATCACTTTCGCAATCAATATTTATTGGTGCTCTGCCATATTCAGCTTTATTAATTGCTGGGGTTACTTCACCTCCTAATTCTTTAACCATTAATTGCATTCCATAACATATACCCAAAATTGGAATACCTAAATCAAAAATCTTTGCATCACATTTAGGTGCATTATCTTCATAAACAGAACTTGGGCCACCACTTAAAATAATCCCTTTTGGATTTATATCCTGAATCTCCTTGACAGAGGTAAAGTTACTAACTACAAGAGAAAATACATCTGCTTCTCTTATTCTCCTTGCAATTAATTCAGAATATTGAGATCCAAAATCTAGAATTAATATTGAGGGATCTCTCTCGTTTTTTAGTAATTTTTTACTCATGTCTAAAAGTTACCTCAATTTATTTACAAAAACATAACCCACTTAAAATTAGAAACCTTTAAAAGCAGAAATATAGTCTTTACTATTGAGACCTGACCAACGAATTTTTCTATTTCTATCAAAGATAATTGCTCCAACTTTCATATCTGTTTTTGTATATCTATTTATATATTCTGTAGAGCGCTTTTCAATAGTATCTGATAATTTATTCCATAGTTTGTCAGCCATAGAAAGACTAAAACTTTCAAGAACCAACAATGCATCTTCAACCGTATTTGATTGTGATAATTTTTGAATTATTTCTAATGGAACTTCTTCTTTTATAGCTAAATAAACAAGAATTTCAATTCTTGCATCTGCTAAATGATTATGAGTATGAAAAATTCCTCCAGCTAATTTAATTAATTTGCCATGATAACCAAAAAGGATTACTGTTTTAATCTTTTGTATTGCAGCATCAACTAATAATGGTCCTATCCAATTACCTACTTTAATAATAGGAAATTTGATATTAGAACTTGTTGCTAAATTTAATCCATTTTCACCAATAACAAAAATTATTGTGTCACAAACTTCATTAGCAATAATTTGTTTTAGCTGAGCTTTTGCATTTTTTAATTGATCAGGTGAAGCACTTGCAAAAGTTTCAGCGCTAGTACCTATAATTGAAAGCCCTTCAACAATTCCAAATGATTTATTACTAGTTCTTTCAGCCAAAAATTTTCCATTTGGGAATACAATTTCTAGATTCAGTGTATATCCTTCTGGAATGATATTTAATAAATTTTCAATTAATAATTGTTGAGCAAAATCAGAAATGCAGATCTTAGAGGTCTTTTGATCGATACCAACTCCGTAACCAGGAATAATATTGATTCGATCTAATCTTCTATTACTTGTCTTATAAGTTTTTTCTAAAGAAGCAATTGTCCATATTTCTAAGTTTTGTGTTAAATCAAGATCTAATCCAGAATCTACAAATGAAATTCCAAGGGCCTGAGACTCTTCATTAATTAGCCCAGCAGAATGAACCTTGATTTTTATTAAATTTTTTTCTTTTGGAATTTTAATTAATTCATAATCTTCAAATGGTAATCCTATTAATTTTTTTATTGCTGACTTAGCAGCTCCAGTTACCCATAAAGGTAAAGAAAATCCTTTTTTCAAATCAAGTAATTGAAAAATATTTTATGACTACTAATCTTAGAATGACCTATTAATTAAAAAGTGGCCATACAACAAAAATTATCATTGATGATACCTGGTCCCACGCCAGTTCCAGAAAAAGTTTTACAAGCACTTGGTAGGCATCCCATAGGACATAGAAGTAAAGATTTTCAGGACCTTATGGAAATCACTACTAAAAATCTACAATGGCTACATCAAACAAAAAATGATGTTTTAACGATTACAGGTAGTGGAACAGCTGCCATGGAAGCAGGAATGATTAGTACCTTAAGCAAAGGAGACAAAGTTATTTGTGGTGAAAATGGAAAGTTTGGTCAAAGATGGGTAAAAGTTGCAAAAGAATTCGGGCTCGAAGTGATTAAAGTTGAAGCGGAATGGGGAAAACCACTTGATCCGGAAAATTTTAAAACAATTTTAGAAAAAGATGATACAAAAGAAATAAAAGCAGTTATCCTTACACATTCAGAAACGTCAACAGGAGTTATTAATGATTTAGAAACAATAAGTTCTCATATACGTAATCATAAAAAAGCGTTATCAATTATTGACTGCGTAACAAGTATTGGAGCTTGTAATGTACCGGTAGATGATTGGGAACTAGATGTTGTTGCTTCAGGATCTCAAAAAGGATATATGATACCTCCAGGTTTAAGCTTTGTGTCAATGAGCAAAAAAGCTTGGCAAGCCTCAGAAAATTCTAATTTACCTAAATTCTATTTAAATTTAAAATCATATAAAAAGAGTCTTTTAAGTAATAGCAATCCTTATACTCCAGCAGTAAATTTAGTTTTTGCTTTAGATGAATCACTAAAAATGATGAAAGATGAAGGACTAGATAAAATCTTTAAAAGACATGAAAGACATAAACTTGCAGTCAGTGAAGCTGCAAAAACACTTAACCTCAAATTATTTGCTGATGAAAACCATTTAAGTCCTGCTGTTACTGCAATTCAAATTAAAGATATAGATGCAGAACAGTTTAGAAAGAATATAAAAAATAAATATGATATTTTACTAGCTGGAGGACAAGATCATTTAAAAGGAAAAATATTTAGAGTTGGTCACTTAGGTTATATTAATGATAGAGATATAATTACAGTTATAGCAGCTATTGGCAATACATTAGTCGAACAAAATATAGTTTCCACAGATACAGCAGGAAAGGCCTTGAAAATTGCATCCTGCCATTTATAAAAAAGAGAACCTAAGTACCAGGTTCTTCAACATTTCCACCTAATTCAACAATTTTTTTCATTAATACCAACGATTTTTGTTCGTCACCCTTAGTTTGAGCTACGGCAAGAGCGAATTCTAATTTTTCGAGTTGATGTCCACCTTCAAAAAAGGATAACTTCTTTTTGATTGGGTTTTTATTACCTCTATAAGAAATTTGTGAAGCCATAAGAAATAGTGCTTTACTTATTATTATGCCAACTCAAAGACCCATTATGCAGCAAAAATTTAACTAATTTTTAAAATAAGTTTTAATGGTAAATATTTAGGCTGATTAATTTTTGTTTAATGCGGATAAAATATATTAATTTATAAAGGACTATGAAATTAGTAAATAACAACATATTTTGAACATATACCCGAGCATTTAAATTTATTCCTAATATTATTACCAAACAATTGATTACTTAAATGTCGAATATAAATCTTATTTATTATTTAATTGCAGGGGCAGCTTTTGGGGCACTAGCTTTAAAAACAGGCATACCTGCAGCTCCACTTGCAGGGGCTTTAATTGGTGCAAGTGTTTTAGGCATCAGCGGAAAAGTTGAGCCTGCCGCGTGGCCAAATGGTACAAGAACCATATTAGAAATAAGCATTGGTACTGTTATTGGAACAAGCTTAACGAAGGATTCATTAGTTGAATTACAAACTTTATGGAAACCTGCTATTTTAATCACATTTACACTAATAATTACTGGGCTGGCGATCGGTTTATGGACTAGCAGATTACTTAATGTAGATATAATCACGACAATTCTTGGTGCTGCTCCAGGAGGGATAAGTGGTATGAGTCTAGTTGGTACAGAATATGGAGTAGGGGCAGCAGTTGCAACTCTTCACGCAGTTAGATTAGTTACTGTTCTTTTAATTCTGCCATTGGTTGTAAAAATGCTCAACCTATTTGGAATAATAAAATCTTAAATTTATCTAGACATAATCCAAATTAAAGATACTTTTTATATAGATAGATAAAAAACTAATGAAAGGGAATAAAAAGATAAGATTCATTTTTCCTGTAGTTGCAATGTATGTTCCATTACTATTATTTGCCCCTAAAGCAATTGCAGGTTCCTTTGGAGCAGAAATATTTTGTACAATGAGAGATGGGGGGAATGAACATGAAAGCAGTTGGCAAGCAGCTTACAGTTATATTAAGAAACAAAAAGGGGGTATTTTTAAGACCTCTCCTAAGCAGGCCGCCGGGCAAATTATTGAAACAGTTGTAAGAGAAAGAGATAAGTTTTCATATTGTGTTAAATTTTTAGATCAACTTCATCCTGATAGAAAGCTGCAATTAGAAAACGATAGACAAGAAAAAAGGCGAAAAAAAGAAGAACTTTTGCAAGAAAAAGAAAATGAAGAGTACTCCAAAGAAACCTTTGATAGATATAGCTATTAACCTTAAAAGTATATTTGATTACATTTAAGCTTATAAATTAAATATTATTTATTAGGTATAATTAAATACATAAAATATATTCAATCCAGGAAATATAGTCCTAAAAATAATAAGAAACCTATTGACTTTTATATTGAATCGGTCAAAATTATAGGAAATTAAATAATCTGAATGCACATTAATGATGCTGTCTTTTTAGAAGATTTATGCCCTAAATTCAGATTAAGGCAATGGCGAAAATCAATTCATACATTTACGGGAAAAAGTTGCATATACTGCGGAAAACCTTCAGAGTCCATTGACCATGTACTTCCTAGAAGCCAAGGAGGTTTGAGTACAACCGAAAATTGTGTCCCAGCATGCTTATCATGCAACGGCGACAAATCGGATGATAATGCTTTGTATTGGTATAGAAAACAAAAATTTTATGATCCTAGAAGAGCTATGGCTATTAGAGCATGGTTAGATGGTGATCTGAGATTAGCTTTAAGATTATTACAATGGGCAAATCCTACCTTTATGAATAAAAAAAATAAAAATTACGAGTTTGATAATGATGAATATAATGCCGCGTAATTACCAGACCATACAAGCCTTTGTAGATTGATATTTTTTGCATAAAACTTCTGAATCTTGTGGAGATTCAGGAAATATTAAAAATGCACAAGATACTAAAAGTATTGCAAATAATTTTTGATAGAATTTAAAATCTAAACAAGATTTTGAATAATTTAATTTTTCTTTAAATTGAGAATTGAAATTATCAAAACCAACTATATTTAGTTTTACCTCAGGCTGAATTAAAGTCTGCATTTTCTTTAATAATACATATGTACTATTTATAATACTTAATGACCAATTTATCAAGTCCCATTACAGCAAAAAATAAATTCCTAATCTTTGGAGGAGGTTTTAGCGGAAACTATTTTGCAAAATCAATCAGAAAACTAGGTTGTATAGCATTAGCAAGTTCTCGATCTATTAGTAATGAGCCAAATAGTTTTATTTTTAATAGCGAAGATAATTCAATACCTGAAGATTCAATCTTTGAGGGAGTAACTCATATTCTTAGTTGTATACCTCCAGATAAAAATGGTGACGACCCTGTATTAAAGAGGCTTAAAAATAAAATTAAAAATTTATCTCTAAAATGGGTTGGATATCTCTCTACTACTGGTGTTTATGGCAACACCCATGGTGATTGGGTGTGTGAAAAAGATCAACCCAATCCTTTTCAAGAAAGAAGTCAAAGGAGGTTAAATTGTGAGAGAGAATGGATTAATTCAAATTTACCAATACAAATTTTCAGATTACCTGGTATTTATGGTCCAGGGAGGTCAACTTTAGAAGCTATTAAAACAAAAAAAATCAAAGTGATAGATAAAGAAAATCAAGTCTTCTCAAGAATTCATGTAGCTGATATTGCAAATGCAATTATTTATTTAATACAAAATAAAGATAATTTGGATTTTCATCAAATAATTAATATCGCAGATGACGAGCCTTGCTCACAAATTGAAGTCATAAGATATGGCTACCAATTACTTGGATTAGAAATGCCCAAAAAAATATTATTTGAAGAAGCTAAAAAAGATTTATCGCCAATCGCCCAATCTTTTTGGAAAGAAAATAGAAGAGTTTCAAATAAATTATTATGTGAAAAATTAGGATATAAACTTATTTATAAAAACTACAAAGCAGGATTAAATAATTGCCTTATTAAAATTAAATCATGAATAATCAAATCAATGATATTAAAGATAAATTTAAAATTATCATAAGCGTTGGAGACGAGTCAGGCATCGGACCTGAAATTATTTTGAAAGCTCTTTTTTCAAAAGAAATATCACAAAATCTTGATTTTATAATTGTTGGATCAAAGAATAACCTTGAAAATACTTATAAAAATCTTAAATCTATAGGAATCAAGAATATTGTAGATCCTAATAATTACCAAATACATGATATTAAAATTCCATTTGAAATAAATAAACCAAAAAAAAGTAATGGTAATGCAAGTTTCTTTTACTTAAAAAAAGCTATTGAAATTGTTCAGAAGTATACAAATGCAGCACTAGTTACTGGACCTATTTGTAAAAAGTCATGGTCTTTAGCAGGCCATAATTATTCGGGTCAAACAGAATTATTAGCAGAAACTTGTCAGGTTAAGGATGTCGGTATGTTGTTTACAGCTAAATCTCCAATCACTGGTTGGAGATTTAACACCTTATTGGCAACTACCCATATACCTTTATGCGAAGTACCAAAAAAATTATCTTCACAACTAATTCATACAAAATTAGATTTGTTTGCAAAATTTTGCAAAACCTATGCCAATAAACCCCTTCTAAAAGTTGCTGGATTAAACCCTCATGCTGGTGAAGAAGGCATATTAGGAAGTGAAGAAAAAGATTGGATCAAAAATGCGGTTACTACCTGGGGTAATCAAAATAAAGGAGTTCATGTATTAGGTCCTATTTCTCCTGATACTTGCTGGAATTCATCTTCGAAAGCTTGGAGAGATAAAACAGCTCCAACACATGATGGCATTCTTGCTATGTATCATGATCAGGGATTAATTCCAATAAAAGTTATAGCCCTTAATTACTCAGTTAATACAACTATTGGTTTACCTTTTATCAGAACATCTCCTGATCATGGAACTGGATTTGATATTGCAGGGAAGGGTATAGCTCAATCTCAAAGTATGGTTGAAGCAATAAAAGCAGCTTTTGATTTAACTAAAGATTCAAGACTGTTTAACGCGCATTAATACTTGTCCAAACTCTACTGGTGTTCCATTTTCAACAAGAATTTCTACAATTTCAGCATTAAACTCTGATTCAATTTCATTCATCAACTTCATAGCTTCAAGTATACAAATCGTTTGCCCAATGGAAATCTTACTTCCTAAATCAACAAATGGGTCCTCTCCTGGAGCCGCAGCCCTATAAAACGTTCCAACCATAGGAGAAGTAATGTCTGTAAGATCTGAGCGCCCTGGAGGGGCTACCTGAGACACTTCAGCGTTACTTGTCAGGGTAATATTATCTGTTGATGTTGATTGAGAAGTAATTATTTGCTTCTCCAAAGAATTGTTTTTTGTCGAATTGTTAGTTAAATGATTCTGATCAAACAAATTTCTTTTTATTTCAAGTTTAAAATCTTCCCCTTCTAGAGAAAATTCTTGAATATCACTTGTAGAAATTTTTTCTATCAAGCGATCTAGGTCATCATGATCTAATTTCATAGCCATTAGTTGTCACGTCCAAGATAACTATCGTTACGGGTATCGACCTTAATCATTTCTCCTACAGAAATAAACAAAGGAACCATAACTTGAGCACCTGTTTCAAGAATAGCTGGTTTAGTACCCCCACTTGCAGTATCTCCTTTAACTCCAGGATCTGTTTCTGTAACTTTTAAAGTTATAGAGATTGGAAGTTCAACTTCTAAAACTTTATCTTTATAAAAAATCACATTAACCTCCATACCTTCTTTTAAATACTTTGAACCTCTACCGATTTGATCAGAGGAGAGTCTTGTTTCTTCAAAACTTATCATATCCATAAAAACGTAATCTCCTGACTCCACATAAGTATGTTGCAGGTTAGACTTTTCAAGAACAGCTTGTTGTACTGATTCTCCAGCTCGAAAAGTTTTTTCGACTACATTACCGTTTCGAACTGATTTTAATTTTGTTCGCACAAAAGCAGAACCTTTACCAGGCTTGACATGTAGGAATTCTACTACACGCCAAACTTGTCCATCTATCTCGATGGTAGTACCTGTGCGAAAATCGTTACTGGAAATCATTCCTGTATTACATACCCAAGGATCATAAACCTGTAAGAGTGCTATGCAAAACTTCTTATCAAATCAGAACAAACATTTTTTATTTTTAATTTTAATTTTAATACATGTTTGCTTCTTAAAACCAACACAAGTATTCGCTGATTTACCTACTGGAAACGCAGTAAAAGATCCCAATGCAATACTCAGAAATTCACTCCCTATCAAGCAAGTTGAGCTGCAGGAAATTCAACATAAGTTAGAGGACACTAGCGACCTGGTAAGAGGAGGAAGATGGCCAACTCTCTCAAAAACTGTTACAAAATGTCAATCTTTACTAAAAAAATATAAGAGTCGAATTATTGAGGAATTACCAAACGAAAAACAAAAAATTGCAGAAAACACATTTTTAGATCTTAAAAATGATTTTGATAATCTTCAAGATGAAGCTAAATCTAAAGATAAATATTCATTCATAAAAACCAGAAAAAAAGCACTAGATAAAATAGGGGGACTAGAGGAATATTTTTTACCGAATGAATTTCCCTATTCTATCCCAAGCGAATTTGATGATCTTCCGAGATTACTTGGTAGAGCAAAAGTAAATATAAAAACTTCTAAAGGCGATATGCAAGCAATAATAGATGGATTTAATGCACCGCTTACTGCTGGTGCCTTTATAGATTTATCTTCAAAAAACTTTTACAGTAATATGCCAATTAATAGAGCAGAAGAATTTTTTGTTCTTCAAACTGGTGATCCAGTTGGTAATGAGATTGGATATATAGATCCCGAGACAAATATGGAAAGACATGTTCCTCTGGAAATAAGAATACCTACCGAAAGCGAAACTTTTTATAATGAAACTTTTGAAGAGTTAGGCCTTTATACAGAAACACCGACTTTGCCATTCGCAACACTTGGAACCTTGGGTTGGTCCCATTCCAGTACCGCTGTTGATGATGGATCTTCGCAGTTTTTCTTCTTTTTATATGAAGCAGAGCTAAATCCAGCAGGTCGTAATTTAATTGATGGAAGGAATGCCGCCTTTGGTTATGTAATAGAGGGTTTTGAAGTTTTAGAAGAGCTTACAAAAGATGACACGATAATTTCAATTGATGTTTTAAATGGAATGGATAAACTCAAATTAAATGCATAAAGAATTATTAGAGGATATTGGCGAAAAAGAATTAATAAAAAGACTTGCTAAATTTATGCCTAAAAATCAGGTTTCTGATGATTGCGCATTCATTAAAGCTAAAAACAAAAACTTACTTATTAATACTGATTCATTAGTTGAAAATATACATTTTAATGATGATACGATTTCTGCCTTAGACATAGGATGGAAAGCCGTAGCATGTAATGTATCTGACTTAATCTCAAGTGGATGCAGCAAAATTATAGGAGTTAATATTGGATTAGTAGTCCCGTCAAAAACAGATTGGATTTGGATTAAAGATTTATATACAGGAATAAATCTAGCTTTAGACCATTTTGGGGGGTTAATTCTTGGAGGGGATTGTTCTGTGGGAAAAGAAAAAGTAATCTCTATGACTGCTCTAGGAAAACAGGGTGAAATAAAATTACGAAGAAGTTCATGCAAACCAAATGAAATTATATTGACTACAGGCATTCATGGCTTGAGCAAATTAGGATTAATGATAAAAAGTAAAACAATTTTTGATAGTGATATTGCTCTAACACACTCATTAATCAATAGCTCTTTACAACAATTTTGTAGACCAAAACTTAAACCTAAATTTCTTAAAAAAATACTTAAAGCTCGTACTAATAAAAGTATTAAAACGATTGGTTGTACTGACAGTAGTGATGGCTTATTTCAAGCATTATTAGATTTAGCAACTGAAAGTAATTGCAAAGCAATTATTGATTATGCAAAAGTTCCTAAACATAAAAATTGGCCTAAGGGAAATAAATGGGACAAATATTATTTTTTTGGGGGCGAAGATTACGAGCTAGTGTTTTCTCTCCCAAGAAAATGGGCAAATAATCTTTTATATGAAGATAAAACTATTACAGAAATCGGATATTTTGTCGAAGGAGACGTATCAGTCGATTTTCAAAACTGTGATAACAAAAATTTATTTAAAGATAAGTCTTTTTCTCACTTTTGATTATTCCCATTTTTGAGCTACTATCTCAGCTAAATCTACAACTCTTTGACTATAACCCCATTCATTGTCATACCAAGCAAGAACTTTTACAAGATTATCGCCAATTGACATTGTAAGATCACTATCAACTATTGATGATTCATTAGTTCCTGCATAATCACTTGAAACCAGTGGCTCATCACCGTATTTAATAATTCCTTTCATTGAGCCAAGAGAAGATTCCTTAAGTGCGTTATTAACTTCTTGACTAGTAACAGATTTTGAAGATTCAAAAACGAAATCTACAGCTGAAACATTAGGAGTAGGTACTCTCATAGCTATACCAGTGAGTTTACCTGTCATCTCAGGGTAGACCAAAGCAACTGCTTTAGCAGCTCCTGTTGAAGTAGGAACAATGTTTGTAGCTGCTGCTCTAGCCCTTCTTAAATCCCTATGACTATTATCTAAAATACGTTGGTCACCAGTATAGCTATGAATTGTTGTCATCAATCCTTTATTAATTCCAAACGTTTGATCAAGAACTTTTACTACTGGCGCTAAACAATTAGTAGTGCAACTAGCATTGCTCAAAATATCATAATCACTATGTTTATATTGATCAGCATTCACCCCTACTACGTAAGTCCCAACACCTGCCCCTTTACCAGGAGCAGTAAGAATTACTTTTTTAGCACCAACCTCAAGGTGCTTACTTGCACCAACATCAGTATTGAAAACACCAGTTGATTCTATAACCAAATCAACCCCCCAATCTTTCCAAGGTAAGTTCATTGGGTTTCTATCAGAGAAACATTTGATAGTTTTGTTATTAATTACAAAAGTATCATCAGTATATTGAATGTCTACACCATCCAATTTTCCTAGTACTGAATCATATTTGAGAAGATGAGCGTTAGTTTTAGGGTCTGAAGTTACATTAATACCAACTACTTCGATGTTGGTATAAGCTCCTCTACTTAACCAACAACGCATAAAGTTTCGCCCAATTCTGCCAAACCCATTAATCGCAACACGCAAAGTCATAACAAAAAAATTTCTAATGATTAACCTAAGTTGCTGATCATACAGAATTTTGTGCAATAACGTAAGTATTTTTTGATTTATTAAGCAAATAATTCTACTTTTGTATTAATTCATAAAAAAACCAACATTTTTTGTAAAAATTAAATGCCATTATAATTATTTAGAAGTTATCTTGATTTAACTCTAAATTTGATAATTGAATAAAAAATTAATAAGTAAAAATCATTTTCATTTTATTGGCATTGGTGGTATTGGAATGTCTGCAATCGCTATGGCATTAATAAAAAAAGGGTACTCAGTCTCTGGCTCTGATTTAGTTCAAAATAAAGAAACAAAAAGTTTAAAAAGATTAGGGGCAATAATTTTTGATTCTCAAATTAAAAAAAATATTGATTTTGTGATTTCAAAATTTCAGGATCAGACAATCAATTTTGTAATTAGCTCTGCGATTAAAGATGAAAACGAAGAGTTATACTTTTGCAAAAAAAATAATTTATTAATAAAGCATCGTTCAGAAATTCTTGCAATGATAATGAACTCTTACACATCATTATCAATAGCAGGAAGTCATGGGAAAACCTCAACAAGTACTTTCCTTTCCACGCTGTTAGAATTGTGCACACATGATTCTTCTTCAATAACTGGTGGGATAATCCCAATCTATGATTCCAATGCTCATATCGAAAATACAAAATACTTAGTAACAGAAATTGACGAATCTGATGGAACAATTAAAAATTACAATTCAGATATTGGAATAATTAACAATATCGATTTCGATCATTGTGACCATTACTCAAATATCGATGAAGTTCTATCTTCATTTAAAAAATTTGCTTCTAACTCCCAAAAATTATTGATTAACTATGATTGTAAATTTACAAAGAATAATTTTACTTCCGAAAATCAATGGTCTATTAAAGAAAGAGATAATATTGCTTATTCATTAATTCCAAATGTTATAAATAAGGACAAAACCATTGGTAAATATTATGAACATGGCAAATTCATTGATAATCTAAACATTCCAGTTCCTGGATTACATAATCTTTCTAATATTACTGCTGCCATAGCAGCCTGCAGGATGGTTGGAGTAAGTTTTAAAGAAATTAAAAAAAATACAGAATCTTTAAAATTACCAAAAAAAAGATTTGAATTTAGAGGTGAACTAAATCAAAGAATAATTTATGATGACTATGCACATCATCCTAATGAAATTAAAGCAACAATTAATTTAGCAAGGTTATTTATTAAAAATACAAATAGTAGTGATAGAGGTGAAAGGGGAAGATTAATTGCTATTTTTCAACCTCATAGATTTACTAGAGTAAAACAATTTATTCATGAATTTGTGAAAGAACTTTCAAAAGCAGATGTTATCTACATAACAAATATATTTGGAGCTGGAGAAAAAAATATTGACAATATTGACTCGCAACTAATTGCTAATCTTATTTATAAAAATAATAAGAATGTTAAATGTTTAAAAGATAATTATGAAATTAATGAAAAGTTTTTTAAATTAACCAAAAAAAATGATTTTATTATAAATATGGGAGCTGGAGATTGTCATAATTTATGGTCAATCTTACAAAATAAAAATACTTTCAATGATTGAATAATTAATGAAAAATATTACTTTTAAAGAGAGAATAAACCTTTCTAATTATACGACTATAAAAGTTGGTGGATTTGCGGAATATTTTTCAAAACCAAATAATACTGATGAATTCATCAATTTAATAAATTGGGCGCATTTAAATAATCAAAAATGTCGAATAATAGGAGCTGGCTCAAATTTATTAATAAATAATATTTTCTTAAAAGGCTTAACTATATGTACCAAAAAAATGCGCTCTATCAAAATTGAATCTCATTCGGGAATTGTAGAAGCAGAGGCTGGGGTAATGCTACCAACAATGTCAAATATACTTGCAAAAAAAGGATTGCAAGGCGGTGAATGGACTGTGGGAATTCCAGGCACAGTTGGAGGTTCTATTTGCATGAATGCAGGTTCAAAACAATTATCATTGGCAAATAATCTTTTATCAGTTCAAGTAATCGATACTAAAACTCTAAAAATATCAGAAATTGAAAAAAAAGATATCAATTTTCAATACAGATATAGTCCTTTTCAGCAAAATAATCTCATGATTATAAGTGCAAAACTGCTATTTGAGCCAAAAGGAAATATTGAACAATTATTAGAAACTACACAGAAAAATCTTAAAAAAAAGACCGATACTCAGCCTTACCATTTACCTAGTTTTGGAAGCGTTTTTAAAAATCCGACTAATAATTATGCAGGTAAATTAATTGAAGAACTAGGATTAAAAGGGTTTAAAATAGGCGGCGCAGAAATTTCAACAATGCATGGAAATTTTATAGTGAATAACTCTTCTGCTAATTCAAAAGATATTTTAGATTTAATAACAGTAATTCAACAAAAAGTACTACAAAAAAAAGGTATTTTTCTTGAACCGGAAGTAAGAATGATCGGTTTTGACTATCCTTAATTAAAGAAACTTTTTTATAAAAATGGCAGGTTTTGGACTTCCAAATTTTGGACAACTAACAGAGGCTTTTAAAAAAGCTAAAGAAATTCAACAAAATGCTCAAAAATTACAGGATGAACTTGAAAGCATGGAAATTGAAGGTAAAAGTGATGATGAAATGATAAAAGTATGGATTAGCGGCAACCAACTCCCTCTAAGAGTTGAAGTCAATGAAAATATTTCAACTGCTAATAAAGAAGCAATAGAAAAAAACATATTAGAAGCTATCAAAAAAGCTCATGAAAGTTCAACTACAACAATGAAAGAGAGAATGAATGACTTGACTGGTGGCTTAAATCTTAATCTTCCTGGATTAGACAATAATGAATCTTAGATGATTCAACCATTTCTTTATAGAAAGTATACCTTTCGAAATTTTTGTTTAACTTACAACCGTGATCATTTACATGCAGACAATTACGAAACCTACATTGTATGCCTTCATTAACTACTTGTTTATAAATTTCTGGATATAAATTAGATAATTCGCGAATATCTATTTCAAGTGTTTGCATATTAAAACCAGGAGTATCCACTATGTAGCTTTTACTTGATAAAGAAAATAGCTCAACATTTCTCGTCGTATTTTTTCCACGTTTTATTTTGCTTGATACGGGAGCAGTTTTATTGTCAAGGCCTGGAATTATCATGTTTAGTAAAGTAGTTTTACCAACTCCAGATGGTCCCATAAATATTGAGCATTTTTTTTTCTTTAACTCAATCAATAAAGTTCTTAAATTTTCAGGATTATTTAAGTTTAAAGTAATTGCTTGATATCCCCACTGGTGAAATTTCTCAATTAACAAAAGCCGTTTTTCTTCTGTTATCAAATCACATTTCGTAAGCACCAATGAAACCTCTACCCCTAGTTGCTCAGAGGATATTAAAAACTTATTGACTTGAGATAAATTTAATTTTGGCTCTTCGACAGAACAAATGACATATATATTTGAAATATTAGCAACGGATGGTCTTTCTAATAGATTATTCCTTTTGACTAAACTTTCTATCGTTGCTCTTTTACTTTGTAAATCAATTTGATGAACAATCACTTCATCTCCTACGAAAACGAATTGATTTCTAAAATTTACAGACTTCTTGATTTTACATAAAAATTTTTTGTTAATAACTGAAGTCTCATCTTTATCTAATTCAACCAAATAAAATTCATTAAATTTTTTCGTAACAAGACCCTTATATTTTTTATTAACTTTCATGCAAAATTATGAACTTTATTGTTTTTTGATTTTCTTCTATAGTTTTAAAAAAATATTTCATTTCTTTTAAAGCTCTTTTAACCATGATTTCTGGTTCTCCTTTATCTAAATGGACTATCAAGGTTTCATTTAACGATAATTTCTCTAAGGCTAATTTACATTTCACAACATTCAAAGGACATGGAATCGATTCTAAATCCAATAACTTTGAAACTTTTTTCAAGAATCCTTTCCAAACAACCTACTAAACAAACCACTGTTAGAACTTGAATTCTGTTCAGTATATTTTGAAGCTAGATCCTCTAGAAGATTTCGTTCATCATCTGTTATTCGAGTTGGGAGTTTAACTTTTACTAAAACTTGATGATTACCTCTTGCAACTGGATTTCCTAATCGAGGAACTCCTTTATTCTCAAGAGATAAAGTGCTATTGGGCTGAGTACCACTTGGAATTTTTAAATTAACCTTACCATCAACGGTCATGATATCAACAGTATCACCAAGGATAGCTTGAAGATAACTTACTGATATTTCAGAATAAATATTAATACCTTCTCTTTTTAAATTTGGGTCACTTTTAACTTTAATAAAAACATAAAGATCACCAGGTGGGCCACCTTTTAGACCAACGTTTCCCTCTCCAGAAACTCTCAATTTAGTTCCAGAATCAACTCCTGCAGGAATATTAATGCGTAATTTTTTTCTAACTTGTTTCACACCATTACCACCACAGCTTGTGCATGGATCTGCAATTATTTGACCAGAGCCATTACAAGTTGGACATTCTGCAACTTGTGTAAAATTACCAAAAGGCGTTCTTGTTGCTCTTCTAACCTGCCCACTACCACCACAAGTAGTACAAGTTGTTGGGCCTGTTCCTGGTTTTGCCCCAGTACCTCTACAAACTTCACAAGTTTCTAAATGAGGTATATTTATTTCTCTTTGTTGTCCAAAAATAGCATCTTTAAAATCAATATTTAAGTCATACCTTAAGTCATCACCTTGTTGTGGACCTCTTCTTTGTGATCTCCCGCCTTGTGAAGGTTGTCCGCCAAAGCCATTAAAAAAAGTTTCAAATAAGTCTCCAAAACCACCCATATCACCCATATCTGGCATACCAGCCGCTCCTCCTATTCCGGCCTCTCCAAACTGATCGTATCTGGCTCTAGTTTCGGGGTCAGCTAAAGCCTCATAAGCCTTACCTATCTCTTTGAATTTATCTTCAGCACCTGGATCTTTATTAACGTCAGGATGATATTGTCTTGCTAATTTTCGATAAGCGCTTTTCAAAGTATTAGCATCAGCATCTTTTGAAACACCAAGTATTTGATAAAAGTCGGCCATTAAATAATACTCAACTATTCATAAAAAGGATTTAATTTTCTTCAGAGATAGGATTCTCTGAATCAATATCTTCTTCAACTTTATCCTTTTCTTCAGGCTCTTGTGAATTTTGTTGGCCAGGACCCATTGAAACTTTAACTAATGCATGTCTTAACACCTTACCTTCTAAATGATATCCACGCTGTAATTCTTCAATAATTATATCCTCATGAAACTCCTGACTTGGTTCCCTTAAAACCGCTTCATGTAACTTAGGATCAAATTGTTGTGCAACTACCCTCATTGGAGAAACTCCTTGTTGTTTTAACACTTCCACTAATTGTTTATATAGTCCTTGATAACTTCTGTGCAATGTTTGAGCCTCCTCACTTTCGGGTTTTAGTTGTTGTCTTGCTCTTTCAAAATTATCAACAATGGGCAATATTGCTGTTAAAGCTTTGGAAACAAGTTGAACTTTTAAATCATCTTGATCTCGAGACTGTCTTTTTCTAAAATTATCGAAATCGGCAGCAATTCTTACATACTGACTTTTTAACGTTTCATGCTCTTTTTCTAATTGTTCTAATCTTGCGTCATTATTAGTTATGGTATTTTTTAAATCTTCTGCATAAATATTTTCATCATCTTCGTTAAGTGACTGTTTATCTTCGCTGGTTTGATTTTCAATCACAGAAGAATTTTCATTTTTATTAACCTCTTCAGAAACGTTCTCTTCTAGATTTTCGACATTATCTGATTGTTTTTCAATCATTACACTAAATTTTTATTAAAACCATTGTGAATGAAATTGACGCACAAAACAAGTTGCGGAAGGCCGCACTAATTAGTTATTCGGCTATAAACTTCAAAGCAAGACCGTTATTACAATATCTTTTACCTGTTGGCAAAGGACCGTCATTAAAAACATGACCTTGATGCCCGCCGCATCTTGAGCAATGATATTCTGTTCTTGGAACAATTAATTTAAAATCTACCTTCGTTTCTACAGAACCTTGAATTGGATCCCAAAAGCTAGGCCATCCAGTACCACTATCAAATTTAGTATCAGAAGTAAAAAGAGGTTGATTACAACCTGCACAATAAAATATACCTTTCCGCTTCTCATTATTTAGCTGACTACTAAATGCTCTTTCAGTACCCTCTTCACGCAAAATATAATAAGATTCCGGACTAAGTTTCTTTTTCCACTCCTCTTTTGATAAATTCCAGTCTTCATCCGAAGCAGAAGATGCAGCTAATACTTTCTTTGGTTTAAGAATAAATTTCAAAATTGACATGATAGGAATTAAAATAAAAGATCTTCTAGAAAAAAATTGATTCATATTTTCAAATATATCGAATAGAATTTAATGAAAAGTTATCAGATTAATACTATAAACAATCCACATAAAATAAGTGTTGCTCCAATGATGGATTGTACAGACAAACACTTTAGGATGATAATTAGAAAAATAAGCTCTAAAGCGCTTTTATATACCGAAATGATAGTAGCTCAGAGTTTAATTTATACAGACAAAAAAGAGCGGTTTTTAGACTTTAATTCAGAAGAACACCCATTATCAATTCAGTTTGGAGGAGACAACCCAAAAATGCTTGAAGAGGCTGCAAAAATGGCTCAAGATTGGGGATATGATGAAATTAACTTCAATGTGGGATGTCCAAGCCCAAGAGTATGTTCCGGAAACTTTGGTGCTTCACTGATGAGAGAACCTACCAAAGTAGCAAAATGCATTGAATCACTAAAAAATAATTGTAGTTTACCCGTTACTATCAAACATAGAATTGGAGTTGATGAAGAAGATAGTTTTGATAAATTAGATAGTTTTGTAAAAGAAGTTGCAAATGCTGGAGCAGACAGATTTACTGTTCATGCAAGAAAAGCAATATTAAAAGGTCTAAATCCCAAGCAAAATAGAACAATACCGCCACTAAAATATGATGTGGTTCAGAAATTAAAGAAAAATAATCCAAAGCTGATTATAGAAATAAACGGAGGTTTTACGAATATTGATCAATGCATAAAAGCACTTAATGATTTAGATGGTGTAATGATAGGAAGATCAGCTTACAAATATCCATTAAGGTGGTCTGAAATTGATCAAAAAATATATGGTGAAAATCCTAAAAGCAAAAAAGCTTCCGAAATCATTTTTTCATTGGTTCCTTATATTGAAAAACATTTAAAAAACGAAGGCAAATCTTGGGATATATGTAAACATCTTATAAATCTTGTAGAAGGCATCCCAAATGCAAAGGTCTGGAGAAATGAAATTTCTACCAAATCGATTAGACAAGAATTAAGTATTGATTACTTAAGCAAAAAAGCTTCAGAATTACAAAGAATGGGTTTTTAATTCCCTTCTTGAGATATTTCAGAATTGCTTGAAACACTTCTTTTTCTTCTACTTCTACCATTTTCAAAGTCAGAATTTTCGGAAGAATTTCCATAACTCCTATCTTCCCAACCTTCTGCTCCAGAAGATTTATTAACGTAAGAAGAAGCAGGTTCAGAATAATTACCGCCACCGCCGTAACCGCCACCATTGCCGCCACCGCCGTAACCGCCACCATTGCCGCCACCGCCGTAACCGCCACCGCCGTAACCGCCACCATTACCGCCGCCGCCGTAACCGCCTCTACCGCCACCGCCGCCTCTGCGTGGACCTCCCCCACCGCCTCTTGGCTCAGCTTTATTGATTCTTAAGGGCCTTCCCATAAGCTCAGTTCCTTGAAGACCATCAATAGCTGATGTTTCAAGTGCTTCATCTGCCATTTCGACAAAAGCAAACCCTCTTTTTCTGCCTGTATCTCTTTCTAAGGGAAGAGAACAATTCATAACTTCACCGTACGGTGTAAATAATTCTAAGATGTCTTCTCGCTCTGCGCGGAAAGGCAAATTGCCAACAAAAATACTCACTTGAAACTCAACTTTAAAATAATAACCAAGATAAAAACTACCGATTAAGTAGTTCATATACATTACTATATTATTCTACTTCAATACATACCTTGTTGTAGAAAATTACTTGAGATTTAGGTGAATAATTTTTCCTTCCAATTATTTAATTCAAGTTTGACTTGATCGAATCCTGTTCCACCTAAACTATTTCTTGACTTGACTACGTTCATAGGATTGAGGTTTTCATAAATATCTTCTTTAAATTCATTATGAAATGTTTGAAATTCTTCTAATTTTAAATCTTTAAATAATATGTTTTTACTTAAACAATACTTCACAATATCTCCGACCACTTGATATGCCTCTCTAAAAGGAACCTTCTTAAATACTAGATAATCTGCTAGATCAGTTGCATTAGAAAAATCATTATGAACAGAATCCATTAACTTTTCAACATTAAACTCTATTCCTTCATTTAATAAAATTGTCATAGCTTTTAAGCAAGAAGAAATAGTATCTACTGTGTCAAAAATTGGCTCTTTATCCTCTTGGAAGTCCTTATTGTATGAAAGAGGCACTCCCTTTATCATGGTTAATAAAGATTGAAGATGTCCATAAACTCGACCCGTTTTACCCCTTATTAATTCAGGAACATCTGGATTCTTCTTCTGAGGCATTAAGCTACTTCCAGTCGCACACTTATCAGTTAATTTTGCAAAAGAAAACTCATCAGTAACCCACAAGATTATTTCTTCGGAAATTCTACTCAAATGAGACATTATTAAAGCAGAACTTGAAGCAAATTCAATACAAAAATCTCTATCACTTACAGCATCAATACTATTTTTATAAATATTTCCAAATCCTAATTCTTCAGCAGTAAAATATCTGTCTATTTTAATTTTAGTACCTGCTAAAGCTGCTGCGCCTAAGGGCGAAATATTAACCCTGGCTCTAACTTCTTTAAGCCTTTCACGGTCTCTTTGAAACATTTCAAGATACGCCAAAAGATGATGAGCAAGAGATAGAGGTTGCGCTCTTTGCATATGGGTATAACCAGGTATTAATGTATAGATATTTGATTCAGCAATCGAAAATAAAGAATTTTGTAATTCATCCAATAAGATATCAATATTATCAATTTTTTTTCTCAACCATAATCTAATATCTGTTCCTACCTGATCATTTCTACTTCTACCTGTATGTAATTTTTTCCCAGTTTCACCAATTAAATTAATTAGTTTTTCTTCAATGCAATAATGTATATCCTCCGATGGAGCCCCGGGGCAAAATTTGCCTTCAATAAAATCTTCTTTTATAGTTTCTAAACCCACGATAATTTTTAAAGACTCATCAGTGGACAAAACCTTAGTTTTACCAAGCATTTTAGCATGAGCTATAGAACACTCTATATCTTCTAAAATTAGTGTTTTGTCAAAACTGATTGAAGCATTAAACTCTTCAATAAACGGATTCAGACTACCATCAAACCTATTACTCCAAACTTTAGACATATGAATTAAACTTTAGTTACTTCTAATAAAGCATTATTTTATATATGTGACAAAAAATCTAATCTAACTGAAAGACTACTATAGAAGCATCGTCTTCCAATTGTCTATTTTTACCAGTAAACTCATCTAATAACTTATAAATCTTATTTAAAATTTCTTTAGATTTAAGTGATTGCTGACATAATTTTGAAAAGGCTTGAATTAAACGTTCTTCATCAAATCTTTCGCCTAAAGCATTAGAAGTTTCAGTTACTCCGTCTGTATAATAAAGAATTGCATCGTTTTTATTAAGTTGTATTTGTCCACATTGATATTCAGCATCATTTTGCAAACCAAGAACAAAGCCTTCTGAATCTAATTTAATAATTTTTTGCTCAGAACTTTTCCAAAGCAAAGGAGGATTATGTGCAGCATTTGAATACCTTAATTTTTTTGTTCTAGGATCGTAATCAGAATAAAATAAAGTTATAAATCTATGCGATTGATCTAAATCATAAATAGCTAACTGATTTAAATCATGCAATATTCTATCTGGAGGTAACCCAGTCAAAACCTCTGCTCTTAGCATTCCTCTTAACATAGTCATCAAAAGACCTGCTGGAAGGCCCTTCCCCATAACGTCTCCAATCACTAAAGCCCACCTTGCTTTTTCGCGTCTCTTCTCAGAAATATTTGTTTTCAAGGACATGAAATCATAATAATCTCCTCCTAATTGAAGAGCTGGCCTACAGTGCGCAGCTAAATCTACACCATAAATGGTTGGACAATAATCGGGTAAAAGTTGCGATTGGATTTCTGCTCCAATAGAAATTTCTCTATCTACGTTTTCATGCTTCTTTTTTGATTTAATTAACGAATAATTTTCTAAACCAATTGCCAAACAACTAATAATAAAGTTTAAATTGCGCTCATATTTTAAAGAATCATTGAAAGTATCTTTTTTAAAGGTATAAAGAAATCCTCTACATTTTCCCCGTGACAAAACTTTATAAGACTTAATTACATATTCTTTAAATTGATTATTTAAAACTTTTTCAAAAGACATATCATCTTTCAATTTAAAATTTTTTGAGAAATCAAAATTGTTAAAATACCTTTTAATTTCATCATCCATTTTTAGATTTTTTGTTGCACCAGCAAACTTAATATTTTCTTTCCATATTTCTCCCTTTTCATTCAAAGGAACAATAAAACTTAATTGATGATTAAAAGTATGTTTTAAAATTAAAGAAATATAATCCAGAAATCTTTTTATATTTGAAAAAGATTTTAAATAATAGATTAATGAAGATACTGTTTCTATAAATTTATCATTCTCATGAAGAGGAAATTTATAATCCTTCTCTAAAAATTCTTGAATAACGTCATTAGACAATAATTTTTTTTTTTGGATTTTAGACAAAACACATAGAAACCATAGCTATGTTTTAACACTAAAAATACGTTTTTAAAAAAAATTAATTAAATTTTTATCTATCAGCAAGCAAAGCCTCAACAAACTCAAAGCTATTAAATGGTCTTAAATCTTTAATACCCTCTCCAGCGCCGATAAATCTTATCGGCAGATTGACTTCTGCAGAAACAGCAAGAGAAACGCCACCTCTTGAAGTGCCATCTAATTTAGTAATAATTGCACCACTTAAATTTGCAGATTTTGCAAAACTTTTTGCCTGCTTTAATCCATTTTGTCCTTGACTAGCATCTAAAACTAATAAAGACTCAATGATTGCATCAGGAACTTTTTTGTCAATAATTTTTTTTATTTTTGATAATTCATCCATAAGATTATTTTTATTTTGTAGTCTTCCTGCAGTATCTACGAGTAATAGGTCGCTTTTGCGTTTGTTTGCTGCGTTAATAGCATCAAAAACTACTGCTGCTGGATCTGCATTCTTTGATTGATTCGAAATAACATCTACTTTACTTCTATCACCCCATACTTGTAATTGTTCTACGGCTGCTGCTCTGAAAGTATCAGCTGCTGCTATTAAAGTTTTGTAGTTACTTTTTGATGACAAATAAGCAAGTTTCCCCAAAGTTGTTGTTTTGCCAACTCCATTTACTCCCACTATTAGCCAAACATTCAGCTTCCCTTTCTGTGGAACAAGAATATTTGTTCCAGAATTTTTTATTGGTTTTTCAATGATTGCTCGTAATTCATCTTTTAAAAATTTTATTCCTTCTTCTCCTCCAACAACTTCTTCATTTAATTTTTTCCTAAGTGCATGAATTACTTTATCTGTTGAATCAATACCAACATCAGCTCTTATTAATAACGTCTCTAAATCATCTAAAGATTCTGGTGTAAGTGGATCATCTCCTAATTTATCTAATAATTCTGATACAAAACCTTTTCTTGTTTCTTCTAATCCTCTTCGTAATTTACTCAACCAATCTATTTCATCAATTGATATTTGATTTACTTTTTTACCCTGCGCAGCCAACACCATTGCTGACCAAGTAAAATCATCATCAAAATCTCCTAATTTAACTTCTGTATCATCTTGCAAATTAGAACAATTCTGTTTATTAACTTCTACCTTTAATTGCTCTATTTTTGATTCTTCAGCTTTTAATTGTTCAGCTTTTAGTTCTTCAGCTTTTACTTGTTCTTCTTGTTTTTTTAATTCTTGTTTTTGTTTTAACAAAGCATAAGCTTGCGAAGCCCATTCACGAGAACTATCAGATTCATTATTAGTCATAAATATTTTTAAATCGTATTTAATTAAATTATAAAAAATTATTGATTTATATCAAATAATTACTTCACCTTAACTCTTTGCAATCTCCTTAAAACCCCATTTATCATTTTTCTACCTTGTGTATCACAATATTTATTTGCTAAATTTACAGCCTCATTACATGCAACTGCAAGAGGAGTATCTAAAAAATTAATATCAACATAAGCTAAGCGTAAAATATCACGATCAACCCTAGGCAACCTTTTTAATCTCCATCCATCCATTACTTTGTCAATTTCAGAATCTATAGATTTTAAATTGTTAACTACGCTTATAATTCTATGATTTACATCTTCTCTAATGTCATTTTGATTACTTGATACAATTAATTTTGGAAAATCTAACGTAACTGAAAGTGAGTTCATTACTGATTCCATTTTATAAAGAGCTTTTTTAAGTTCATCTCGAACATTTGCAAAAGAAGAATTACTACCTTCCTTTAATTCACTATCTAAAATATGTTGCGATACATTTTCTAAATCTGCTTCACAATTATCTAACTCATCTCTACAGTGATTTATTAAAGAATCTAAAGCGGATTCAAAAATTTCATCAATTTGAATTTTATTTAATTCTAAATCTCCCGTATCTTTGATAAGACCTAATGAAAGTAAAGACAATTCTCGTGACAGCGATCTGTTATACATCAATTACGTAGATGAAGTATTTGTAGAAGCTCTTAGTTGGGAAAATAATTTCGAAAAAGTAGGATTTGAAGAGCTATCTTTTTCATCAGGATTAACAATACCAACAGAAATAATTGTTCTAAATGCATCTTCTACCGAAATAGCAAGATCTTTAACAGACGATTCAGGAACTAATGTATACCAACCTGTCGTTGGGTTAGGGGCAGTAGGTATAAAAACACTTAATAATTTCTCATCTAATTCTGATTGAAGTGATGGGCCAACATCCCCAGTTACAAACCCAACACTAAATAAACCCTCTCGTGGATACTCTACTAAAACAACTCTTCTAAATCTATTGGATTTATTACTTAAAAAAGTTTCAAGTAATTGTTTTAGAGTTTTATAAACTGCCCCTGCGACTGGAATCTTTGATAAAGTACCTTCTCCAAATTCTAACAACCACCTTCCAACAAAATTTCTCGCCATCAAACCAATAAGCAAAATTGCCAATAAAGGCACTGTTAAACCTAAGGTTAAATTAATTAAATCTTGTAATAAAGGATTTAATGTAATAAATGGGTTTAATTGTTTAGGGACTGAAGTAACTAATGTAAGAACAAATTTACTAACAATAGAAGAAAGCCAGATAGTGGTTGCCAATGGAATAACAACTAACAACCCTGCTATCAGATCATTTTTTAAATCTTGTTGGAGCCTAGTTCCTAGGTTCGAATCTTGACTTTGAGTAGATTCAACCAAAATTACAGTTCCTAATTTTATTCATTTTACTAACAATTTAGCTAGTTTTCCTTGATAGGGATATATTTATTTTTAATAAATTTAAATTATTTATTAGTTTATAAGTTTAAAAACACCATTTATTCGAATCTAATTCATAATATAAATATGAGAAATATGATTCAAAATAAAAAAGAATTCAGTGATAAGCTAAAAAAAAGAGCAATATTTGAAGGTTTTGCAGTATCCGGAATAGCATCAATACCAGGAAGTTCTCGACTCAAATTAAGAACTCAAGCATTAGAAAGATGGTTAGCAAATAATTATCATTCTGAAATGAAATGGATGGAAGCCGAAAGAAGAAAAAATATAAAATCTCTCCTAAATGGAGCGAAAAGTGTTTTAACTGTTGGTTTTAATTATTTAAGTCATGAGCATAAGGAAAGAGCAAAATTCAAAATTGGAAAATTCGGCCAAGGAGAAGATTATCACAAAGTTATTGCTGAAAAATTAAAAAAAATAGGTAAATGGATTAATACTGAAGTTCCAAATTGCAAGTGGAAAATTTGCGTTGACACATCCCCTCTTCTTGAAAAAGCATGGGCAGAAGAAGCGGGTCTAGGTTGGATAGGCAAAAATAGTAATCTTATTAATAAAGAATTTGGATCATGGCTAACCTTAGGTTTTTTGATTCTTTCAGAAGATTTGACGCCTGACAATTCTTCCCAATCTCTATGTGGTGTATGTGAAAAATGTATTGAAAAATGTCCAACAAATGCAATAACAGAACCCTTTGTTATTGATTCTGAACAGTGCATTGCGTACCATACTATAGAAAATAGAAATCAAACTTTTCCAGAACATGTAGAAAAACATTTGAATGGATGGATTGCTGGTTGTGATATCTGCCAAGATGTATGTCCTTGGAATAAAACAGTTCCATTAAATAAGAGCATTGAAGCTTATCCAAAATCATGGGTTAAAAATCTAAATATTGAAGCATTAAGTTGGGATGAAAAAAAATGGAAAAAAAATCTTCAAGGAACTACACTAAAAAGAATAAAACCATGGATGTGGAAAAGAAATATAAAAGCAATGCTCAAAAATACATAAAAATATGGGAAAGTCTCTTTTAAAAATATTATTTTTTTCAATAATTAGTAGCCATGTTTTTATCGCTGAAAGTTTAAAAGCTTTAATACCATATTATTACTTGCCAGAAACAAAAAGCTTACAAAAACAAGGTTTATCAATTGGAAAAGAAGCTTATCAACTTCTATATTTTGGACAAATCAAAGATAGTCTGAATTTAGCAAAATTAGCTGTAAAAATGAATAATAAAAATGAAACATTATGGACTATCTTAGCTGAAACACAAATTGCCAACAAATTATATGATGATGCATTGATTTCACTAGATAATGCTCAGAAAATAAACCCCAAAATGGGTGAAATATATTTTGCAAAAAGTACTATATATTTAAAACAATCAAAAATAAAAAAAGCAGAAATTTCTTTACTATCAGGAATTAAAATCCTTCCTAAAAACTTTAAAGCAATTTTTCAATTAGGAAATATTTATTTAATGGAAAAAACTTATAAAAAAGCCATAGAGGAATTTGATAAAGCAATAAAAATTAAAAAAGATTTTTGGCAAGCAATTAACAACCAAGGCTTAGCATATTTTGAACTAAATAAAATTAATCTTTCTATTATCTCTTTTAAAAAGGCTATAGAACTTGAGGAAAACGCAGAACCACTATTAGCACTTGCTTCGTGCTTAAAAAATAAAGACATTAATAAAGCAATAGTTTTAGCAAAAAAAGCTTTAAAGAAAGACCCAAATTATGTTGACTTTAATTACAGAAAAGAACAGCTTTGGGGCGAAAAACTACAAATTTCTACTGAAAAACTTTTTGAAAATCCTCAAATTAAAAAAGAAATATTAGTTGCAAAAACAAAAATTAAATAAATTTCCCAACTATTAATACTGGTAAATATTTATTTACCTATTAATCTTAATTTAGTTTATGAAAGCTTTCTATAAATTTCCTATTAAATGACTAAGGAAAAATTCACTTCTATATCGTTGCAGGAAGAAATGCAACGTTCCTATTTAGAATACGCAATGAGCGTAATAATAGGACGTGCTTTACCTGATGCGAGAGATGGACTGAAACCAGTTCAAAGAAGAATTCTTTTCGCAATGCATGAACTAGGACTTACTCCAGATAGACCATTCAGAAAATGTGCCAGAGTTGTGGGCGATGTACTAGGTAAATATCATCCTCATGGAGATCAAGCAGTCTACGAGGCACTGGTTAGATTAGTTCAAGATTTTTCTACAAAATATCCAACTCTCGATGGTCATGGGAATTTTGGATCTGTTGATAATGACCCGCCAGCTGCAATGAGATATACAGAAACACGATTGGCGCCAATAGCTCATGAATGTTTCCTACAAGAGATTGGATCTGAAACAGTAAGTTACTCAAATAATTTTGACGGTTCACAACAAGAACCAGACATATTACCGGCACAATTACCCTTTTTGTTATTAAATGGTTCCTCAGGAATCGCTGTTGGTATGGCAACGAATATCCCCCCGCACAATCTTGGTGAAATAGTTGATGGTTTGATTGCCCTAATAAACGATAAAGAAATAAGCGACTTGAGATTGTCGAAAATTATATTAGGACCTGATTTTCCAACTGGAGGAGAATTAATTTGCAATGATGCAATGAATGAAGTTTACCTACGAGGAAAAGGCTCAGTAACGGTAAGGGGAGTAATTAAAAATGAGGAGATTAATTTAGGGAAAGGAAGGCATAAAAAAAATGCGCTTATAATTTCAGAACTACCTTATCAAATAAGTAAAGCAGGATGGATTGAAAAGCTTGCAGAATTGGTGAATCTAGGAAAAATTGATGGGATTTCTGATATTAGAGATGAGAGTGATAGAGACGGGATGAGGATAGTTATTGAATTAAAAAAAGATTCAAACTCTAAAATTGTGGTATCAAATTTATTCAAAAAAACAGCTTTACAATCTAATTTTGGTGCAATATTTTTAGCTTTAGTTAACGGTAAACCTGTTCAACTTACACTAAGAAAATATCTAAATTATTTTCTAGGATTTAGAGAAGAAACAATTAGAAAAAGAACAAAATATTTTTTAAGAATTGCATCAGAAAAATTTGCAATACTAGAAGGATTTTCAATAGCAACTAAAAATATAAAAGATATTATTGAGGTTATTCAAAGCTCAGAAAATGCAACTGAAGCAAAATCAATATTAATAGTCAAACTCAGTCTAAGTGAAAAACAAGCAGATGCGGTATTGAGCATGCCTCTAAAAAAATTAACAACCTTAGAAAGGAAGCAAATTGAAATTGATATGAAAGAACTACTTGAAAAGAAAAAATATCTTAGTAATCTTTTAAATGACAGAAGATTATTGCTTGACACTTTGATTGAAGAACTGAAGAGTTTAAAAAAGAAATTTAATGTAAAAAGAAAAACAAAAATTTTGAAAGATATAAATCAAGCAAAAGAAATAGATACTATAAATAATCAAATATTAGAAGATCTTATAAATAAAGAAACAAAAATATCAGTAGATAATAGATTTTATTTTAAAAAGATAATTTATAATAACTATAAAAAAATATTAGATCATGAAAATAAATTTATAGATAATAAAAATGTTCAAAAGTTTATATGTAAAATTTATAAAAGTTTAAAAATTATTGGAATAACATCTTCAGGAAAAATTCTTCAAATCGATTGGAAATCAAACATTAGTACTGAGTATAAAATGGATAAAAAAATTTTAGGAAATATTGACCCAAAAGAAATAATAAATTTTCATTATCTAGATAGTAAATTAAAAAATTATTTATGCATTTTGAGTTCTGATGGAAGATTTAAAAAAGTTTTATTTGATGAAGATATGATAAAAAGTAATAGGATCTTTTCAATTACCAAATTAAAAAAATCTATAAGTATCATTGATTCATTTATTTTAAATAAAGAACAACAACTAGTAATATTGACTTCTATTGGTAGGCTTTTTAAATTTGATTTATCAGATAAAAACTTAAACCCAAGTACAAAACAATCGCTAGGACTATTATTGGTTAATCTTTTACCTACAGAACAAATAGTGTCTTGTTGTAAAAGTAAGGATAATGAGATCCTTTATTTAGTTTCTAAAAAAGGTAAGTTTTTTAAACTAAAAATTGATGATATTTATAATTCTTATAATTCTAAATTAGGTTATGTAAATGAAAAAATTCAGCTTAAAGATGACCATTTTATAACAGTTCTATCTAGCAACCAATATATCGATATTGAGACGAATAAAAATAAATCTGCAAGATTAAACTTAAACAAATTAGATAATAATTCTGGCAAAAATATTCTTAAAATAGATTTTTTGAATCTGGAAAAAGATGAATATCTTGAAAATTGTTATCGATTAGAAAATTATATCAATTAAGAATTATATTCATTTTCAACCCATTTTAAATATTCTTGATTTACCGTCCCGGTAACATAAGAACCAGTAAAACAACTCATTTCTAATTCTTGAATGGGAGAATCATTAATTATAGATTTTCTCAAATTATCAACACTTTGATATATAAGATGATCTATTTCAAGCTTTTCTGCTATTTCAATTATTGATCTATCATGAGCAATTAATTCATCTTTATTAGGCATATTAATTCCGTAAACATGAGGATATCTAACTGGAGGAGCTGCTGAAGTAAAAAAAACTTTATTTGCACCAGCATCTTTTGCCATTTGCACTATTTGTTTTGATGTAGTGCCTCTCACTATAGAATCATCGACTATTAGTACATTTTTGTTTTTAAATTCTGTACTCATAGCATTCAACTTTTGCCTTACAGATTGTTTACGTTTTTGATGGCCAGGCATTATGAACGTTCTTCCTACATATCTATTTTTAAAAAAACCTTCTCTATACTCTATCCCCAACTGCCTAGCAACTTGCATTGCCGCAGGACGTGAAGAATCAGGAATAGGCATTACTACATCAACATCCCCAGACTGTATTGTTTGCTTAATTGTTTCAGCTAAATAATCACCCATTTTCAAACGTGCTTGATAAACTGAAATTCCGTTCATCACTGAATCTGGTCTAGCTAAATAAACATATTCAAAAGCACAAGGAAATAACTTTGGGTTTTCTGAGCATTGCTTTGAAAAAAATTCACCATTATGGGTTATAAAAATTGCCTCACCAGGTTCAACATCTCTAACAACTTGATAATCATTATTTTCTAATACTAAAGACTCACTAGCTACCATCCACTCTTCCTTTTGAGTAATAAGAGAAATTCTTTTTCCAATTACTAAAGGTCTTATACCGAAAGGATCTCTAAAAGCTAATAAACCATGCCCTGAAATTAAAGCAATTGAAGCATATGAACCTTGAATTCTTTTATGTAAATTTTTAACTGAATTAAAAATTATATCTGGCTCTAGATCTTGATTGTGGATCTGTTCTTGTAATTCAGTTGCGAATATGTTTAACAACATTTCAGTATCACTTGAAGAATTAGTATGGCGCTTATCTACATTAAATAATTGTTTCTCTAGGTCTCTTGTATTGGTAAGGTTTCCATTATGAATCAAAACTATTCCATAAGGAGCATTAACATAGAAAGGTTGTGCTTCTTCAACACTTTCTGCTGAACCTTTAGTTGCGTACCTAACGTGCCCTAAGCCAATTTTTCCTATTAAATTCCTCATATCTCTTGTTCTATAAGCAGTATTTACTTGTCCTTTAGCTTTATGTATATGAAAAACAGTATCTTCCATTGTAGCTATTCCGGTTGAATCTTGACCTCTATGCTGAAGTAGCAGAAGACTGTCATAAATCTGTTGATTTACATCATCACAAGAAACAATTCCAACAATTCCACACATAATTAATTTCCGTATTTTGTAGATAATTCCATATTGTTATTCATTATTAAAAACAGTTAGAAATACTATTATTAAATTTTTCGGTTAATTCATCAACCCTTAAATTACAAAGTATTTGATCTTGGAGAGTTATATCAAGATTATGTTCAGAAACAAATCCAATTTTTTTAACGTATACGTTTTTTCCAAAATCTTTGCTCTTAATTTCCAGAAAATTCAAAAAGTTTTGTTCTTCTTTTTTATTAACTGAAAATATTATTCTTGATCCTCCTTCACTAAATAATAAATTATCTTGACGAGCATTTTTTTCTTCTAATTGAATATAAGCTCCCTTAGAAGAAAGAATACAACATTCTGATAAGGCGACAGCTAAACCTCCATCACTAACATCATGAGAAGAAGCAATATAATTTTTTTGAATTGAATCTCTTAAAAAACTTTGACAGCATTTTTCATCTTGTAAATGAATTTTAGGAGGTCTTCCTGTTACTAAATCATGAAAATATTCTAAATAAGAACTTGCAGCTATTGAGGATTCAGAAGCATTTGAACCAATTATCCAAATTTGATCATTTATATTCTTCCATCCTGAACTAATAGCTTTATCTACATTTTTAATAGTTCCTACCATTCCAATAACAGGAGTGGGATTAATAGGAGTTACTTGATTGTTTTGTTTTTTTGATTCGTTATATAAAGAAACATTTCCTCCTGTTACAGGTGTCTCTAAAGCAATACAAGCCTTGGAAATCCCATCACATGCTGATGAAAGTTGCCAATATCCTATTTCAGTTTCGGGTGAAGAAAAATTTAAATTATTTGTTATAGCTATTGGCTGAGCACCAACACAACTTACATTTCTAGCAGATTCTGCAACTGCTGCAATAGTTCCTCTATATGGATCTAATAATACCCATCTACTATTACAATCTACAGAAGCAGCTACACCAGAAAATTCATTATTTTTATTTTTCTCGTCTTGCCGTCTAAGTCTTATTAACGCTGCATCTGCATCTCCTGGCTTAAATATAGTATTTGATTGTACTTGGGAATCATATTGTCGATAAACCCAACTTTTAGAAGCAATTGAAGGATTAGATAAAAGTTTTAAAATAATTTCAGAGAAAGAATATTTTTTTTTGTCTTTTAAAGAAAAAATTTTATTTTCGCTAATAGCTGGCAATTCCTCTTCTGTCCATTCCCATTTCTCTAATAAATGAATAGGAGGCTCCTTGATAATATTATGAATATTAATTGGAGTTTCATCAGATAAAGCAGAAGTAGGAATTTGTGCAACTATTTGATTTTTTTGAGAGATAATAACCTCTCTTTTAGATATGACTTCACCAATAACATTTGCAAACAGTCCCCACTTTTTAAATTGATTAATAAGAGTATTTAACTTTTCTTCTTTAACAACCATCAACATTCTCTCTTGTGATTCAGATAGTAAGTATTGGTAAGCAGACATATCATTCTCTCTTGCAGGAACTAAATCTAGGTTAATTGAAATACCTAAACTCCCATTTGCAGCCATTTCAGCACTACTACACGTTAATCCCGCAGCTCCCATATCTTGAGCAGCGAGTACATCGCCTGTTTTAAAAGCATCTAAACAAGCTTCAATAAGACTTTTTTCAATAAATGGATCACCTACTTGTACTGCCGGTCTATTATCCAAAGAATTACTAGTTAATTCTGAACTAGCAAAACTAGCACCTCCTACTCCATCCTTTCCTGTGGTATTTCCTACATATAAAACAGGAGAGCCTACTTCTTTTGCTCCTGAACAAACGATTTCATCAGTTTCTAATAAACCTAAAGCCATAACATTAACAAGAGGATTGCCAGAATAACTGTCATCAAAATCTATTTCTCCACCGACAGTAGGAACCCCAACACAATTACCGTAATGAGATATCCCCGCAACTACTCCTCGAAGTAAAGAAATATTAGATGATTTATCAAGATTACCAAATCTTAAAGAGTTTAAAACTGCTATAGGTCTCGCACCCATTGTAAAAATATCTCTTAATATGCCACCCACTCCTGTTGCAGCTCCTTGAAAAGGTTCAATAGCAGAAGGATGATTGTGACTTTCAATTTTGAAAACAAGTTTCTGATCATTTCCTACATCAATAACACCTGCATTTTCTCCTGGACCAACCAATACGTTTTTTCCTGTAGTAGGAAAATTAGCTAATAATGGTTTTGAATTTCTATAACAGCAATGCTCAGACCACATTACTCCAAACATTCCCAATTCTGTTCTATTAGGTTTTCTTCCTAATCTTTTGCATATCTCTTCATAATCATCACGAGTTAAGTTTTCAACTTTAAGTGATTCATTAACATCATAAGTATTGTTACTTGAAGAATCTATCATTAGTCAAATCCAAGGGTCATCTTCTTTTTTATTTCTGAAAGATCTTACTTGTTCTTTTTCATTATAAAAACTATTACTATTAAATTCTGATTTTTGGTTTATATCTTCATCTTCTTCTAGCCAATCTTCTAATTTATTTGTTGCGGTATTTTTCATTTCATCAAAACGATCAATTATTTTCTTTCCTTTTTTAAAAAATTCATGTTTAATACTTGATTTTATTAAAGGAAAATCATCTAGAGAAACGCAAGAACAAAAAACTAAACCTGGTTGCTGATCAACAATATTCTCTATATTTAATTTCCATCTACTTGAGCCTGGAATCCTTGGATTAGAACGAGAAATTAAATAAAACTTTATGTTGCCAGTTTTCATTTCGAATAAGAAATCTGCTATGACCCCTATCTTTGAACCTTCAGAATTAACTAAACTAGCTTCAATTAAGTTAGGAAATCTATTTAATGTAGCAAGGTCTGAAATTGCGGGATCACCTTTTACGAAAATATCATTATCTATAATTTGACTAATTTGATTTAATTTCCATACATTTCTTTTTAAATCTAAATTTGAAGGGCGAGAATACCAACCTAAAATTCTGTGAACAGGTGGATGCATCCAAACATTTTCACCATTGCCATAATTTAAGGTGGCATTACCTTTCACGTTGTGTCTTAATAATTCACTTAATAAAAATTCTTTTGGTAATTTCAACTTAAGAACGAACTTGAACAGGCATGACTAAATAGGTAAAAGAATTAATATTATCTTCTGGAACTAAAACAGCTGGAGTAGTGGGAAGATTACATTTAAAAATTACATTTTCACTTGATATAACTTTTAAACCTTCTAATAAATACCTTACATTAAAAGCTATATCGAATTGATCAAAATCAAAAGATACAGGAACTAATTCACTGGCATTTCCTATATCTTGAGCATCAGCACTGACTAATGCTAAATCCTTTTCATTTAGTTTAATCTTAACGACACTACTTTGTTGATCTGCTAAAACCGCTATTCTTTCAAGTGATTCAATTATTTTTTTTGTATTAAATGTAAACAGTTTCGTAAAATTATCAGGTATTAATTGAGAATAATTTGGATAAGAACCTTCAAGAGTTCTGGTAGTAATTATTTGATTAGAGGAAATAAATACTACTTGACCTTTGTCATAGAAAAGTTTAATTGAATTTTCAGAACTTCTAAGACTAACAAGCTTTTCAATTTCCCTTAAAGATCTTGTTGGTATAGTAACTGATAAGTTTTCTTCATTTGAAGCAAAATCTTCTTTTTCATCAAAATTTTCTTTGTTGTCAATCAAAACAACAGCCAATCTATGCCCATCTGTCGCAGCTGACTCCAAATATTTTAAATTAAATGTAAAATTTACTCCTGTGAGTAATTGTTTGGAATCATCACTACTACTGGCGAATATAGTTAATTTTAAAGCTTTTAAAAAAGAACTTGGATCAATATTCAAAGATGTACCACTTTCTACAAACGGTAAGCTTGGATAATCCTCTGATGGAATACCTTTAATATTAAAAGAACCCCTATCACTTTTAATTAAAATATTATCAGAGCTCTCATCAACATCAAGAGAGACAGGAGTTTCACTTGGTAATTTATTAACTATTTCAGATAAAAGTTTGGATGGAACAGTAATTGCTCCACTTTTGTTTACAGTCGCATCAAATGAAGTTTGTATTCCTAGATTCAAATCAAATCCAGTTAAACTAATTTTATTAGTACCTTGATCAGCTGTTAGAAGTAAATTTGCAAGGATTGGATGCGTAGGTCTTGAAGCAACTGCTTTACTAACTAATTGAATAGCATAATTAAATTCATTTTGATTACAAACAATCTCCATCTGAATTCATAACTTTATTTATATACTAGAGCCATTTTCTTGATTATTGCAATTAAATATTTTTCTTTTAAATCTTCAATCTTTCTAATAGAAGACTTTCTAATTATGAATTAATATAGTAGTAGTAGTTTTTGTGGAAACTGTGGAAAATAGTCAAAATTATTGTTGTACTTGATGGTTAATAAAAATAAAATGGTGGAAAAAAAATCATAAATGTTGATAGATGTGAACTAATAGAATTTTTTTTTAAAATTATCAACATTTTTGTTTTTGTTTCGATGGTTATTCAACAGTTTCTTAAGAGTTTTAAATTAATTCCACAGTCACTTTTATTTTCGGTTTAGTTAGTATCCCAAAATTTTTGTTATGTTTTTTAACGAAGGTTCAATATTTTTCCGAAATATAGCATCGTTATTTTTAATCGCACAATCCGGATCTTTTAATCCATTTCCTGTTAATACACAAACTATTGTTGATTCTTTTTTTATTCTGTTTTTATTTTTAATAAGTCCCGCTACTGAAGCTGCGCTTGCTGGTTCACAGAAAATACCTTCTTTTGCAAGCATTTTATAAGCTCCAATAATCTCTTCGTCAGTTACAGATTGAAAATCTCCTTTACTTTCTTTCTTAACGATTTTTGCTTTATCTCTATTTACAGGATTTCCAATCCGAATAGCTGTCGCAATCGTTTCAGGATCTTGAATTATAATATTTTTCACTAAAGGTGCAGATCCTTCTGATTGAAATCCCATCATTAGTGGCAATTTTAAATTTTTCTTAATTTTTGCATATTCTTTAAAACCCAACCAATAAGCGGTTATATTACCCGCATTACCCATTGGTATACATAGCCAATCAGGAGCAATACCTAAGTCATCTACTATTTCAAATGCTGCAGTCTTTTGACCTTGTATTCGGTAAGGATTAACAGAATTTACAAGATTAATCGGATATTCGGAAGACAACTTCCTGACAATTTCTAAAGCTTTATCAAAATTACCTTGTATAGATATGATTTCGGCTCCATACATTAAAGCTTGAGCAAGTTTTCCTTGAGCTACATATCCATCTGGAATTAATACATAAGATTTTAGACCACCTCTTGAAGCATAAGCAGCTGCAGCTGCAGAAGTATTTCCTGTACTAGCGCATATTACCGCTTCACGTCCTTCCTCTTTTGCTTTACTTATCGCCATAGTCATACCTCTGTCTTTGAAAGAACCAGTAGGGTTAAGACCATCATATTTTAAATAAACTTTAGTATCGTTTCCAATTAAATCACTAATTGATTTGCTGAGAATAAGAGGAGTATTTCCTTCATTTAAGGATATGATGGGAGTCTTAGAGGAAACTGGTAGATATTGTTTATATGCATTGATTAATCCTGGCCATCTTTTTTTTCTGTAATGAAAAGAAAATTTGTTCTTAATTTTATTTACTATTGACATAGTTATTTAATTGTTTTGATCTTTTCTAAGGGCTTGCTAGTAAAGAAATCTAACAATTCTGATATTGATTGTACTTTATTCATAACTTTACTCAAAGCGTTTACGTTTAAAATAACAGTTTTAGTTGGATAACTTTTAAAAAAACTTACGAGATCTATTTTTCCGTTCCCAGTATATAAACCTTGTATAACACTAGATCTTAGGGCTAACCTACCTGTTCTTTCATCATTTGTGTTAGGAGTATGAAGTATAGATGAAAGTCTATTTAAAAAAACATTACCTATTTCGGAATATACTAATTTACTTGCAATAGTTATAGGTATTTCAAATTTGTTATTCAATATTGATTGAATCTTTTCATCTGAAGAACCAGTTGCATTTAAAATTTTTCTTAATGATTTTGATGAATTACCGCTTTCAGCGAAAGTTTTTAAAGAATCGACAGTTATTGTTCTCGAAAAAATACTGTATATAATTTTGATTTTTTCCGCAGATTGAGCTTTAGGAACATTAAAAAATATTTGATTAATAAATAATATTAAAAAAATTCTAGGAATTAAACTTTTTGAAAATTTCATTTATATTGTTGAACCAGCAGCAATTTTTACAAGCCTGACTACACCTTTTTCTGTCACCTTTTTCGCTATTTTAAAACTCATTTCTTTTGTATATGGCTCATTTATAAGTCTTGGCATTCTTTTTAAAAAGATATCCATAGAATAACCTGGTATCTTTTGTATGATTTCTAAAAAGTTCTTGAACGGTTCAATAGACAATATTAAATCATTTATGTTGTTGTCTTCTTTAGCAACATTTAATTTTATTGATTTCGGAAGGAAATTATTGACGCTTTTTAATAACTTCAAGCCTATCAAATCTATTTGAATAGTTAAACCATTAATAATCTCATCTCTTAGAAATCCCCCTTTTGGAGAAAATAGGAGATTTATAACTTCATCAAGAAGTTTTTCTAAATCAAGATTCGTTTGTTTTGCAGCATTAGAGAGTAAATCTTCTAATCTGTCCCATTTAAATTGTTTTTTATCAAAAAGCATTTCTTTTAAACTTTCTCTTAATTGAGGATCAGGGTCTTCCATTAATCTTCTTGCAAAATAAGGATAAGCCGCACCAAGTATTTTAAAGTCAGGATCTACACTTAAAGCAATTCCTTCTAAAGTTAGTAGAGATCTAATTATAAGAGCATAATATGGAGGTAACTGAAAGGGAAATTTATACATTACTCCTGACATGTCGTCAGTTACACTTTTGAAATCCATTTTTGATACACCAAGTTCTACTGCATTTACAAATACATCTTGAAAAGCTGGAACAATAGGTTCAAGATTAACTTCTTTTGAAAGAAAACCTAACTTAACAAAATCTTGGGATAATTTATCAAAATTTTTATTTACAAGATGAACTACTGCTTGAATTAAACCAGATCTCGAACTCCTAGAAACTTCACTCATCATGCCGAAATCCAAATAACATAATCTTCCATCTTTTAAAGCTAATAAATTTCCCGGATGTGGGTCAGCATGAAAAAATCCATGCTCTAATAATTGTTCTAAACTACATTGCACTCCAATTTCAATCATTTTATCAGGATCAATTCCTAAATTTTTAACGCCTTCAAGATTAGTTAGCTTTGTCCCATCTATCCATTCCATGGTTAAGACTCTTCGTGAAGTAGTTTCTTTATAAATTTTTGGCACAGCAATTTTTGAGTTATGGAGATGCAGATTTCTAAATTTTTCAGCATTTTCAGCTTCATTTAAATAATCCATTTCTTCAAAAACTCTCTTTCCTAACTCATCAATTAAAGCAACAAGATCACTTCTTATAAATCCAATATTGTTTTTCAACCAATTAGCAATATTCCTAACTATATATAAATCAAGTGTGATTTGTTCTCTTAAACCTGGCCTTTGAACTTTTACAGCTACAATTTCTTTATTCTTAAGAACACCTTTATGAACTTGTCCTAAAGATGCTGCAGAAATAGGGTCTTTGTCTATGGTTAAAAAAATCTCATTAATTTTTTTATTTAAATCTTCTTCTATTAATTCCATTGCCTTATTTCCATCAAATCCTGGTAATTGATCTTGAAGTTCAGAAAGTTCTTCAAGGAGAATAACAGGAATAATATCTGGTCTGGTTGATAAAGCTTGTCCTGCTTTAACGAATGCAGGTCCTAATTCTACTAGTAAATTCGTTAGTTGTTTTGCTCTAAATCTTGCTTTTGATTCTTTTTTTAATTGTCCTGTTAATTTATCCCATCCAACTGAAATAATATATAAAAATATTGGGATTAAGGTTTGCCAAAGTCTCTTGAACAGTCGACTAGGATTTTTTTGATAAATTTTTGAAATTATTTCAGGATCATATTTTAGTAATCCTGATGCTTCTATAAAATCTGTATAATCTTCATTCATAACTTTATTTATTTAAACCCTTTTATTTTCTTCAAAAAGAAGTTAATTTTTTTGTATAAAAGAATTATCATGTTAATACAATTAATTTTAAAAAATATTGCCTTAATAGAAATTATAGAAATTAATTTCGAAAAAGGTTTGAATATTTTTACTGGAGATTCAGGATCAGGAAAATCCTTGATTTTAGATTCCTTAAATGTTTTATTTGGTGGATCTAATATACCCTTAAATCACTTAATACGTCCAGGAAAAGAAGAATGTTTAATTGAGGCGAAATTTTCAAATTCTTCTCAAGTTACTGATTGGTTTTTGAGAAATGGTTTTTATAAAATCTCAGGAGAAATATTCGTAAAAAGAAAATCTTATATAAAAAATAATAAAATTCTTTCAAAATATACTATAAATAATTTTTCTATCAGTAAAAAGCTTTTGGAAGAGTTAGGTTTATTATTAGTAGATTTTGCTGGTCAATCTGATAGCGTTTTATATGATAATCAAGACTATAGAAGATCAATAATTGATGATTTAGGTTCCAAAAAATTAAAGACGATAAATTTTGAAATTAAAAATATATGGCAAGAATTTCAGAATCTTAGAAAAAGAAGACAAGACATGATGTATTCATATAAACAGAAAGAAAAAAATAATTTTGCAATTAAAGAGATGTATAAAGTATTGGAGGAAGCTAATTTAAATTCAGCTAATGAAATTTTTGAATTACAATCAAAGGAACTGCGACTGTCGAATAATTTTGATATCAATAACTCCATTAAATTATCACTTGATAATTTAAATAGCTATAAAAATGAGGCTCCATCAGTTAGTTATTTAATTGCTCAATCAATTAAACAATTAAATAAAGTGGTTCAATTTGATTCAAAGATTAAGGATTTAAATGAAAATTTAATGAATATTCAAAGTGATGTAGAAAATTTAATTTTTGCCTTAACAGAATATTCGGAAGAACTTGAGAATGAGGATATTAGTTTGGAAGAAATTCAAAAAAGATTATTTTATTTGCAAAATTTAGAGCGAACTTTTTCTTTAGAACTTCCAAAATTGATTTTGAAGAAAGATGAATTAAAAACATTTATAGATACAAATTTATTTGAGGAAGAGATTAAGAAGTTGGATATTCAAATTAATGATTCGCAAGCTAATTTAAATACTCTTTTTGAGATTCAGTCTTTTCAAAGAAGAAAAACTGCTAATCAGCTTCAAGATTCTGTAATTTCTATTTTGAAAAATTTAGGTTTAGAAAATGCAGATTTTTCAATTAACTTTTCAAAAGTTACACCTTCTTCAGAAGGCAACGAAAATATAGACTTCCTTTTTTCTGCAAATCCTGATCAAAAGTTGGCTCCATTATCTAAAGTTATTTCTGGTGGTGAAATGTCAAGATTTTTATTAGCAATAAAATCTAGCATTTCTCAAAAATCTAACACTTTTTTCTTAGATGAAATCGATAATGGTTTAAGTGGAAAATCATTACATTCTTTAGTGGATTTAATAAAATTGACTGCACAGGAAAGGCAGGTTTTGTGTATTACTCATCAGCCTTTCTTAGCAGCAACTGGCAACACTCATTTTAAAGTTAAGAAAAATGTTATCAATGGAATAACCTTTACTTCCATAACGAAATTAATTACTAAAAAGGAAAGACAAAATGAGTTAATTGAACTTATAGGTGGCGGTTTTAGTGAAGCAAATAATTATGCATCGAGACTTATAGATAGAGCAGCCGCATAAACCAAAAAATTTACACTATAATAAGTGTTCTTTAAATCATTTTAAGATTTAAGCATGGTTAAAAAAAACATTGGTGTTAATGAAGATAATTCAATTAAGATTCGAGGCGCTCGACAACATAATTTAAAAAATATAGATCTAACTCTTCCAAGAAATAAATTTATTGTTTTTACAGGTGTTAGTGGAAGTGGCAAGAGCTCTTTGGCTTTTGATACTATTTTTGCTGAAGGTCAGAGGAGATATGTAGAAAGTCTTTCTGCTTATGCAAGACAATTTTTAGGTCAAGTTGATAAACCAGATGTAGATAATATTGAGGGCTTATCTCCTGCTATATCCATAGATCAAAAATCAACGAGCCATAATCCTCGATCAACTGTTGGAACTGTAACTGAGATACAAGATTATTTAAGATTATTATTTGGTCGAGCCGGAGAACCCCATTGTCACCACTGTGGTCTACCTATTGCTCCTCAGACAATTGATGAGATGGTTGATCAAATAGTTTTGCTGCCCGAAGGAACAAGATATCAATTACTTGCACCTGTTGTGAGGGGTAAAAAAGGAACTCATGCAAAATTACTTAGTGGATTAGCAGCAGAAGGCTTTGCTCGAGTAAGAATTAACGGTGAGGTAAGGGAACTTGCAGATAGTATTGAATTAGACAAAAATCATACTCACAATATTGAGGTAGTAGTCGATCGATTGATTGCGAGAGAGGGAATCCAGGAAAGATTGAATGACTCTTTACAAACTTGTCTTAAAAGAGGGGATGGACTCTCTATCGTAGAAGTTGTTCCAAAAAAAGGCGAAACTCTGCCTCCGAATCTAGATAAAGAAAAGTTATATTCAGAGAATTATGCCTGTCCAATTCACGGATCTATTGTTGAAGAGTTGTCTCCAAGACTATTTTCTTTTAACAGTCCCTACGGTGCTTGCCCTGATTGCCATGGTATTGGATACTTAAAAAAATTTACTGCAGATAGAGTAATACCTGACCCTTCTTTACCTGTTTATGCTGCTATAGCTCCCTGGAGTGAAAAAGATAATACTTATTATTTTTCATTACTTTATTCAGTTGGCCAAGCTTATGGTTTTGAATTAAAAACTCCATGGAAAGATTTGAGTGATTTACAAAAAAATGTCTTACTTTCTGGATCTGATAAGCCAATCGTAATTCAAGCTGATAGTCGTTTTAAGGGTTCTAGTGGTTTCGAAAGACCTTTTGAAGGAATCTTGCCTATTTTAGAAAGGCAATTAACCGAAACTAATGGAGAATCAGTCAAGCAAAAGCTTGAAAAATATTTAGAATTGGTTCCTTGTAAAACATGTTCTGGTAAAAGATTAAAACCAGAAGCACTTGCCGTTAAGATTGGGCCTTACAGTATTACTGATTTGACCTCTATAAGTGTCTCAGATACTTTATTTCATATCGAGAAAATAATGGGGTTAAGTAAAAATATAAAAGAAAATATTTCTTTATCCGAGAAACAAAAACAAATAGGTGAACTAGTTTTAAAAGAAATTCGACTGCGTTTAAAGTTTCTAATTAATGTCGGTTTAGATTATTTAACTTTAGATAGACCAGCAATGACTTTATCAGGAGGAGAAGCACAACGTATAAGATTAGCAACTCAAATTGGAGCTGGCTTAACTGGTGTTTTATATGTATTGGATGAACCCAGTATTGGTTTACATCAAAGAGATAATGATAGATTGCTGGAAACTTTAAAAAATCTCAGAGATTTGGGAAATACTCTTGTTGTTGTTGAACATGATGAAGATACTATGAAATCAGCTGATTACTTAGTGGATATTGGACCAGGTGCAGGAGTTTATGGAGGGGAAATTATTGCAAAAGGTTCATTTGAAGATGTTTTAAATTCAAAGAAGTCATTAACTGGAGCATATCTCAGTGGAAGAAAATCGATTCCTACTCCCAAAGAACGTAGATCTTCAGTCAAGAAAAGTTTAATTTTAAATAACTGCGTTAAAAATAACTTAAAAGATATATCAGTTGAATTTCCTTTGGGGAGATTAGTTTCCGTAACAGGAGTGAGTGGAAGTGGAAAAAGTACATTAGTTAATGAATTATTACATCCTGCGCTTAGTCATTCTCTTGGTTTAAAAGTACCTTTCCCTAAAGGTGTTAAAGAGTTAAAAGGGATAAAGGCCATAGATAAGGTAATTGTTATTGATCAATCTCCTATTGGAAGAACTCCTAGATCAAACCCTGCAACTTATACAGGGGCTTTTGATCCAATTAGACAGTTATTTACTGCGACTGTAGAAGCTAAAGCCAGAGGTTATCAAGCCGGGCAATTCAGCTTTAATGTAAAAGGAGGTAGATGTGAAGCTTGTCGAGGACAAGGAGTAAATGTAATTGAAATGAATTTTTTACCTGATGTCTATGTTCAATGCGATGTATGTAAGGGAGCTCGTTTTAATAGAGAAACTCTTCAAGTTAAATATAAAGGCTTTAATATTTCTGATGTTTTAGAAATGACTGTTGAGCAGGCTGCAGAAACTTTTTCCGCGATCCCACAAGCAGCTGATAGATTATCTACATTAGTAGATGTAGGGCTTGGTTACGTGAAGTTGGGCCAGCCAGCTCCAACACTATCTGGCGGCGAAGCACAAAGAGTAAAATTAGCAACTGAATTATCTAAAAGAGCTACTGGAAAAACTTTATATTTAATTGATGAGCCAACAACTGGGTTAAGCTTTTATGATGTTCATAAATTAATGGATGTTATTCAACGTTTAGTAGATAAAGGTAATTCCGTAGTTGTTATTGAGCATAATTTGGACGTTATTAGATGTTCAGACTGGATAATTGATCTTGGACCTGATGGAGGTGATAAAGGTGGAGAAGTTATAGTTGAGGGTACACCTGAAGATGTTGCGAAGCATTCAATAAGTTATACAGCGAAATATTTAAAAGAAGCTTTAAATTAAGCTTTTAACTAGTTATATTTCTTCGTATTGTTAATATTTAATTTGTCAAATTATCTTTTTTTTAAGTTGTAAAAAATTAACTATAGCTTGTCTTTTAGTAGTTATAACTTTTTTAAAATAATAAATCATAATGTTTTCTTAATATTTCTACCTTAATAGACAGCTTATTAGTAATAGGGTAATTTAAAATCATAAATGAGTTTGAAATTTTTATATTTACATTTGCATGGTTTAATACGTTCTAATAATCTTGAACTAGGTAGAGATTCAGACACTGGTGGTCAAACGCAATATGTTTTGGAATTGGTAAAAAGCTTGGCTAATACGTCAGAGGTTGATCAAGTTGATATAGTTACTCGTCTCATTAAAGATAGTAAAGTTGATAGTTCTTATTCAAAAGAGCAAGAATTTATTGTACCGGGTGCACGAATTTTAAGATTTCAATTTGGACCCAATAAGTATTTAAGAAAAGAATTATTTTGGCCTTATTTAGACGAATTAACTCAAAATCTTATTCAGTATTATCAAAAATACGAAAATAAGCCAAGCTTTATCCATGCTCATTATGCAGATGCTGGCTATGTGGGAGTCAGACTAAGTCAAGCTTTAAAAGTACCTTTTATTTTCACCGGGCATTCTTTAGGAAGAGAGAAAAGAAGAAAATTACTTGAGGCTGGTTTAAAAATTAATCAAATTGAAAAGCTTTACTGTATAAGCGAAAGAATTAATGCAGAAGAAGAGTCTTTAAAATATGCTGATATCGTTGTGACAAGCACTAAACAAGAATCTGTATCTCAATATTCTCAATATCACTCTTTTTCATTCGAAAAATCAAAAGTTATTGCTCCTGGAGTTGATCATACTAAGTTTCATCATATTCATTCAACAACTGAGACCTCTGAAATTGATAATATGATGCTTCCTTTTTTGAAAGATTTAAGAAAGCCTCCTATATTGGCTATTTCTAGAGCAGTAAGAAGAAAAAATATTCCTTCTTTAGTAGAAGCTTATGGACGATCAGAAAAATTAAAAAGAAAAACGAACTTAGTTTTAGTTTTAGGTTGTAGAGACAATACATCTAAACTTGATTCTCAACAAAGAGATGTTTTTCAAAAGATTTTTGAAATGATAGACAAATATAATTTATATGGAAAAGTGGCTTATCCCAAAAAACATTCTCCAGCAAATATTCCTTCTTTATATAGATGGGCAGCTAGTAGTGGAGGAATTTTTGTTAATCCTGCCCTAACAGAACCCTTTGGCTTAACATTACTTGAAGCTTCTTCATGTGGTTTACCAATTATTGCTACAGATGATGGAGGTCCTAAAGAAATTCATGCAAAATGTGAAAATGGCTTATTAGTAAATGTAACTGACATTAATCAGTTGAAAGTTGCTCTTGAAAAAGGTATTTCAAATAGTACTCAATGGAAGATATGGAGTAGAAATGGAATCGAAGGAGTCCATAGACATTTTAGTTGGAATACTCATGTCAGAAATTATTTATCAATCTTGCAAGGCCACTATGAAAAATCGACAATTGTTTCATCATCAGGAATCAAAGAAAGTTGTTTGAAAGGTAGTTCCTCACTTATAAAACCCCATTGATCAAAAATTTGTGGATCAGAATGAATGATTAACTGATGCTTTTGCGTTTTTTTTAATTTAAAGCCTTTTTCAGATAATTTTTTTATTAGCTTAGCTGTTTCTTCAAATCGAGATGCCATTGCATCAAGACTTACACAGTCACTTGTTAAGCCATCATCCTTCCAAGTAAAGAAACTCATACTTAATAATTCAAAGATTTATTTTTAAAACTATACCTAAAACAATAAGTAATATGTTTACTTTCCAGAAGTTTTCAACTATTTTCTCTTCTTTGATACCCTTTAGTTCAAAATGATGATGAATTGGTGTCATCAAAAAGATTCTTTTCCCTTTTTTAAATAACTTTTTGGTGATTTTAAAAAAACTTACTTGAATCATTACTGATAGAGCTTCAGTAATAAATATTCCTGAGATAATAAATAACGTAAAAAAACTATTAGTTAATATTGAAATAGATCCTAACGCCGCACCAATTGTTAAAGATCCAGTATCTCCCATAAATATCTTTGCAGGATATTTGTTGTATTTTAGAAAACCTATACATAAACCTGACATTGCATAGGAAATAAGGCCATAAATTATTAAATCTTTTTGATCTTTAATAAATATTTCCGTACCAAGTCCAAAAAAAACTATTGCGCTACATCCAGCTGCTAATCCATCTAGGCCGTCGGTCAAATTTACTGCATTACTTAAACCTACTAAAGTTAAAAAACAGATTGGAAAAATTACTATATTAGTATCCATATTCCAATTATTAGATATAGTGATCAAAGGATTAATATAATTGCTTTGACTTGCAAATATGATAAATAAAATTGCAATTAAAGCTTGTAATGTAAATTTTTCATTAGATTTTAGACCTGTATTTTTTTTGTTTGCAATACTTAAATAATCGTCTAAAAATCCTATAATAAAAAAACTTATAGTACAAAAAAATAATAATAATATACCAATAGAATCAACGTAATTATTAACTATTAAAAGTAGTAATAAAAAGGGCAAAATAATAAATATTCCGCCCATCGTAGGAGTATTTGTTTTATTAAAATGAAGAGTTGGACCTTCACTTCTTATATTTTGTAATAAATTTAATCGTGTAATTATTTTAAAACCGTATTTTGTTATTACTAAGGAAATTAAACTTGATATTAGAAAAATATTAATTATTAGTAAACTATTGAAAATGTAAGAATTTACTATTAATGAAATTACAAGTAAGAAAAATAATGATGTAAAAGTTAGCGATCTAGTCTTCCCAATCATCATTTGAAACGTCTTCTTCGGTTTTATAATCTTCTTTTTCTCCCATTAAAGCTGAAAGTTCTTCTTCTTCAATTGTACTTATCTCTTGAGAATCTCCATCTTTTTCGTTTACAAGTCTGCCTGTGTCTTCTAGCCAAGATAGTAAATCCGGTTCTTCTCTTAATGGCAGTACAGGAGCAGGGTCTTCTCTGTGATAGCAAGTTAAGGCTGGATTTACTTCAGCAATTTCGTTTAATCTAATTTTGAGTTTATTAGAATCCATTTAAAAAAATCTTTACTTTTATACCATAATACATAAACATGTACTTGAAAAATTTTGTTTGATAAAGAAAATTTAAAATATTTTCTAATTTGGCCAATGTCAGTCTTGTCAGCCATTTTTTTTAAATACTATGGCTTTTTAAAGCCGGATATTTTATTAATTAATAATTATCTTGTACTCTTATTAGTTTTTGGTCCAGCTCTTGTAGTTACAATAATATTAGTTTTTAATAAAATTTAGAAAGCTGAAATCCTTATTACTTTCACCTTTCTTCACTGGAGGTAAATTTTAATGCAGCAGGTAAAAAAAGTTGTTCTTGCATATTCCGGAGGGGTTGATACTAGTGTCTGCATTCCATATTTAAAAAATGAATACGGTATCTCAGAAGTTGTAACTTTTGTAGCTGATCTTGGCCAAGGAGATGATTTAGAGATTGTTAGACAAAAAGCCTTAAATTCAGGTGCAACAAAATCTGTGATTGGGAATTTAGTAGATAATTTTGTAGAAAAGTATGCTTTTCCTGCTATTAGAGCGAATGCACTTTATGGAGAAAAGTATCCTTTATCAACCGCTTTGGCTAGACCACTGATAGCTGAAAATCTCGTAAATTTGGCAAGAGAACTAAATGCTGATGCAGTGGCGCACGGCTGTACAGGAAAAGGAAATGATCAAGTAAGATTTGATTTGGCTATTCATGCTTTAGGACCTGATTTACAGATAATTACACCTGCTAGAGAATGGAAGATGAGTAGAGAAGAAGCTATTTTGTACGGTGAAAAATTTGGAATTCCAGCTCCTGTCTCTAAGAAGTCTCCTTATTCGATTGATGTAAATCTTCTTGGTCGTAGTATTGAAGCTGGTTTATTGGAAGATCCAATGCAAGAACCAAATGAAGACGTTTTTGATATGACTTCATCTATTAATAACGCACCAAATGCTCCAAAAGACCTAGAAATTGTATTTCAAAATGGATTTCCTATTGCAATAGGAAATGAATTTTTAAGTCCTGTAGAGATCATTCAAAAGGCTAATTCTCTAGCAGGCGAACATGGCTTTGGAAGAATAGATATGATTGAAGATAGAGTTGTCGGTATTAAGAGCAGAGAAATCTATGAGGCGCCTGGCCTTCTACTTCTTATAAAAGCTCACAAAGAATTAGAAAGCATAACATTAAATCCAGATGTATTAGATTTTAAAAATATAGTAGAAAAAAAATGGGGTCAACTAGTTTATCAGGGATTTTGGTTTGGTCCTCTCAAGCAAGCATTAGATGGTTTTATTGATTCCACTCAATCATCTGTTAACGGTAAGGTCAAAATAAGATTACATAAGGGAAATGCAATAGTAATTGGTCGATCTTCTGAAAATAACTCTCTCTATAGGGAGGATTTGGCAACTTACAGTAAAGATGATATTTTTAATCACAAGCAAGCAGAAGGATTTATTTATATGTGGGGGATGTCCAATAAAATATGGGCAGAATTAAATTCAAAAAAGAATAATTAGCGTTCAAGACTTTGAGACTCTTTAAATTGAGATGATGTAGTTTCAGAAGTTGCCGTTATTTTATCATTAGTTTCCTCTTTAGATTCTGATTTATTAGTTGAATCAATACTCTCAATTTCTTTTTTCTCTGATTGATTAGATCCTTTATTTGAAGATCTTGGCGTAGGTAAAGGCCCTTCTTGTTTTACTGTTAGATATCTAATAACATCTTCACTTAAACGCATTGCTTTTTCGATTTTGAAAATGTGTTGGCCATTACCTTGATGACTTAATTGAACATAAATACCTTCTCTATGTTTTGCTATTTGATAAGCTAATCTTCTTTTACCTCTCATTTGACTATCAAGGATTTTACCCCCTGATTCCTCAAGAAGTTTATTATATTTATCTATGTGATTAGTTACCTCGTCCTCAGCTATATCGGGACGAAGAATGTACATTGTTTCGTAATAAATTTGATCAGTCATAATTTTCAGACAAGGTCTTTGGCTCAGAATTTGATTAATGAGCGTCTGTTCATTACTTACGATACATTATCAAGGTCAAATTCTTTATAAATAGCATTTAATTTTTTGATTAAAGATATTCTTTTAATGCATCATGCATAACCTCAAAAGGTACTTCTAATCCGTTTGTCCAGAATGATAATGATTTTGCTCCTTGAGCAATTAGCATTTGAGTACCATCTATAGTCATGCATCCTTTTTTATCGCAAAATTTTAAGAACGGAGTAGGAGAAGGATTGTAAATTAGGTCATAAACAATTGTCTTGGAATTTATGGAATCCCAAAACCCTTGACCAAATGGTAGCTCATCAATATTAGTGCTATTGCTCATTCCTACTGGAGTTGTATTGATTATTAAATCAGTTTCTTGAATTAAATTTTTAATCTCGTTTTTAGTACTAAGCAAACCTTTTATTTCGATATCATTTTTAAAATTGGTAATTAATTCATTTAAAGAATTTTTTTTTCGTGAAATGATTGTAATTTTTGATAATTTTAATTCTATTAGACCTTGGATTACTGATCTAGCTGCACCTCCAGAACCTAAAATTAATGAACTCTTTTTTATTAAATTAAGCTTTTTTAAAGGATAGATAAATCCATCAATATCAGTATTTGTTCCAATCCAATCTTTATTATCGTTCAATTTCAGGGTATTAATAGCTTTTACTTTCTTTGCAACTGGAGATATTTCACTACACATATCAAATACTTTTTGTTTAAAAGGAATTGTAATGTTCAAGCCTTTACAATTCATTTTTTTTAGAGAATTAACAACTCTTTCTAAGTCTTCATTTTTACAAGGTATAGCCATATAAATTAAATCAAGGCCTAAATATTGAATAGCTGCATTTTGCATAATTGGAGACAAAGAATGACTTACTGGGTTTCCAATCAAAGCAAGAAATGATGTTTTACTTGTAATCATTATTAAGAGAAATTTTGCAGGAAAATTGTGATCTGTTCGGGAACCACTCCCCGTTTCAGAGTAACAATAATGTCGTCTATGACCGATTATGGAGAATATTAAATAGAGTATCTACCCATGGGGAAGGTTGTTGGAATCGATTTAGGGACAACAAATAGTTGTGTAGCTGTTATGGAAGGTGGTAAACCTACTGTAATAGCAAATGCAGAGGGTTTCAGAACAACACCATCTGTTGTTGCATATACAAAAAATCAAGATCAGCTTGTTGGTCAGATCGCAAAGCGACAAGCTGTTATGAACCCTGAAAATACCTTTTATTCGGCCAAGCGTTTTGTTGGTAGAAGAGTTGATGAAGTTAATGAGGAATCAAAAGATGTCAGTTATGGTATTGAAAAGGCTGGTTCAAATGTAAAATTAAAATGCCCAGTTTTAGATAAACAATTTTCTCCTGAAGAAGTAAGTGCTCAGGTTTTAAGAAAACTTTCTGAAGATGCAGGTAAATATTTAGGCGAAAATATAACCCAAGCTGTTATAACTGTTCCGGCTTATTTTAATGATTCTCAAAGACAGGCTACAAAAGATGCAGGTAAGATAGCAGGGCTTGAAGTCTTAAGGATAATAAATGAGCCTACAGCTGCTGCTTTAGCTTATGGATTAGACAAAAAAAGTAATGAAAGAATACTTGTTTTTGATTTAGGCGGTGGAACTTTTGATGTATCAGTTTTAGAGGTTGGAGATGGTGTATTCGAAGTTCTATCAACTTCTGGAGACACTCATTTAGGAGGTGATGATTTTGATAGATGTATTGTCGACCATCTAGCAAGCATTTTTAAAAGTAATGAAGGAATTGATTTAAGACAGGACAAACAAGCTTTGCAACGTCTTACTGAAGCGGCTGAAAAGGCAAAGATTGAACTTTCAAATGCTACTCAAAGTGAAATTAACTTACCTTTTATAACTGCTACTCCAGAAGGCCCAAAACATCTTGATTTAAACTTGACTAGAGCAAATTTTGAAGAGCTTGCTTCTAAATTAATCGATAGATGTAGAGTTCCAGTAGAACAAGCTCTAAAGGATGCCAAGCTATCTACAGGAGAGATTGATGAAATAGTAATGGTCGGCGGCTCAACTAGAATGCCTGCTGTTCAAGAATTAGTTAAGCGAGTTACTGGTAAAGATCCTAATCAAACTGTAAACCCTGATGAGGTTGTAGCTGTTGGTGCAGCCATTCAAGGAGGAGTTCTAGCAGGTGAAGTAAAAGATATCTTGTTGTTAGACGTTACCCCGTTATCTCTTGGTGTAGAAACATTGGGAGGAGTAATGACAAAAATGATTACTCGAAATACAACAGTGCCAACAAAGAAATCTGAGACTTATTCAACTGCTGTAGATGGTCAAACTAACGTCGAGATTCATGTTTTGCAGGGAGAAAGAGAAATGGCATCAGATAATAAAAGCTTAGGAACCTTTAGGCTTGATGGTATTCCCTCTGCTCCAAGAGGTGTTCCGCAAATAGAAGTAACGTTTGATATTGATGCAAATGGAATTTTAAGTGTCACCGCGAAAGATAAAGGAAGTGGTAAGGAACAATCCATTTCTATAACAGGTGCTTCAACTCTTTCAGATAATGAAGTTGATAAAATGGTTAAAGATGCAGAATCAAATGCTTCTGTCGACAAAGAAAAAAGGGAGAAAATTGACTTAAAGAATCAAGCGGAAACTCTTGTTTATCAAACAGAAAAACAGTTGGGAGAACTTGGTGATAAAGTTGATGCTTCAGCTAAAGCTAAGGTAGAAGAAAAAAGTAAAGCATTAAAAGAAGCAACTTCAAAAGAAGATTATGAAGCTATGAAAAAATTATTAGAAGAACTACAACAAGAACTTTATGCAATTGGTTCTTCTGTATATCAACAGCCAGGTAACCAACCTCCAGCACCAGGGACTCCAGATTCAAATGAATCAAATGATAAAGGTGGCGATGATGATGTAATTGATGCAGACTTTACAGAGACAAAAGATTAAATAAAATATTTATTTAGTTCATTTGCTACCCAATGAGAACATGAAGGAGCAAGTAAAAATCCATTTTTATAGAAACCAGTACATATAATTAATCCATTTTCTAGATTTTTCTGAATAGGGGATGGTTCTCCTTCCGGTCTTGATCTAATGCCAAACCATTTTCTCGTTACTCTTTCTCTAGATAGCCAGCTAGGTTTGTTCTCAATAAAATCAGTAAGTTTTTCGAAGACATTATCTTCTGGTTTTTCATGATATTCATCAGTAGAACCAATGATAATTTTATTTTTTGTTAAAGGAATTATGTTTTTGCCATTAATGTTGAAATGTTTTGGCAGGGATAATAAATTAACTTCATGTAAGTTTGTACAAATTTCTAAAGCTTGGCCCAAGACTGGTTTTAATTTGATTTTATGAGGCTTGTCTATTATTAAATTTATTGAATTAAGAGAATTACATAAGATAATTGCATCAGTTTTGATTTCGTTATTACTTCTCGAAGCCGCAATCCATTGTTTGTTAAATCTTTTAATTTTTATTATTTCATCTTCTAAAAAATTAATTTTTTTGTTTTTTAGGTAAACATTTAATGTATCTAATAATGATTGAGGATCTATTCTCCCATCTTTGTGGGAAATAACTCCTTTAATATTTTTTGTCTTGAAAATCTTATTGATATTTTTAATAATGATTGAGTCTTTCTCTAAAATTTCAAGTCCTTGGTTTGTATTGTCATTAACAAATTTCTCTAGCTTTTCAAATTTTGCATCATTTGTCGTCAACTGAATTAATCGTTTTTCTATATGTAATTCAGGATTAAACTCTTGTAATAATTTGATCCATTTTGGCCACAATTCAAGGCTTTGTTTTCTAAGTATCCAACTTCTGCCATTCCTCTTTTGATATATATATCCCATTAGAAGACCTAATGCAGCACTACTACTATTTTTGTCTAAAGTTGGATCTGCAATTGTTATTTGATACCCTAATTCAGACAGTTCTAATGCGTTAAACTTTCCTATTATGCCAGCACCTACAATCAGTATATGTGGTTTTTGAAAATTTTCTTTTAATCCTTTCATTGATATATTAGGTGTACTTACTTATTTGATTAAACAATTAAATTTTCTTTGGAACATCCTTCAATTATATTCAAAATTGTTTGTCCTGATCGTCCAGGCTTAGTAAGTAAGCTTACAAGTTGGATATCAAATTATGGTGGCAATATCAAGCATTCAGATCATCATACAGATCAAGATGCGGGGCTATTTCTTAGTAGGATTGAGTGGAATAGCATCCATACAACAATTAACAGAAAGGATATTTATGATAAGTTTCAAAAAATTGCAGTTGATATAAATGGAAAATTTAATATTAATTATTCAGATGAGATTCCGAATGTTGCTATTTTTGTGAGTAAACAAAATCATTGTTTAATTGATTTACTTTGGCGAGTAAGAAATGGTGAACTCAAAATGAATGTCCCATTAATAATTTCTAATCATCCTGATCTTGAAAGTATTGCGAATGACTTTAATTCACAATTTGTTTATTTTGATACTGTTAATTCCTCGAAATCTGATGTTGAAGATCAGATTTTAAAATTAATCGATCAATTTGATATCGATTTTGTTGTATTAGCTAAATATATGCAAATTTTGAGTGATTCTTTTTTGCAAAAGTTTTCTTCAATAATAAATATTCATCATTCTTTCTTACCTGCTTTTAAGGGCGCTCAACCATATCATCGTGCATGGAAAAGGGGTGTAAAATTAATAGGTGCTACAGCACATTATGTAACTAAAGATCTTGATGAGGGCCCAATTATTGAACAATGTACTGTCAATGTAAGTCATAGAGATGAAGTTGATGATTTAATTCGAAAAGGCAGGGATATAGAGAGAGTTGCTTTGGCAAGGGCTGTTAGATTACATCTAAATCACCAAGTATTTGTTTATAAGAGCAAAACCGCTGTTTTTGATTAAAAATAATTTTTAATCCTCTAATTCAATTTGAATTTGTCTTTCATAAATTGATTCTTCATTAAACGCTCTTGCTATTAGGAAACTTGCAATACAGCTAATGAGAACGGGCTTCATAATTAATAAATTTTTTGTTAAAGCAAAAGCTAAGAACATTGCAGTTATTGGTGTTCTTGAACATCCAGCTACAAATGCCCCCATTCCAGCAAATATATATGTACTTGGGGCATGACCTGTAGCAATTTCTACCCAGGTTCCCATGATTAATCCAATAGCTCCTCCTAAGGTGAGCATCGGATAGAATAACCCTCCAGGGGCTCCAGATGCAGCGGCTAATCCTGTTGTTATAAAAAGTATAAATACAGCTAAAAAGGCTATTTCAATATTCGTATTCTTTTCGACTATTATTTTTTGCAATTCATCTAAATTATGGAAAGAGCTAGGCAAAAAAGAATAAATGCTTCCAAGTAAAAGTCCGCAAATACTCATTTTTAGAACAAATTTATTTTTATACCATTTTTTTCCAAGCTTTTGCATAAAAAGAACATACTTACTATAAAGTTCTGCGAATAATCCAATAATTATTCCAAGTAACAAAAGGTAAATAAAATCAATAGGCAAGAAAAAGACAGATGGATCATATTCTTTTTGGATTAAAAAGCCTAGATTGAAATCAAAACCCCCGGCTTTTGGATCTAAACCCAAGGCTTGAATAATATCTGCAGATGAATCTGCTATGAAAGTTGTAATTACGACTAATAATAAGATTACTGGTCTTGCAGAATTTAATAATTCTTCAATTGCGTAAATGAAGCCACCCAAAGGAGCGCTAAATACTGCTGCTATTCCAGCTCCACCTCCAGCAGCAACTATTACTCTTCTAAATGCTAGAGGAGCTTTTAGCCATCTTGCCATTTGCCAAGCAACTGAACCCCCCATTTGAACTGATGGACCTTCAGGACCCAAAGGGAACCCGCTTCCGATTGCAATGATTCCAGATATTAATTTGACTAATCCAACTTTAAGATTCATGGGTACTTTTTTATGTCTTAAAAATCCCATAATTTGACTTACACCTGAACCTTTCGCTGCAGGAGCAAAATTTTTAATCAAAAATCCTGCAATAGCTCCACCAACTGCACCAAATAGTGGTAAGACTGCAACAGACGGAAAATGATTTAAAAGTTCTAATCTCCAATTATTTATAAAATAAATTCCAGTTTTAAAAGAAATACTAGTAATTGATGCCCCTAAACCTGTTAATAGAATTGATATGAAAACAACAAAAGATCTTTGTTTAAGTAATTTTTTAATGCTTCGAGAAGAGTTATTTCCTGTTTTTTTAATATTTTCTTTTATGAGGTTTCGCATAGGCCATGATTACTTTGTCAAGCTGAAATCGTGTATTTCATCAAATTGAAGATAGCGATAAAGTTCATCAGAATATGGATTAATTTTATTTTTAGTAATATCCTGATATTCTTCTATTTCAGGAATTTTTCCAAGAAGTGCACAAACTGCTGCTAATTCTGCACTCCCTAAAAATACTTGAGCATTTTTCCCAAGCCTATTGTCAAAATTTCTTGTACTAGTAGAAAATACAACTGATCCTTCATCTACTCTGGCTTGATTTCCCATGCATAAAGAACAGCCAGGCAATTCTAATCTCGCACCACAATTTTCAAATATTTCATAGTAACCTTCTTGTTTCAGAGTTTCCTCATCCATTTTTGTGGGTGGACAAATCCATAGTTTTGCCTTTAAATTTTTCACACCTTCAAGAACTTTTGCGGCAGCCCTGTAGTGACCAATGTTTGTCATACAAGAACCTATAAAAACTTCATCAATATTTGTATTTGCAACATCAACAATTTCCTTCACATTATCTGGATCATTGGGGCAAGCAACTATAGGTTGTTTAACTTGAGATAAGTCAATTTCAATTATTTCTTCGTAACTGGCATTCAGATCTGGCTGAATTAATTCAGGTTTCTTTAACCAATTTTTCATATCATTAATTCTTCTTGATATTGACTTTGAATCTTCATAATTGCTCTCAATCATTTTTTCTAAAAGGCAAATATTGCTTCTTATGTATTCTTGAACAGTTTCCTGTGATAAAAGTATTGTGCTTCCAGCGCATGAGCGTTCAGCAGTAGCATCAGTTAGTTCGAAAGCTTGTTCAAGTTTTAAGTTAGGCAATCCTTCAATTTCCATAATTTTTCCGTTAAATATATTTTTTTTATTTGCTTTCTCAACAGTCAAAAGTCCCTTTTTAATCGCAAAGAGTGGGATTGCATTAACTAAATCTCTTAAGGTTATGCCTGGTAATAAATCGCCCTTAAATTTTACGAGTACTGATTCTGGCATATTTAATGGCATTGATCCTATTGCAGCAGCAAAGGCAACAATGCCTGAGCCTCCAGGAAATGAAATTCCAAGAGGGAATCTTGTATGACTATCTCCACCTGTACCAACAGTATCAGGAAGGAGCATTCTGTTAAGCCAGCTGTGAATTATTCCATCCCCGGGTTTTAGGGCTACTCCACCTCTTTGAGATATAAAGTCAGGTAATTCTTTATGTGTAAGCAAATCTACTGGTTTAGGATATGCAGCTGTGTGACAAAAACTTTGCATAACTAAATCTGCAGTGAATCCTAAACAAGCTAATTCTTTAAGTTCATCCCTCGTCATAGGCCCAGTAGTATCTTGACTCCCAACTGTCGTCATAATTGGTTCACAGGTCATTCCAGGTCGAACCCCCTTTAAACCGCATGCTTTACCTACTATTTTTTGTGCTTGAGTAAAACCAGAATTAAATTCTTTTGGATTTTTTGGCCTGATAAATATTTCACTAGGTTGATAATCTAATTTGTTTCTAATCTTGTCTGTGAGTGACCGTCCAATCATGAGATTTATTCTCCCTCCAGCTTGAATTTCATCAGTAATAGTTGATGGACACAAGTCGAATTGACTTATTACTATTTCAGAATTAGTATTTTTTTCAATTTTTTTAATAACGCCTTCATAAGGAAATATCTTTATTAAATCCCCTGTGTTCATTTGAGATACATCAGCCTCTATCGGAAGTGCTCCTGAATCTTGTGCGGTATTAAAGAAAATAGGAGCTATTTTGCTGCCAATTATTATTCCTCCGGTTCTTTTATTTGGTACAAAAGGTATATCTTCGCCAATATGCCAAATCACTGAATTTATAGCTGATTTTCTTGAACTACCTGTGCCTACTACATCTCCAACATAAGCAATTGGGATCTCTTGTTTTTTAAGATTATCAAGAATTTCTAATCCATCTTGCTTTTTAAATTCGAGCATAGCCAAAGCGTGCAATGGTATATCAGGACGAGTTGTCGCGTGAACTGCAGGAGATAAGTCATCTGTATTTGTCTCACCATCAATTTTGAATACTAGACAAGTAATTTCTTTCTGTAGAACTTTTTTACTTTTGAACCATTCTGCATTTGCCCAACTATTTACTACTTCTTGTGCATAAATATTATTTTGAGATAATTCATAAATATCATTCGCCGAATCGTAAACAAGAATGATATTTTTTAAAACCTCTGCTGCTTTTTTTGCTAGTAAACTATTTTCCCCTTTAAGTATTTCAACCAGAGAATTAACATTATATCCACCTATCATTGTGCCTAGTATCTCAATTGCTCTCTCAGGGTTAATGTATCTGCAATGTTTTTCGCCTTGAGCAATTGCCGTAAGCCAGCTTGCTTTTACATATGCTGCCTCGTCTACCCCTGGCGGTACTCTATTTATGAGCAAATCTAGTAAATATTCACTATCGTAATTAGTGTTTTGCTCCAAGAGGTTAGTAATACAGTTAGTCTGTTCTGCATTTAGTGGTAATGGAGGTATGCCTTTAGTAGCTCTCTCAGCTACATGATGTGCATAATCTTTGAGCAATGTTTCCAATTTCTTCATTTGTAAGGTTTAATGCCTAATCTATTGTTATTTTTAATATTGATAAGGAGAGTATTCATAAATGCTTTTTTAAATATTCAAACTTCTTAATTAATCAATGACGACTTCATCCAATAATCAATCTTTAGAAAAAACATCTGATTTGCATGTTGTTGAAACACGTCCATTAATACCTCCAAGCAAACTTCATAATGATATACCTTTAGATTATACCTCTGCAGAAACTGTCTCTAATAGTAGAAGATCAATACAAAATATTTTGCACAATAATGATCCTAGGATTCTAGTCATAGTGGGACCATGTTCAATCCATGATATTGAGGCTGCTAAAGATTATTCAGAATATATTCAGGAATTTAGAAAAATTTATAAAGATAAATTAGAAATTGTAATGCGAGTATATTTTGAAAAACCCAGAACTACAATTGGTTGGAAAGGATTAATAAATGACCCTCATTTAGATGGTTCATATGACATTAATACAGGTTTACGAAGAGCGAGAAATCTACTATCTTATTTGGCAACGCGTGGGATACCCTCAGCTACTGAGTTATTAGATCCAATTGTTCCTCAATATATTGCTGATTTAATCAGTTGGACAGCAATTGGTGCAAGGACTACTGAAAGTCAAACTCATAGAGAAATGGCTTCAGGATTATCCATGCCTATTGGTTTTAAAAATGGTACTGATGGTTCTTTTAGCACGGCTATTAATGCGATGCAGTCGGCTTCAAAATCTCATCATTTCTTAGGTGTTAATGATCAAGGTTATGCTTCTATTGTAAATACAACGGGTAATCCAGATGGACATATAGTTTTAAGAGGAGGTTCTAAAGGAGTTAATTATGAAAATCAACATGTAAAAAGTATTTCTTCAGAATTAAAAGTAGGTAATCTTCCTTACAAAGTTATGATTGATTGTAGCCATGGGAACTCAAATAAAGATTACAGGAAGCAATCTGATGTTCTTAAAAACGTAGCCAATCAGATTAAGAATGGTGAAAAAAATATTTTAGGAGTAATGCTTGAAAGTCATCTGAAGGAGGGTAATCAAAAACTTTCAAACAGGAAAGATCTTGAATATGGTACGAGTATTACTGATGCTTGCATAAATATAGATACAACAAAAAATTTGCTTCAGATTCTGTATGATTCAATTTTGTAATTTATAAACCTGTAATAAAAAAATTAAAGCAAAATGCTGCTGAAATTGGCACTATAAAATTATCTATTCCAAAAATACTAAATTGTTCAAGCATTGTAGAAATAGAAGCAATAGTAAAAAAATTTATATTAAAAGTGTATTTTTGGATATAACTTAAACCAAAAACTACTATAAAGCTTGTAATAAACATAGTGGTTGTTCCAAACAAGGATTTTTTTTGGTTTAAAAAAATCCAACTTTTGGATTTAAAGTTCTTTCCTATTAATGCTGCAAAGCCATCACCAAATGTCATTATAAAAAAACCAGCAATCAGTGAAGTAGGATCTTTTTCCCAATAAAGGTAAATTAAAATAAATAAACTTAAACAATAAAATAACGTTCCATAACTTTTTCTATCTACATCCTCAATAGTTGGAAATAATTTAGATTGGTAATTTATGAAAGTTAACAACGTAACAAGCCCTGTAAAACAAAGAGCAGAAGTTTGATCTATATCTAAGAATTTTGCGAGAGGAATTAAAGGTCCTATTCCAATATGAATAATTTTTCTCAGTACTTCTTTATTATTTGGATTAAATCTTTTGTATATTATCGATATAAAAAAGATAATAAATATATAAATTAAAATAAAAACAAAATTCAACAACTTAATTAGGCTGCTTTTTGATGAGTGGTCATTACTCTAAGTTTTAATATTGCCTTAGCTTCTAGTTGCCTAACTCTTTCTCTGGATACATTTATTTGTCTTCCTATTTCTGCCAGTGTAAGAGGTTCCTCTCCGTCTAAGCCGAATCTAAGTTTCATAATTTTTTGTTCTCTTTCATTTAATTGAGTTAGCCAAGTTCCTAAATGTTCTTTTTGGATTGCTCTATCCATCCCTTCCATAGGCTCTTCTCCATTTGGATCTGGAATAAGTTCACCTAAGGTACTACGATCTTCTTCGCCTCTTGCGTGAGCATCAAGAGATGCACATGGAGCACTTTGAGAGATTAAGTCTTCTAAATCTTTTTGCTCAATTCCCATCGCTGTTGCCATTTCTAATCTGGTTGGTTGTCTTCCAGATTTTTGAGATAATTCTCTAGAAACTCTTCTCATTTTGGAAAGTTTTTCACTAATATGAATTGGTAATCGAATTGTCCTAGCGCTATTATCAATAGCTCTTGTCATTCCTTGTCTAATCCACCAATAAGCATAAGTAGAAAATTTATATCCCATTGCAGGATCAAATTTATCAACCGCTCTTTCTAAGCCTATAGCGCCTTCTTGTACCAAGTCTAATAATTCTAAACCTTGATTTTGATACTTCTTGGCAACAGATACTACAAGTCTTAAATTGGCTGACATCATTCTATCTCTAGCTCTTTTCCCAATTTTAATTAGGCGAAGATGTTTAGATGATCTTTCTATCTCAGGAATTTCTAGCATCTTTTTCATGTTTTGAACATGATGAGCTAGCTCTATTTCTTCTGCTGCAGTAAGAAGAGGAACTCTTCCAATACTGCTTAAGTAATAACCTATTGAATCTGAAGCAAGTCTTGCAGATTTTTTTTGGTTTTGTTTAGCAGTTAAGCTTGGTTTTGTTTTGCGAGTCTTGCCCGCAGTGTTTGGTAATCTAGGTTCTTCAGTTTTCTTTTTTGAAGAACTATTTCCAGATTCCAGAAGGATCCCCATCACCCTGGCCTCTTTAAGTGGATTTTTTAAAAAGCTAGCACTGAAATCAAGAAAAAAAATACTTTTGCGTTGAAACTTTAAAGACAAGAAAATTGATTTCTCTTAATATTACTTCAAAATAACTGATATGACTTGATTTCTTATAAATATAAAATTTTTATCAATATTAAGAAGTTTTTAAAATGTTATAAAAAAATTTATTTTTGTAATCTTTTTATTAGATCAATTTGAGAACGATTTGAGTTTGAATCTCCCTCTTTTTTTTCGTATATTCCATCTTTATTCATGATCCAGGAGTAATAATTATCATCAATATAAGTTTGTAAAAGATCATATAGTTGAGATTTTAATTTTAGGTCTTCTATAGGTGTAACAGCTTCTATCCTTCTGTCTAAATTTCTTCTCATCCAGTCTGCGCTGCCTATAAAAACTTCTGGATTATTGTCATTGTAAAACCAAAAAATTCTAGAATGTTCAAGAAAATGCCCAATAATACTTGTAACCTTGATATTTTCACTCAAATTCTCTCTTTGAGGATATAAACAACATATTCCTCTTATTATCAGGTGAATTTTTACTCCTTTTTGGGAAGCTAAATAAAGTAATTGAATAATTTCTGGATCTACTAATGAATTCATTTTTGCAATAATTTCAGCTTTCTTGCCCTTTTCGATATTTTCAATTTCTCTATTTATTAAAAAGATGAATTTTTTTCTTAATGATGTTGGAGATACTAATAATTTCTGATAAGCCTTTTGTTTTGAGAAACCTGATAAGTAATTAAAGAGTTCAATTAAATCTGAGGAGATATCAGGATCTGTTGAAAGAAATCCTATGTCTGTGTAATAGCGAGAAGTATTCGAATTGTAATTTCCCGTTCCAATATGAAAATAATTCCTTAGTCTTCCTTTCTCTTTTCTAACCACTAAAGCAATCTTTGTATGTGTTTTAAAGCCTAGTATTCCATAAACAACATGAATTCCAGCTTGCTCAAGCTGTTTTGCCCATTGGATGTTGTTATCTTCATCAAATCTTGCTTTGAGCTCAACAAGAGTCATTACCTCTTTCCCATTCTCAGCTGCTCTCATTAAGGCTTCAATAATTGGAGAATCTTTTGAAACTCTATAAAGAGTAATTTTAATAGCTAGTACAAGTGGGTCGTCAGCAGCTTTGTTGATAAATTCTTCTACAGAGGTTTTGAATAAGTCGTATGGATGATGTAGAAGTATACTCTGTTTTCTAAGAATGCTAAAAATAGAGTTAAAATTTTTGTCTTTAGAAGAATCTAACGATTTTAATAATGGATGTGTATCTCCAATTAATAAATTTTCTTTTAAGTCTTCTCGATTAATTTTTATGAGGTAATTTAAATCGTCAAGTCCTAATAAGCTTTTGCAAAAGTAGATATATTCTTCTGGTATTGCAATACTTTCAATGAGTAACTTTAAAATATTTTGTGGAATATTTTCATTTACTTCTAATCTAACTACATCTCCCCCTAATCTTCTTTTTTGCAAGCTTTGCTCTACCGCAAGAAGTAAGTCGTCAGCTTCAAGTTCTTTTAATTCTAAATCTGCATCTCTTGTTACTCGGAAAAAAGAATAATTTAAGCATTCCATTCCATTAAAAAAGGCATTGATGTTGTTTCCAATTAAGTCTTCAACAGTTATAAAAAAATGCTCTCTTTCATCTTCAGTTTCAATAATTTCATTGGGAATTAGTATAAATCTGCCAATATTTTTTGTCGGTATTTTAATTCTTACAAATTGATTTTTTGATTCTTCTCCATCATTAATGAGAGCAGCCAAATTAAGACTTAAATTACTTATAAAAGGGAATGGGTGCGCAGGATCAACTACTAATGGTGTTAATAAAGGAAAAATTGAAGATAGGAAATAGCTATTACACCAATTTTTCTGATTTTGATTGAGTTCACAATACTTTTTTATGAAAATGCCTTCATTTTTAAGCTCATCATTTAATTCATTATTAAAATATTTTTCTTGAAGGATTGTGAGTTTTTTTACTTCCTTGTTAATTTTTTTTAATTGTTCTTTAGGAGTATGTCCATCAATACTTTTTTTTCTAATTCCGGCTTCAACTTGAGCCTTTAATGATGCAACTCTAACCATAAAAAATTCATCAAGATTATTACTGAAAATTGAAAAAAATTTAATTTTATCTAGTACTTTATAATCTTTCTCCATCCCTGTAAGAAGGACTCTTTTATTAAAGTCGATCCAACTTAATTCTCTATTAATAAAATTGTTAGCTTCGTATTTCATTAAAGGGATTGTATTTGTTAATTATAAGAAATATTGTTATTTTTTCCTTCAATAATAAGGTAAATCATAAAAAGTAAAATAATTGATCCTGCAATAAATGGTGCTTTTGGACCAAAATCATCATAAACTCTTCCAGCCATTCCGATACCTAAAACCCCGCCAAGACTTTGAAGACCTTGCAAATTACTTAATATAGAGCCCTGGTTATCCCCATCTAATTTCTTTGATATTAATGCTCTTAATGTAGGTGTAATTAAACCCGCACCCACGGCTAAGAATGAAACTGCAGAATAAATATTTACTATCGCATTTTCTTGAGGGGTAGTTATCAAAAGAAAACATGCTAAGAGAATAAAACCTGCACCAATTAAAGTAAGTCTCATTTCTCCAAATTTTTTTACTAGAGGACCAATTAGCCCACCTTGTACAATAATTGCTATCACCCCCACAACTACCAGAGTTCCACTGGATGCCTTAGTTGTCCAATTCAGGGACTCTTGTAGGAAGAAAATTAAAATATTTGTTAGTCCAGTAAAAGCTATGAAATATATAAAAAAAGCTAGAGATAATTTTCTAATTTTTTCTTCTTTAAATACTTTAAATAATTGTTTTAGAGGATTTTTTAAAATTTGAGTTGATTTATTTAATTCGTTTTGAGGCTTGGTTTCTGGTAAATAAAAGAATACTAGTATGAAGTTAATAATTGGAATTATTGAAGCTATTATTACTGGAATAATGAAATTATTATTTGTATTTTTAGCAAAAATAACAACAAATATATTACCCAAGAAGAAACTTAATCCAAATGCGACTCCAATAAGTCCAAATGTTTTTGCTCTTTTTTCAGGACTAGAAATATCTGCAAGAATAGTAGTCGCTGTTGCAGCAGTTCCACCACTTAGACCGTCAATAAGTCTTGCTATAAATAATAAAAATAAGGGGATAGTCGCTAGTGAAGTTGACCAATCAAATAAAACTGTAAATGATAATATTGATATTCCGATGATTGAGCCCGTTATACAAAACAAGGTTACAGGTCTTCTTCCATATCTATCACTCATAAGCCCAATAAAAGGCGAAGCCGTAAATTGTGCTAATTGATAAGTACAAGAGAGCAAACCATAAGTACTAGCTTTTGAGTCAAATAGTAAAACAAAAGAAGGTAAAATTGGTAAAAGAATACTTTCGCTTAATCTATCATTTAGGAGAGTTACAAAAGCACTGAATAAAGTAAATTTTCTACTTGGCTTGAATAAACTTTTTTTCACGATATTTATCTACAATACAATTTTCTTTTACTACCATACTTGTTAATGGAGAATAATGTGCCCGGTATAGTTTATTTAGTTGGAGCAGGTCCTGGTGACCCTGAGCTGCTAACTTTAAAAGCCTTACGACTTATCAAAAGTTGTGATGCTTTGGTCCATGATGCGTTAGTTTCTCCCCAAATCATAAAGGAGACTAATAAGAAAACTGAAATATTTAATGTAGGTAAAAGGGCTGGGTTGTGTTCTGTTCCTCAGGCTGATACTAATTTACTTATTGTGAAATTAGCAAAAGAGGGAAAGAATGTTGTAAGGCTTAAAGGAGGTGATCCTTTTGTTTTCTCACGAGGCGGTGAAGAAGTATCTTTTTTAGAAAAAAATGGGATTTCAGTTGAAATTGTCCCTGGGATAACTTCTGGAATAGCTGCTCCTTCAAATTTTGGGATCCCATTAACTCATCGAGAAGCAGGAAGCTCTATAACTTTTGTGACTGGACATGAAGATATTAATAAAGATAAAAAGACTGTTAATTGGAGATTGTTAGCTAAATCATCTGATGGTTTAGTAATTTATATGGGCATGAGAAATATAGAATTTATTGTTAAAGAATTACTTATAGGCGGTTTGGATGAAAATACTAAATGTGCTGTTATTCAAGAAGCAACTTTAAATAATCAAAAATGTTTAATTTCAGAATTAAAGAATTTAGCAGAGGCAATAAGTAGTAGAGGTTTCTCTTCACCATCGATTATCGTTATTGGAAGTATTGTTGATTTTAAAGTTAATAACTATATAAATAACCTATCTGATGCTTTTTTACCAGAAAAGAAATAATCTTACTCATATAACAATTCCCAGAAATACTTTGGATCAAAAGTTGTTGTAAATTTTATATCATTAACTCTATTAATTTGTCTACAAGATAAACTATTAATTGCAATTAAAATATCATCATTGTAAAATTTAGGTAAGATCAAATCTTCCTTAATTATTTTTAATTTTATAGCTTTTTTAACCATAATTCCCTGAAGACATCCACTTTCTTTTCTTGGTGTCATCCATACATTATTTCTTTTCAGTATGATATTAAAAGTACTCCCACAACATAGTTCATCAGCAGTATTTAATATTAAACAATCATCAAATAATTTTTTATTAGCTTCTATTAGTACTTGTATTGATTGATTATATGAGAAAGTTTTACATTGATTAATTAAACTATATTGATTTCTTTTTTCTGTTTGACTAATAAATGTACTTATTGGAGAAAAACTAGGTTTTATAATATAAAATTCAATCCATAAATTATTTTTGTAATCTTCCTGTTGATCTTTGTTAATTCTAATTGATCTGCCTTTATTCAAGCCTCTGCTGTAGTTAATTCTAATTGATCCTAACTGCTCGTTTTTAAGAGATAATTTTTTAATACCTAGACTAATAATGTTTTTTAAATGTGATTTATTAATATTCAAATTCATATTTAAAACTCTATTGCTATTTTCTAGTCGTTGAATATGTTCGTCTATCAAAACAGCATTATTCTTTTTTATTAAAACAGTTTCGAATATTCCATCTCCAAACTTTAGACCTCTATCATTTGCTGATATATAAATGTTTTCAATATCTAGCCATTTATCTTTATGCCAACCTATACTCTGTTTCATTTCAACGAATCTATTAAAGGCAAAAGTTTCCACTTTAGTTCTTCTGTTTCATTTTGAGGATCAGAATCACTAACTATTCCGCAACCAGCAGATATATTAATTTGCTTATTTTTTACTACAAATGATCTTATTAGTATGTTGCTATCAAACTCTCCATTCCAGTCAACTTTTATGAAGGATCCACAGTAAGGTCCTCTTCCATTTTTTTCTATTTCAAATAGCCTTTGGCATGAACGTAATTTTGGAGCCCCAGTTATTGAGCCTCCTGGCCAGCAAGCAATTAGTAAGTCAACCCAGCTTTTATCCTTTTTTAGTTTCCCTCTAATTACTGATGTAAGATGATGTACTTTCAAGTAACTCTCAAGTTTTAATATTTCTGGAACCTCAATACTTCCTATTTCGCATACTTTGCTTAAATCGTTTCTTAAGAGGTCCACAATCATAATATTTTCAGCTCTATCTTTTTCGTTTGTTATCAAATCTATGGCATTTAATGCATCTTGATTTTGATCTTGGTGTCTGGATCTTGTCCCTTTGATAGGTCTTGATTCGACATATCCTTCTTTGTCTATTTTCAAAAATCTTTCAGGTGAAGTTGATAACACTGATTCGTTGATTCCCTTCGAATTATTTATTATTATTCCTCCAAAAGGGGCTTTCAATTTTCTTCTTATTTTTGAATATATGTTTAAAGAACTATAAGTTTCTAAAGCTTCAACCTCACATTGAGTTGTTAGATTTGCTTGAAAAATATCTCCTATAGATATTAATTTCTTAACTTTTAAAATATTTGTTTGAAATTCGTTGGTTATTTCTTTTAAATTAATTTTTGAAAAATTAAATTTCAGATTATTTTTAATAGAATTTTTTTCTGTTTCAGCATTAATATTTAAAATTATTTTTTCAAATTTATTTATTTCAGTAGAACTAGTTCCCTCAAGAATTATTTCATTAAAAACTAGATTAAATTTAATAATTGGATCATAAGATGCAATCCACAAAGTTGATATTTCATTATTCTTCCATGGATTTTTTGGCTCGATATATGCGCCCGCCTCAAAGTTTAACCAGCCCATCCAAAATCCTCTATCAATTTTTTTTAATTTAAAAAATGGATTATTATCATTATTCAAATTATTTATATCTCTAGAGCAAATAATTTCCTTTGGGTTAACTCCTAAAATAGACCATTCTCCATTATCTTTCCCATCACTATCTAACCAAGACAATCCATGGTCTCCAAATTTCAATGCAAAATGATTAGCTATCAATTCTGGATCAAGCCACTTAGATAATTTTTTGGTCTTAATTCTCATTCTTTTTTATTTGCCATTTTTTGTAGGCTGTTTGTCTAATTCTGCAACTATCACATTTCCCACAGGGTTCTAAATTTCCTGAATAACAACTCCATGTTTTTTCTAAAGGAACATTATTATCAAAAGCTAATTGAATAATATCTTCTTTATTTAGATCGAGTAAAGGTGTCCAAAGTTTAATTGGATTTTCTTCTCTTCCACGTTTGTTAGCAAGATTAGCTAGTTCTTGAAACTTTTTAATGTAATCGGGTCTGCAATCAGGATAACCAGAATAATCCAGTGCATTAACTCCTAGGCCTATTAAATCAGCATTTATTGCTTCAGCATAGCTTAACGCAACAGAAATAAAGATCGTATTTCTTCCAGGCACATAGGTATTTGGAATTGTATTTTGCTGTATGCCATCAATAGGTAAATCTTTTTTTATATCTGTAAGAGATGACCCGCCCCACAAAGATAAGTCAAGCTTTACTATTTTGAATTCCTCTATTTCAAAGTGATTGGCTATTGTGAATGCGGAATCTAATTCTTTTTTATGTCTTTGTCCGTAATCAAAAGATAAGCCAAATATTTTAGCTTTGGACGCTTTTGCTAAGCCTGTAACAGTTGAAGAATCTAAGCCTCCTGATAATAAAATTACTGCAGATTTATTTTTTAAATCCATATAAATTATTTAATCTTTAAGTATTTATGTGTCTGAAGACTTAAGTTCCATTCAGGATTATTTTTAACAAAATCAATCGTGAGTGAAAACCCACTTGCGTTTTCCCAAGCGGGCTGTACATAATATTTTTTATCTAACTTATAAAAATTGTCTTTTGATGATAAGTTCTGATATTTGTTCATTATTTCTTGCTTTATATCAATTGCAAAATCAATATCTTTTTTATCATTGATAATTATTTTTAATTCATTAAAGTTTTTCAAAAAATAAGTTCTGGGGGGTAAATGTCTTTTTGGAGATAAAGTAATCCAATCATAATTACCTGACATTTTGTTGACGCCACTTGTTTCAATATGGATCTTGATTGGGTTTTGATCCTTTTCAGAAGTTTCTTTATTTATAGCTTGGCACAAATTATCTAAATTATGATGTAAAGGCTCACCACCAGTGATAACCAAAAAAGATGCGCCTTTTTTTCGAGCCTTTTTTATTTCATCAATGATTTTTTTGATTGGTATTAAAGGGTATTTTTCTTTATCCCAAGAATGTTTAGTATCGCACCATGAGCATCCAACGCTACATCCAGCTAGTCTTATAAAAAAGGCACTTTGGCCTGTGTGAAAACCCTCTCCTTGTAATGAATGAAATTTTTCTACTAATGGTAAGAAATTTGTCATTATTGCATTCAAGAAAAATAAATAATATTAATTTGATTGCTCTAATTTTTCCTGCGATGCTTTGATCAACCCTTTAAATAATGGATGTGGCTTCCCTGGCCTTGATAAGAATTCAGGATGGTATTGGCATGCTAAAAAATATGGATGATCAACTAATTCAATTAATTCTACTAATCTTCCATCTGGTGATGTGCCACTGATTTTGTATCCAGAATCTAAAAAACTTTGTTTGTAGTAATTATTAAATTCATATCTATGTCGATGCCTCTCATATATAACATCTTCGTTATACAACTCTTTACCAGTTGTATTTTTTTGAAGTCTACAAGGATAAACTCCTAATCTCATAGTCCCTCCAAGATCAACAATGTCTTCTTGTTCAGGTAATAAATGAATAACAGGGTTTTGGGAATCTGGATTTAATTCTGAGCTAGATGCATCAGGTAATTGGGCTAGATTTCTTGCCCATTCTATTACTGCGCATTGCATACCTAAACATAAACCTAGGAAAGGAATCTTCTTTTCTCTTGCAAATTTTATTGCTTCAATTTTTCCATTCACTCCTCTATTCCCAAATCCTCCTGGAACTACAATTGCATCAACATCATTTAAATACTCTTCGGCTGATTTCTCTTCGATCATTTCAGCACTTACCCAATACAAATCTAATAAAGCTTTTTGTTCAATGCAAGCATGCCTTAATGCCTCCACTACTGAAAGATATGCATCACCAAGTTCTATATATTTTCCAACTAAAGCAACTTTTATAGGGTTACCAGGATTTCTAAGATTATGAATTATTTTTTCCCAATTCTCTAAATCACATTCTTTATCTTCGAGTTCTAGACAAGTTAAAGTCTGTTTACATAAACCTTCATTCTTTAATGAAAGAGGAACTGAATAAATACTATCAGCATCTAATGCTTCAATTACACAATTAAGATTAACTCCGCAGAAACCACTGAGTTTTCTTTTTAGCCCTTCATTAATTTCTTTATCACTTCTGCATACAAGCAAATCTGGTTGTATACCAATGGATCGTAACTCCTTAACAGAATGTTGAGTAGGTTTAGTTTTTATCTCACCAGATGTTTTGATATAAGGAAGTAAAGTTACGTGAATATAAGCGACATCATTTTTATTAACATCATTTTTAAATTCTCTTATTGCCTCTAAAAATGGTAGAGATTCAATATCTCCTACTGTTCCACCAATCTCAGTTATGACGATATCAGCATTGCTGTTAGCTGCTACTCTATGAATCCTTTCTCTTATTTCTCTTGTGATGTGAGGAATAACTTGAACTGTACCTCCGTTGTAACTCCCTCTTCTTTCTTTATTAATGACTGCTTGGTAGATGGATCCTGTAGTGACACTATTTAAACGAGTCATTGCAGTGTCAGTAAATCTCTCATAGTGACCTAAATCTAAATCTGTTTCAGCTCCATCTTCGGTAACGAAAACTTCGCCATGTTGAAACGGGCTCATTGTTCCTGGGTCAACATTTAGATAGGGATCTAGTTTAAGTATTGAAACGCTATACCCTCTTGATTTTAATAATCTTCCTAAGCTCGCGGCAACAATACCTTTACCTATGCTAGAAACAACTCCTCCAGTAACAAAAACAAACTTTGACATGCAATATTTTTAATTAAGCACAACCTCCTTATATTTTATTTAAACAAAAAATTTATTGATCATCCATAAATAGTTTATTCATCAATTGTTATTTCAATATCTAGTTCTTTTAATTGGGATTTGGAGACATTTGAAGGTGCATTTGTAAGAAGACATTTTGCTTGTTGATTTTTTGGAAAAGCGATTGTTTCCCTAATTGAATCTTCCCCCAAAATAAGCATTGTTATCCGATCTACCCCAAATGCTATTCCCCCATGAGGTGGAGCACCCATTTCGAGAGCTTCAATTAAAAAACCAAATTTTTCATTAATTTGATTATCTGTTAATCCAACTATTCTAAGAACTTCTCTTTGCATTTCAGCTTGATGGATACGCAGAGAACCACCACCTAACTCTAATCCATTTAGTACCAAGTCATATGCATGTGCTGTAGAGCTCTCTATTTTTTCTTTTAATTCTTTTGAATCTTCAAGCTTAATATTTTTAGGAGAACAAAACGGATGGTGTAAAGCTTCAAATCTTTTTTCTTCTTCATTCATTTCAAACATAGGGAAATCTGTGACCCATAAAAAGTTCCATTTATCCTTCTCTATTAGCTTTAAATCTTTTGCAATATATTGCCTGACTCTATCTAATGATTGATTTACAATTTGAGTATTTCCAGCCCCTAAAAGAATCAAGTCCCCATCTTTTGCTTCTGTTATTTTTAAAATATTAGAGATATGATCTTTATTTAGATTATTTTTTATTGCCCCAATTGTTTCAAGTTCATCTCCTTTAACTCTTATGAATGCTAAACCTCCAGCTCCTGCATCTTGGGCAACTTTAAAAATATCTCCTCCAGGTTTGATTCGTACGTTACTAATACTTGTGTTGCCATCTTTAATAGTTATGGATTTTATTGCTCCCCCATTCTGAATTGCTTTAGTGAAAATGTTAAAACCAATATTGCCGAGTATCCCACCTAGATTTTTAAGTAACATTTCATATCTTGTATCTGGTCTGTCTGTTCCATAGTTGTCCATGGCCTCCTGCCAAGTCATTCTTGGAAACTCCTTATTGAAGTTTATATTTAGTACATTTTTCCATACATTTTTTATTAGTTTTTCATTAAAAGAAATAATTTCTTCTTCACTTATAAAACTCATTTCAATATCAAGCTGAGTAAATTCTGGTTGTCTATCAGCTCTGAGATCTTCATCACGGAAACATTTTGCGATTTGATAGTACTTGTCTAACCCTCCTACCATTAAAAGTTGTTTAAACAATTGTGGAGATTGTGGTAAAGCAAAAAACTCACCGTTTGAAAGCCTAGCTGGAACTAAAAAATCTCTAGCTCCTTCTGGAGTCGATTTTGTCAGTAATGGCGTTTCTACCTCTGTAAATCCAGAATTATCAAGATATTCTCTTACTGCTTTAATAATTTTATGCCTTGTTTTTAAATTTTTGAGTAATTTTCCTCTTCTTAGATCTAAATATCTATATTTTAGTCTAAGCTCTTCTTTTGTATTTTCATAATCATGTACTGAGATAGGAAATGGTAAATTATTTTTTATTTGATTAAGAATTTGTAGCTCTTTAACTTTTAGTTCTAACTCTCCAGTGAGAATATTTTTATTTATCGAATCCTTTGGCCTTTCATTTACAATTCCATTAACCATTATCACAGTTTCATTTCTTAAAATCTCAGCCTGTTTAAAAAGAGTCTCACCATCTTCAGGATTAATAGTAATTTGCATAAATCCACTATGATCACGCAAATCTATAAAAATTACTCCACCATGATCTCTTCTTCGATCAACCCATCCACATAAATTAACTACTTTCCCAATATCTGACTTATTGAGTTCTTCACAAATTTTGTTTCGCATCTAGAAATGACTTATTGAGCAATAATTAACAATAATAATTCTTCAAGGGCAAATTTAGTTAAATATCTTTTTTATAAAAAGCTCTTTTCGTTATGGTACCTTTGAATGTTTTACCTCTGATTAAAATTTCAACAACATTATTTAAAGTAGCGTAAGAATTTTGAATATAAGCAAAAGCTATTGCCTTTTGCTTAGTAGGGGACCAACTACCGCTAGTTATAGTTCCAATATTTTCTCCATCTTTAAATACTTCGCATCCTTTTCTTCCAATAGCTCTCCCTTCAATATTTAGACCAACTAACTTTTTATTAATACCTAATCTTGATTGTTTTTCAAGAAACTCTCTTCCAAAAAAGTCATGATTATTTTCTAAATGTACTAGCCAACCTAATCCTGCTTCATATGGTGTAGTTGTTTCATCTAAATCTTGTCCATATAAGTGCATTCCTGCTTCAAGTCTTAAGGTATCTCTAGCACCTAAACCACAAGGCTTAATATTTTTTGAAACTAAGAAATCCCATAAATTAATTGCTGCTTTTGCGGATAATAGGATTTCTAAACCGTTTTCACCTGTATAGCCCGTTTTCGAAAAGAAAATCTTTTCTTTGGACGAAATATGTTTAAAGATTTTATATTCACAACCAAAGTAAGGGATATATGAAATCGATGATTTAATCCATTCTTCGAATAATTTAAAGGAATTTTTGCCTTGTAGTGCAAAGAGGACCTTATCTTTTTTAGCATTTGATATTGAAATATTATTGGTATTTAAATTATTTTTAATCCAAGAAAAATCAATTTGGTATCTGCTCGCATTTACTATTAAAAAAATTTCTGAGATATCCTCTTCTTGTTGACCAAGGTCATAAATTATTAGGTCATCTATTATTCCTCCCTTTTCATTAAGCATTAATGTATAAAGCCCTTGTCCTTCTGAAAAGGAATATAAATTAGTAGGAAAAAATTTTTGAATATATTCTTTTGGATTAATTCCTCTAAGAGAAATTACACCCATGTGGGAAATATCAAAGAATCCTGCTGATGTTCTTACTGATTCATGTTCGTTTATTAATCCCGAAAAGGATATGGGCATTTCCCAACCTGCAAAATTGACTAACTTTGCATTTGACTCAATATATTTTGAATAAAGTGGACTTTTAAGCAAATCCATGAAACATTTAATGAGTTATTTTGTTTTTCATACTCTAGTTTAGAAATTTTTTATTGCATATTTTGTACTGACATAATTAAGCTTCTCAGTACTTTTGCGGCAACTATACTACTAACTCCGCTACTATCAATTTCTGGAGATAATTCCACAATATCTGAAGCGACAATTCTAAATTCTTTTAGAGTTTCAAGAATTACTTCAAAGTCATTCCAAAAAAAACCTCCTGGTTCTGGAGTTCCCGTACCAGGTAATAAACTTGGGTCAAACCAATCCAAATCTATTGTTAAATATATTGGAGAATTAGAGTAAGGAAGAAGGGCTTTTTTAAATTCTTGAGCATTTCCTCCTGGCAAGAATTTTACTAATTGCTTTTTTTGACTCATAAATTTAAACTCTTCTTTGGTACCACTTCTTATTCCGACTTGCAAAATCTTTTTTTCAGGTAAAAGATCTAAGCATCTTTGCATTGCACAAGCATGACTATGTTCATTCCCCATATATGAGGTTCTTAGATCTGCATGAGCATCTAGTTGAATTAAAATCAGATCTGGATATTTATTTGCTAACGCCTCAATAGCACCACTAGTAATAGAGTGCTCACCTCCAAGCATAATGGGAGTAAGCTTTCTACTCATAATGAAATCTGTTGCTGATTTGACTGCTTTAATGACAGACTTTGAGTCATTTTTATCTATTTCTAGTGAACCAAAATCAACATAATTAAAATCTTCTAAATCTTTTCCTAATCTTGGACAAAATGTCTCTAAGCATGTGCTTACTTGCCTTATGGCATTTGGACCAAATCTAGTCCCTGACTTATAAGAGCATGTACCATCATAATTCACTCCAAATATTCCAATTGAACAATCATCTGGATTTCTTTTAGCCCCCATAAAAATTGCACTTTCGTTATCAAATAAATTTTTATTGATCATTTTACGAATTGAGTTCTTTTACAATTTTATTTGGCATCATTTTGAATGCAGCATTTTGAAAATTTAAATTCCAAACATCACAATTACTTTCTATATCCATGACTTCTTTGTAATTGACTTTTGATAAATTTAATTCTTCATCTGAAGCGAATGTCCAACTCCAAATACCACTTGGATATATTGGCACAAATGAATACATAGTTTCAGATAATTTAAATATTTTATTGAGTGATTTCAAAATATGTATATGAATATTTTTGAATGATTCAGGTGATTCGCTTTGAGTCGCTAATATTCCCTTTTTCGTGAGTATTCTTTTACATTCTTTATAAAAGGAATCTGTAAATAATAAATTAGAAAATTCTGATGGATCTGAACAATCTATAAAAATAACATCATAAAAATTATCTTTAGTTTTTTCCACCCATTTAACTCCATCATCAATATGTATAGCTAATCTTTTATCACTCCACGCTCCACCTCCAATTTCTTGTAAAAATGTTTTAGATACTTTGATCACTTCTTCATCAATTTCTACCAAATCAATTTTTGCAACTTGAGAGTATTTTAAGCATTCTCTTGCAGTTCCACCATCACCTCCTCCAATAATCAGAATGTGAGATTTCTTATCAATGCTACTTAACGCTGGATGGACAAGACATTCATGATAATATTTTTCGTCTCTCAATGACGTCATCCAGCATCCATCTAACATTAAAGCTTTACCATAAAAATCAGACTCTATAATGAGAATTTCTTGATATTTAGAATTTTTTTTAAGTAATACTTTCCCATTGAGCCCAAATCTTGAGCCTTTGTGATACTCATCTATCCAAGTTGGCATATCTTTCATTTTTTTTTCAATTTTTCTCTCATTATTGTTTTTTTAGCAACTTCCCAAAGCCGCTGAAAATCTTTTGGGTTTTGTTTTTTAATATTATCTCCTACTTGATCTTCCATTATTGCAAATCTGTCTAAAAATTTTTTATTAGTTTTTTGAAGAGATGATTCTGGATTTATTTTTAGAAAGTTTGAAAGACTTATCAAAGTAAAGTAAACATCTCCAAATTCATCTTTGATATCATGTGCCTTTTTGCTTTTTATTGCCTCTTTTAATTCGCATATTTCTTCATCTAATTTATCAAAAATCTTTTTACTACTTTCCCACTTAAAACCGTATTCTTTAACAGTATTAGTAATCTGGTTTGATCCAATAGTTGCAGGTAGACTTTTTACTTTTGAATTCAATTGTCTACTAATTGATGATTTCTTATAGAACGTCTTATTTTCAGAATTTTTAATATTTCTCCAAATTTCTTGTGACTTTTTTAATGATACTTTTTCTTTTTTTTTAAAAATATAGGGATGTCTATTAATAATTTTTTTATTTAAATTTTCAATAACATCTTTTAATTCAAATTGTTTTTCTTCAAAGCCAATTTCCGAATGAAGCATTATTTGTAATAGGAGATCCCCTAATTCTTCACAAATATTATTCGCGTTTTTTTCATATATTGCATCAATCAATTCACCACTTTCTTCATTTAAAAATGGGATCAAGGATTTATGTGATTGTATTTTTTGCCATGGGCAGCCCCACGTTTTATCTTTCAAATATTTAACATTTGATATTAAAATTTTGAAACTCTCTAAAGTGTTTTGCTCACTATCTTTCTGATTGTTATATCCATTGTTTAAGTTCATAAAACTGTATCTTATTTATTCAATTTTGACTTAATCATGAAATTTTTAAAGACTAAGTATAAAATTATCAACTTCATCTACTAGAATGAATAACTATAGGGCGATTAGCTCAGCGGTAGAGCGCCTGCCTTACAAGCAGGATGTCCCTGGTTCGAACCCTGGATCGCCCATTTTCTTTTTATAACAATGACTGAGATCGTTAATCTTTCAATCAGTCAAACTGCAGCATCAGAGCTTTCAAGGCAAGCATCCTTTGGTGGATCGCCGGGTGAAATGTTTATTGATTTAATCAAAGATGATATAGGCTCAGAAGGATGGATGCATATTAAATTAAAACCCGGTACATTTAATGGATCACCAATATCCAGAACTGAAGGCATAACTTTATATGCTGACAGTAAAAAGTTCTCCTTGTTAAAAGATTTAAAACTTGATTATTACAGTGATTTAAGTGGTGGAGGTTTTCTTATCTCAACTCCTAAAAATGCTAAGAGGTGTGCTTGTGGTTCTGGTTTTAAACTCTTGTAGTTTTACATATATTTTGCAAACTGATATTTTTTTTAATTATTTGCTTCTATCAATATAAAATAAGTAAAAAGCTAATGAAATAACTATTGCAAATGAATGAGTCGAATGATGAACTTACATTAAATAATTATTTGCCTTCACAGGTAGAACAAAAATGGCAAAAGCAATGGGATAGTTTAAGAGCATTTAGTCCTAATCCTAGTGATAAAGGGGACCCTTTTTGTATAGTTATTCCGCCTCCAAATGTGACAGGGTCTTTGCATATGGGCCATGCTTTCAATACTGCATTAATAGACGTGATTATTCGTTTTCAAAGACTTCTTGGTAAAAATGTTTTATGTTTACCTGGTACCGATCATGCTTCAATAGCCGTTCAAACTATTCTTGAAAAACAATTAAAAACTGAGGGTAAAAATAGCGAAGATATTGGCAGAGAGGAATTTTTAAAAAGAGCCTGGATTTGGAAAGAGCAAAGTGGGGGTAAAATAATATCCCAATTAAAGAGGATTGGGTATTCCGTAGACTGGGAAAGGGAACGATTTACTTTAGATGAAAAATTGAATGAAGCAGTTGTTGAAGCATTTAATATTTTGCATGAGAAAAAACTAATTTATAGAGGTGAATATTTAGTTAATTGGTGTCCAGCATCTCAATCAGCAGTTAGTGATCTTGAAGTTGAAATGCAGGAGGTTAATGGATATTTATGGCATTTTAAATATCCACTAATTTCTGATCAGGGTCAAATCTTAGATGAATATTTAGAGGTCGCAACAACTCGACCTGAAACCTTATTGGGAGATACCGCTTTAGCTGTAAACCCAAACGATGAAAGATATAAAAAATATATTGCTAAAAAAGTGAAAGTACCTTTTGTTGATAGAGAAATACCTGTTATTTCTGACATACATGTTGATAAGGATTTTGGTACAGGTTGTGTAAAGGTTACCCCAGCTCATGATCCTAATGATTTTGCTATCGGCAAAAGGAATAATTTAAAGCAAATCAATATAATGAATAAAGATGGAACTCTTAATATTAATGCAGGAAAGTTTCAGGATTTAGATAGATTTGATGCTAGAAAACAAATCATAAAGGAATTAGATACTTTAGGTTTATTAACTAAAATAGAAAACTATAAAAATACAGTACCTTTTTCTGATAGAGGAAAAGTCCCAATTGAGCCATTATTGTCAACCCAGTGGTTTTTGAAAATGGACAATATTTCTTCAAGTTGTCTAAAAGAACTAGATTCTAAAAAGCCTACCTTTATTCCTCAGCGTTGGGAGAAAGTTTATAAAGATTGGTTAGATAATATCAATGATTGGTGTATTAGTAGACAATTATGGTGGGGACATCAAATTCCTGCATGGTATGTATTAAAACAATCAGAAGATTCAATAGATCAAAATACTCCATATGTTGTTGCCAGAAATGAGAAAGAAGCATTAAGCAAAGCTATTAAAGAATTTGGGTCTAATTTGCAACTTATTCGTGATAAGGATGTTTTAGATACTTGGTTTTCAAGTGGTTTATGGCCTTTTTCTACATTGGGGTGGCCTAATATCAATGATGCAGATTTTAAAAAATGGTATCCAAATAGTGTTTTAGTTACTGGTTTCGATATTATTTTCTTTTGGGTAGCAAGAATGACAATGATGGGGAAAACTTTTACGAATAATATTCCATTCAAAGATGTTTATATTCATGGTTTAGTTCGAGATGAAAATAATAAAAAAATGAGTAAAAGTTCAGGTAACGGAATTGATCCTTTACTGTTGATTGATAAATATGGTTCTGATGCTTTACGATTTGCTTTACTTCGTGAAGTCGCTGGCGCTGGTCAGGATATAAGGCTTGACTTTGATAGGAAAGAAAATACTTCTTCAACAGTTGAAGCATCAAGGAATTTTGCAAATAAACTTTGGAATGCTACTAAATTTGTTTTAATAAATAAAACTTTTTCTGAAAATTATTCTTTAAATGAGAGTGATGAAAAATATTTAGAATTATCTGACAAGTGGATTTTATCAAAATTAAATCAGTTAAATACAAAAGTATCTAATCTTTTAATTGAATATAAATTAGGCGAATCTGCAAAATTATTATATGAATTTGCATGGAATGACTTTTGTGATTGGTATGTTGAATTTGCAAAACAAAAATTCAATAATAAAGAATCCCACAACAGAAAATTATCTGAAAAAATATTAATTAAAGTACTAACTGATGTGTTGGTTATGATGCATCCCTTTATGCCACATATCACTGAAGAACTTTGGCATAAATTGCAAAAAAAACCTGAACAAATTTTATTATCTCTTCAGAAATGGCCTGTATTAGAAAAAAAATATATAAATTCTCAAATAGATAAATCCTTTCAAGAGCTCTTTGAAATAATTAGATTGATTAGAAATCTTAGGGTTGAGTTAGGACTTAAGCCATCTCAACTGGTTCCTGTTTACTTGATTTCAGATAATGTTGAATTAACTAACTTTTTGAAAACTTTAATAGTTGATATTAAAACTTTTACTAAGTCATCTGAAGTTTTTATTTGTAAATCTAAGGATATCGATAAAAACGACTTTGCTAAGTCTTTTTCTGGAATTATTGGTGAAATAGAAGTTTATTTACCCTTTAGTGATTTTGTAAATCTAGAAGCTTTAAAGGATAGACTTACTAAGGACCTGCAAAAAGTTAATTCTGATATAGAAACATTAAATAAGAGAATATCCAACAAAAATTTTATAGACAAAGCTCCTAAAGATATTGTTGAGGAATGTTTTGCCAAGTTGAAAGAAGGAAATTTGCAATCGGAAAGAATAAATAAAAAACTTAAATTATTAAAATGATATGACTTCTTTTTTTGAAAATATCTATGACATAGCCTATTTTTTTAATACAAATATTGGGATTTTTGCTTTTATCCTTTTATATATTTTCATTGTTTTATTAATTCTTCCTGCCTCTTGGTTATCTTTATTATCTGGTTTTTTATATGGTTCTTATTTCGGTTCAATAATAGTTTTTTTTGCTGCAGTTATTGGTGCTTCAGTAGCATTCTTTATTTCAAAAAGTTTTTTATCAATAAAGCTTAAAAAAGTTATTAATCGTTTCCCCAGATTAAGTCTTATGGAACAAGTAGTGCAGAAAGGTGGTCTCAAATTAATCCTTTTAGCGCGACTTTCTCCTCTCTTTCCTTTTAGTATTCTTAATTATTTTTATGGGTTAAATAATATTAAATTTAGAAACTTTGCTCTTGGTCTTTTAGGAATCATTCCTGGAACATTTCTTTATTGTTCTATAGGGAGCTTGGCAAAAAGTTTGCAGGATTTAAAAAATTTACAGCCAACAAATAATTTATTTATAACAATTATAAGTGTGGTTTCTACTTTGATGGTTGTTTATTTTTCAGCAAAGTATGCCAAAGAATATATTAATGAGTCAAAAGACATTAGTCTCTAATATTCCAATCTCTTATAGAAGCAATAATTACAAACCAAAAAAGTCTTAATTTTCCAAACAAACTTTTATTAGATTGTAATTCTACATATTTTGCCTGACCGCAAGGGGTTTTAATATATTTGAAAAGGTTTTTGTTATCCATAAAATCAATATCCCTAGGTAGTAATTTATTAATCATTAATAGTTTATTTCATTATCTACTTTTTTAGTTTTTCATAATTTACTGCTGGCTTAAATATTGACTTCTATGAAACGAATTACCTTGAAATTATATTTTTTCACCTGGTTCGAAACCTCTAAAGCACTTGAATCTTGGGAACCTGAGACTGAATGTTTCAGCATCTTGAGATTGAGTTCTTGCATCAGCTCTGATTTCTACCATTTGGCCGATTAGTTTATCTTTTCTACTCCAATATTCTTCACGTTGAGAATCACTAAATCCACTCCCGCAATTAAGACGATAATTATATTGATCATCATTACCTTCAACCAGGATTGCTCCAAGTCTGCCTTCGTTTCTGCCTGTCCCTTCCTCTATTGCTACAACTCTTAAGGTAACTTCTATGAATGGTTTTGCTTTTAACCAATTATGTGTTCTTTTGCATTCATACCACCCATGAGGATTTTTAATCATCACGCCTTCATATCCTCCCTCTACCGCTGATTTGTTAAGTTCTACAAATCTACTTTGTCCTTCAGGAGTATCTAAATCAACATTTTCCCATTCAAGTGTTTGGACATGTTTTAAAAGAGTTGCATTTTTTGCTACCCAATCTTTTACCAACATACTTCTAGTAGTTTGATCTTTTTCCCATAAACCCTTTTTGAAATCTTTAATTGGACATAAATCAAATAAGTGTAAAACTGCATCTTTGGATTGTTTGCCATCTTTTCTATGTACTTGCTTCATTAGGTCTTGAAAATTAGCACTCATTACTTCACCGTCTAAGACTAAATCGTAGGGGGCAGGATGTTTCTCTAATACTTTTTCTATTTCTGTAATGATATGACCAAAGTTATTAAATTGTTTTCCGTTTCGAGAAAACATTTCTACTTTATTTTTTCTAATAATTGTTAATACTCTGACTCCGTCTAATTTAATCTCAATTTGTTTCTTCCCTATCATTTTCTTTTCATGGTTTGCGCTGTCATGTGCAAGGGGACATGAGAAGATAGGTATAGCATACTTTGGAAATTTTTTTGCAACTTTGTTTATTGTTTTTTCAGAAACCCCACAACGAAGATCTTTAATCAATACTCGTCTATAAAATCCGTTCCATTGTTCTTTAGTTGCAGATTTCATAACTAAATTGATCGCATCTCTAGCGGCATGCCCAGTAAGTTCTCTTTTGATTAATTGATTTGTTAATACTTTAAAAATACTCCATTTACATCCTTGACCAGATGCCTCTTCTTTTTTTTCAGGTACTTGCTTTACACCAAAAGTTACTAAAGGATCTAAGGCCATAGTTATTCCCTCAAAAAAATCATTCAGCCCATTTTCCATTGCTTCTAAAATGATTTTTTCTTTATCTAATCTGCTTGGGTGTAATTCTAATTTTTTTATTATTTCTTCTTTCCGAAGTTCTTCATGTTTCACAAGTTTTTGAACCTTTCCTAATTTACTTTAGCTATTCTGTCTATCTTCCAATCTTTATCACTTTTTGAAAAAGTAAAATCTAAGGGAAGCTCATCTTTCTTATCCTCAGATTTTAAATTTAAAGTAATTATGATTTGATCTTCTTGAACTCTTGGTCTACCTGACTTTAGATTTCTATACTTATTTAAATTTAAGCCAGCTAAAAATTTTAAAAAGTCTTGACGTTTTACATGTGTTTTATAAGTTTTAGTAGTAAGTCCATATGCAGCGTCAATTCTACCTGCTGCCACTTGATCAAAAAATTTCCGAACTAATGGATTAATTCCTCTAGCGCTTATAACAAGTTTAACAGCATTGAAGGTCCAAAAAGAAACAAGTACTGCTCCACCAACCAATAAAGCTTTTATACCAATATCTTTAACTAGTAATGCATCCATTTTGTAATCAGTTTTCTTTAATTTTAAGAAAATAAATCGTCATTGATGACTTTTTTTGTCAAAATAATACTAAATTTAATTGTTAATGTCTCTAATTCCTCTTTTACCAGTATTTCATAAGTTTAATAGGCAATTTTTTGATCAATCTTTAACAACTAATAGAGAACCTTTAGTAAAGGTTAGATGGAGCGATAATAGATTAAAAACAACTGCAGGTTTTTATAAGCGTAAACAACTTAAAGGAGTAATTGATTCTGAAATAATTTTGTCAAAGCCAATTTTAAGTAAATTATCGTGTAATGAAATTCATAGTACTTTATGTCATGAAATGATTCATGCATGGGTAGATAGGATTTTGAATATTAATGAGATACATGGACCAAATTTTTTGAGTAAGATGAATGAAATTAACAAAGTAGAAAATAATTTTCAGATAAGTATTAGACATAATTTTCCTGTTGAAAGAAAGGCATTAAAATATACCGGCAAATGTTTAAATTGTGGGGAGAAATATATGTATAGAAAAAGAATTAAAAATATTGCTTGTAAGAAATGTTGTAATTTGTTCTTTAATGGATCCTGGAATAAAAACTGTCTAATTTTGTTTGATTGATAATTTGAAAAATGTGATTTTGTTTCTTTATTTAGAATTTCCTATTATGTTGTTGTAACTTGATATTTAAAAACAAAGATAATTTATGAATTCTCGCAGACCTAGAAACTTTAGAAATAATTTTGATAGAACAATACTTGATAAACAAGTTGATAAAATTTTTGAAACAGGCAGACAATTTGTCGATGGTGTATCAGGTTCTAGACCCGGTAAAAAAAGAAGTACTGATTTTCAAGGAATATCTCGCAGGAATGTTAAAAATGTCGGAAGATGGGTATCCGATAAAATGGATATGTTTTTTGAAGAAGAAGACGATGATTGGTCTGATCAGGAAAATAGTTATGAAGAGGCACAAGATATTAAATCTTTTTCAAGAGAATCTAAATTTATTGATCTTGAGAAACCATTTTCTAAGCGTCCTTTAGAGGCTTTATCTTTAAGGCAACCTAAAAGTATACAGATAGACGAACAAAAGAAGTTGCCTTATGGAAAATCAAACTCTTTTGATGAATGGCCGGATGATTCAGATTTAAAAGTTGATAGATGGCAAAGATCTTCTGAAAAAATCAATGAGATTAATGTAAATCAAGATAATCCAAAAAGCGTTTCAAATAATGGAAGAAGTATTCCGAGGTCTAGACGAAGAAGAATATAGATTAGAGAAATTTTGAATTCCTGATGGTCCTAACCAAGTTTCTAAAAGAGGATTGAAGACTTCGCGAATAATAGTTAGAGGTTTTTTATTACGAAAAAATCTGTAATTTCTTGACCAAAATGGGCCTTCAAAACAAAATTCTTCCTCTAACCAATTTGAATTAACTATTGAAATGCTGTCCACTTCTCTAAATAATTCTGATCTATCTTGAGTTAAGTTTTTCCAGATTGGTTCTTCTTTTGATTTTAAATTTTGACTGACTTGTTCTGAATTCCACCAACTTTCAGCCCAGGCAAGATTTTTGTTTTGATTTCTAATCCAAACTTGCCTTCTAATTAAGGGTTCTTTTAATTGATCGATTTCTCTTGGACCCTCTTTTTTAAATAGAGGATCTATCTGCATAGATATTAATCTGATTTTTGTTTCGTGATTAGTTAAAAGTTGTAAATGTCTTGTTGGACTTCCATCCCCTAGTAACATTAATTTCCATGCCCCAGATATTTTTGGTAAAGCATTTGCGACTAAAAAGGCAGTAGCTTTCTCTTCCCATAAAATTTTTGGTGAGTTGAAGAGTTTATTATTCAGAGCTGTTACCAATATCTTTTATGATGATAACTTTTTTTCAGCAAAGCTAGTTGTGTTTTCTTTTTTTAGTTCCTTAATTTTGAGCCAAACTAGTAATGCTGTTAAATCAGCTTTACTTACACCGGGTATCTTGGATGCATCACCAAAATTAGTAGGTTTTATTTTATTTAAATTTTCACGGGCTTCTAGAGATAAAGTATCTATTTGGTCATAGTTAATTTCTGATGAAAGTGATTTGAGACTTTGACGATTTATCTGATCAATATTATTTTTTTGTCTTTTAAGGTAGCCTTCGTATTTAATATCTATTTCAACTCCTTCAATTACTGATATCGGAAGAGTTTTATCTACCAAATCATATTTTATAAAATCAGAATAGTGAAGATTGGGTCTTTTTAAAAGTTCTTTTAATGTTGTTGATCCTTTAATTTTTGATCCACTATCTAACTCTATTTTTTTAGCGACTTCATCAGTACATTTTAAACGTGTATTTTCTAATCTTGAATTTTCTTCTTTAAGTGATTTCATTTTTTTCTTATGAGCCAACCATCTTCTTTCATCTATTAAGCCAATTTCAAAACCTAAAGGAGTTAATCTCCTATCAGCATTATCTCCTCGCAAGGTAAGTCTATATTCACTTCTACTTGTGAGGACTCTATATGGTTCTTTAAGATCTCTTGTAATTAAGTCATTTATCATGGTGCCTATATAGCTGCTCTCTCTTGAAAATATTATTGGATCTTTCATATTTAGTTTTCTAGTTGCATTAATTCCTGCAACTAATCCTTGGGCAGCAGCTTCTTCATAGCCAGTTGTTCCATTGATTTGTCCAGCACTAAATAAATTTTCTATCTCAATTGTTTCTAATGATGACTTAAGTTGTGTCGCAGGGATGTATTCATATTCAACAGCATAAGCAGGCCTAAGCATTTTACATTTATTTAATCCTGGCAATGTTCTTAAAAGTTCTAATTGAATATTTTCAGGTAACCCAGTAGAGAATCCTTGTACGTATATTTCTGGTGTATTTATCCCTTCAGGTTCTAAGAAAATTTGATGTGAATTTTTGTCTGCAAATTTTACAATCTTGTCTTCGATTGAAGGGCAATATCTAGGCCCTTTACTATCTATAAATCCTCCATAGATTGGAGTTAAATGCAAATTATTACGAATTAATTCATGAGTTTTTAAAGTTGTTCTTGTTATGTGACAACTTACTTGCGGCATATTGTTTTTGATTTTGGGATCAAACGAAAAATATTTATCTGCAGCTGTACTTGGTTGAATATCTAATTCATCAAAAGAAATACTCTTTTTATCCACTCTTGCAGGAGTTCCAGTTTTTAATCGCTCAGTTTTTATTCCAAGATTATGTAAGCTTTGCGTTAATCCTTGTGCCGCTTGCTCTCCAGATCTCCCTGCAGACATTGATTTATTACCTATCCATATTTTTCCTTCCAAAAAAGTTCCTGCAGTAATTATTATTGATTTTGCAGAATAGTAGGTTCCAAAAAAAGTTTTTACACCTTTGATTTTTTTAGTCTTATTCTTTGAGTTATTGGTAAAAGTTTCAGCCTCTTTTATCACTAATTCAGTTATCATAGCCTCCTTTAACGAAAGATTATCTGTGTTTTGGAGTATTTCTATCATTCGTTTAGAGTATTCTCTTTTGTCTGTTTGAGCCCTTAATGCCCAAACGGCTGGCCCCCTACTCGCATTTAAAATTCTTTTTTGGATTGCAGTTTCATCAGCTAATTGTCCAATGATTCCTCCTAAAGCATCAACCTCATGGACTAATTGACTTTTTGCTGGCCCACCTACAGCTGGATTACATGGTTGCCAAGCAATCCTATCTAAATTTATTGTAAATAACGCAGTAGAAAATCCTAATTTTGCTGTCGTAATTGCAGCTTCACAACCTGCATGTCCCCCTCCAATAACAATAATGTCAAAAGACTCATTTGGGGATTGTGGATCTTTCATTATCGTGATGATTAGTTGGCTAAGTTTCTAAATCTTGTAAATTGGGGTTCAAATAATAATTTAACAGTTCCAACAGGACCGTTTCTGTGTTTCGTGACAATAATTTCAGTTATTCCTCTGTCTTCAGTTTCTGGATTGTAATACTCATCTCTGTAAATCATTAATACTAAGTCGGCATCTTGTTCTATAGATCCGGATTCTCTAAGGTCACTTAACATAGGTCTTTTATTTGTTCTTGATTCAACTCCTCTACTTAATTGAGATAAAGCAACTACTGGTACTTTTAACTCTCTTGCCATACTTTTGAGACCTCTAGTGATACGAGATAGCTCTTGAACTCTGTTATCAGGTGTTGTACCCTCCATTAGTTGTAAGTAGTCAATAACTATTAATCCAAGTTCTTTTTTCTGCTCAGCTATTAATCTTCTGCATAGAGACCTCATTTCTAAAACACTTAAATTAGGCTTATCATCAATAAAAATTGGCAGTTGACCTAAAGAGTTAATTCCTTCTCCAAGTAAAGGCCATTCTTCTTGTTGTAGTCTTCCGGTTCTTAATCTTCCGCTTTCTATACCCACTTCCATAGAAAGTAATCTATATGTAAGTTGTTCTTTGCTCATCTCAAGGCTAAATACACAAACTGGAAGATCCTGAGATTGAGCTACATTTTTTGCTAGGTTTAAAACCATTGAAGTTTTTCCCATTGAAGGTCTTCCTGCCACAATTATTAGATCACTCCTTTGAAAGCCTTGAGTCATTGCGTCAAGGTCATAAAAATTTACTGGAATACCAGCTACAGATGTTCCTAATGATCTGGACTCTATTTCATTAAAAGTACTTGTAAGAATTTCTGCCGCTTGGGTCAGACCTTTTGTTGGTTTTTCTTGACTAATTTCAAAAATTTTCTGTTCTGCCTTATCTAAAACTTCATTGGTTTCTTGTGTTTGATCAAAACCTAGTTGAACAACCTCATTCCCAGATCGGATGAGTTGCCTCCTTATAAATTTATCACTAATTAAATTAGCAACTTGTTCTATTGAAGCTGTTGAAGAAACATTTTCTACAAGTTCTACTAATTTAGAATTCCCTCCAATTTTTTCAAGTGATCCATTGTCAGCAAGCCACGCACTCATTGAAGTTAGATCTGTAGGTTTGCCTTGTGTATGCAACATTAAGGCGGTTTTATATATCTCTTGATGAGCATTTATATAAAAGGCTTCTGGTTTAATCAAGTCTGCAATTCTTCCTATCGCATCAGGATCAAGTAAGATTCCTCCTAAAACAGCTTCTTCTGCTTGAATATTTTGGGGAGGAACTAAACCAGCGTTTTCATTATTAAAGTCCTTTTTAAAATTCTTATTAGACCCATTATTTGAAAAAGGAACTGAAACCATTTACTTAAAGACTTAGATATATACTCTGACTACTTTTCCGAATAATGCAACAAAGTTATTAACTTGTTACTTCAATGTTTACTTCCGCACTTACTTCTTGATGTAGTTTTATCTTTGCAACGAAAGAACCTAAATTATGAATATCTGGGACAGTTATGTCTCTCCTATCAATATCTTTTTTCGTAGCTGCCTCTATAGCTTCAGCAACATCTCCATTAGTAACAGTTCCAAAAAGGACACCATCTTCTCCAACTTGTTTCTTGATTGTAAATCTACCAATAGTTGCTAGTGCAGTTTTAAAGTCAATAGCTTCTTGTTTTACTTTCTCTGCAGCAATTTTTTCTTTTGCTCTTTTTCGTTCAATTTGTTTCAGAATTGAAGGAGTTACATTAGCTGCTTTACCAAATGGTAATAAAAAATTCCTTGCATAACCAGGCGCTACTTCTACTACATCACCATCTCTACCAAGAGTGGCAACTGATTCTGTTAAAACGACTTTTACTCTTTTAGCCATGAAAATATTTATTTATATATTTAATAATAAGACCTAGAGGGTAATTTTACTTTTTTTGCGAATCCTAATTTGGCAAGAATCTTAATATGTTCCCATGTTAAATCAATTTGGCCTCTAAATAATCCCTGTCTAGCTGAATTAGGAAATGCATGATGATTATTATGCCATCCTTCTCCAAATGTTAAAGCTGCAACCCAAGCATTATTTTTTGATCCATCTCCACTGTCAAAAGGAGCTTTTCCCCAACAATGGGTAGCTGAGTTTACTAACCACGTAATGTGATAAACCACTACAAGTCTTAGAGGTATTCCCCATAATACTAATGCCCATCCTCCAACACCTAATTTTTGCCCTATCGCATATAAACATAAGCCAATAGGAATTTGTAAAAAGAGAAAATATTTATTAAGGAATCTATAATATGGATCCTTAATTAAATCTGCACTTAATTTTGGTACTGCTTTTAATGCCTCAACATCTTTAAACATCCAACCCATATGACTCCACCAAAATCCTCTCTTACTATTGTGATGATCAACTTCTGTGTCTGAGAAAGAGTGGTGGTGCCTGTGTAGACCAACCCAATCTATTGGTCCATGCTGGCAGCTGATAGCTCCACATGTAGCAAAAAATCTCTCCAACCATTTTGGGACAACAAACGATCTATGGGAAAGTAAACGATGATAACCCAAAGTGACTCCAAGACAAGCAGTCAACCAGTAAAAGAAAAATAATGCAGTTACTGCAGGCATGCTCCAAAACTGAGGTTGTAATGCCACTAAGGATAATAAATGGATGGCAATCATAAAAAAGATTGTTCCCCATGTTTTGTGTAATCTTGGTGGATATCTCTTAGAGTGACTAGATGGTTCAAGTAATTTATCCGAAAGTTCTATAACTTTTTCTGCAGGGACAGGTTTTTTTAATTTGGCTGTTTCTTGGAAGATAACTGATTTCATAATATTGGAAAAACTATTTTCAAAAAGGCCGATATGTAATATTATCATACTATACTATTGATTATTTTAATTATCCGTGAGCTTAGGATATCGCGATAAATTATTGAAGGGTCGAAGAGCGATGGCTCATTTGATTCATCTTTGGCATGAGAGGAATGGTTGGTCTCACAGGGTTTTACCCTTGCTTTCTGAAATACTTGATTTAGGAAGAGTACATAATTCTCAGATTTCAAATCTTAGAAATGGAAAGTTATCATCGCCTGGTCCGGAAGTTTTTCTTGCACTAGCACAGGTTAATACGATTCTTGATCAAGGCATAGAATCGATAAGGGATCAATTAGAAAAGAATCATCCAGAATTATGGAGGTCATTACAAGATTCTGCTCTTCCATTAAAAAATGATGCTGATAATCCTTTGTCAGCTGGAGAATTATTTGAAATTTTTTCTGGATTAAAACCGCTTCCATTGTCATTTGATTGGTATATAGAGGATTCTGAAGCGTCTGCGTTAAGTGATGCTCTTTCTGATCATTTTTGTCAAAATAGGCCTTGGAGATCTTGTAAAACAATCATTATGGATGCGTACACAGTTTCTAAGACACTAAGAAGAGATCGTTTTGCAGAAGTGATAGCGGGAATAAAAGATTTTACAGCCGAAGAATTAGATGGTGAATTGTTAGATCTTTACGAGACCTCAAAAAAACTTTCTTATTTCAATGGAGGAGGACCCAATACTTTTCTTACATACTTAAGAGATATAGCTTCACAAAAAAAGAAAGTTTAAGAGAATGAAAAATAAAAATTATAATTATAAGTTAGCCGAAGAAATGGTTATATCTGTGGAAGAAGGTTTAAAGGGTATTTTTAATGAAAGATCAAATCAAATCTATTACAAATTAAATAATATCTTGAAAATTTTTAAAGAAGAAAAAGTCTCAACTAGTCACTTTAATCAATCTACAGGTAGCGGACATGATGATTTATCTAGGCAAAAGATTGATGAGGTATTTGCAAAATTTTTTCAAGCAGAAAAATCAGCTGTCAGGATGCAATTTGTAAGTGGGACTCATGCTATAAGCTCCGTTCTTTTTGGTATTTTACGGCCAGGGGATTTAATGTTATCTGTAACTGGAACTCCTTACGATACATTGGAGGAAGTGATCGGTATAAGAGGAAAGGGCAAAGGTTCTTTATTAGATTTAGGAGTTGAATATCGTCAAATTAGTATGGATGAAAAAACAAATTCCTACGAAGATAAATTAGTAGATTTTTTTAAACATAATAAATGTAAACTAGTATTTATCCAGAAAAGTTGTGGTTATAGTTGGAGAAAATCTTTAAATAATAATCAAATAAAACAAATTTGTAATCTTGTTCATTCACTTAATCCTGAGACTATTTGTTTTGTGGATAATTGTTATGGAGAACTTGTAGAAGATAGTGAACCAATTATTAATGGCGCAAATATAATCGCTGGATCGCTAATTAAAAATTTGGGTGGGACTATTGTTCCTACTGGCGGATATATTGCAGGTGATTATGAATTAGTTGAAATGGCATGTTGTAGATTGACCGCACCAGGAATTGGTGCCGATGCAGGAATTAATTTTGGTTACGGAAGATTAATTCTGCAGGGATTATTTTTAGCACCACAAATGGTGCACGAATCTTTAAAAGGTGCTGATTTGGTAGCTGCAGTATTTAAAAAACTAGGTTTTATTGTTTTACCCGAGCCTAAATCGTACAGATCAGACATCATTCAAGCAGTTAGATTAAATAATCCACACTTAATACAAAAAGTATGTCAGTCCTTTCAAAATTCTTCACCGATAGATTCTTTTTTAAATGTTATTCCTTCTCCAATGAGTGGTTATGATTCAAATTTATTAATGTCTGGAGGTACGTTTATTGAAGGAAGTACAAGTGAATTTTCAGCTGATGCTCCTTTAAGAGATCCATTTAATATTTTTATTCAAGGTGGTTCTCACATTGCTCACATCAAAATTGCTTTAATTCAATTAGTATTTGAATTATTAGAAGAAAATCTAATTGAAAAGGAATCTCTCATTTTTCCATAAATTTTATTATGTCTTATAAGTTTCCAAATTACCTAAGATATGCTGATACACATGAATATGTGCAGGAAGAAAATGGATTGTTTAAAATTGGTGTTAGTGAGTTTGCTATTGATCAATTAGGAGACATTGTTTTTGTTGAATTAGTTGAGAAGGGAACTAATTTACAAAAAGGAGAAACTTTTGGAACAATTGAATCTGTCAAGGCTGTTGAAGAAGTTTACCTTCCTTTTTCAGGAGAAGTGATTTCTGTAAATGAAGGAGTTATTGATAATCCAGAAATTTTGCAACATGATCCAATTGGTGATGGATGGTTGCTAATTATTAAATCAGAATCAAATGTTTTGTTAGACGAATTAATGAATTCAGATGAATATAAATCAAAGGTTGTTCCGAATTAAAGCAAATTTCTAAAAACCGGCTATTTTAAAGAAAAATAAATTAAATATGAATCCCAAAAGTAACTCGGATTTATTTATTGATAGACATCTTGGATTGAAGGATAATGATGAAAAAAAAATGCTTCAGAAACTTGGTTTTAACAATATAGATGAATTTATTCATAAAGTTATTCCTGAGGATATTCAGTTAAAAGAAAAATGTTCAGATGTCTTGCCAAAAGGATGTTCTGAAATTGAGGCATTGAACGAATTAGAAGAAATATCTAATAAAAATAATAAATTTAGATCTTTAATTGGACTTGGATATTACGGAACACATACCCCTAAAGTTGTACAAAGGCATGTGTTAGAAAACCCCAGGTGGTATACCGCTTATACCCCTTATCAAGCTGAAATTGCTCAAGGCAGATTAGAAGCTTTGTTTAATTTTCAAACTTTAATTTGTGAATTAACCGGTTTCTCCATAGCTAATGCATCTCTTTTAGATGAGGGAACAGCTGCTGCAGAAGCAATGACAATGAGTTTTTCTTCAAGGAAAAATAAGTCTTCAAATACTTTCTTAGTAGATGAAAATGTTTTTGACCATACATTTAATGTTTTATTGACGAGAGCTAAACCATTAGGAATTAAGTTAAAACGTTTTAACCAAAAGTACTTTAATAATCATGATGATGTTTTTGGTCTCTTAATCCAGCTTCCTGGTAAAAATGGAGATTTATTTGATCCAACATTTTTAATCTCCCAAGCTCATAAAGCAGAAATAGTGGTCACATCAATTATTGATCCTCTTGCGCAGGTTTTAATAAAACCAATAGCTCAATTTGGAGTTGACATAGCTGTAGGAAGTTTGCAAAGATTTGGAGTCCCAATGGGCTTTGGTGGTCCTCATGCAGCATTTTTTGCATGTACTGAAAAATATAAAAGACTTATACCAGGAAGAATCGTAGGACAAACTCTATCTAGAAATGGGGAACAATCGCTGAGATTGGCATTGCAAACAAGAGAACAACATATAAGAAGAGAAAAGGCGACTAGTAATATTTGTACAGCTCAATCTTTATTAGCAATAATATCTTCTTTTTATGCCACATATCATGGGTCTTCAGGATTAACAAAAATGGCTAAGAGATTAGTTGTTTTAAGACGATATCTAGAATCTTTACTTTCTGAGTTAGGTTTAAAAATACCTCTTGGGAGTAGGTTCGATAGTTTTGATATTTACTGTGAGGAATCTGAAAAGATTCATAAAGAAGCTCTAAAAAACGGATTCAACTTTAGAATTTTACCTTTGGGTTCATCGATCGAGGAATCTAAAGGATTTGGAATTTCCCTAGATGAGCTTACTGATAAAAATGAAATCCATAAGATAGTAACTTGCGTAGCAAATGGGCTAGGAAGAAAAGAAGATTTAACGCACATTACATTTAATAATTGTTTTCAGTTTGAGGGTATTCCCCTAAGAAATAAAGAATGGATGAAACAAAATGTATTTGAAAATTATCAAAGTGAGACTGATTTAATGAGGTACATTTTTAAGCTTGCTGAGAAAGATTTTTCACTGGTTGATGGAATGATTCCACTAGGAAGTTGTACGATGAAATTAAATTCTGCAGCAGAGCTTAGTCCAATTTCATGGGCTAATTTATCGTCAATTCACCCTTTCGCTCCAGCTAATCAAACAAATGGTTATTCAAAAATAATAAGCGATCTTGAGAAATGGATTAGTGACCTAATTGGCTTGAATTCAGTTTCATTTCAACCCAATGCAGGTTCTCAAGGTGAGTTTGCGGGTCTATTGGCAATTAATTCTTACTTCTCTTCAAAAGGTGATTTATTAAGAAAAAAATGCCTAATACCACAAAGTGCTCATGGAACAAATCCTGCTAGCGCGGTGATGGCAGGATTTGATGTTGTAACTATTAAATGTGATTCTGAGGGTAATATTTCTTATGAGGATTTATTAATTAAGGTCAAGGAATTTGATAATACTATTGGTGCATTAATGTTAACTTATCCCTCTACTCATGGAGTTTTTGAATTAAAAATCAGAGAAATATGTGACTTAATTCATTCAGTTGGTGCATTTGTTTATTTGGATGGAGCAAATCTTAATGCTCAGGTCGGATTATGCAGGCCTGGTGATTATGGAGTGGATGTTTGCCATTTAAATTTACATAAAACATTTTGTATCCCTCATGGAGGTGGTGGTCCTGGAGTTGGTCCAGTTGCAACATCTGAAACTTTAAGTCCTTTCCTTCCTTCCCATTCTTTGAAAGATAATACTTTTAGTCAATTCGGTTATTCTGTATCTTCTTCACAGCATGGAAGTGCAAGCATTCTTCCAATAAGCTGGATGTACATAAAGATGGCTGGTCAAAGTGGTTTAAGAAAGGCCAGTAGTCATGCAATATTGTCAGCAAATTATATTGCTAATACATTAAAAAATAAATTTAAGATTTTATATAAAGGACAAAATAATTTTGTCGCACATGAATGTATCCTTGATTTTAGAGAGTTGAAGTCAAAAACAGGTTTAAGTGTAAATGATATAGCTAAGAGATTAATAGATTATAGCTTTCATGCTCCAACGATAAGTTGGCCAGTTCCTGAGACTATAATGATAGAGCCTACTGAAAGTGAAAGTTTGACGGAGTTAAATAGATTTTGTGAAGCTATGCTCTTAATAAGCGAAGAAATTGAAGAAATTGAAAATAATATTAATCTCAGAAATAATAATTTAATTAGTAATGCTCCTCATACTATAAATGAGTTGATTTCAGATAATTGGAATTATCCTTATTCAAAAGAAAAGGCTGCATATCCGTATAAAGGTAAATTCGAACATAAATTCTGGTCTTCTGTATCAAGAATTGATAATGCTTATGGAGATAGAAATTTAATTTGTTCTTGTAATGTCAACGATAAAGATTCTTTAGATAACAAAAAATGTGCATAAAGACTAGCATTCTTCTTGTTTTTTAGTTAACGTAAAAATTGAATAAAAAATTTACTATTTTCTTATAGAATTTTTTTAGATTTTTTTATTATTATTATCAAGCATCAAATTTATTTGGGGTATTTGAAGCTATGAGCAAAGATTTTAAATCTGGTAATGTTAAGCGCTTGCCAATTAATAATTTGAATTTACCAAATTTTGTTAATAATTCCTTAGGGAATAATACAAAGGTAAATTCTGTTGAAGGGACTAATGTAATTAGAGTACCATTTGGAAAAAGATTTCCTAAAAAACAGAGGCCCGATAAGAATCAAAATATAGCTACTTTAATACTCCCAATTAATACATTTATTAATCCTACTCCACCCCCATATGTGGCTTAATTTATAGAAATTTAGGAAATGTTTTCAAGTGTTTCTGCATAATATTTTTGTAATTGAAGAGTAGCTTGGTTCCAGTCCCATTGTTCAGCCTCTTTCCTAGCTTCTTTTCTCATAGCTTCTTTTTTATTCTTATCTGCAAGGATTTTTTTAGTAGCCTCAATTAAACTTCTTTCTCCATTGTCTTTTTCATCTGGGTTATATAAACAACCATTTATTCCATTATTGATAATGTCTGGGATACCACCTTTGTTAGCACCTATTACTGGGCATCCTGCAGCCATTGCTTCTAACAATACTAACCCGAGAGTTTCTGTGCTTGATGGGAATAAGAATATATCTCCGGATGCGTATGCACTGGCTAGCTCTTTACCAGATAAGTAACCTATGAAATTTGTTTTTGTGTTTTCAAAAATCTTTTCCAACTGCCCTCTGTAGGGACCATCTCCTACTAGAGCGAGACATGCTCCGGGTATATTATCTAATACAGGCTTAATTCTTTCAATTTGCTTTTCTGCTGATAATCTACCTACATAAATCAAAAGTGAATCCGTATTTTGATATTTTCCAAATAATTTTTCTCTCATTTTTTCGCTTCGTAATTCTGGTCTGAAGTTTTCAGTGTCGACACCCCTTTGCCATAAAGCAGTCCTCTGTATTCCTTTATCTTCAAGTTCATTAACCATTGCAGTTGAGGTACAAAGATTTAATAAGGCTTGATTATGAGCTGCTTTTAACAACTCCCATAAAAGGGGTTCTAACATTCCCATTCCGTAGTGTTCAAGATATTTCGGAAGATGTGTATGGTAACTTGCAATTAGAGGAATATTATTTGTTTTTGCTAGCCATATGCCTCCAAGTCCAAGTACAGCGGGATTAACTACATGTACTAAGTCTGGCTTGAATTCTTCTAACTTATCAGAGACTGCAGGGCCAGGTAAGCCTAATTTTAATTCAGGATATAAAGGTAGAGGCATTGCAGCAACTCCTACTATTGTTGCTCCTTTATAAGATTCAGGACATCCCTCAGGACAAAATACTATAACTTCATCACCATTTTTTGTTAAAAATTCGATGGTCTTAGTTAGTCTTGTTACTATTCCGTCAACTTTAGGTAGAAAAGTTTCAGTAAAGAATGCTATTTTCACTTTTTTAAGTTAGATATTAAAACTATTTTTAATTAGTTTTTATTGCTTTAGCCTGTTTTTTCGTCCAAGTTGAAATACAAGGAATTCTTTTTTTATCACATCTCATAGAGTATTTTTTAGCTACTTCAACAACTTCTTCTAATAAGCCATTATCAAGAGTGGTGGGATTAAGCCCCAATTCTATGAAACATTTATTATCAACTATTAAATCATTTTCGACAGCTTCATTTCGAGGATTTGGTAAATAATTGATTTCGGCTCCAGTAAGAGAAGCAACTTTTTTAGCTAATTCTCCAACCTGGTGACTTTCTGTCATTTGATTGAAAATTTTTACTCGTTCGCCAGATTTTGGAGGATTTTCTAGAGCTAGTTGGACGCATTTTACTGAATCTTTAATATGTATAAAAGCTCTTGTCTGTCCTCCTGTCCCATGCACAGTAAGGGGATATCCGATCGCTGCTTGCATGAGAAATCTATTAAGAACTGTACCGTAATCGCCGTCGTAATCGAATCTATTTGTCAATCTTGGATCTTTTAATGTTGTTTCTGTATTTGTGCCCCAAACAATGCCTTGATGTAAATCTGTGATTCTAATCAAGTCGTTTTTGTTGTAATAAAGAAATAATAATTGATCTAATGTCTTTGTCATATGATAAACGCTGCCAGGACTGGCGGGATGAAGAATTTCTTCTTCAAAACGACTTCCATCTGGTTGAGGCACTTCAACTTTTAAATAACCTTCAGGAATTGTTGCACCTCTATGTGATCCATATCCATATACTCCCATGGTTCCTAAATGAACAATATGAATATCTAAATTACTTTCTACAATTGCAGCAAGTAAATTATGAGTACCATTCACATTATTATCAACTGTATATCTTTTGGTAAAACTTGATTTCATTGAGTAAGGTGCAGCCCTTTGTTCAGCAAAATGCACAATTGAATCAGGTTTTTCCTCAATAAGTAAATTTAGTAATTTTTGATATTGTTTCGAAAGATCAATATTAATAAATTTTATTGGTTTTCCACCAGTCTCTTCCCATGCAGAAAGTCTTTCATTTATTGAAGAAATTGGGGTTAACGATTCCACTTCAAGATCAATATCTATTTTTCTGCGACTTAGGTTGTCAACTATAATTACTTCATGATTTTGTTCTGCTAAATTCACCGCACAAGGCCAACCGCAAAAACCATCTCCGCCAAGAACAATTACTTTCACTCAAAACTCCAGAATTAAAATGTCATTTTATATTTATTAAATTACTACAGAGTGCTTCCAAAATGCGAAAAAAGATTGTAAAAAGTTTCAAATCTTTTCTCTTTAATTAATAAATTGGCTATTCTTGCAATTTTTTTAATATTAAAATTATTTTTAAAGAATCAAATTACTTTATTGAAATATTTTTTTCAGGTGAACTAGCGTTTGCTAACTTCTGCTTTTCAATTCTTCCAGCTAAAAAAGCGTCTCTTCCTGCTTTTACACCATAATTCATCGCTTTAGCCATTTTTAACGGGTTTTTAGCTAATGCGATAGCACTATTGATTAAAACTCCATCTGCTCCAAGTTCCATAGCCTGAGAAGCTTCACTAGGTACACCTATGCCGGCATCAATTATGACAGGAATATTAGAATTTTCAATGATTATGGATATATTAGATAAATTTAAAAGGCCTTGACCAGAGCCTATAGGTGATCCTAATGGCATCACAGTCGAACAACCTATCTCCTCTAACTTTTTAGCTAATATTGGATCAGCATTTATATATGGAAGAACAATAAAATCTTTATTTATCAATATTTCAGCTGCTTTAAGGGTTTCAATAGGATCAGGTAATAAATATTTTTTGTCAGGAATAACTTCTAATTTGACGAAATTATTTTCTTCTTGACCTGATAATTTGGCAAGTTCTCTTCCTAAAATTGCTATTCTGATTGCTTCGTCTGAATTGGTACAACCAGCAGTATTAGGAAGCATCCAGAATTTTTTCCAGTCAATTTTTTCCAGTAAATTTTCTCCATTTTGATTATTTTGAATTCTTCTCACTGCGACAGTGACTATTTCAGATTCAGTATTAGCTAAACTCTCTATCATTACTTCTGAAGACGTATATTTTCCTGTACCAACCATCAACCTACTTGAGAAGTTTTTGCCTCCAATTTGTAAACATGAATCTTCTTTCATTTTAAAATCCTTTATCTTTTATTCCTTTGAAAGGTGTGTAATTATTTCTTTTTTCAAGTTCTTTGCTCTTTTTAATTGCTGTTTTGTTATTTGGATCTATTACTAAAACTTTCGTATAAGTTGCATATGCCAAATCATATTCCAGCAGTCGTTGTTGTGCGGATGCCAGATTATTTAAAGCGACTGTATATTCAGGGAGTGATTTTATAGCTGAGTTATAGTGCTTGATTGCTTTTTTAAACTCATTTTGTGCTGCATAAGAAAAACCAAGAGCATTTTCAATAATAGCTTTTGCTTCGTCTGGTTCATTATCATAAGATTCAACAGCTTTCAGAAAAGTCTTAGAGGCCTCTGTATATAACCTTTTTTTAATTTGGATAGAGCCAAATTCATATAATTCAGAAGCTTTTGTTAGTGAATTAAGGCCTTTTTGCTCAAATTTTACTAAATTTAATTCTTCCTTTCTTGTCCTAAGAAATTGTCGAAATACAAAAATAGAGATTATTATAAGTACTATAAAAAGTATGATCAAATAGGATTGAAAGGAAGATATTTCCATTACTTATAAGATATTTTGTAAAATTTTATTTTTTAATTTAATTGTTTACGGTAGAAACTATTTTTTCAAAACATTGTGGATCGCTTAAAGCTAATTGTGCAAGCATTTTTCTATTGATAATTATGTCAGAGTTCTTCATCCCATTAATTAATTTGCTGTAATTTGTGCCATTAATTCTTGCCGAGGCATTTATTCTTGAGATCCAAAGTCTTCTGAAATCTCTTTTTCTTCTTCTTCTATCTCTATAAGCGTTGCAGAGAGCTTTCATTACTCTTTGATTTGCTGTTCTAAAAAGATTTTTATTTCCTCCTCTGAAACCTTTAGCAAGGTTTAAGATTTTGTTTCTTCTTTTTCTGGCTATGTTGCCTCTTTTAACGCGTGCCATAAATTTATTTAAAAGTAATTTGAATGCTCTTAAGCGTAAGGAATCATTAATTTTACATTATCAGCATCTCTTTCATCAACAACAGCTTTTGTTTTAAGATGTCTCTTCAATTTTGAGCTTTTGTGATCTAATAAATGATTATGGAAAGCTCTTCTTCTAGTAAATTTACCCGTAGCAGTAGCTTTAAATCTTTTAGCTGCTGATTTACGAGTTTTAAGTTTAGACATTTCCCTTGATAATGTTTAATCTAGATAATCTAAACCTTTATATGCATTGGTGCAAATTAAAGTTTTGAATTGAAAAGGTAATGTTGAAATTATGCTGCGCAAATTGAACTTAAAGCTTCTCATTTATGGATGTTGGTTATTTTGTTCAATTTCTCCAATACTGACATTAAGTGGCTTTGCAGATGAATCTTCAAAAATAAATCTTACTCAAGAATTAAAAAAAGGTAATTTTTTAATAGGATTAAAACAATACTTAGGAGCTAGGAGTGATAACTTTCCAAAAAAAAATAATATTACTTTTACTACAAAAAATGATTTTTTAAAACTCCATTCTACTAATGGTGTAAAACACAAATCCAAAAAAATAAATATTGTTTTGAAGAAAAAAAACTTGATAACCCCTTTCACTGTTGAAAGACTAGTATTTGGTCCATTTGCAAGCTATGAATCGGCACAAAAGCAAGCTGAAAAATTAAAAGAAAAAGGTTATCAAGCTCTAGTTGCCTTTCCAAACAATTGGGAAGTTTGGATTCCAGTTGGCAAAAACCTTCCTGACAAAAAACTAAACTATAGACTGTTTAAAAAATCCTACAAGTCAAAAATTATCCCTTTCCTTGTTACTGAATATTCGCAACATGAACTCCAAGGCCCGATATATATAACTTCATCTCAAGAGATAAGTATTAATAATATTAATTTTGGTAAAAAGTTTTATTTAGCTAAAGATTCATATGGAACTTGGACGTTGATCCAGAAAATCAAATTTGATGATTACTTAAAAGGTGTTCTGCCACATGAAATTGGCTCTAATTCACCATTAGAGGCATTGAAAGCACAAGCAGTAATTGCGAGAACTTGGGCACTTTATAATTCCGATAGATTTAAAATTGATCAATATCATTTGTGTATAACTACTCAATGCCAAGTTTATAAACCTCCTTTGATTGAATATAAAAATGTACATAAAGCGATAGAAGATACTTCAAATTTCATAATCACTTATAAAAAGAAACCAATTAATTCCTTTTATCATGGATCTAATGGAGGCATATCAGCTAGTGCAAGTGAATCTTGGCAAATAAAAGATTATCGTTATCTTAATTCAATGATTGATGGTTCAAATGCTTTAAAAAAAGCTTTTAGACTTCCAATTAAAAATGGGGATGAATTAAATAAATTTCTTGAGTTTCCAGATGAAAAAGTTTACGGTAGAAAGCATTCTCTTTTTCGTTGGGAGAAAATAGTCTCTAATGAGACGATACAAAATAATCTATTAAATAATCAATTAATTAAGGAGAAATCAGATTTGGTTGATCTAAATATTATTGATAGAGGCTTCAGTGGAAGAGTAATAAAATTAGAAATTAAGCTTAAAAATTTAAAGAAACCAATAGTTCTTGTAAAAGATGATATTCGTCGAATATTGAGTTTTTTGCCGAGTAATTTATTTACTATTAATAAATTAAATGATAATCTTTGGCTTTTTAAAGGAGGTGGCTTCGGTCATGGTGTAGGTTTATCTCAATCAGGAGCGATAGAAATGGCTGAATTAGGCTTTACTTATCAACAAATATTGAATCATTACTATAAGGGAACAAAAATTAAAAAAATTGAGATATCGTCTCAATAATTAAAATGAAAATTATAAATTAGCATTTATGAGTAACGGTTTTTATAAAAATCGAAGATTAAAATCATTTTTATTTCTTGCTGTTTGTTTATTAGTAAGTACTATTCCTCATATCTTTCAATTCAAACATTTTCTATTTTTTACAATAACGATTTCTTTTTTTGTTGCTTGTTATGGATTAAATGTAATTTCAAAAAATATAAAAAGAAGTGTTTTTTCACAAAGTAACGAAAAGATAATTAGTTATGATAAGTTACCTGCTCTCGATATTTTAGTTGCTGCCAGAGATGAAGAAAATGTTATTGAAAGATTAGTTGAGAGATTATTTAATTTAGATTACCCAATTAATAAATTAAATATTTATATCATTGATGATGGTAGTTCTGATAAGACACCTTTAATTTTGGAAAGATTATCTAAAGAGTTTGATAAATTAAAAATTATTACTAGATCTGCAAATGCTGGAGGTGGTAAATCAGGAGCATTAAATTATGCTTTAAAGTTTACACACGGAGAATGGTTATTAATATTAGATGCTGATGCTCAATTGAAGAATGATACTCTACCAAGACTATTTCGTTTCGTTTATGAGGGATCTTGGTCAGCAGTGCAATTAAGAAAATCCGTCATAAATGTAAGTAAGAATTTTTTAACCACTTGTCAGTCTATGGAAATGGCAATGGATGCAATTTTTCAATATGGGAGATTATCTGTTGCGGGAGTATCTGAATTGAGAGGTAATGGTCAATTAATTAATAAAGAAGTTTTACTTAAATGTGGTTCGTTTAATGAAGATACAGTTACTGATGACTTGGATTTAAGCCTTAGGCTTTTACTTTCTAAATCAAAAATTGGGATTCTCTGGGATCCTCCTGTTATGGAAGAAGCAGTTGAAAATATATCTGCTTTATTTTCACAGAGACAAAGATGGGCTGAAGGTGGTTTGCAAAGATTTTTTGATTATGGGGAGCAATTATTTTCAAAAAAAATTGAACTTATTCAAAAGTTTGATTTAACCTTTTTCTTTATCTTGCAATATGCCTTGCCTATTATTTCTTTGACTGATTTGATTTTAAGTATTGCTCTAACGGAATCACCCAGCTATTGGCCAATTTCCATAACAGCATTTACTTTGTCTGGAATTGCAGTTTGGTATGGCTCTTCATGCAAGAGTGAGGGTCCAGTTTTACAAAATCTCAATTTGATGATGATGTTAGTTTCTCTTGTATATCTATCTCATTGGTTTTTAGTTATACCATGGGTAACAATAAAAATGTCTATTTTTCCTAAAAAGATTCTCTGGAAGAAAACACTTCATACTGGTGTTTAATTTATTCATCTAAATCAATAATTTCTCCGTTAAAAAAATTTGCTAAATTTTTGGGACTATTATTATAGGATTCTGGTTTAGGTTTATTAGTTGGGGAGGGTGAATTTTGAAAAGCAGTGCTTTGTTTTTCATTATTGTCATTTAATTTCTTGATTACTTTATCTTGTAATTTTGCAGTCTTAGTAATATTAATTTTTTTGCTAGAAAAGTTAAGTTTTACTTTATCCCCAAATACTTTTTTTATAGCATTTTCAATTATTACTTTTCGACTTTTGATCATATTTTCCCAGTTGGGAGATAATGCTATTAAAACTTCATTCGAATCAAAACTGGCAAGTTCTGCTTGCTGAGAAAGTAACATTTTTGTTGATGGCAATTCTAATTTAGAAAGAATTAGCTCCCACTTTTCTTTTAAATAATCAGTTTGATTATCATTTTTAGAATTTTGGTTAATGTCCTGATTATTAATTAATTCTTTCTTATTGAAATCTCCTGATTCATTTTGGTTAATGTCCTGATTATTAATTAATTCTTTCTTATTAAATATTGATTGATTGATATTTTCTTCAAGAAGACTTGTTAAGTGTATTTCCAACCATAATCTCGGATTGTCGCTTGTTTTTATTTGATAATCAACATTCTTAAGCTTGTTATGCCAGTCAATAATTCTGTTCTTACTAATATTGTAAGAAAATTTATTTAATTCATCTTGAAATTCAATAGAGGTATAGTACATTTCTGAATAATTATTATTTAAAGTTTTAAGTAAAAGGTCTCTAGTAATATTTAATAGTCCAACTAATATCTCATTGGGTTCATTTCCTGCATCATATAAGTTATTACAACTAATTAATAACGACTCAGGCTGATTATTAATTAATGCATTGATTAAATCAGTCAAATCATTTTCGGATACTTCTCCAAGTAAGCTTCGAACATTTTTAGTAGTTACGCCATTAGGAAGAAGACTTAATTGATCTAGTAAACTTTGTGCATCGCGCATTCCACCATTCGATCTTTTTGCAATTAGTTTGAGAGCTTGATCTTCAAATTTAATTGATTCTTTATTTGCTATTGCAGAAAGGTTATTGAAAATAGTATTTGAGCTTATTCTTTTAAAATCAAATTTCTGACATCTACTTTGAATTGTATTTATAACTCTTTCAGGATTTGTTGTTGCAAGAATAAAAACAACTTTTTCAGGAGGTTCTTCAATAGTTTTGAGTAAAGCATTTGATGCAGCTGTTGAAAGCATATGACATTCATCGATAACATAAACTTTCCATCTAGCTTGAGTCGGAGCAAATCTTGCTCTATCAATTATTTCTCGTATATTTTCAACTCCAGTATTAGATGCGGCATCAATTTCAATAATATCTAGGGCATTACCTTCCGCAATTTGTATACATAATTCGCATTTTCCACATGGATTTGGTGTAGGTTGTTTAGATGATAGACAATTTAATGATTTTGCAAATATTCTTGCACTTGATGTCTTCCCTGTCCCTCTAGGTCCATTAAAGAGATAAGCAGGTGCAATTTTCTGAGATATTAATGCTTGTTTGAGAGTGATTGATATAAATTCTTGACCAACCAGCTCATCAAGGTTAAGAGGCCTATATTTTTGATGAAAAGGTTTATGTATATTAAGCATTTATTATTTTAATTACATGATTAAAGTTGAATTATGGAAAACGATAACCTTAATTTTTATGCAGATTCTTTAATAATCCTTTGAGACCCTGCTGGAAGTTTAACAATTTTCGACAAGAACAGTTTGTCTACCATTTTTTTCGTAATGGTGAACTCTTTAACTTCTTCTTGTGATGGAAGTGTATACATTAAATCAAGCATTAATTCTTCAATTATTGATCTAAGAGCTCTAGCGCCCGTTTTTCTTTTGAAGGCTTCATTAGCGATTGCTTCCACAGACTCTGGTTCGAAATTTAATTCAACGTTATCCATACTTAATAAAGTTTTAAATTGCTTTACCAGTGCGTCTCTTGGTTCTGTCAGAATTGATTCAAGAGTTTCTTGAGTAAGACGATCTAATACCGCGCATACAGGAATTCTTCCAATAAATTCTGGAATTAATCCATATTTGACTAGATCATCTTGTTCTAAATTCTTGAGAGCATCTCGGGAATCAACTATTTTTTTTGCATTTATTTTGCTTTCGTCAGGGTTGGTAGTAAATCCAATTGAATTTTTCCCTAAACGTTTTTGAACAATATCCTCTAAACCTATAAATGCACCTCCACATATAAATAAAATCTGACTTGTATCGATTTGAATACAGTCATGGTTGGGGTGTTTTCTTCCTCCTTGTGGTGGAACATTGGCAATTGTTCCTTCAAGCATTTTTAACAATGCTTGTTGAACTCCTTCTCCAGATACATCTCTTGTAATTGATGGGTTTTCACTCTTTCTAGCGATCTTGTCTATTTCATCAATGTATATGATCCCCTTTTGAGCTAAATCCACATTCATTTCTGATTTTTGTAGAAGTCTCAAGAGGATATTTTCAACATCTTCGCCGACATATCCAGCTTCAGTAAGACTTGTTGCATCAGCTACTGCAAAAGGAACATCAAGAAATTCGGCTAAAGTTTGTGCTAATAACGTTTTACCACTTCCAGTTGGGCCAATTAGTAAGATGTTTGATTTTTGTAGTTTAGTTGCTTGTAAATCATTAGAATTATTTTCTTTATTTTCTTCTTTTAATCTCCAAGCTAGTCTTTTATAGTGATTATAAACAGCAACTGATAGTATTTTTTTTGCAGATTCTTGACCTACAACTTGGTTATCAAGAAAAGTTTTAATTTCAAGTGGTTTGGGGATAGAAGTTAATTCTAAAGGAATAGATTTATCAGAATTATTAGTTGGTAATTTTTTCTTTACTTGAGGTGAGTTATTGATTTTTGCTTGAGTATCAATTAATTCTTCATCAAGAATTTCATTACAAAGGTCTATGCATTCATCACAAATGTAAACCCCTGGACCAGCTATAAGTTTTCTAACTTGATCTTGTGATTTACCACAAAAAGAACATTTTAGATGGGCGTCGAATTTGGCCATCGATTATCAAAGCTTGTGTAGAATAAAAAAGGTTAAATATCCCTTACTTATTAGGATTGCTTATAAAATTGGATTCGTCATCATATTCTTAAAATATTACTTTTACTTGTCATTTTTTATGACTTTATCAATTAGTCCATATTCAACTGCTTCTGCAGGTGATAGAAAATAGTCTCTTTCAGTATCTTCATTAATTTTTTCTAAAGATTGATTAGTATGTTCTGCTAAAAGAGAATTTAATGTTTTTTTGAGAAATAGTATTTCTTTTGCTTGTATCTCAATTTCAACTGCTTGGCCTTGAGCACCTCCAAGCGGCTGGTGAATCATTATTCTCGAATTAGGTAAAGCTAACCTTTTCCCTTTAGCCCCCCCACTAAGGAGGAATGCCCCCATACTTGCAGCTACACCAAAACAGATTGTTACAACGTCTGGAGAGATTTGCTGCATTGTATCGTATATAGCTAATCCAGCAGTAACAGAGCCTCCGGGAGAATTAATATATATTTGTATATCTTTGTCAGGATCTTCTGCTTCTAGAAATAATAATTGTGCAACTAATGAATCTGATACTTGATCATTAATCCCGGTACCTAAAAATATTATCCTTTCCCTTAATAATCTTGAATAAATATCAAATGCTCTTTCTCCTCTTCCAGATTGTTCTACTACAGTAGGAACAGCAGATCTAGATTTATCAATAACATCGCGAGAATTTATTGAGCTTTGGATTAAATGTTTTTTTTCAGAATACACTTAGTTAGTCTCTTTCTTCATCTAATTTAAGGGTTTTTTTGCTGAATAGTTAAATTTTTTATAAATTAATTTTTTTCTTTTTTATTTACCTTTGGTTTACTTTTAGTTTTAACTCCTTTTTTTGTAGTTGCTTTTGTGGTTGTTTTTGTGGTCAATTTTGTTGCTTTTTCATTTATTTCTTTTACTGCTGAATTTTCTTCAAGCCAAGTGATTAACTTTTCTTGTAGGAGATCGTTGCGAACTACATCTTTTAATTTCTGAATGTCAATTTGTTTTGGTGATTTAGAAATTTCATCTTTATATTCCTTCATTTTCTGATCTATTTCTTCATCATCGACTGTGATTTTTTCTCTTTCTGATAATGCTTTTAAAGCTAAATTTCTTTGAACATTTTTTTCAGCTTGAGGACGAGTTGATTCTGCTAAAGATTTCACCAATTCTGGAGTAAACGTTGATTTAATATCCATGCCTTGTTGAGCAAATCTTTGTGCTGTTTGTTCAATATTATTTCTAACTTCAATATCAATCATTGCTTTTGGAATCTCGGCATCTAACTCTTTGGATAGTGCATCCATTAAAGCTTCAACTTTTATATTTTTTTGAGCATTGTCAAAATTCTCCTTTAGTTGTTTTTCTATATCTTTTTTTAGTTCTTTTAATGAATCTTTATTTCCAGATTGTTTTGCAAAATCATCATTAAGTTCGGGTAATTCTTTTTCTTTAAGATCTTTAAGACTTACTTCAAAAATTGCTTCTTTACCTCTGGAATCTTCATGAGAATAGTCTTCAGGAAATCTTAGAGTAAGAGTTTTATTATCATCAATTTTCATACCAACAATTCCCTCAACGAAGCCTGGAATCATTTTGTTCTTTTCTAATTCAAGATCCATTGAATCACTAGATCCCCCGTCGATTTCTTTCTTGGAATCTTTGTAAATACCTTTGAAACTAACTACCGCGATGTCTCCTAACTTAGCAGGCCTGTTATTAACTGGAATAATATTTGCTAATTGATTTCTTGATTTTTCCAAAGCTTCATCTATGGATTTGGGGTCAAACTTACTTTTTTTAATCTCAACTGATAGACCTTTTGATTTTTTTAATTTTAATTCGGGTGCAATATCAGTTTGTAGAGTAATTTTTAAAGGTTTTTCCGGATTAAAAATTTTTAGTATTGATTCAAATCCATCAACTAATTCTGGTTCACTTAGTGGCTCTATTGATTCCATCTTTAAAGCTTGGTTCCAAGATTTATCAATTATTTTTTCTAGGGCAGAGGCATGTAGTTGTGTAATGCCGATTCGTTGTATTAATACTTGTTTTGGAATTTTGCCAAGCCTAAATCCAGGAATTTTGGCCGAACGACTAATTGAATTTATTGTCTCATTTACGCATGATTTGCATGTATTAGATGGTATTTCTAATTCAAGTGCAACTCTACTTTGGGGTAGTGCGGTAGTTTTTACTATTAATTCTTCTTTAATCATGTTTGAGTTTTTAAAATTATTACAATAGGCAGAATCTTAATTATTCCACATTAAGTGATTTCCTTGAAGTTAACTTTTTTGATACAGTAAGAAAAATATTAAATCTTATAATTTTTTAATTTATATAGTGAGAAATTCTCCTTTTTTGCCAAATAGACCATTAAAAGTAGCCGTTTTAGGTTCTTCAGGTGCTGTTGGATCTGAACTACTTAAAATTCTTGAAGAAAGAGATTTTCCTATCTCAGAATTAGTTTTGCTTTCATCTCAGCGGTCAGAAGGGAAAATAGTCAAATGGAAAGGAGAAAAAATTATTACTAAAAAAGCTTCAAAAGAAGAATTTTTGAATGTTGATTTAGTTCTTGCTTCCGCAGGTGGAAGTATTTCAAAAAAATGGTTATCTACAGTTAAAGATCAAAATGCTGTACTAATTGATAATTCAAGTGCATTCAGATTAGAAAATGATGTTCCTCTTGTTGTTCCAGAAGTAAATGGTTGTGAAGCTTTAAAGCATAATGGTGTTATCGCTAATCCGAATTGTACAACAATATTACTGACTCTAGTTTTAGCTCCTTTGAATAAAATTTCGTCGATTAAAAGAGTAATCGTTTCAACTTATCAATCGGTAAGTGGAGCTGGTCAATTAGCAATGGAGGAATTACAGTTTTTAACTAAGAAATATTTGCAGGGAGATCCCAAAGAAAGTGAAGTCTTACCATATTCCTTAGCATTTAATCTCTTTCTACATAATTCACCGATGCTTTCAAATAATTACTGCGAAGAAGAGATGAAAATGACAAATGAAACTCGCAAAATACTAAATATTACTGATTTAAAACTATCTGCAACATGCGTTCGAGTTCCCGTTCTTAGAGCTCATTCTGAATCAGTTAATGTTGAATTTGATGATGTTATCAAACCTTCTTATGCTATTAATCAATTGAAAAAAGCTAAAGGTTTAGAAATAATAGAAGATTATGAAAAAAATAGGTTCCCGATGCCAAATGATGTGATGGGAAGAGATAATATTGCGGTAGGAAGAATAAGAACTGATATTAGTAATTCTAATGGATTAGAATTATGGTTATGTGGAGATCAAATAAGGAAAGGAGCAGCACTTAATGCTGTTCAAATAGCAGAATTATTAATTGCAAAAAAATGATTCCCAACAATACTAAATTTTCTAATCCATTATTCGGAAGAATTTTGACAGCTATGGTTACTCCATTTAAAAAAAATGGAGCAGTTGATTATGAATTAGCTATTAAACTTTCTAATTACCTTTGTGAAAATGGCTCTGATGGAATTGTGCTTTGTGGGACCACAGGAGAGTCTCCAACTCTTACATGGGCTGAACAACATAATTTGTTTATTGCAGTAAAAGGTTCTTTAAATTCTAGATCTAAAGTTATTGTTGGTACAGGAAGTAACTGTACTAGTGAGGCTATAGAAGCTACACAAAAAGCTTACGAATTTGGTGCGGATGGTGCTTTAGTCGTTGTCCCTTACTACAATAAGCCCCCTCAAGAAGGTCTTTATAAACACTTTAGTTCTATAGCTAATGCAGCTAGTGATTTACCTTTGATGTTGTATAACATCCCTGGAAGAACTGGTTGTAATTTATTGCCTAACACTGTAAATAAACTTATGAATTTCCCAAATATACTCAGTATTAAAGCAGCAAGCGGTAGAATAGAAGAAGTGACAGAGTTAAGGGCGGCGTGCGGCTCTAAACTTTCAATATATAGTGGCGATGATTCATTGTTGCTTCCTATGTTATCTGTTGGTGCTGTTGGTGTAGTAAGCGTAGCTAGCCACATTGTTGGGTTGCAGCTTAAAACTATGATTGAATCATTTCAAAAAGGTGAAATATCTATTGCTCTTGATATTCATGAAAAACTGCAACCACTTTTCAAGGCACTCTTTGAAACGACAAATCCAATTCCCATCAAAGCAGCTTTAGAACTACAAGGTTGGCAAGTTGGTTCTCCTAGGAATCCATTAACGCCTCTTATTAAAGAAAAGAGAGAAAGCTTACTTCAGATAATTCAAAATCTGTCTTTGTAAATACTTTTTTTAACGCTTTAATAAAGTTACTTTGACTTTAATAACCACATTTTTTGCTTGTTAAAATACTTTTATTATGAATTCAAATCAAATCAAATCAAATAATACTCAAACCTTATCTCAAACAAAAAGATCAAATGAACCTGCTTTAAAAATTATTCCATTAGGGGGTCTTCATGAAATAGGTAAAAATACATGTGTTTTTGAATACCAAGATGACATCATTTTAATAGATGGGGGACTCGCTTTTCCAAGTGATGGCATGCATGGTGTGAATGTTGTTATGCCTGATACATCCTATTTGCAAGCTAACTTAAATAGATTTCGTGGAATGATAGTAACCCATGGTCACGAAGACCATATTGGTGGAATTTCTCATCATTTAAAGAAATTTAATATTCCTGTGATTTATGGCCCACCTTTAGCGATATCAATGCTTAAAGGAAAAATGGAAGAAGCAGGCGTGGCTGATAGGACAACAACACAGACTATAGAACCAAGGCAAGTTGTCAAACTTGGCCAGCATTTTTCATTAGAATTTATACGTAATACTCACTCAATTGGCGATAGTTTTTCTTTAGCTCTAACTACTCCAGTAGGTGTTGTTTTCTTTACTGGGGACTTTAAATTTGATCATCTGCCACCTGATAACAAACATGCTGATATTGAAAGAATGGCATTTTATGGAGAGAAGGGGGTTCTTTGCTTACTCTCGGACTCTACAAATTCCGAAGTAAAGGGTTTTGTTCCTTCAGAAATTTCTGTTTTTCCAAATTTAGATCGAATAATATCTGAAGCCAAAGGTAGAGTGATGCTTACCACTTTTGCAAGTTCAACTCATAGAGTTGCGATGGTAATCCAATTAGCGATGAAGCATGGACGTAAAATTGGATTAATGGGACGATCAATGCTAAATGTTGTTGGTAAATGTCGTGAATTAGGCTATATAAAATGTCCTGACGATCTCTTTTTCCCAATTAAAAGCATAAGAGATTTACCTGATAGAGAAACTCTACTCTTAATGACAGGTAGTCAAGGAGAGGTAATGGCTGCATTAAGTAGGATCGGAAGAGATGAACATCCACACGTTAAACTCAAAACTACTGATACAGTAATTTTTTCTTCTAGTCCAATTCCAGGAAATACAATTTCTGTAGTGCACAGTATTGATAGATTAATTAAATTGGGAGCTAATGTTATTTATGGTAAAGAACATGGAATTCATGTTTCTGGCCATGGATGTAGAGATGATCAAAGATTGATGCTAGCGTTAATTAAACCAAAGTTTTTTGTTCCAGTACATGGCGAATATAGAATGCAAGTTTTGCATGGTAAAACCGCCGAATCGATGGGCGTAGATCCCAATAATATACTCATCCTTGATAATGGAGACACAATTGAGCTTAGAGCTGATTCAATGATTCAAGGAGATCCAGTAAAGTCTGGAATTGAAATGCTGGATAATACAAGGACTTGTGTGGTAGATGCAAGAGCTCTAAAAGAGAGACAGCAGTTAGCAGATGATGGAATAGTTACTGTTTTAGCCCCTATAAGTACAGATGGTAATATGGTAGCTCCACCACGAGTAAGTTTAAGAGGTGTAGTAATATCAGCTGATCCAAGAAAAATGTCAATGTGGACCGAAAGGGAGATAAATTGGGTATTAGAAAACCGCTGGAAACAATTATCAAGACAAACCAGTCCCAATAGTTTTGAAGTTGATTGGATTGGGGTCCAAAGAGAGATTGAAAATGGTTTAACTAGAAGAATGCGAAGAGAATTACAAGTAGAGCCATTAATTTTATGCTTAGCTCAACCTGCACCAAGCGGAACCCGAGCTTATAAACCTCAAATAGTTAATGAGCAAAATCAGCATCAAAAAAATAAACATTATCCAAATGTTAATAATCAAAATATAAACCGCAATCAAAATAATTATAAAAATAATCCATCAGTTAGAAATACAAATCAAGTAAAGAATAATCAATCTGTAAAAGATTCTGTTAAAACTCCAGTAGCTAAGACAGAGGAGGCACCTGCAGGTAGGACTAGAAGAAGGAGATCTGCAGTATCAAATTAGTTTTTTTCTAGATTTATATAGTCCTTATTCCAAACAATCTCAAATCCATCTGGTAAATCTATTTTGCCTCTATCTTTCTCAAGAATTGAAGAAGCTAAATGAGTTAAATTTTTTGAGCTTAATTGTTTTGTACAATCCTTCTTTAGAAAAGTATTTAAAATAGTACATCTTGCTTCAATGCATAAGCTATTTAATAATTCCCTCTTTACACCAATTGCATCTTCACAATAAAGGGATGCAAGCTTACTGAGATCATTTTGCTCATTCTTATAATTGCTCATTTTTTCTGCAAAACTATTTATCCTTTTAGAACAACCAGGATACATAGTTTCCAAAATAGGGATAATTTTCCCCCTAACTAAATTCCTTTTAATTGTTAGATCGCAGTTAGTCGGGTCTTCCCAAATGGGAATGTTTTGATGTTGGCAAAACTTTTTGGTATCTTCTCTAGAAAATATCAATAATGGTCTTATTAAAAAAATGTGATGTTTAAGTAATCTTTTTTTGTTGATATAGCTTAGTCCTGCATAATTGCTTCCTCTAGCTAAATTTAATAAAAATGTTTCTGCATTATCTGTATTCGTGTGACCCGTTAATAAGAAAATATCAATTCCCTTTTGGTTCTTAATTAATAATTGATTTGCCCTTTCACTTAATTTCTTGTATCTCCAATCTCTTGCTTTTTCTTCAGAAGAAATATTATTTTTATTTGCTTGATCAAAAAAAAATGAAATATTTTTTTTATTACAGTAACTTTTCAATTCAAGTGCATATTTTGCTGATTTTTCATGCCATTGATGATCTCCATGCCAAACATTCACAAACCAATTATGTTGCGTCTTCATATCGTTGATTAGGTTCAATAAAGCCATCGAATCTTGTCCTCCAGAAACTGCTATTAATAGATTTGCTCCATCAGGAATTAATGTTTTATTGCCCAAAATTTCTTTGTGCAGGAGATGATGCCAGGATGTCCAATTTTTTTGCGACGAATTTTTATCAGACATATTGTTTAACTCAGATAATATTTTTTTAAAAATTCACTGTTTTAATAAAACAATGTCACAATCAGGTAATAAATTCATCAAATCTATGAGTCTGATTAATCTTTTGCCACAAAAAATTCAAGAAGAGCTTAACAGTAAATCTTTACTCAAAGTTATTTCAGGATTAAGTAATTTTGAAACCCAAACTGTTCACAAAATTGTAGAAGCAGCCTCGATGGGCGGAGCTGATTTAATTGATATAGCTTGTAAACCTGAATTAGTTGAATCCGCGATTGGGATTTCACCATTACCAATTTGCGTAAGTTCCGTAGAGCCTAAGTCTTTTATAAATTCAGTTAAGGCCGGAGCTTCTTTAATAGAAATAGGCAATTACGATAGTTTTTATGACCAAGGAATTACTTTTTCGGAGGAGAAAATTTTAAATCTTACAAAAGAAACTAAAGATCTTTTACCTAATATTCCTCTATCAGTGACAGTTCCACATAATATACCCATTGATAAACAAGTAGATCTTGCAATTAAATTAGTTCTTGAAGGCGCTGATATTATTCAAACTGAAGGAGGCAAAAGTTCTAACCCATATAGTTCAGGAATTCAAGGATTATTAGAAAAGTCAGTACCTACTTTGGCGGCTACTTTTGCAATATTCAGGGAATTTGAGAAACAGTCTATTAATATTCCTATCATGAGTGCTTCAGGTTTAAGTGAGGTGACATGCCCTTTGGCAGTATCATGTGGAGCTTCTGCAGTCGGAGTTGGATCTGTAGTAAATAAACTAGATGATTTAATATCAATGGTTGCTGTTGTTAGAGGCCTAAAAGAATCTTTGAAAAATTCAATGATTAAAGAAAAAGTTTCCTAAGATATAAAAAATCTTAAGTTATTAGATGAATGAATAACTATAAGCTTCAAGCACCTTATCAACCAAATGGGGATCAACCTAAAGCCATTAAGAAGTTAGTTCAAGGAGTTAATAGTGGCGAAGAGTTTCAGACCCTTTTGGGAGCAACTGGAACGGGAAAAACTTTTACTATTGCTAATGTAATTCAGCAAACTGGAAGACCAGCACTTATTCTGGCTCATAATAAAACTTTAGCAGCTCAATTATGTAATGAATTAAGGCAGTTTTTTCCTAAAAATGCTGTTGAATACTTTATCTCTTACTATGATTATTATCAGCCAGAAGCTTATGTACCAGTAAGCGATACTTACATAGCCAAAACTGCTTCAATTAATGAAGAGATTGATATGCTTAGGCATTCGGCTACTAGATCATTATTTGAGAGGAAGGATGTAATTGTTGTTGCATCTATTAGTTGTATTTATGGTTTAGGAATACCAAGTGAATATTTAAAAGCTGCTGTTAAATTTGCTGTTGGTGAATCCATAGATTTACGTTCTTCTCTAAGAGCGCTTGTGGATAATCAATATACAAGAAATGATACAGAAATTACGAGAGGTAGATTTAGAATTAAGGGAGATGTATTAGAAATTGGACCAGCTTATGAAGACAGATTGATAAGAATTGAATTATTTGGAGATGAGATTGAGGCTATTAGATTTGTTGATCCATTAACTGGAGAGATTCTTGAGAGTCTTGATCAGGTGAGTGTTTATCCAGCTAAGCATTTTGTCACTCCAAAAGAGAGACTAGATTCTGCCATTAGTGCTATTAGAGATGAATTAAAAGAACAACTCGATAAATTTGCTTATGAAGGCAAGTTGTTGGAGGCGCAGCGTTTAGAGCAGCGCACAAAATATGATTTGGAAATGCTAAGAGAAGTTGGATATTGTAATGGTGTTGAAAATTATGCACGTCATTTGGCTGGTAGAGAAGAAGGAACTCCTCCAGAATGTCTAATAGATTATTTCCCAAAAGATTGGTTATTAGTAGTTGATGAAAGTCACGTAACATGTCCGCAATTACACGCAATGTATAACGGAGATCAAGCTAGAAAAAAAGTATTAATAGATCATGGTTTTAGATTACCAAGTGCTGCAGATAATAGACCTTTAAAGTGTGAAGAGTTTTGGGAAAAATCCAGACAGACATTGTTCATTAGTGCAACCCCTGGCCAATGGGAGTTGGATCAATGCGAAGGCAAGTTTATTGAACAGGTTATTAGACCTACAGGGGTTTTAGATCCCATAATTGATGTAAGGCCTAGTGATGGACAAATAGATGATCTTTTATCAGAAATAAGAGTTAGAGCTAAAAAGAACCAGAGAGTATTGGTTACTACTCTCACAAAAAGGATGGCAGAAGATCTTACGGATTTTTTATCTGACAATAAAGTAAGGGTGAGATATTTGCATTCTGAAATTCATTCGATTGAAAGGATAGAGATTATTCAAGATCTTAGATTGGGTGAATATGATGTATTGGTTGGAGTAAATTTGCTAAGAGAAGGTCTTGATCTCCCTGAAGTTTCTTTGGTTGCTATTTTAGATGCTGATAAAGAGGGCTTTTTGAGAGCAGAGCGATCCCTAATTCAAACTATTGGAAGAGCGGCAAGACATGTTGAGGGAGTTGCTTTACTTTATGCAGATAACTTTACTGAATCAATGAAAAGAGCGATATCTGAAACTGATAGAAGAAGAACTATCCAAAAAAAATATAATCAAATCAATGGCATTACTCCAAAACCTGCAGGTAAGAAAATTGAAAATTCAATATTATCTTTTTTAGAGCTTTCCAGAAAATTAGATACTGGAGGATTATCTAAAGATCTGATAAACATTGTTAGTAATAAAACGGACGATATTTTAAATGCTAAAGATAATCAATGTTTACTAGATGAAATGCCTAGCTTAATTGATAAGTTAGAAAATAAAATGAAAGATGCAGCAAAAGAACTAAATTTTGAAGAGGCTGCAAATCTTAGAGATAGAATTAAGAAACTCAGGCAAAAATTATCTAGAAATACTTAAATAATTACTTATTTATCTAATTGGAAATAAGAATGAATTGCATTAACTGCTTGGTCACAATCTTTTTCTAAGACGATACAAGAAGTTCTTATTTCACTTGTGGCAATCATTTCAATATTAATATTTTTATTAGCTAGTGCTCTAAAAATTTTCCCAGCTGTTCCAACCTTAAATGCCATTCCAGCTCCAACTGTGCTTACTTTAGCTATAGCAGGTCCATCTTCGATGAATGATCCTGCCAATTTTTTTGTTAAAGAGTGGAAAATTGTATTGGCTCTTTCTCTATCTTGCTTGCTCATAGTGAAACTTATGTCTTTGGTTTTTAAAGATGTTAACCTTTCAGATTGCACAATAGTATCAAAAATTAAATTATTCTCTGCGAGAGCTAAACATATTGAGGCTGCCACCCCAGGTTTATCAGGTAGGTTCCGAATGCTAACTTGAACTTGATTTTTATCTAATGCAATTCCTCTTACCTCAGGCTGATCTTCTCTCTCAATTACTGGATTAATAAATATTTGTTTATCAGATAATTTAAATTTTTCACTGACAAATCTAATAGCTTTTGGAATATTGTCAATATCAATTACGCAGCTGACTTTAATTTCGCTGGTAGCTATTAACCTTACATTTATGTTTGCTTGGGATAAAGTATCAAATAAATCAGCAGATACACTTGGTCTCCCCATTATTCCAGCTCCTTGAATACTTAATTTAGTCATATTTTTTTTGAAATCATATTCGCCACCTAATTGATTTGTTATTAATTTACATTGATCAATTGTTTTGGTTAACTCAAAATCATTAACTGTAAATGCAATATCATTACTCTTCCCATCATGTGTAGCTTGGATTATTAAATCAACATTAATGTTTGCTTCAGACAAGGTTTCAAATATTTGAGCTGCAATTCCAGGTCTGTCAGGTAGTTTGGAAATACTAAATACGGTTTGCGTTTCTAATACTTCAAGACTATTAACAGTCTTTGTTAATTCTAACCCTCCTCTTTTTAAAGCTAATGGTTTAATTTTGCTATGTAGAAGAGTGCCATTTGAGAGGGTTTGACTCGATTTCACATATAATTTAATTCCATAATTGCGAGCAATTTCTACAGCTCTTGGATGAAGTACTGAAGCACCCACACTCGCAAGTTCTAGCATCTCTTCACAACTAATAATATCTAATAATTTTGCATTAGGTACAATTCTTGGATCAGTGGTAAGAACCCCAGGAACATCTGTATATATCTCGCAAGTTTCTGCACCTAATGCTGTTGATAGTGCTACTGCTGAAGTATCTGAACCCCCTCTTCCCAAAGTTGTGATTTCCATTGATCCAGTATGACTAAGCGTTGAGCCTTGAAACCCTGCAACTACTACTACATAACCTTGATTAATATAGTTTTGTATTCGTTCTGTTTTGATATCTAGAATTCTTGCTTTTCCATGAATTGATTCAGTAACAATTCCCACTTGGCTACCTGTCAAAGATATTGCAGGAATCCCATATTCATTTAATGACATTGATAGAAGTGCCATAGTTACTTGCTCCCCTGTAGAGAGGAGCATATCTAATTCTCGGCTATTGGGATTTTTGCTGATTGATTCTGCTAACTTATTTAAGTGATCTGTAGAATGACCCATGGCAGATACAACTACGACGATATCATTTCCAGCTTCTTTACTTTGAATAATACTTTGTGCAATCGCCTTAATTTTTGTGATGTCTTCAACCGATGTGCCGCCAAATTTTTTGATTAATAAAGCCATAATTAAATCATAATATAAATTATTAAACTTAATATTTGATTAACTTAAGTTAACGAGATTTTCCGTAAATACATTAATAGGATTATTGCCTTTTTTTAGTGATGATTCAATATCTAATAAATTACTCATCAGTTTAATTAAGAAATCTGAGGATATATTGTTTACTTTTTTACGGATAAAAAAAATTCTTTTTGGGTTAGATATATTTGCAAGTTTGCATATTTTTGATAAATCTTGCTCACCAGATTTATGAAGTAATTTTACTATGGTATGCATTCTGATTTGACTTATTAATCCTGCATTGAGCCTTAAAGCAGGTTCTCCTTTTTTTAATAAATAATATATTTCTATAAGACCATCACTAATATTATTTTGTAATAGATGATCGATTATTTTAAAGATATTTGACTGTTGATCATTGAATATTTTTTTTACATCATCACTTTCTAGAATAAGTTCTTTGTTTTCGTTATTATTTATGGCAGATAGATATATCTTTGCTTTAGATAATTCGCTAACTAAGTTAAAACTATCATTTCCTACTGAATCAATAATTAAATCAGTGGTCCCTTTACCTAGATGAATATTCATCGAATTTGCTGTGAATTCTAAGTATCTTTTCTGGCCTTCAAAATCCCAGATATCGGGCAATGAAAATGAGCTTTCAATTGCTAAATCTTTTTTTATTAAATTTTGAATAAATTTTGTACTCTTTAGTCTTGAATCTGGTTTTTTTGTATTTTGTAAAAGAAAGTAAGTGTTACTTGGAATGTTTTGATAAATTTTCTCAAATTTGAGTCTTATTTCCTCATTTTTATTTGTGAATAATGGGTTATTTTTTAATACAACTACTCGAGATCCATCCCCCAAAGGAGGTGTTAGTATTTCATCAAATGCTTGTTTTATTTGATCATCATCATCACCATTTAAGTAACTAATATTTATTTCTCCCCATGTTTTGGATACTTTTTCATCAATTATTTTTTTTATAAACTTATTACTTGCATTTAAATCATTTCCCCATATTATTTGTATTGGCATATCTGCAAAAAAGAATCTTATTATAATTATGCTTTCTTTAAGATAAAGTAAATTAAATTTTAATGATAAAAGATCATCCTATTTTTTTAGAAAGTATTAGGTTTATTAAATCTAATTTGATTGAAAATAATTTTAATTACTTGGAAAATAAAGTTTTAGAAAGATTAGTGCATACTTCAGGTGATTTTAATATTCAGAAGCTTTTGGAGTTTAGTGAAGGGGCGTGCGAAAAAGGTATTACATCTCTTAAAGCTGGAGCACCAATATTGACTGATACTGATATGGCAGCAGCAGCTATTAAATCAATGGCAAAAAATACAAACGGAAACTCAGTTGTTTCGGCGAAACATTGGTTTGATGATAGAGATTTATCAGGGTTGACTAAAACTGCTTATGGGATAGAAAAAGGTTGGATTGAATTATCTGCTAAAAATTCAGGAAGTCAATCGCCAATTATTGTTATTGGAAGTTCTCCAACGGCATTAGTCAATTTATTAGAGATTATACAGAATTCACAACAGATTCCTAGTTTAATTATTGGAATGCCTGTAGGTTTTATTGGTGTTAGGCAAAGTAAAAATAAATTACTCAACACTAATTATCCTAGAATTGTTATGAACTCTACGAGAGGAGGGGCTGCAATGGCCGCAGCAGCTGTTAATGCCTTATTAAGAGAAACTATTTAAAATAATTTTTATATAATCTGTTTAAAATTTTATTTAATTTTAATTTGAGCATTCAACTGATTATTTTTTTCTAAATAATCTAAAACTAATATAGCTTTATTAATAACTTCTTTAGGAACCCCGGCTAACTTAGCGGCTTCAATTCCATAACTTTTGTTCGCACCACCTTTTTCAATTTTATGACAAAAAAATAGTTGATCTTTCTTCTGTTTTACTAATACCTGAAAATTTTCTACGTTTGTATTTGTATTTTTAAGATAATTTAGTTCATGATAATGAGTAGCAAAGATTGTATTGCATACAATTTTTTTTGCAAGATATTCACTTACTGACCATGCTATAGATAGCCCATCAAAAGTAGAGGTCCCTCTTCCTATCTCATCAAGTAAGACAAGAGAGTTTGATGTCGCTTGATTTAGTATTGATGCTGTCTCTGACATTTCTACCATGAATGTCGATTGTCCAGTTGATTGATCATCTACGGCTCCAATTCTTGTAAATATTCGATCTACAATTTGAATATCGGCTTTGCTTGCAGGGACGAAGCTTCCAATTTGAGCCAGAATTTGTATTAATCCTATTTGTCTAATAAAGCAACTCTTTCCACTTGCATTTGGACCAGTTAATATTATTAATTTTTGCTTCTTATTAAACAAAATATCATTAGATATAAATTGTCTATTTGTTAATAGTTGTTCAACTATAGGATTCCTTCCTCCAATAATCTTTGTGCTTTGTTGGTCTGTTAAATTAGTAATGGGTGAAATAGTCGGTTTTATAAAATTATTTTCTAATGATGTAATTGCTAAACCAAGTAATGCATCTATACAGGCAATAGCTTTTGCTACGGATCTAATCCTTTTTATTTTGGAAGATACAAGATTTCTTACTTCGCAAAATAATTCGTATTCTTTAGCAGCCGCGCGATTTTTGACTTGAAATATTTTACTTTCTCTATTCTTGATTTCTGTGGTTACATATCTTTCCTCATTAGTAAGAGTTTGCCTTTTAATCCAATGAGCAGGTGCTAAATTAACTTTAGATTTATTAATTGATATGTAATAACCAAAGTTTTTATGGAATTGAATTTTTAAATTTGATATTTTACTAATTTTTCTTTCTTTTAATTCCTCTTGATTCAACCAATCTGAGTAGTCGTCTATTAAATTACGTAAGCCATCCAACACATTATCAACCCCATCATGGATAATGCCTCCTTCACTAGTATTTAAAGGTGGATTTTCTACTAGCTTGAAGCTTATTAGATCGGCTAACTCCAAAAGCTCATTATCAATATTTTTTAATTGATTCGTCCAGGATGGGATTTCATACTTAAATAATTCAACAATAGACTTTAATCTAGGTAATTTTTTTAACCCCTCTGAGATTGCAATTAAATCTCTTGGACTAGCATGCCCTGCACATGCTCTCCCTGAAAGTCTTTCTAAATCGCCCATTGCTCTAAGTATATTTTGGGTGTCTGTCCGTAACTTTTTAGACTCTAAAAAGTTTGAAATAATATTTTGTCTTTTATTAATTTCATCAATATTTAATAATGGAGAGTCTATCCATCTTCTTAAACATCTTGCACCCATACAGGTATATGTTCTATCAATACTCCACAGAAGTGAACCAGCATAATTATTTTCTCTTTGTGTATTTTTTATTTCTAAATTTTTTTGAGTTTGATAATCAATAATTAAATGATCTTTTGGAAATTGTATTTGTGGAAAATCTAAAGAAATTTTTAAAGAAGAATCGTTCTCTAAATTTGAAGGATTGATTTTCTCTAAATAATTTAGTAAGCCACCAAGTGCTTTAGTTGCATTATTTAAATGCTTGAGTCCTAGGCCCTCTAAACTAAGAATTTGAAAATAATTTTTTATAGTTGAACATGCTTCATTAATACTGAAAAAAGTTTCTTGGGTGACAGTATATGTAATTTGTTGATTTTGGTTTTCTAATAACTTTTTCTCTTCATTGCTTCCTATGATGATTTCTGATGTATCTAATTTAATAATTTCATCGAATAATTTAGAGATTGATTGTCCCTCCATTGTTAATAATTCTCCTGTACTCACATCAGCTCTTGAAATACCCCATTCATATAAATCTTCTGAAATGTTTTCTGATAAGTGGATTGCAGTTATCCAATTATTTTTTTTTGCAACCAACATCCCTTCTTCAATTACAGTCCCTGGCGTAATTATTCTTGTTATTCCTCTTTTCAGTGGTGTTCCGTAATTTCCAGTACTTTTTTCTAACTGATCACATATAACTACTGAATGGTTTTTTTTAATTAATTCGGCGCAGTATCTCTCCATTGCATGATAAGGGACTCCTGCCATAGGAATTTTACCAATATCTTTACCCGCATCTTTGCTCGTTAAGGTTATTTCTAATAGGTTAGATATTAATACAGCATCTTCAAAAAAACATTCAAAAAAGTCACCTAATCTATATAACAACAATCTATTGCTGTTTTCTTCTTTTAATGTCACATAATGTTTGAGAATTGGAGTTAATTTTTGTTTTTCAACAGTTTTATAACTGTAAGATTTTTCATTAATGCAATCATTCTTTCTTTCTGAATTTGAATTATTTTTAAATTTGTTTATTAAATTAGTAGAATTTTTTCTTTGTCTGGGCCTTTTCTGTGACTCTTTTTTTAATTCTTCAGTAGATAAATCTTCAGGAATTTGACTTGAGTTGTTTGGGCGTTTAACTTCATGATTAATTGCAAATAAATCCTTCTGAATTATCGTATCTTCTTCCATCTTTTTATTATTTATAAATAGATATTAGGAACATATTTTAGTTTTGCATTTTAAAACTGACTAAAAGTATGTAAATTTTCTCCAAAAATATTCATTTTCATGAGATCATAGTATCTATAATAATTTAAAAATAAGTTTGAATCATGCAGGCAGTTAATTTTTTCTTCGTAAATGCTCTTTTATTTGCTTCTCTTATCGCGGTAGTAGGAGTTCCCGTTTTATATGTAACTCAACCTTCTACTGAAGATGGACAGAAGGAAAGTAGAAGAAAAATATATTCTATTGCTGCAGTTTGGCTCGTTTTAGTTTTTGCAACAGGGATTGTTTCAGCCTTAGTTTGAACTTAGTACCTTTTCATGAGAGTGTAGATATATAAGAAAGAAAATTTAATGACTATTTTTGAGGGATCTTTTACCAATGCTTCTAATTTAAAAGTAGGCATAGTAGTAGCAAGATTTAATGATTTAATTACTAATAAAATATTATCTGGGTGTCTTGATTGTCTTAAAAGGCATGGTTTAGATACTTCAGAAACAAGTAAAGAAATTGATATTGTTTGGGTTCCTGGATCATTTGAACTGCCAATAGCAGCTAAAACACTTTTGAAAAAATCTAACTATGACGTTGTAATTGCTCTTGGAGCTGTTATTAGAGGAGAAACTTCTCATTATGATGTTGTTATTTCTGAGGCTAGTAAGGGAATTTCACAGGTTTCACATGAAAATAATGTCCCAATTATTTTTGGGGTTTTAACTACTGATAGTATGCAACAGGCTTTAGAAAGAGCTGGGATAAAAAACAACTTTGGTTGGAACTATGCTTTACAAGCAATTGAGATGGGTTCTTTAATTAAAAATTTAAATTAGTTTCAAAAAAAGTAAGGTTTTGTTCATTTCATTCCTTTTTTAAGATAAAATAAACTAGTTATGCGGATGTAGCTCAGTGGTAGAGCATCTCCTTGCCAAGGAGAATGTCGAGAGTTCGAATCTCTTCATCCGCTTTTTAAGCGGTATTAATTGGTTGGCTATTATTCTGCTAAATCAGATTATTTGAATGATTACTTTTTTAAAATAAAAATTTGAAATATAATTAATAGATAAATATAAATTTTTAAATGCCACTTACTGTTTCTATTGAGGATTTAAGAGGATTATTTACTAAACCCTATGGGGAAGATGCACCAACAAAAGCAAAGTGGGCAGAGTTTTATAATGAGAATGTTATCTTTATTGATCCAACACAGGAAACGAAAGGATTAGATTCTTATGTAGAGGCCCAAGAAAAGCTGGTTAAAAGATGCGATGATGTTTATTTGGAAACTCATGCAATCTCAATCACTGGAAACTATGGATTTGTAGAATGGACTATGGGTTTAAAAATTATGGGTAAAGAATTTATATATCCTGGCACTACACGTTTGATATTTTCTGACAATGGCTTAATCCAAGAACACAGAGATTATTTTGATTTTTGTGGTCCTACTTTTGGCCCCGTTCCTATTTTGGGTCCGTTTATAAGGTGGCTTTATGCAAGATTTATATCTTAAAGATCAAAGACGTTAGTAAAATTTTAAAAATTTTGAATTGTATTTTTCAAGTAAATAAATATCAAATATTAAGATTTTTAATCTCAGGTTTAATTGCAACATTTATAAATTTCTTAGTATTTAATTCATTTTATCTAATTTTTAAAAACATAATATTTGCTTCCTTATTGGGTTACTCGACGGGACTTTTATCATCATTTGTTTTTGCAAAGATTTGGGTTTTTAGAGATAATTCACAAAAAAAAATAATTAAATCTTTTTTTATTTTTTGTTTAATTTATTTTTTAGGAGGTTTAGAAATGTCTCTAGTAATTATTTTTTTGAGTCGATTAATTGATAATTATAAGATTGCTTGGTTGATAGGAGCATTTATTGGCGCCTTAAATAATTATTTAGGTTCGAAATATTTTTTATTTAAGAAGTAATTTATATTTCGTGTACTAGAAGATTTTGTGAAGTAACTTCTTTGAAATCAACTTGCGAATAAAACATTTTTTTGCTCGTAGTCATTAAATATATTTTCTTAGTATGTTTTATTTTCTTTGATTCTAAAAGATTTTTAACAATCATCTTGCCGTAACCTTTCCCTTGATGATTTTGATCAATTACTATATCCCATAAAACGCCTCTATAAATACCATCTGACAAGGCTCTCCCAAAACCAACTGGTTCATTATTAGACCAAATACTTACAACAACATCGCTATTAGCAAGACATTTTTTGAGATCTTTAATTGTTCTATCCCTAGCCCAAAATGCATTACGATGTAGAAATCGTTGAAGTTTAAATAATCCTTTCGTGGGTTTAAGATTAGGACCTAATCCAAATAATCTTAATCCAAGAGCACCTTTTGAATGTTTAATTAAATATACTGATTTCATAAGTTTGGAAATTCTAGAATTTTGAGAGAAATGCAATAACTTCTTTAGTAAATTTGATTTAACACCTGAATCAATTTCTTTTTAAAAAAATAAAGAGATATAGGATTTGCTCATTTAGTTGTAACGCACTAATTTATAATGATTGTAATAGGATAAATTTTTTAGAGGAAAAACAATTATGCTCAAACTTTTGTTGGGAGACCCGAATACACGAAAGTTAAAGAGATATCAACCAATAGTTGAAGAAATAAACTTATTAGAAGAAGACGTATCCATATTAACTGATGATGAATTGCGGAATGAAACTCATAATCTCAAATCAAAAATTTCATCAGAGTTAAATATTAAAAAACAAAAGGAACTATTAGAAGAAACATTACCAAAAGCTTTTGCAATCGTCAGAGAAGCAAGTAAAAGAGTTTTAGAAATGCGTCATTTTGATGTGCAATTAATTGGTGGGATGGTTCTCCATGAAGGACAAATTGCTGAGATGAAAACTGGAGAAGGTAAAACTCTCGTTGCAACGCTACCTTGTTATCTCAATGCTTTAACTGGTAAAGGTGTACATGTTGTTACCGTGAACGATTACTTAGCTCGAAGAGATGCTGAGTGGATGGGACAAGTGCATCGTTTTTTGGGCTTATCAGTTGGTCTAATTCAGCAAGATATGAGTCCTTCTGAAAGGAAAAAAAACTATGCATGTGACATAACCTATGCCACTAATTCTGAATTAGGCTTTGATTATTTGAGAGATAACATGGCTACTGAAATCGAAGAAGTAGTTCAAAGAAAATTTAATTATTGCGTAATAGATGAAGTAGATTCAATTTTAATTGATGAAGCAAGAACTCCTCTAATAATTTCTGGTCAAATTGAAAGGCCACAAGAAAAATATCAAAAAGCGGCAGAATTATCATTATCTCTAATTAAGGCGAAAGAGTTGAGTAAAGATGGTATTGATCCAGAGGGTGATTATGAAGTAGACGAAAAACAACGTAGTTGTATATTAACTGATCAAGGATTTGCTAAATGTGAAGAGGCCTTGAAGGTTAATGATTTATACGATCCTAAAGACCCGTGGGCTCATTACATTACTAATGCTTTAAAAGCTAAAGAATTATTCGTTAAAGATGTAAATTACATCATTAAAAAAGATGAAGCGGTAATAGTTGATGAATTTACTGGAAGGGTTATGCCTGGAAGAAGATGGAGTGATGGACAACATCAGGCAATCGAAGCAAAAGAAGGTCTTAAAATTCAACCTGAGACTCAAACATTAGCATCTATAACGTATCAGAACTTTTTCCTTTTATATCCAGGCTTAGCTGGTATGACAGGAACTGCCAAGACCGAAGAGGTGGAATTTGAAAAAACTTATAAATTAGAATCAACAGTTGTTCCAACTAATCAGACAAGGAAGAGACAAGATTGGGCTGATCAAGTTTTTAAAACAGAGCTCGGAAAATGGAAAGCGGTCGCTAATGAGACAGCAGAAATACATAGGAACGGTAGACCTGTTTTAGTAGGTACAACAAGTGTCGAAAAAAGTGAGTTATTAAGTACACTTCTTTTCGAGCAGCAAATCCCACATAATTTGCTAAATGCAAAACCAGAGAATGTAGAACGCGAGGCAGAAATCGTAGCTCAGGCTGGAAGATCTGGTGCCGTCACCATCGCAACAAATATGGCTGGAAGAGGGACTGATATTATTCTTGGTGGTAATAGCGACTATATGGCAAGGCTAAAATTAAAAGAGACTTTAATGCCCTTACTCGTTAAGCCAGATAATGAGCATAAACCGCCAATACCTCAACAAAGAAATTCAAAATCTGGGGGAGGATTTTCTGCAAATGTTGATTCAATTGCAAATAAAAAGACTAAAAGTAGTGTAGACAGTCTTTTCCCATGTCAGTTAGGCGAAGATATTAAAAGAAAACTATCTTTATTATCCAATGAACTTGTAAAAAATTGGGGAGATAGAAGCTTAACTATTCTGGAATTAGACGATAAAATTGCTACTGCTGCTGAAAAAGCTCCAACTGAAGATAAACTAATACAATCTTTGAGAGAATCTTTATCAGAGGTGAAAAATGAATATGAAAAGGTATTAATTCATGAAGAAGAAAATGTTAGGAATGCTGGAGGTCTTCATGTCATTGGAACTGAAAGGCATGAGTCAAGAAGAGTTGATAATCAACTTAGAGGAAGAGCAGGTAGACAAGGAGATCTTGGAAGTACCAGATTCTTTTTATCTTTGGAAGATAATCTATTAAGGATATTTGGAGGAGATAGGGTAGCAAACCTAATGAACGCTTTTAGGGTAGATGAAGATATGCCTATTGAGTCAGGAATGCTTACTAGATCTTTAGAAAGTGCACAGAAGAAAGTTGAGACTTATTATTATGACATCAGAAAACAAGTTTTTGAATATGATGAGGTAATGAATAATCAAAGAAAAGCGGTTTATAATGAGAGATTAAGAGTTCTAAAAGGGAATGATTTGAAGAAACAAGTCATAGGGTATGGAGAAAGAACAATGGAAGAAATTGTAGAAGCTTATATCAATCCTGATTTACCTCCAGAAGAATGGGACATTGATCAATTGATTTCTAAAGTAAAAGAATTCATTTATTTATTAAATGATCTTAAATCAGAAGATGTTAGTGTCTTATCTATTGAAGAATTAAAGAATTATCTACAAGAGCAATTACGTATTGCATATGATTTGAAGGAAGCTCAAATAGAGAAATTTCGTCCAGGTTTAATGAGAGAAGCTGAAAGGTTTTTTATACTTCAACAAATTGATAATTTATGGAGAGAACATCTTCAATCGATGGATTCTTTAAGAGAATCTGTAGGATTAAGAGGTTATGGTCAAAAGGACCCCTTGATTGAATATAAAAACGAAGGTTATGATATGTTTCTTGAAATGATGACTAATATGAGAAGAAATGTCATTTATTCAATGTTTATGTTTCAACCTAAAAGCGAAAAAGAAACTAATAATTGATTCGCAATTAGTTATCTCCTAAGAATTCTATTATTTCTTTGTCTTTTAGATTTTGTGCATTGCCAACTTTAGAAATATCATTAGATTCTGAATTTACTAAACATTGAAGGGTATTTTCTAGTTTAAGGATTTGGTTTTCAAGCTGATCTATTCTATCCATTAAATTTTTAATTACATTAGCTTCAGCGTCTGGTAAAGCAGAGTGTGCTAAGGGATTAACTTTTACACCACTTTGATGAACTACTCTTCCTGGTATCCCAACAACAGTACTATTTTCTTCGACATTACGAACAACGACTGAACCGGCGCCAATTCTAGTATTTTGTCCAATTATTATTGAGCCTAGAACTTTTGCTCCTGCCCCAACTACAACATTCTCCATTAATGTTGGATGCCTTTTGCCATGACTTTTACCAGTTCCTCCTAATGTAACTCCTTGATAAAGTAAGCAGTTATTACCAATTTCAGCTGTTTCTCCTATAACAACACCCATGCCATGATCTATAAAAACTTTTTTCCCAATTTTGGCACCTGGATGTATTTCTATTCCTGTTAATAATCTATTTAAATGACTTAATAATCTCGGAATTAAGGGTAACTTTAATAACCATAATTTATGAGTAAACCTATGAACGATAATTGATTGGAAACCAGGATAGCAAAGAAAAATTTCTAAAATTCCTCTCGCTGCAGGATCTCTCTCTCTTATTATTTCAATATCTGACTTGAAAGTTCTTAGCATGATGAATTAATTAATTACTCCTATCTCGGCTTTTAAATGATTTATAGTTTTTATGCTTAAATAATTTTTTGCACATATAATTTGTGGTACTCTCATTAATTGAGAACGATTTTTTAACAGAGTATTTTCAATAACAGATAAACTAGGTCCATCGCAAACTATATAATTGGATGCTTTTAAAAGGGCTAATAATCTACTGCTGTTATCTGAGATGGTAGTCATGATTACTATATCACTTCCTCTCATGCTATGTATGATGATTTCTGCAGCTCTTAATAGGCCAGGACTGATGCTTACAATACCTACACAACTACCAGGTTTTAATTCTTTGATTATTTTTAATTCTTTCTGAAAGTCGCTCAAATCAACAGCAATAGCTCTAACCCTATATTGTTTTGCTAATTTTTCTAAGGGTTGTAAAAAATATCTACTTGTGACAATTGTCCCATTATTGGAGTTGCAAAGAACTTTTTCTAATTCTTCCATAGGGACAACTTCTACTGGGACGTTGATGTTTGGAGAGAGGTCTTCTGCAATTAACATAGAAGCACCAATATCTTCCCGAGGGGTACTAACGATTATTCTTGATCCACATTTAATACGCCAATCAATTTCATTAGTCAACAGATTTCTTGTTTCTTGAAGAGTGCATCCAAGTTTGATTAATTTGTCTACTGCTTTTTTTGTCTCTAGATCAGGAGTTGTATTTAAATTGTTTTTTGAATTAAAAGATTTTTTAAGATTTTCTCTCACATAAATCCCTGATCCTGCTATGGCTTCAACCACTCCGTCCGTTTCGAGTTGTCTATAAACTTTACTTATAGTATTGCGATGCAATCCTGTTTGCATAGCTAATTGTCTAGTACTAGGCAAGCGATGACCTGGAGGATAATATCTAGCTGCAATTGCAAAGCAAATTTGATTATATAACTGTGTAGATGCAGGAATATCAATTTCTTGTTGAATATGAAATCTCACTTTAGAAAAAACCTAATTAATTTCTTTTATGTTCACAAGTGATATTTTAACATCCATCAAAATTTTTGAATGAATTTCGTATTGTTAGATTGGCTAAATTTACCCTTCTTCTTTTCTTATTAAAGGTGTTTTTCTGGGACTTAAAAACATAATCATATTTCTACCTTCCCTTTTTGGCCTTTGTTGAACTTCTGACTGTTCTTCTAAATCATTAGCCATTTTCAAAAGGAGTGTTTCTGCTAAATTTGAGTGTTGAATTTCTCTACCTCTAAAAAAAACTGTACATTTAACTTTATCGCCTGATTTTAAAAATCTCACAGCTTGACCTATTCTTACGTCATAATCATGTTTATCAATTTTGTATCTCATTTTCACCTCTTTAACTTCAGTTTGGTGAGATTTTTTCTTTGTTTCTTTTGCTTTTTTCTCCTGTTCAAATTTATATTTTCCGTAATCCATTATCCTACAAACAGGCGGATTAGCTTTCTCGCTTACTAAAACTAAGTCAAGTCCTCTTTGATCAGCAATTTCTAGCGCTTTTATTCTATCAAGAACTCCTAGTTGTTTCCCATCTGAATCAACAACTCTTAGTTGAGGGTATTTTATTCTTTCGTTAATATTTGGGAGCTCTCTAACAGGAGCGCGGCGATCAAAGCGTGGACGTGGTGGCATTCAGTTTTTTAAAATGATTGTTTTGATGATGAAAAGAACTACTTATTTTATAAAGTTAGCGTAATGCATACTTTATATTGATTATTGCATCTTTTAGTAGGTTTTTGTTATTAAGCCAAATTGGATTGTTTTTATTACGGAACCATGTTTTTTGTCTCTTAGCAAATTGGATTGTTTTTGTTGTAGTTATTTCAATAGCTTTTTCAAGTTTTAAATTTTCCTTTATTACATCCTTGGCTTCCCTATATCCAATCGTTTCTAGTAAAGGTAAATTTGATCCATATTGATTAATAATCTTTTTGGTCTCCTCTATAATTCCAAATTCAAACATATTTTTTGTTCTTTTGAAAATACGTTCTTTTAAATCTTCTCTATATAAACCTAATTCTAATATTTTCCATGGGGGAGGGTCCTGGAATTTTTGAGAGGATATTGGTTTGCCTGTTACATAAAAGACTTCTAAAGCTCTTATCGTTCTAACTTGATCAGCGTAATTGATTTTTTTTGTTAGGACAGGATCACAAATTTTTAAAAGTTCCCAACATTTTTCTTGCCCTAGTTTTTCGAATTGTGATCTTAAAGCTTTTTGAGGGGGCACATCCGGAGCAAAGAATCCCTTTATTATTGAATTCATATATAGCCCGCTTCCGCCTATTAGAAAAGGAATTCTTTTTTGATTTAGTTCCCGATTTATTGATTTGGTAGCAATTTCTTGAAATTGTTTTGCATTTACTTGGCTAGAGGGTTCTTCAAGATCTATTAAAAAATGCTTTATTGTTTTTTGTTGTTCTTTAGTTGGCTTTGCTGTACCTATGTCCATAAATCGATAAAGTTGTCTTGAATCGACATTATGTATATTGAGATTAAAATATTTAGCAATTTCGATTCCTAGCTCAGTTTTGCCACTCGCTGTAGGCCCGATTAAAACTATTACTAATGGTTTTGGTTGGAACATATGTGATTTTTTGGAAGAAATATTCAATTCATATGATTAAAGTGATTAAAATTTGCATTTACTTCAAGCCTTTCTCTTATACCGATGGTAAATTTAATGCAACACCTTTTAAAAATAACATTTTAAAAGTTTTATTTTATTTTTTATATTAAATGAGTGAGGAAAAAAGATCTAATAAAATCTCCAATGACTATGGTGCTGATCAGATACAGGTTTTAGAGGGTTTAGAACCTGTTCGTAAACGACCAGGAATGTATATTGGTTCTACTGGTCCAAGAGGACTTCACCATCTAGTGTATGAAGTCGTAGATAATTCTGTAGATGAAGCCCTAGCTGGTCATTGTGATCATATTGAGATAGTTCTTAAAAAAGATGGATCAGCTTTGATTTCAGATAATGGCAGGGGTATTCCTACAGACATACATCCAAGAACAGGTAAAAGTGCTTTGGAAACTGTTCTTACTGTTCTTCATGCAGGGGGGAAATTTGGAAGTGGTGGATATAAGGTTTCTGGTGGATTACATGGCGTCGGAATATCTGTTGTTAATGCTCTAAGTGAGTGGGTGAATGTTACTGTTTTAAGAGATGGTAATGAGTTCAATCAAAGATTTGAGAAAGGCATTGCAAAAGGTGAATTGAAATCCCAAAAACAACAAAATAAACCATTAAAAAAAGGGACAACAATTTGTTTTAAGCCAGATACATCAATATTTACTGATGGTATTGAATTTGATTATGCTCTTTTATCCTCAAGATTAAGAGAATTAGCTTATCTTAATGGGGGCGTCAAAATTATCTTTAGAGATGAGAGGCAAAATTTATCCGATGGTTCTTTCAAAGAAGAAATTTACTTATATGATGGTGGCATTAAAGAATATGTTGAATACATTAATAAAGAAAAGGAATCTATTCATTCTGAAGTTATTTATGTCGATTCCCAAAAAGATAATGTATATGTAGAAGCAGCTCTACAATGGTGTTCGGATGTTTATTCAGATAACATACTAGGATTTGCAAATAATATCAGAACTATAGATGGAGGAACACATATAGATGGTTTAAAAACAGTCTTGACTAGAACTTTTAATGCCATCGCGAAAAAAAGAGGTAAAAGAAAAGAAGTTGATAAAAATTTGTCAGGAGAAAATATTAGAGAAGGTTTGACGGTCGTATTATCTGTAAAAGTTCCAGAGCCAGAATTTGAAGGTCAGACAAAGACAAAATTAGGAAATACTGAAGTAAGAGGCATTGTTGATTCGCTTATAGGAGAATCATTAATAAAGTATATGGAATTTAATCCTAATATTTTTGATTTAATTCTAGAAAAAGCAATTCAATCCTTTAATGCAGCAGAAGCAGCGAAAAGAGCAAGGGATTTAGTAAGAAGAAAAAGTGTTCTTGAGAGTTCAACTTTGCCTGGTAAATTGGCAGATTGCAGCTCAAGAGACCCCTCAGGGGCTGAAATTTATATTGTTGAGGGAGATTCTGCTGGAGGTTCAGCTAAGCAAGGAAGAGACAGGAGATTTCAGGCAATTTTACCTTTGAGAGGAAAAATATTAAATATTGAAAAAACAGATGATGCAAAAATATATAAAAATACAGAAATTCAATCACTTATAACTGCTTTGGGATTGGGTATAAAGGGTGAAGAGTTTAATATAAATTCTCTAAGGTATCATCGAGTTGTAATCATGACTGATGCAGACGTAGATGGAGCCCATATTAGAACATTACTATTAACGTTTTTTTATAGATATCAAAGAGATCTTGTTGAAAAAGGTTTCATATATATTGCATGTCCCCCTCTATATAAAGTTGAAAGAGGAAAAAATCATAAATATTGCTATAACGAAAATCAATTGAAGCAAACTATAGAAGATTTTGGAGAAAAAGCTAATTATAATATTCAGAGATTTAAAGGTTTAGGTGAAATGATGCCGAAACAATTATGGGATACAACAATGAATCCTCAGACCAGAATGATGAAAAGAGTAGAAATTGAAGACGCTTTAGAAGCAGATAGAATATTTAATATTTTGATGGGAGATAAAGTCGCACCAAGAAGAGAGTTTATTGAAACCCATAGTGCGAATTTAGATATGGCGACATTAGATATATGATGAAAAATGTGATAAAAAATATTTGTTTAATCGGATTCGCTCTGATTGGTCCAATTACCTTACCGGCAGGAGGCATACAAAGGAATTTGAATGAATACTATATTCTTAATAATTCCAAGGAAATCATCCTAAATGCAAATTGTTCACTTTATACTTTTCCTAAAATTAATGCTAAAAGATTGTTGGTTCTTAATACCGGTTCCTCACTATCAGTTTTACAAAAATGGGTAGTCAATGAAAATGATACTTGGGCACGAGTAGAGTTGCTAACAAATAGATTTATTGAAAATCCTAATATAACTAAAAGGGGTTGGATTAAAATATAGAGTTTGGAATTAGATAGTGTTATTCATATTTTAGCAGGAAGTACTTTAGGGTTAATTGTAAGAATGGTTATAAAATATATTTCTGGAAGAGAGAAAATATTTACTTCTAATACTATTTTAATAGTAAATGTTTTAGCATCTTTATTTTTAGGTATTTTCGTAAGTTTAAATATAACAAATAAGAATTTAATATTATTTTTTTACGTTGGTTTTTTAGGTTGTTTAAGTACATTTTCTTCTTTTATATATCAGTTATTTCAATTGATTCAAGAAAGAAAATATTTTAAATTATTGCTTTACTATACTGAAGTTTTTGTATTATCTTTTTCATTTTTTTGTTTAGGATATTTTATTACTTCGATCTGGATAAGTTGAATAAAAAATATTTATTAAATTTATTATTAACGGCATATTTTGCAACATTTTTAAGGTTTTATTTTGATAATAATTTTTTTATTTCTATTATAGGTTCATTTTTATATGGCTTCTTTGTTTCAAGGTCAATTAGCAAGTCAAAAAGAGAAATTTTATTAAGTGGGTTCTGTTCTTGCTTTACATCTTTTAGTGGGTTTGTTGATTTTTTATATCAATTTATTATCCAAGGTTACTATCTAAAGTTATTTCTTTATTTGAATGTAATTGTTATTTTGAATTTAATAATAATGTATATTGGTTTTCAATTAAGTAGAAAATTTATTTAATTTTATATAATATTAATGTTACTTCGATTAAGAGCAATATCATGGAAGAGAATAATAATATCAAGGTAATAACCTCTTTATCTTCTGATTTAACTACAAGTGGGAAGATCACAATACAGCTTGAGGAATTACTAGTTGCAGGAAATTATGATGAAGCCAAATTATTACTAGAACCTTCCCAACCTGTTGATATCGCTGATGCAATTGGTAGTCTTCCCTTAATACTGCAAGCTCTCGCGTTTAGGTTGTTAAAAAAAAATGAGGCAATCGAGGTTTATGAGTATCTAGATCCAATAGTTCAGCAAACATTATTAGATAGACTTCGTTCTGGAGAGGTTTTGGAAATAGTTGAAAAAATGTCCCCTGATGATAGGGTTCAACTTTTTGACGAATTACCCGCAAAAGTTGTACGAAAATTTCTATCAGCACTAAGTCCTGGTGAAAGAAAAGTAACAGCAGAATTATTAGGTTATGAGCCAGAAACAGCCGGTAGATTAATGACTACTGAATTCATAGATTTAAAAGAAATGCAAACTGCTGAAGAGGCTTTGTCTATAGTAAGAAAAAGGGCTGCTTTTACAGAGACAATTTATAGTCTATATGTCACGGATAAAGAGAGGCATCTAACTGGCATTTTATCTTTAAGAGATCTTGTTACAGCAGATCCTAAAAGGCCTATTGGCGAGGTCATGACAAAAGATGTCGTAAATATTTCTACTAATACTAATCAAGAAGACGTTGCTAGAGCAATTCAAAGATATGATTTTTTAGCCCTTCCTGTTGTAGATAAAGAAAAAAGATTAGTTGGCATTGTTACTGTTGATGATTTGATTGATGTTATTGAACAAGAAGCTACTAGAGATATTTATGCTGCGGGCGCTGTTCAGCCTGGTGATGAGGATGATTATTTTCAAAGTGGTTTATTTACAATTGCTCGAAGGAGAATTCTATGGTTATTAATTTTAGTTTTAGCTAATGGGTTAACTACAAAAGTTATTGCAATGAATGATCAGATTTTAAAAGAAATAGTTTTACTAGCTGCTTTTATCCCATTGCTTATCGGTACCGGAGGAAATGTTGGAGCTCAAAGCTCAACAGTCGTTATAAGGGGTTTAAGTACTCAAAAATTAAAATCATTAGGAGCATTTAAGGCAGTGGTTAAAGAGGCCATAACTGGTGCTCTGTTGGGAATTTTAATGATGCTAGTAGTTTTCCCTTTTGCTTGGTGGCAAGGCGAGGGACCATTAATTGCATTCGCAGTTGGAATTAGCTTGATTTCGATAACAACGCTAGCTGCAACGGCCGGAGCTATTCTCCCCTTACTTTTCGACAGGATGGGTTTAGATCCTGCTTTGATGTCTTCCCCTTTTATAACCACTGTGACAGATATTGCCGGGGTGTTTATTTATCTTAGTACTGCAAATTGGCTACTTAATTCTTCAATGTTATAGAAACACTAGGTATTTATTCTCATTTTTGCTTAATTGTGGATTTTTTTGTTTAACTTTACATTTCTTAATGGTATTGTTTACAAAACAACATTAACTTTTATGTCATCCGCAACATTAGTTGAGAATAAATTAGCTACTATTTCATCTTTAAAATCCAGCAACGATGTAGATTTGGTTAGGTCTTATTTGAGGGACATTGGACGAGTTCCATTACTATCACATGAACAAGAAATAACTTTAGGTAGGCAAGTACAAGAATATATGCAAGTTGAGAGAGCTGAAATTGAAATAATAGAATTGACAGATGTTAAACCTTCAGCTGAAGAATTAGCCGAAAAGTTAAATTTATCTACTTCACAAATCAAAAGAAGACTCAGAGCTGGGCAGAGAGCCAAAGAAAGAATGGTTGCTGCAAATTTAAGATTAGTCGTTAGTGTTGCAAAAAAATACACAAAAAGAAATATGGAACTTCTCGATTTAATTCAAGAAGGAACAATTGGATTAGTAAGGGGTGTAGAAAAATTTGATCCTGCTAGAGGATATAAGTTTTCAACATATGCTTATTGGTGGATTAGACAAGGTATTACAAGAGCAATTGCAGAAAAAAGTAGAGCTATTAGATTGCCAATCCATATCACAGAAATGCTTAATAAACTAAAGAAAGGTCAAAGAGAGTTAAGTCAAGAAATGTCAAGAACACCTACGATAAGTGAACTGGCTAAATATGTCGAGTTACCTGAAGATGATGTTAAAGATTTAATGTGCAAAGCTGGGCAGCCAGTCAGCCTAGAAACAAAAGTAGGTGATGGTGAAGATACTGTTTTACTGGATTTGTTGGCTGGAGGAGAAGATTTACCCGATGAGCAAATCGAGATGGACTGTATGAGAGGTGATTTACATTCACTTCTTCATCAGTTACCTGATTTGCAATGTAGAGTTTTAAGAATGAGATATGGAATGGACGGAGATGAACCAATGTCTCTAACAGGTATAGGACGTGTTTTGGGTATTAGTAGAGATAGGGTAAGAAATCTAGAAAGAGATGGTCTAAGAGGTTTAAGAAGACTTAGCGAAAGTGTTGAAGCTTATTTTGTCTCTTGAATAAATTCATATATCAATTTATTAGTTGCCTCAGGATTTTCATCATGTGGACAATGCCCAGCATTCTTAATAATATCTAGCCTTTTTATATTTTTATAATTTTTCTTCCAAGATTTTGCTTCACTTAGAGATTCCCATGGATCTTTTTCTCCCCAAATTAACTGAATTGGAGCATTAATTTTATCAAAAAAGTCTGTTGCAAGATAATCATCAAAAAGATTGATAAATCCACGAAATGCTTCTTTCGAATTTTCTCTTTGAGAAGGGTTATATAAAATTTCTATTAATTCTTCATCAAGATTTTTTCCTGAGGGATATGCTTTTTTAAGGATTTGTTTAATTATTGCAGGATTGGCAGCCCTTTCAAAAAGGGTGTTACTAATAATTCTTTTACTTACTAATGTTTTTATTACCGGACGCAATAAGTTCATTAATACATTGCTTCTTTTAAGTCTCTTATCATCCATTGTTCTTTGGGCACAGTCAATTAAAACAAGGCCATTACAATTTTCATTGAGAATTTCAGCAGCTTTTAAAGAGACAACCCCACCTATTGAGTTGCCCACTAAAAATACAGGGGATTTAATTACCTCATTACAAAAAGTAGCGACCTGACTTCCCCATAAGTCAAAGGAATATTTAACATGATTATCTTTGTAAGACTCATAATCTAATAAAGCTCCAGGTTGGCTACTTTCTCCAAAGCCTAGTAGGTCAATTGAATAGCAATTATGAATATTTCCGAGAAAATCTTGATTATGTCTCCAATGTCGTTTTGATGCTCCAAAACCATGAATTAATAAAATATTTAAATCACTATTATTAGAGGATTGTTTTGAAGAAGACCATGATATGTCCCAATCTTTCCATTTCCAATTTTCGGATTTTTTAAAAGGCATTAGAAGAAAAATATTAATTAAACTTTAATTCAAAAAAAAAATATTCGTTTTTGATTAATTATTCTTAGTTTAGAAAAAATTTTTAGTCTATGGAAAAAACAAAAGTTGTTTGTATTGGAGAGGCTTTAATAGATAGAATCAAGAATAAATCAAATCAAGAATTTACAGATTTTTTGGGAGGAGCTCCTGCAAATGTAGCTTGTGCATTGAGAAAATTAAAAATAGATTCGGCATTTATTGGACGTATAGGAAGTGATGAATTTGGTAAGAAATTTATTAATCAATTTAAAGAGTTAGAGGTAAATATAAATTTTTTGCAATTGGATGATTATCTTCCTACTCGTATAGTGAAAGTAGATAGAGATAATTCTGGAGATCGATATTTTTCTGGTTTTGATACAAGCTTAAATACAATTTTTGCTGATGAAGCTCTTGATAGAAATGAAATTAAAAAAGATTTGAAAAGTTTGGAAAAACTCTTTTCAAAAACAAAATATTTAGTTTGTGGAACAATTATATTATCATCTTCAATATCAACAGATTCTATTAACTTTTTATTGAGTTTAGCTAATAAATTTGATGTAAAAATAATAATTGATTTGAATTGGAGAGAGGTTTTTTGGGAGTTTGCAACTTCTTCATCAGAAACTAGTAAAAAGGAGAGAGTTGATTTAATTAGGAATTTATTAAACGAGGCGCATATTTTAAAGTTGGCCAAAGAGGAAGCAATCTTATTTTTTGAAAATGAAAATCCTTTAGAAATATCTGAAAGTTTGTTAAACCGTCCTGATGTAATAATTACAGATGGAGCAAATCCTATTTTGTGGTTTATAAATGGAGTACAGGGAATGACTGAAGTATTAAAGTCCCTAAAAATTATTGATACTACTGGAGCAGGTGATGCTTTTTTAGCTGGATTAATTTCACAATTACTTTCGTTTGATTACCCTTCAAATGAATCAGAAATACAAAATTGTGTAAGATTCGCAAGTGTTTGTGGGTTACTCACTTGTCTTGGTGAAGGTGCGATTGAACAACAACCAGACTATTCAAAGGTTAATAAATTTTTTGGATCCCAGATTTTATAATTTCTCCCAAAATTTGTAGCGTAACTTATTTCTATTTTCCAGAAATTATTCAAACATGGCTTTATTAATTCCGGCCATTCAATAACCATTATAGCTTCATTTTGTATAGCCTCTTCTTCCTCAGAAATAAAGAATTCTTTTGCCATCAAACTATTTTCTAGCCTGTATAAATCCATATGAATGAGTGGAATTGTTCCAGAATTGTAATGATGCGATAAAGCAAATGTTGGACTTGTAATGTCTTCTGAAATAGATAGTCCTATTGCAATTCCTTGGACGAATGAAGTTTTTCCAGCTCCAATAGGACCATGTAATAAAATAACCGATTTTGGATTTAATCCTCGAGCGAAATCACTTCCTAATTGAATTGTTTCTTTTAAATTCCCAACAAACACAAAATTATAGAAAATTCACTTATAGTTAAAGTATAAGATATTTTTAGAAATGGTTATTGCTAATTCGATTAAAACCTCCATACCAAACTACGTGATAGCTGATATTTCCTTATCAGATTTCGGGCGTAAAGAAATTAAAATTGCCGAAACTGAAATGCCTGGATTAATGGCACTTAGAGATAAGCATCATTCTGATAAGCCTCTAAAAGGTGCAAAAATTGCTGGTAGTTTGCATATGACTATTCAAACTGCTGTTTTAATTGAAACTCTTGTTGATCTTGGCGCACAAGTTAAATGGGCTTCATGCAATATTTTTTCAACTCAGGATCATGCTGCTGCTGCTATTGCAGAACAGGGCATTTCTGTCTATGCCAAAAAAGGTGAGAGCCTAGATGAGTATTGGCAATATACTCATTACATTCTTGATTGGGGTACAGATTCTCCAAATATGATTCTTGATGATGGGGGGGATGCAACAGGTTTATTAATACTTGGCAGTAAAGCGGAAAATGATTTGTCAGTTTTAAATAATCCTAGTAACGAGGAGGAAATAGCATTATTCAAATCGATTAAGTCTAAATTGCAAGAAGATAGCAGCTTCTACTCTCGTATTAAGGGAAATATTATTGGCGTTACTGAAGAAACAACAACAGGAGTTGCAAGACTTTATCAATTGCAAAAACAAAATGCACTACCATTTCCTGCTATCAACGTAAATGATTCAGTTACTAAGAGTAAATTTGATAACTTATATGGTTGTAGAGAATCTCTAGTTGACAGTATCAAACGTGCTACTGATGTAATGATTGCAGGAAAGGTTGCATTAGTAATGGGATTCGGAGATGTTGGTAAAGGGTCTGCTCAATCGCTAAGAGGACTTGGAGCAATAGTCAAAGTTGCTGAAGTTGATCCTATATGCGCTCTTCAAGCAGCTATGGAAGGATTTAGTGTTGTTACTTTGAATGATGTTGTTGAAGATATAGATATATTTGTTACTGCTACTGGTAATTATCAAGTTATAACTAACGATAACCTTATCAAAATGAAGGATGAGGCGATAGTCTGTAATATTGGACATTTTGATAACGAGATTGACGTTGCTTCCTTGAAAGATTACCCATGGGAAAATATTAAGCCTCAAGTTGATCATATTACTTTGCCAAGTGGAAATAAAATTATTCTTTTAGCAGAGGGAAGACTTGTTAACTTAGGCTGTGCAACAGGTCATCCAAGTTTTGTTATGAGTAATTCTTTTACTAATCAAGTATTAGCTCAAATTGAACTTTTCAATAAGTCAGATAAATACTCTAAAGAGGTCTATGTTTTACCTAAACATTTAGATGAAATGGTAGCTAGATTACATTTGGATAAAATTGGGGCTAAGTTAACAAAACTAACTAAAGATCAAGCAGACTATATTAATGTCTCTGTTGAAGGACCTTATAAACCAGAGCAATATAGATATTAAATTTGAGTTTAATTTTTATTAATTTACTCACTTCCATCCCTGAATATATTAGTAAGGCTGTTGAAACAAATTCAACAATAGCTTACCTTACGATATGTTTGGCGATGTTTTTAGAGAACATTATACCTCCAATTCCATCGGAAATAATTATGCCTTTAGGAGGATTTTTTGTCTACCAACAAAAATTAAATTTTTATATTTTGGTTTTTTGGGGTGTATTTGGAACGATACTAGGTTCTATGCCTTGGTATTATTTGGGTAAATTAGTAAATGAAAAAAGACTATCAAACTTTTTAAATAAAAGGGGCAAATATATAGGAATAACTTCTAATGATCTTATTAAGAGCAGGAGATGGTTTGATAAATATGGGGTTTCGTTAGTTTTTTGGGGGAGATTAGTACCTGGTATAAGAACATTAATTTCAGTACCTGCTGGAATGGAATTAATGCCACTTCGGAAATTTTTAATTTGGACCAGTTTAGGAAGTTTAATATGGGTTACATTATTAGCTTATGCAGGATTTGTCTTTGGCGAAAATTATCCAATTATTGAAACATATTTAAATCAAATTAAATTTATTGTCAAACCCATATTAATTCTGATATTTGTTTATTTTTTAATAAAATTTTTAATAAGACTTTATAATAAAAAAATTACTTAAAAAGGAATATCTCCAGAGTTATTATTATTTGAAAAATTGCTATTATCTGTTTCTTTCTTAGAGCTCAATAAATTTAATCTATCAACTCTAACAACGGGTTTAAATCTATCTTCTCCTGTATTCTTGTCTTTCCAACTATCAATTTTAAAGCTTCCTGTAATACCAATTAAAGAACCTTTTTTGACATAGTCAGCAGCTATTTGTGCTTGTTTGCCCCATATTTCTAGATTAAACCAGTCAGGTTCATCACCTCTACTTATTCTATTTACTGCAAGAGTGAAGTTGGCAACTGTACTTCCAGATTCGAAATATCTCACATCAGGCTCTCTTCCAGCTCTACCAACCAAATTAATAGTGTTAATTTCCATAAGCTATTTTTTTTTATATTACTCATCTTTTTTGTTTTTGCTTAAGTTTTGCAAGCTATTCATAACTAAATAAAAGTTTTTTTTGAGGTATTGAGAAAATAGATATATTATTTGTTTAATAGATTTCTTATTGTGATTTTTAACAGATTTAAATTTTCTAGGGATATAGGGATTGATTTGGGTACTGCTAATACTCTTATTCATGTATCAGGTAAAGGTGTGGTTCTACAAGAACCCTCAGTAGTAGCTATGGATCTTGAAGAGGGAGTACCTTTAGCCGTAGGTGAAGAAGCAAAATTAATGCTTGGAAGAACCCCAGGAAATATAAGAGCTGTGAGACCTTTGAGAGATGGAGTTATTGCTGATTTTGATGCGGCAGAACAAATGATAAAAACTTTTATTCAAAAATGCAATGAAGGAAGGGGGATTTTAGCTCCAAGAATAGTTATTGGTATTCCGAGTGGGGTTACTAGTGTTGAACGAAGAGCTGTTAGAGAAGCTGGATTAGCTGGAGCTAGAGAGGTTCATTTGATTGATGAACCTGTCGCTGCAGCTATAGGAGCCTCATTGCCAGTAACTGAACCAATTGGAACCATGATCGTTGATATCGGGGGTGGAACTACTGAAGTAGCAGTTTTAAGTCTAGGCGGAACGGTCCTAAGCGAATCTGTAAGAATAGCAGGTGATGAACTTAATGAATCGATAGCAATTTATCTTAAAAAAGTACATAATCTAGTTGTCGGTGAGAGAACTGCAGAAGATATTAAAATCAAAATTGGCTCGGCATTTCCAGATGATGAATTTGATAATACTTCTATAGAAGTTAGAGGTTTACACCTTTTATCTGGCTTGCCAAGATCTATTACTTTAACCTCTGGAGAAATTAGAGAGGCTATGGCTGATCCTCTTTCCAAAATTGTTGAAGCTGTAAAAAGAACTTTGGAGCGAACTCCTCCTGAATTAGCGGCAGATATAGTTGATAGAGGAATTATGCTCGCTGGAGGTGGAGCTCTTGTAAGAGGGATTAGTGATTTGCTTAGCCATGAAACTGGAATTTTTACGCATATTGCAGAGAATCCATTACTATGCGTAGTTAACGGTTGTGGAGTGGTATTGGACGATTTCAAAAAACTCAAGAGAGTTGTTGATACACCTGATTTTATAAGGAATGCGATTAGAGATTAGTTGAATGTTAGATATTCGACGAATATCAACTAATCGTTGGTGGAATAAAAAGAAAAATTGGGGTTTATTTATATTTTTATTGTTCTTGTTTTTTGTGAGAATATCAAAAGGATCTTTATATAAAGATTTTTATTATTTAATTTCTAAACCTTTTTGGCCAGGACAATATCAAAGGGAAGTTTTAACTAAAAGTGTTGAACAAGAGTTTTTGATCAGATTAAAACAGTTGGAGAAAGATAATAAAAGATTACGCGAAATTTTATCTCTACAAAGATTGTCTGATTCTGAAAGTATTTCAGCGAATGTAATTTCAAGAAAAACCGGCAGTTTTTGGAGGCAAATTATCTTAAATAAAGGTGCAAAAGACGGAGTAGAAATTGGGAGTTTTGTTGTTGGTCCAGGAGGCTTATTAGGAAGAGTAGAGAATACTTCTTTATTTACTTCGACAGTACGATTATTAACTTCTCCTGAAAGTAAAGTGGGAGTTTGGGTTGAAAGGATTCAGATGCATGGATTATTAGTAGGTTCAGGAAATGATTATCCAAAAGTGACTTTTTATAATAAGGATATTGATATAAAAGTGGGAGATTTTGTTTTATCTTCCCCAGCAAGCACTTTATTACCTCCCAATATTCCCATAGGAATTATTCAATCTGTTGATGAAGAATTCAAAGCAAAAAAAACAGCGAATATTTTGCTTTTAGGAAAACCTCAAGCAATTGATTGGGTACAAATCTTAAAAGTTGAAATTTAAATGGGAAAATACTTAAAAAAAAATATATCTTTAATTTCCTTTTTATTTATACCAATAGTTTATTTCTGGGATCCTAATTGGTTAGAATTCTTGGGAGTTCAGCCTTATTGGCCTTTATTCTGGTTATTGCCTTGGTCAATGATCTATGGATCATTTAATGGTTCAATAATTGGTTTATTTTTAGGACTTATTTTAGATTCATTGAGTCTTGATAGTAGTTTCACACAAATTCTGGGATTGGTTTTATGTGGAATATGGTTTGGAAAGTTAAGTATTTCAAATAATATTTTTGTAGGGTATTTCAGATTTGGTTTAATTTGTTCTATTGCAAGTTTTTTTTGTGGTTCGCTATATTTTTTTCAAGTCTTGATCAAGTATTGGTCTAATCATAATATCTTTTTGTATTTACCAATTATTAAAAATATTTTTGCTCAAGTTTTTATAACCGGTTTATTAGCTCCATTAATATGTTCATTACTCTTTAGGCTCTTCCAAAAATCAAAAGGGAGGTACAAATTAATAAGCTTTATAGATGACTAGCTTCTAAAAAGTAATAATGGATTTTTTAATAATAAAATAATTTTGTAAATTTAAGGAATTTATCATTTAGGGTACATAATGTTATATTTTTAATTGTTAGATTATATTAAAAAGATGTTCATTGCAAAATAAACTTTGCCTTGAATTATCAGCAAAAAAATTTTCCCGATGTCAAAAGCAAGTATTTTAGTTGTTGATGATGAACCAGCTGTTTTGAAAGTATTAGTTACTAGACTTCAATTAGCAGGATATCAAGTTCACCAAGCCACCAATGGAGAGGAGGCTCTTGAGGCTTTTCACAGAGAATCTCCAGATTTAATAGTTCTTGATGTCATGCTTCCAAAAATGGATGGATTTGCAGTTTGTAGAAGAATTAGAGCTGAATCAGTTGTACCAATAATATTTTTAACTGCTTTAGAGGCCATCTCTGAAAGAGTAGCCGGCCTAGATTTAGGAGCTGATGATTATTTGTCAAAACCGTTTAGTCCTAAGGAATTAGAAGCCAGAATAGCCACAATCTTAAGACGTATGGGTCCTAGTATCACAGTTACTGAAACTAAAGAGGTTCCTTCCGGAAAAGGAGTTATGAAATTTGGAAATCTAGTAGTTGATACTAATAGAAGACAAGTTTCTAGGGCTGGAGAAAGAATTAGTTTAACTTACACAGAATTTAGTCTTCTTGAATTATTATTTGATGAGCCAGGTAAGGTAGTTCCAAGAGCTGAAATACTAGAGCAGCTTTGGGGATATCCTCCAAGACGAGCCGCTGACTTGAGAGTTGTAGATGTTTATGTGGCTAGGCTAAGGGGTAAGTTGGAGCCAGATCCAAGAAATCCAGAGTTGATACTTACTGTTAGAGGAATAGGTTATGCATCCCAAAGAGTTGGAGAAAAAGCAACATCTTTGGCAAGTTGATCCTTATTCTGATAGTTTGATTAAATAAAACAATAATATTGAATTAAATTTTGTCTGAAATAAGAGATGCTCGCTTATTAAAAGCTAATTCACTAGTCAATAAAGGATTTGAACCTTACGCAGAAACATTTAAAATATCACATTCTACTAAATTTCTCGCTGAGAAATTCGACTATTTAGACAATGGTCAAGAATTTAAATTAGATGTTGCTCTCGCTGGAAGAGTTTTAGCAAAAAGAGTGATGGGAAAAATTGCTTTTTATACTATTGCTGACCAAGAAGGGAAAATACAGCTTTATTTAGAAAAAAAAATTCTTGATGATTTTGAAATCAATGCAAAACTACTTTCTTTTGAAGATCTTAAAGAAATCGTAGATATTGGAGATTGGATTGGTGTTTTTGGAACTATTAAGAAAACTAATAAAGGTGAACTTTCAATAAAAGTATCCAAGTGGGAAATGTTGTCTAAATCATTACAGCCTTTGCCTGATAAATGGCACGGCTTAACAGATATAGAAAAAAGGTATAGGCAAAGATATCTGGATTTAATAGTTAATCCTTTGTCAAAAAATGTATTTAAAACAAGAGCAAAATGTATCAGTCTAATAAGAAGGTGGTTGGATGAAAAAAATTTTTTAGAGATAGAAACACCGATACTTCAATCTGAGGCTGGAGGGGCTGAAGCTAGGCCATTTATTACGCATCACAATACCTTAGACATACCATTGTATTTAAGAATAGCTACGGAATTACATCTTAAAAGAATGGTGGTAGGAGGATTTGAAAAAGTATATGAGTTAGGACGAATTTTTCGTAATGAAGGGATAAGTACAAAGCATAATCCTGAATTCACCTCAGTGGAAATATATCAGGCTTTCTCTAATTACATTGATATGATGAATTTAACTGAAGATTTGATCAGAAATATTGTATCAAGCTGTTGTGATTCCTTAGTTATAAATTATCAAGAAAAGGTAATTGATTTTTCAAAGCCTTGGAAAAGAATATCAATGAAAGATGTTGTTATGGAATATACAGGGATTGATTTTGATTCTTTTAATGGTGATTTGAATAAAGCTATTAAGGATTTAGAGAAAATTAATATTGAGATTTCTCCAAAAATAAATACCTTAGGCAGACTTTTGAATGAAGTTTTTGAGCAAAAGGTTGAATCTCAACTCGTCGAACCAACTTTTGTAATCGATTATCCAATTGAAATCTCTCCTCTTGCGAGACCTCATCCCGAAAATAAAGAGATGGTTCAGAGATTTGAGTTGTTTATTGCAGGCCGCGAACTTGCTAACGCATTCAGTGAATTAATAGATCCAGTTGATCAAAGGCAGAGAATGCAATTACAGCAATCTTTGCGAGATGCGGGTGATCTTGAAGCACATTGTATTGATGAAGATTTTTTACAAGCTTTGGAAATAGGTATGCCGCCTACAGGAGGTTTAGGAATTGGAATTGACAGACTTATCATGTTACTTACAAATAGTCCTTCGATTAGAGATGTCATACCTTTCCCATTGTTAAAACCAGAAATAACTTCTACTAAATCTGAAAAATTAACCTCGAATGAAGTAAAATAAAAAATGATCCAATACGAAATTTTTTAAATGAGTGGTGAACGTGTTGGTTTCCGCTTCAAGCACGCAGATGCAGTAGTGAAAAGAAATCCTCAAGGCCGATCAAGAAGAGGCTGGGTTATGGAACCAGTTGAACAAACTACGAGTAGAGGTACTAAGATGCCTGCTTATAGAATTCGCTGGAGAGATAGCGAAAGGCCTGAAACTGTTTTGCAGCATATGTTAATTGCTGATCCAGATCCTTCCCCGCCCCCTAATACAGTAAGTTTAGAATCTGATTAAATTTTCTTAAAGAAATATCTCCTTTATTATCTCTTAAGAGCAGTTTTTATTTCTCTTCTAATATCTTTTTGTTTATCGGCTTGTCTTTTATCATGTAATTTTTTACCTTTACCAATACCAATAGTTAATTTTATCCATGACCCTTTTAAATAAATAGATAAGGGAATAATGGTTAACCCCTTTTTTTCAGTATTGTATTTAAGCTTTATTATTTCTTTTTTATGTAACAATAATTTTCTATTTCGTAATGGGTCGTGATTAAAAAAAGAGCCCACATTTTTATGTGGTGATATGTGAACATTTAATAAAAGTATTTCACCATCTCTGAAAGAACAATACCCATCTCTTAAATTTACATTGCCATTTCTGATAGATTTTACTTCAGTTCCTAAAAGTTCAATTCCAGCTTCAATTGTTTCAAGTATTTCATACTGAAATTTTGCATATCGATTTTCTGAAAGACGTTTAAAAACGGCTTCTTTTCTTATGCTTTTATTTGCTTTGTTAAAAACTTTAGCCATTGCAGTTGTAAAAAATCTTTCCTCAAAGAACAATTGCCATTAATCTTTAATTATGGCAATAATTTCTTCAAGTTTAGATGAATCTAATATTCCTCGCTCAAGGAAAGAGCTGAGGTTAGTTGATTCAAAGATAATTGCTGAAGAAAAAATAAACAAAAATTCAAATTTAGCTCGGCCGAATTCCTTTAAAGAATTTATTGGACAAGAGCAAATTAAATCTTCATTAAAAATAGCTATAGAGGCTTCTAAATATAGGAAAGAGGCATTAGAACATACACTCTTATATGGCCAACCAGGTTTAGGAAAAACTACATTAGCTTTATTGATTTCTTATGAGATGAATACAAAATGTAAAGTAGCAAGTGCACCTTCGATTGAAAGGCCAAGGGATATTGTGGGATTACTTCTTGGATTAAAAGAAGGAGAGATTTTATTTATTGATGAAATACATCGTTTAAATAAATTAACTGAAGAACTTTTATATTCTGCAATGGAGGATTTTAGGTTGGATCTAACAATGGGAGCTAATAGAGGGACTCGCTGCAGAACAATTAATCTACCGAAATTTACTTTGATTGGGGCTACAACAAAACTTGCATCAATTAGTGCTCCTCTCAGAGATAGATTTGGACTATGTCACAAAATTGAATTTTATTCAAATGATGAATTGCACCAAATAATTTTTAATTTTGCTACTTTGATAAATCTTCAATTAGAAAATGATGCTTGTAGCGCGTTAGCAAAGATTTCTAGAGGTACTCCAAGAATTGCCTTGAGATTATTAAAAAGAGTAAGAGACTATGCTCAGGTTATAAAAAATACAAATAAAATTTCTTTGGAGATAATTGAAAAGGCTTTAAATTCTCAAAAAATAGATAATAAAGGTTTGGATAACATAGATAGGAAATTTTTGTCTTTTTTAAACCTTAATAATAATAATCCTATTGGCTTAGATTCAATTGCTGCAGGTTTGGGAGAGGAATCATCAATGTTAGAGTTTGTAGTTGAGCCATATTTAATTCAAATTGGATTTATTATGAGAACTCCCCGAGGAAGAAAACTTACATCTTTAGGAAAAAAATACATTAGTTCCAGAAATGAAAAGTATTAGAAAGATTAAGTTTTATCTTTTATTGATTTGCTTTTTAATCAATATTGTATATGTCACTCCTAGTTATTCACTAAGCCCACAGGAAGATTTATTTAAAAATGCTTTAAATTTAAGCTCCAGTGGAGAATTTAATCTAGCGTTAAAGCAATGGAATAAGTATTTGGAATTATTTCCTAATGATGCAGCAGCTTTAAGTAATAGAGGAAATATAAAACTTGTTAATGGTGATCCTGAAGGTGCAATAGAGGATCAAGATAAAGCCATTGAGTTAGATCCAGGTGAGGTTGATCCTTATATTAATAGAGGGATAGCAGAAGAATCTTTAGGGCTTTGGTTACAGGCAAAAAACGATTATTTATATGTAATCTCAAAAGATAAAGATAATTTTTCTGCTTTATATAATTTTGCTAATGTTGAAGGGTCTTTGTCAAATTGGCAGAGTGCAAGGAATTTGTTTTCTAAAGCTTCAGAATCAAATCCTGGTTTTGCTATGGCAAGATCAAGTATGGCTTTGGCGGACTACCAATTAGGAAATATGGAAGAGAGTGAAAAAGAATTAAAAAATTTGATCAGACGTTATCCAACTTTTGCTGATGCGAGAGCAGCATTAACAGCCTTGGACTGGTCAAAAGGGATGTCTGGTGAAGCTGAAAGTAACTGGATTGCAGTTACGGAATTAGATTCAAGATATGCTGATGAGGAATGGTTAATAAACGTTCGCAGATGGCCTCAAAAACCAACGAAAGATTTGATGAAATTTATAGCTCTGAAATAATAAATGGAAAGAGATAAATTGTTAAAAAAAATTGATTCATTCAAGGATGAACTTATTACTATGAGGAGGCACATTCATGCTCATCCAGAATTAAGTGGCTTAGAAAATCAAACGGCAATTTTAATAAGTGGTTATCTTAAAAACATTGGTGGGAGAGTTACAGAATCAGTTGGAAGAACTGGGGTTGTAGCTGATTTCGGACCAAAAGATAAAGGTTTTATAGGTTTGAGAGTTGATATGGATGCCCTTCCAATATACGAGAATACTAATTTAAGTTTTTCTTCAAAAATTGATGGCATCATGCATGCTTGTGGACATGATTTACATACATGTATTGGTTTGGGTGTGGCGAAAATTATTAAGGATTTAAACCTTAAATTTGGGACAAGAATAATTTTTCAACCTGCTGAAGAAATTGCTAGCGGTGCTAGGTGGATGATTGATGATGGTGTGACTATTGGGTTAAAACAAATTTTAGGAGTGCATGTTTTCCCTGACTTATTGGTAGGGACTATTGGGATTAAAGAAGGAAGTCTAACAGCAGCGGCAGGGGAACTTACAGTTGAAATATTAGGAAAATCAGCACATGGTGCGAGACCTCATGAAGGTGTAGATGCTATATGGGCAGCATCCAAAGTGATTTCTGGTATTCAAGAAGCAATAACTAGAAAATTAGATCCTCTAGATCCTGTCGTCATTACCTTTGGGAAAATAAATGGGGGAAATGCATATAATATTTTGTCTGAAAAGGTTAATCTAACTGGAACAATAAGATGTACAAATTTGCAATTATTTAGGGATATGGGTGATTGGCTTAACTTTAATATTTCCTCTATCGCAAGGAGTTGTGGGGCTGAAGCTAAGGTAAAATTCAGGGAGATTGTCCCACCTGTAAATAATGATTATGAAATAAATAAGGTTTTAAGAGACTCCTCAATTAGAATTTTAGGTCATGAAAATGTTATTGAATTACAAAAACCATCCTTAGGTGCTGAAGATTTTGCTGAGTTTCTAAATGAAGTTCCTGGAGCAATGTTTAGGCTTGGTGTCTCAGGTGAGAAAGGTTGCGCTCCACTTCATAGCTCAAAATTTGATCCAGATGAAAGAGCTATTAACGTAGGGGTTAAAGTAATAACTGAATCTATAGTAAAATTAAATAATTAATGGGATAAAGATTTATAAATGAAATATGAAAAAGTTTATATCTTTTCACTTGTTGCACCTTTAATGATTCTTTTATCAATAATAGGATTCTTATCAAGGAAAGAAAGTAAGAGGATTTTTTATATACCAATTGGTTTGATGGGAATTTTTATAATTTCTGAAAAAGAATTTAGTAGAGGAATTAAGAGAAAAAAAATCTTAAATAAAATAAAATCTTATAAACAATCTAAATAAAAATATTTTCTATATTTTTTGAGAATATAAGATGACTTTTTATTAAAAAGAGCTATTTTTAAATATAACTAGGGGTGCTAAGTCAATTACTTAGCTGAGATCATACCCTTCGAACCTGAAACAGTTAAAACTGACGAAGGAAAGTTTCAATTTGATCGAACTCTAGTAATAAACAATTTAAATCTTAAAAGTCATGCGAAATTCCTGGATACAGCCACGTATTGGGCAGAAGAATATTACTCAGATGAATTTCGCTAAAAATGGTCATATTACTGAAGAGATGAATTATGTTGCTAAAAAAGAAAACCTTCCACCTTCATTAATTATGGAAGAAGTTGCAAGGGGTAGATTAATAATTCCAGCTAATGTAAATCATGTAAATCTTGAACCAATGGCAATTGGGATTGCTTCTAAATGCAAAGTCAATGCAAATATTGGTGCTTCTCCCAATGCAAGTGATATTAATGAAGAAGTTGAGAAACTTAAATTAGCAGTAAAATATGGTGCTGATACAGTTATGGATTTATCCACAGGAGGAGTAAATCTTGATGAGGTGAGACAAGCAATAATCAAAGAATCTTCTGTTCCTATTGGAACTGTTCCGGTTTATCAAGCTTTAGAAAGTGTGCATGGATCGATAGAAAGATTAACAGAGGATGATTTCTTACATATCATCGAAAAGCATTGTCAGCAGGGTGTTGATTATCAAACCATTCATGCTGGTTTATTAATAGAACATTTACCTAAAGTCAAAGGAAGAATTACTGGCATCGTAAGTAGAGGCGGAGGAATTTTAGCTCAATGGATGTTGCATCATTTCAAGCAAAACCCTCTATATACAAGGTTTGATGATATTTGTGAAATTTTCAAAAAATATGATTGTACTTTTTCATTAGGAGATTCACTTAGACCAGGATGTTTACATGATGCATCAGATGATGCGCAATTAGCTGAATTGAAAACATTGGGTGAACTTACAAGAAGAGCTTGGACTCATAATGTTCAGGTTATGGTTGAAGGACCAGGACATGTACCTATGGACCAGATTGAGTTCAATGTTAGGAAACAGATGGAAGAATGTTCAGAAGCTCCTTTTTATGTTCTAGGCCCATTAGTTACAGATATTTCTCCAGGTTATGATCATATTTCAAGTGCGATAGGTGCAGCCATGGCAGGATGGTATGGAACTGCCATGTTATGTTATGTCACTCCTAAAGAGCATTTGGGGCTTCCAAATGCGGAAGATGTTAGAGAGGGTTTGATAGCTTATAAAATTGCTGCACATGCAGCTGACATAGCCAGACATAGAGCAGGTGCTCGTGATAGAGATGATGAGCTCAGTCATGCAAGATATACTTTTGACTGGAATAAACAATTCAAACTGTCTTTAGATCCTGAAAGGGCTAAACAGTACCATGATGAAACCTTGCCAGAAGAAATATTTAAAAAAGCTGAGTTTTGCTCAATGTGTGGACCTAAGCATTGCCCAATGAATTCCAAAATTTCTGATGAAACTCTTGATGAATTGAATAATAAACTGACAAAATGCGATACTGCAATTTAGTTTAAGTTTATAAAATTTCTTTAGTCTTATTTACAACATTTTCAACTGTAAATCCAAAACTAGTCATACATTTCCCACCAGGAGCTGATGCACCAAATCTGTCCATAGTAATACAAATTCCATCAAGCCCAGTGTATTTGTGCCATCCGAATGAATGGGCGGCTTCAACTACAACTCTTTTTTTGATACTACTTGGCAAGACACTTTCTTTATAAGAAGCTTCTTGCTCTTCAAATAGTTCTACGCAAGGCATGGAAATAACTCTAGTCTTTTTGCCTAATTTTGAAATTTCTTTACTTGCTTCAATGCAGAGGTTTAGTTCACTACCAGTACCAATAAATATTACATCAGGAGTTCCTTCACAATCGGAAACTATATATCCACCTAATGCAACTTTTTCAATAGAGGTATTCTCTTGATTTGGCATGGCTTGCCTACTTAAGCAAAGAGCAGAAGGTCTTTTTCTGTTTTTAATAGCAAGCTTATAAGCACCACTTGTTTCATTACCATCTCCAGGTCTAAATACAAGCATATTTGGCATAGCTCTTAGTGAAGGGATCGTTTCAACAGGTTGATGTGTTGGACCATCTTCGCCAACTCCAATTGAATCATGAGTAAGTACATAAATAACTCCCAGCTCACTGAGAGCAGATAGCCTCATTGAACCTCTCATATAGTCTGCAAAAACAAGAAAAGTTCCTCCATAAGGTATTAATCCACTGTCGTGATAAGCAATTCCATTTAATATTGCTGCCATGGCATGCTCTCTTACACCAAAATGTAAGTATCTCTTTTCTGGAGAATATGCCTGAAATGAGCCTGTTTCTCCTTTTATATCTGTGTAATTAGAGTGAGTTAAATCCGCAGATCCTCCAATTAATTCAGGAAGATTAGGTCCAAGAGCTCCTAGGCATATTTGAGAATGTTTTCTTGTTGCGAGACCCTTATCATCTGTCGTATATGAAGGCAGATCTGAATCCCAGTTCTCTGGTAATTCACCTTGGATCATTCTTTTGAATTCTGCTCCTTCAGAGGGATATGTGTTTTGATATTCTTGAAATTTTAAATTCCATTTTTTTTCAGAGTCTTCACCTTTAGTAATAGCTTGTCTAAATTGAGAATATACATCCTCAGGTATTTCAAAGGGAGGATATTCCCAATTTAAAAACTCTCTTGTTAAGGAAGCTTCTTCTTCTCCTACTGCAGCTCCATGAATTCCTGCAGTATCTGACTTATTTGGTGACCCATAGCCTATGATTGTAGAAATTTTGATTAGAGAAGGTTTATCTTTTACAGATTTCGCATTCTCAATAGCTTTGGTAATCCCATTTACATCATGATTACCATCTTCAACATGTTGCACATGCCATCCATAAGCTTCGTATCTTTTTAAAACATCTTCTGTAAATGAAACATCTGTACGTCCATCAATTGTGATTTGATTATCGTCATATAGAGCTATTAATTTTCCAAGCTTAAGATGTCCAGCAAGTGAACATGCTTCAGAGGCAATCCCTTCTTGATTACAACCGTCTCCCATTATTACATAGGTATAATGATCAACAATTTCGCAATCTTTTTTATTGAATTTAGCTGCTAAGTGTGCTTCTGCAATCGCTAAACCAACTGCGTTGGAAATTCCTGCTCCTAATGGCCCCGCTGTTACCTCAACACCCTCAGTCTCAAATGTTTCTGGGTGTCCAGGTGTCTTAGATCCCCATTGTCTAAATTCTTTAATATCTTCTATGGAAACTGATTTATATCCAGTCAGATGCAGAAGGGAATATAACAACATACACCCATGTCCCGCTGATAATACAAAGCGATCTCTATTAAACCACTTTGGATTATTGGGATTGTGATTGAGAATATTGTGCCATAATGCATAACCCATAGGAGCGCAACCCATAGGTAAGCCAGGATGCCCGCTATTAGATTTATTTACTGCATCTACAGCCAGCATTCTTATACTATTGATACATAGTGATTCTAATGAAACAGATGCAGCGACCATTGTTTTAAGTAAGGTAATTTTGGAATACAGAGTTGGTTTTCATCAATCAAGTTTGCTAAATGCTAGACAAACGTTGTGACCACCAAAGCCGAATGAATTAGAAAGAGCAACTCTTATTTGAGCATCTCTAGCATTATTTGGTACATAATCAAGATCACAATCTGGATCAGGATTGACGTAGTTTATTGTAGGAGGGACAAAATTATGTGTCAAAGAAAGAATACAAGCTACAGCTTCTATACCTCCAGAACCCCCTAAGAGATGACCAGTCATCGACTTAGTAGAGCTTACAGGAATGAGGTAAGATCTGTCTTTAAATATGGATTTAATTGCAGAAGTTTCATTTTTGTCGTTTGCTGCAGTGCTAGTTCCATGAGCATTTATGTAATCAACCTGATCAAGGTTAATTGAACTATCATCAATGGCTAGCTTGATTGCTTCTGCCCCTCCAGTTCCCCCTGGAGAAGGCGAAGTAATGTGATGAGCATCACAAGTTGATCCATAACCAATAATTTCAGCATAAATTTTTGCGCCTCTTTTTTTTGCACTTTCAAAAGTTTCTAGAACGAGAATCCCAGATCCTTCTCCAATCACAAATCCATCCCTTTCAGCATCAAAAGGTCTACTTGCAGTTTGAGGACTCTCATTTCTAAAAGAGAGTGCTTTAGCGCTTGCAAAACCTGCTACTCCAAGAGGAGTTATACTTGCCTCTGCTCCTCCGCAAATCATCGCATCTGCTTTCCCCAGCTGTAACAATCTAAAAGAGTCTCCAATAGCATTTGATCCGGCAGCACAGGCGGTAGATACAGCAGAGCTTGGACCTTTTGCTCCTAACGCAATAGCAGCAAGCCCTGTCGCCATGTTGGGTATCATCATTGGAACCGTGAAGGGGCTTACTCTTTTTGGGCCTTTATGACTCAATATTTGAGCTTGACTTTCCATTGTAAGTAAGCCTCCAACACCAGAGCCAATTATTACGCCAATTCTTGATTCATTGGCTTCAGTTATTTCAAGTCCAGAATCATTGAAAGCTTGCTTTGCAGCTATTACTCCAAATTGTGAAAATCGATCCCATCTTTTAGATTCTTTAGGTTCAATAAAATTTTCGGATTGAAGATTTTTAACTTCTGCTGCAAACTTACAGGGATGTTGTTCAGGATTAAAGAGAGTAATATCTGAAACTCCATTTGACCCCTTTTGTAGGCCGAGTAAATATTCATCAATGTTGTTACCAATTGGGGTTACTGCCCCTATACCGGTAATAACTACTCGATGGAAATTTGGCATCCTAAATTAACCTTTTTTTTCTTCGATGAATTTAACAGCATCTCCTACTGTTGCGATACCTTCAGCTGCTTCATCAGGTATCTCGATATCAAATGCTTCTTCAAGTGCCATCACTAGCTCTACGGTGTCTAGGGAGTCTGCACCTAAATCATTTTGAAAGTTTGAATCAGATTTTACTTCGGCTGATTCAACACTTAGTTGCTCAGAAACAATAGAGCAAACTTTTTGAAGGATTTCTTCTTGTGACATAGTTTATGGAATTTACTAATTATCTACTTGATTTTATGCCCTAGAGTTAACAAGAGTGAAGCATATCTTAATTTTTTTAATTTCTTTGTAAGACAATAGTATTATATTGTGAGGTTCACAAAGACAATTTTTACATGTCACACGCAGTTAAAATTTATGACACATGCATTGGATGTACCCAATGTGTAAGGGCATGCCCATTAGATGTTCTGGAAATGGTTCCATGGGATGGTTGTAAAGCCGGCCAAATAGCTTCATCTCCTAGGACAGAGGACTGCGTTGGATGTAAAAGGTGTGAAACAGCATGCCCAACAGATTTTTTAAGTATCAGGGTTTATTTAGGTGATGAAACGTCAAGAAGTATGGGCTTAGCTTATTAATTTTTATAGTGCAGTTGGAAGAGAGTCCATGTCTTATTAAATACTTAATTTTATTCAATATAATTGAAGAAAATTATTTATATGTGCGGAATTGTTGCTGTTACCGGTTATAAAAAAGCATTACCATTACTTATTAATGGACTGGAAAAGCTTGAATACAGAGGGTATGATTCAGCGGGTATTGCCATAATTAACTCTGAAACAAAGAATGTATCTTGTAATAAGGCGGAAGGAAAACTTAAAAATTTAAAAAATAACTTAAAAAATATCGAAATATCTGGAACTGTGGGAATAGGTCATACACGTTGGGCCACTCACGGAAAACCAGAGGTTAAAAATGCACATCCCCATATCGATAGCTCAGGAGAGGTTGCAGTTGTTCAAAATGGGATTATTGAAAATTATCAGGAATTAAAAATTAAATTACAAAAAGAAGGAATTGTTTTTAAATCTGATACTGATACAGAAGTCATACCACACTTAATACAAAAAGAATTATTGGCTTTAAGGCAATTAAAGCTTGAAAGTAACGGTTCAACTTTATTAGTAGCAGTAAGAAACGTAATCTCCGATTTAGAAGGATCATATGCATTAGCAGTATTATGGTCAGGTGCTCCTGAAGCATTAGTTGTTGCTAGGAAGCAGGCACCTTTAATAATTGGATTAGGGGAAGGAGAATTTATTTGTGCAAGTGATACGCCAGCAATCGCGAATTTTACAAAAATTATTTTACCTTTGGAGGATGAGGAAATAGCTCTTTTAACTCCTTTAGGAATAGAAATTTATGATTCTAATAACGAGAGACAATATCGAAATCCAATTTCTCTACAAACTGCAGACCAAGTAAGTGATAAAAAAAATTTTAAACACTATATGTTAAAGGAAATCTATGATCAGCCTGATATAGCTAAATATTGGCTAGAAAAATATTTAATTAAAGATTTAAAGACTGATCAATTTCAAATTAATTACTCTTTTGATACAGATTTTTTAAACTCTGTTGAAAGAATAGATATTGTTGCTTGTGGTACGAGTAAGCATTCTGCAATGGTGGGTAAATTTTTATTAGAACAATTCTCAGGCATACCAACAAATGTTTTTTTTGCGAGTGAGTTTAGATACTCCCCACCACCATTACTTCCTAATACCTTAACAATTGGAGTGACTCAGTCAGGAGAAACTGCCGATACTATTGCGGCTATAAGCATGGAAATTAAGAGGAGATCTTCAATAGAAGATAGAAACTTTAAACCAAATTTAATTGCTATTACGAACAGAGTGGAAAGCTCAATAGGTAGACAAATTCCAAATGTTATTGATATTAGTGCTGGAATTGAAATTGGTGTTGCTGCTACAAAAACTTTCTTTGCGCAACTTCTTTCTTTTTATGGATTAGCTATAAAATTTGCTCAAATTAAAGGAAGTCAAAGTAATGAAAATATTAATCAATTAGTTTCAGAATTAACTAAATTACCTGTATTAGTTGAAGAACTTTTAGAAAAACATAATGAATCTTCTGAAAAACTTGCACATGATTTTTTTAATATTAAAGATGTTATTTTTTTAGGAAGAGGAATAAATTATCCCATTGCTCTCGAGGGAGCTCTGAAGTTGAAGGAAATTAGTTATATACATGCTGCAGGATATCCTGCTGGGGAAATGAAGCATGGGCCAATAGCTTTACTAGACAAAAAAGTACCTGTAATTTCAATAGCTACTCCAGGGCAAGTCTTTGATAAGGTTATTAGTAATGCTCAAGAAGCAAAAGCGAGAGATGCTTATTTAATTGGTGTTGCCCCTCAATGTAATGGGACTGAAATATTTGATTATTTAATGACCATACCTTCAACAAATGAATGGATTTCACCCCTTCTTGCGATTGTTCCTCTTCAATTATTGAGTTATCACATTGCTTCTCATAGAGGACTTGATGTTGATCAACCAAGGAATCTAGCTAAAAGCGTAACAGTAGAGTAAACATTTAAAAAAAGGAAAGCTTACAACTCTAACAGACCTGAAGGAGGAGTAAGTAATATAAAATTTTTTTTAATATCTACTACTGGAACTATTTCTTTAACAAATGGTATAAGAACCTCTTTATTATTTTTCAAAAGTTGAATTACAAGTAAATTATTTTTCTCGTTAGATAAGTTAATAACTTTTCCAATTATGTGTAATTGGTTATTTTCTGAAATTTTGACATTTAAATTAATTAGTTCGGTTAAGTGATATTCTCCATGACTCAATTTTGGAATTGCATCAACTTTCACGAGGATTTTTTGTCCCTTTAAATTTTCTGCTTGAGTTCTATTATTTATCCCTTTAAATTTAATTATGAATGATTCTTTACCTGGTTTTTTAAAACCATGCGTAAGCTCGAATTCTATAGGAGTCTCGTTGCCTTTTTGTATCCATCTTTTGCCAGGCTCTGTAAATCTTTCTTCAAAATCACTTAGAGACTTAATCTTGATTTTTCCATTAATGCCTTGAGGAGATGTTATTAAGCCAACAATTAACCACTCATCATGATTTATCATAGTTTATATGTAATTTATTTCTATGGAATTTTCGAATAAACCAATACTACCCGGTTCTATAGTAGTTGTTAAAGATGTTAATTCTATTTATAGAGGTTACAAAGGATTTGTACAAAGAGTAACTAATAAAACGGCAGCTGTTCTTTTTGAGGGAGGTAATTGGGATAAGTTAGTAACATTTCAATTAAATAATTTGGAACTTGTTTGAATAATTAATTTTTCTTTTTCTGGAAAATCTTTTGTATCAGAATACTTGCAGCATTTTTTTCGGCTTTTTTATGAGAATGCCCAAAGCTGAAAGCTTTTTTAGATCCATTTATGTATATTTCACAAGAGAATCTTTTCGGGTCTCCGTGATTTTTTGATACTTCATATATTTTATAAATAGGTAAATCAAATCCTTGGCTTTGACACCATTCTTGTAAAGCTGACTTGGCATTATATTTATGTGGTGCTTGTAAATATAATTCGGCATCTTTTTTCCAAAAATTATCTAACCATATATTGACTTCATTTATTGAATTAAAACATTTATATATTGCGCCTATTAATGCTTCACTAGTTTCAGCAATTATGGTATCTTTCGAATTCTCATCACCCATTGCTTTTGGTCCTTTTATTATTACTTTTTCTATAAATATTTTTTTACCTAATTCAGTTAACCATTCATCACTGACTATTTGAGATCTTAGTTCTGATCTAGAACCTACACTCATGCTTTTATATGTTCTCTCAATAAAATCTGATGCTGATAATCTGAGAACAGCATCCCCAAAGAATTCCAATTTTTCATAATTAACTATATTGTTTGCGGAGGAATGTGTTAATGCTTCATTGAAAGTATGAAGTATTAGTTTATCTTTTTCGTTGATAATTTTGATAAATCTTTTTGAGTTTATTTCAAGCGAATTTAAAAACTTAATAATTTGTTCAAGTCTTGCGTCATCAATTAAGGTGTCCATATAAATTAAGTATTTTCATTAAGTAGAAAGCAGGTCATAAGCCGGGTTCTGTTCATCTTCATAAGATGGGCAATCATCTATCTAGGACTGGAATTACTTCACAGCCTCAAGCGGCGCTTAAAAGTAGATTTTTTAATGGTCATAAATCTACTTAGCCTTGCACCCAGCCGGGGTTTACCTAGCCAACACTTCTCAATGTTGCTGGTGCGCTCTTACCGCACCCTTGCACCCTTACCATACATAAAGTATTAGGCGGTATGTTTCTGTGGCACTATCCTCACGGTTACCCGCACTGGGAATTACCCAGCAAGCCTGACCATATGGGAGCCCGGACTTTCCTCAAAAAGATTTATTTTCAAAACAAAATAAAACATTTTTGCGATTGCCTCTCCTGCTTTCATTTAGCATAATGCTTATTTACCCAAAAAACATCTCTTGGGGCTGTAGCTCAGTAGGATAGAGCGACGGTTTCCTAAACCGTAGGTCGTGGGTTCGATTCCCTCCAGTCCCGTTTCAGTTAATAAACTATATGTAGTATGCGTGCATATTTACCACTCTCTAGCTAGCGTGTAATTAGTAATTAACCTTTTATGGCTAAGCTGCACGATATGCGTTTAAAACTCTTAATTCAGCAAGAGCATGAGCGTATTTCTAAATCTCAACTTAATGATCTAGATCTGTCAATAGTTCAGGCAAGATGTCTTTGTTGGCTTTCTTTATTAGCGGAAGCTCATGAAGACCAAGCAAATGATGCCGAGAAGAGAGGAGATGCTGAACAAGCAATGGGATGGTTTGCAGACTCAATGAGATTAAGAGATGTTATTAATTTGGTGACTAGTATTGAAATTCCTTTGCCTGATAGTCCAGACTCTCTCGATGAAAATGACGAATTATTTGATGGTCCTACAATTGTGCCTAAATAATGCATTGATATGAATTAGAGTTATTATTCTTTTGAAAGAAGAACTATGTCAATGCAATGATTGTCAGAAATTTTATCAAAGAGTGTGATCGTATTATTCGAGAATTTCCTACTTTCAGACAACAACAGGAATTAAAATGGGCTTCTATCCAAACTTTTAGAACTCTTTGCAGCAAAGTTATAGAAGTATTACATAATCAATTATCTGATAAAGATTTTAAAAATAAATCTGTTGAAAATAAAAAACATATTTCTGATAAAGAAATTACAGATCTAATAGAGGAATTTGAAAATATAAATTCTTATTTATACTCTATTGAAGCTTTAATGGAGAAGATTTTTGATATTAAAGCTGCTAAAAATGTGGAAGTTGAATTTTAAAAAATTGCTAAAAAGTTTGCTCCTGATCCACTAAATATTGAATAGATTATTTCATCAAATACCAGATTTACCTGATAAGAATAAATTTAAGTAGTTACTTCTTCAATATCACATGTAATTTCTACTGGCATAGGTGAAACTTTCCAAATCGATTTGCAATATTCTCTTATAGATCTGTCAGAAGAGAAATATCCTGATCTTGCAGTATTTAATAGAGCCATTTTATTCCACGCTTTTTTATTATTCCAGAAGTTACTAACTTCATCTTGCTTGTTTAAATAGTCTTCGAAATCAGCCATTACGAAAAATGGATCATTTCCAGTCAAACTATTTAATAAAGGTTTGAATAATTCTTTATCTCCATTACTAAAATGGCCAATTTCGATTAAACGAATTACTTCTTTTAACTCAGGACATTTCTCAATGAAAGTCTTGGGAGAATAACTATTATTTTTTAAATGCATTATTTCACTTTCAGTTTTTCCGAAAAGGAAGAAATTTTCCTTTTTAACAAGATCTCTCAACTCTACATTTGCTCCGTCAAGAGTTCCAATTGTTAAAGCTCCATTCATTGCAAATTTCATGTTTCCTGTACCTGAAGCTTCTTTACCAGCAGTTGAAATTTGCTCAGAAAGATCTGTTGCTGGATAAACTATTTCTCCAAGTTTGACATTATAGTCAGGTAAGAAAACGACTCTTAAAAGTCCTTCCATATCAGGATCCGAATTAACTACATCTGCGATTCCATTAATAAATCTGATAATTAATTTAGCCATAAAGTAACCTGGAGCGGCCTTCCCTCCAAAAATAACTGTCCTCGGAGCTTTATATTTGCTAGTACCATTTTTGATCCTTAAATACTGAGCAATAATTTGCAGAGCATTTAAATGTTGTCTTTTATATTGATGGATCCTTTTAACTTGGACGTCAAACATACTTGATGGATCAACCAGTATGCCTGTTTTTGTATGGATAAAGCTTGCTAGCTTTCGTTTCCCCAGCAATTTTGTTTCCTCAAATTGTTGAAGGAAATTTGCATCATCTTTTTTCTTTTCTAATTGTTTAAGTAGTTCCATATTTGTAATCCAATCTGGACCAACTTCTTTTTCTAATAAATTAGATAAGGAGGGATTTGCTAAAGCAACCCATCTTCTAGGAGTTACTCCATTAGTTACATTGGTAAATTTTTCAGGCCATAGTTCTGCAAATTCTGGGAGAAGTTGCCTTTTAATTAGGTCAGAGTGAAGTGCAGCAACACCGTTAATATGATGAGCTCCGATAGTAGCTAGATGAGCCATTCTCACTGACTTGGAACCTTCTTCATCAATAATAGAAAGTTTTTTTAAAATCTTGTCATCACCTGGGTAACGAAGTCTTAATTGTTGTAAAAACCTCCAATTTATTTCGTAAATAATTTCTAAATGACGAGGAAGTAAATCACTAAATAGGCTTAAATCCCATTTCTCCAAAGCTTCAGGAAGCAAAGTATGGTTTGTATATGCTACTGATGAAGTAGTTATATTCCAGGCATTATCCCAACCTAGTTGATACTGATCAATTAATAGACGCATTAATTCTGCAACCGCGATTGCTGGATGAGTATCATTTAATTGAACAGTCCAATGTTTGGCAAATTCTGTTACTGAGATAGATCTTTTTTCAAGACTTCTCAACATATCTTGGAGAGAACAACTGACAAAAAAATGTTGTTGTTTGAGCCTTAATCTTCTCCCTTCATCAGTTCCATCATTCGGGTAGAGAACCTTAGATAGAGTTTCAGAAGCTACTTTTTCTTCTACCGCACCATAATAATCACCAATATTGAAGGCATAAAAATCAAAACTCTCTGTTGCATCAGCTCTCCATAATCTTAATCTGTCACATGTATTTACTCTGTAGCCTAATACTGGAACATCATGAGGAACACCAATTGCATGTTCTGAGGGCACCCATCTTGATCGATATTTACCTTTATCGTCTCTATAACTTTCAGTTCGCCCGCCAAAACCAACAAAACATGATTCATCAGGTTGAGGCAGTTCCCATGGCCAACCACCTTTAAGCCATTTATCCGTAACCTCAACTTGCCAACCATCTCGTATTAATTGGTTAAATATTCCGAATTCATATCTAATACCATATCCAACTGCAGGAACTTGTAACGAAGCTAAAGACTCCATATAACAAGCTGCAAGTCTTCCAAGACCACCATTACCTAGGCCTGGCTCTTCTTCGACTTCAAGAATTGTTGAAAGTGATTCTATTCCAAACCTTTTCAAGGCATCTTCCGCTTCTTGTGTTATGCCAAGATTTAATAGATTATTACTTAATTGTGGACCAATTAAAAATTCTGCTGATAAGTAAGCAACTGTTTTTTGGGGTTTTTTTCTTATTACTTCTTGACTAGCTAAATATCTTGTCATTAATCTATCCTTAACCGCGTAACTCAGTGCCATATATAAGTCATGATGACTAGCGGAAGTTGCTAATTTGCCAAGAGTAAAGAATAAGTGCTCTGTCATTCCTTTGAAGAGCGCATCAGAATCCATGCCAGCTTTCTCAGGATCTAGATAGCAGCCTGGAGTAGGCAAGCGCAGGTCAAAGGGTTCGTTGGAGTTCATTAGATTTGACATATATATGACATTAGCCAGTTTTTATATAAATTCTTTGTTGTACCTTCAGATCCACACTTGTTGAGTATTTTTGCTTTTTTTTACATACTTTGTAAAGTGGGCCCTCCATAAACTATCTTCCAATTAGATAGTTTAATTTTTCTCGCATTTAAAATGTATCCTTTACTTGCTGAATTAAGTGCACATGATTTGGAAGTTGCTGAGACGCTCATCGGAGTAATTAGATTTCTATTGATATTTTTAGCTGCCAGAGCATTAGCGGAAGTATTAGTAAGACTAAGTTTACCTACGATTGTTGGAGAGCTTTTAGCAGGGGTTGTTATAGGAGCATCTGGTTTCCATTTATTAATACCACCCTCTGCTCATACAGAATTAAATCAAGGGTTAGTAAACGTAATAAGTTCTTTGGCATCAATACCGCCAGAAGTTGTTCCTGACGTCTATTTTGAAAGTTTTCCTTCTCTTCAAGCTGTTGCGACACTTGGATTATATGCGCTTCTTTTCTTAACAGGATTAGAAAGTGAATTAGAAGAATTAGTTGCAGTTGGTGCGCAAGCTTTTACAGTTGCTATGGCAGGCGTAATTTTGCCTTTTGCTTTTGGTACTTTTGGATTAATGTTTATTTTTCAGGTAGATCTTATTCCAGCAGTATTTGCAGGAGCATCAATGACCGCTACAAGTATAGGTATTACAGCAAGTGTTTTTGGTGAACTAGGATATTTGAAAACTAGGGAAGGTCAAATCGTTATTGGGGCAGCAGTTTTAGATGATATTTTAGGCATTGTTATTCTTGCGGTAGTTGTAGCTCTTGCTGCTGGAGGCTCTTTAGAGATAGCTCCAATAGTTAAATTAGTTGCAGCAGCTGTTGTATTTGTAATTGCAGCGATTGCATTAAGTCGTACTGCAGCTCCTGGATTTGATTGGCTTCTTGATAGGTTGAAAGCACCTGGAGCGGTAGTTGTAGCTTCTTTTGTAATACTTGTCTTATGTTGTTTTGTAGCTACAGCGATAGGTCTTGAAGCGGCTTTAGGAGCTTTTGCCGCTGGTTTAATTCTTAGTAGTTCTAAAAATAATCATGCTATCCAGCAATCAGTTTTGCCATTAGTCTCATTATTCGCTACCATCTTTTTCGTACTGGTAGGTGCTGGTATGGATTTATCAGTTATTAATCCACTGGACCCAGCAAGTAGGTCTGCTCTTGTAGTAGCAGGATTTTTACTGGTCGTTGCAATAATAGGAAAAATTGCCGCTGGATGGGTTTTCTCAAGTGATAAGCCTACAAACAGATTAGTTGTAGGTTTAGGAATGATGCCTAGAGGAGAAGTGGGATTAATTTTTCTTGGATTAGGAACAAGCGCTAAGCTTTTAACACCATCCCTTGAGGCGGCAATTTTATTAATGGTCATTGGAACGACATTCCTAGCTCCTGTTCTTTTAAGAATTGTTTTGAAAGATAAGCCCCCAGGTGGTGATAATAAAATTTCAGATGATGTTGCGGCTGATCCAGTAGGTCTTCTTTAACTAATAATTTTATTAGAATCAATAAATATAATTATTTATTAAATGGAAAAACCAGTGCTTATAAGTGATGAGGTAAATTACGCATGGAATTTTTTGAATTATCCAATACACACTATTACTGCAAAACCTAAAGAAGAAGGTTCAAAATCATGTGCAATTTTGTTGATACATGGTTTTGGAGCTTCCACAGATCATTGGCGTTTTAATATCCCTGTTTTGAGTGATAAATATGAAGTTCATGCAATAGATCTTTTGGGGTTTGGAAAAAGTCCCAAGCCAACAGATGTCCAGTACTCAAGTCATCTTTGGAAAGATCAAGTTGCAACATATGTGAAAGAAGTAATTAAAAAACCAACATTTATTGTTGGTAATTCTTTAGGTGGCTATGCATCTCTAGCAGCAAGTGCAGAACTAAAAGAATTATCTGCTGGAGTAGTGTTACTTAATGCTGCTGGAATGTTTAGTGAAGAAAAAGTATCAAATAACAGCCTTTTACAAAAATCTTTCAAAACTTTCTTTGAAACATTTTTGCGAGGCAATATTTTTCTTCAAAGAACTATATTTGAAAGCATGAGACGAAGAGTCAATATAAAAAAAGCATTAAACAATGTTTATAAAAACCAAACTAATGTTGATGATTATCTTATTGATTCAATTAGAAAACCTTCACTGGATCCAGGTGCCTTTAACGTTTTTAAAAGTGTTTTCAATCCTGCAGGTGTCCAAGGAGAACCATTTGATAAATTATTCAAAAAGTTGAAATCTCCACTTTTACTCTTATGGGGAGGTAAAGATCCTTGGATGAACACAGCAAGCAAAAGACTTCTTTATAAAAAATATGCTCCTGAAAATACTAAAGAAGTGATTCTTGATGCTGGTCATTGTCCTCATGATGAAGTCCCCGAATTAGTTAATCAACATATACTTGACTGGATTGATTCTTTGTAGAGAGATTTTTGTGAAAGTTAATTCCGTTGATAATAAAAAAGGTATTTATGTTTTTCAATTAGACGAAAAAAATTATATTAAATTTTGTCCTAACAGGGGTGGGCTCATAACTAACTGGGTTTCAGAAGGGAGAGAAATATTATATTTTGATGAAAAAAGATTTATTGATAAAACAAAAAGTATCAGAGGAGGAATCCCAATTCTGTTCCCAATTTGTGGAAATCTTGATATCCCCAATTCATTATTTGGAAAAAAATATATGCCATTTATGCAACATGGTTTTGCAAGGGATTTACAATGGCAACATTGCCTAAATGAGCAAAAAAATTCTCTTTGTTTGATTTTACAAGATACTGAAAAAACAAAAACTTTTTATCCATTTAATTTTGAGCTCAAAATTGAGGTTTCTTTAAAAATTAATTGCTTAAAATTTATTATTAACATTCAGAACAAAACTAATATTGAGATGCCAATAAATTTTGGATTGCATCCTTATTTTAATATTTCAGATTTTAAAAACTTAAACTTTATAGATAACCCGCTAAATTGTCAGGATCAAAAAAATAATTCCTTGAGAAATACTTTTGACGAGTTAAAAAATATTAATAATGGAATTGATTTACTTATGTATACCTCAGGAAGAAGTTCTTTCCAAGATGATTTTTTTAAAAGACAAGTTACTCTAATGCATCCTTCGCCTTTTGATTTGGGTGTGATTTGGAGTGATCCACCCAGGAAAATGGTATGTCTTGAGCCATGGACTAGTCCACGCAATTCTTTAGTTAATGGATTAAGGAAAATTTCGATTCCTCCAAATTCCTCCCAAATATTAGATGCCTCAATACTAATAAATACTTTGAAGTAACTACTGATAATTATGAAAGTTATAGTGATCGATGATGATCCAACAGGTTCTCAAACAGTAAATAATTGTTTATTGCTTCTGAAATGGGATTATTCTACTTTAATCAAAGGATTTCAAAGCAAATCTAATTTATTTTTCATTTTGGCTAATACTAGGTCTTTATCAGAAAATGACGCAAAATTAAGATTAGTAGAAATTTGTAATGCCCTTAAAAAAGTTATCTCAAAGGAATCATACAAAGAGGAATTTATTTTTGTAAGTAGAGGTGATTCCACCCTTCGTGGTCATAATTTTTTAGAGCCTAAAATTATGAACGACTGTCTAGGACCTTTTGATGCTACCTTCCATATTCCAGCATTTATTGAAGGTAAAAGAATGACAATTGATGGAGACCATTTTGTTGATAATGTTCCTGTAAGTCAAACGCTTTTTGCCAAAGATAAAATTTTTGGATACAAAACAAGTAATGTCAAACAATTATTATTTCAGAAAAGTAAATCTCAACTTAAATTTAATGATATTCAAAATTTAAAAATGTCCGAATTAAAAGTTCTTGAAATTAAAGAAAAAAATATTGTTTTTAATAAGATCAGAAATTTAAAAGAAAATTCTCATGTAATTGTTGATATTGAGAATTATTCACAACTTGACAAGTTTTCATTATCAATAAAAAAACTAAGTAAACAAAAGAAATTTCTCTTTAGGACCGCTGCAAGTTTTATAAGTTCAATTTCTGCTGTAAAAGATAATCCTAAAGAACCATTTTTTTACTCCATTATTAGAAGAAAAAATCGTGAAAAAAAATTTCTCCCAGGATTTTTAGTAATTGGATCTTATGTAGAACTTACAACAATGCAACTAAAGGAATTCTTAGAAATAAGTGATTGTATACCAATAGAATTGGACGTTTTTGAATTTCTCAGAATTTCTAAATTAAAAAGTAATAAGGATCAATTGGTTTTGTTTAAAAACAAACTATTAGCGCAAATCAGATCCATATTAAAGCAAGAAAATACTCCCGTTTTATTTACCTCAAGAAAAGAAGTTTCTCTAGCTAAGAACGATGAGCAAGTAAATTTTTATAATTCTCTTGCTCATTTTATTTCTGAATTAGTTTCAGATTTGAAAAATGAAATAGGGTATTTAGTATCTAAAGGAGGAATCACGTCAAATGTAATTCTCAGTAATGGGTTTAAAGCAAATTATGTTTATTTGCAAGGACAAATAATTACTGGGGTTTCGCTAGTTACTTTCAAACTTGAAAATGATGAGAATCTTCCAATCGTGACATTTCCTGGAAATATTGGTAACCAAGATTCATTGGTAAAAGTATGGAGAATTTTAGAAAATAAAAACAATTCTTCCAATTAAAAATTTGAGATAATTGCTTCAGCAAAACCACTACAGGATAGTGGCGCTACAGTTGGTTCCATTAAGCGTGCTAGATCATAGGTGACTTTTTTTTCTTCAATAGCTTTACTAATTCCAGAAGTCACCATATTCGCTGCTTCATTCCAACCAAAATATTCAAGCATCATTACTCCACTAAGAATTACCGAACCAGGATTTATTTTGTTTAATCCTGCGTGTTTTGGAGCTGTTCCATGGGTTGCTTCAAAAATTGCAGAATTGTCTCCAATATTAGCTCCTGGAGCCATACCCAGACCTCCCACAATTGCAGCAGCAGCATCAGAAACATAATCTCCATTTAAGTTCAAGGTCGCAAGAATAGAATATTCTTGAGGCCTTGTTTGAATTTGTTGGAAAATACTATCTGCAATTCGATCATCAACCATAATGAGTTTTTTCCATTTGTTATCTCCATGGGAATTTGATATTGAGGTTATTACTTCTTTTATTTCTTCGCAAATAAATGCTTTTTTATTACTTGTTAGCTTGTCATATCCTGGCTCAATCTTTCTGGCGTTATTTTCGATTGTAATTTCTGGATTTTTGTGAATATTGTCTAAAATCCAGCTTTCTCTTTCCGTAATGCAGTCTGCTCTGAATTCATTTACTGCTAATTCATATCCCCAATCTCTAAAGGCACCTTCTGTATATTTCATGATATTGCCTTTATGAACAAGAGTTACATGCTTTTTATTCCCTGATAATCTTTTTGCATGTTCTATGGCCTTTCTTATATGCCTTTGACTTCCTAACTTACTTACGGGTTTTATCCCAATACCTGAACCGTCTGGTATTGATCTATTTTTTAAATTTTTACTATTTGGAATGACAACATTATTTAGATGATTAATTAAATCAATGCATGTATGATCATCGGCTTCCCATTCAATACCCATATAAATATCTTCTGTATTTTCTCTATAAACAATTACGTCTAAATTTTGTGGATTTTTGTGAGGACTAGGAGTCCCTGAATAGTATTTACAGGGTCTAACACAGCTATATAAGTCAAAAATTTGTCTTAAAGCGACGTTTAAAGATCTAATTCCCCCTCCGATAGGAGTTGTTAATGGGCCTTTAATTGCAACTCCAAAGTGTCTTATTGCTTCAATAGTATCCTGTGGTAAATAGTTGTAAGTTCCGTATATTTCACAAGCTTCGTCGCCAGCATAGACTTTGAACCAATTTATTTTTCTTTCATCTCCATAACTTTTTTTTATTGCTTCATCAAGAACAAGTTGAGTAGCTGGCCAAATATCTACCCCAGTACCGTCACCTCTGATATAAGGGACAATAGGATTATTAGGAACATTAGGCTTACCTTGATTAAAAGTAATTAACTCTCCTTCTGTGGGTAAATTTAATTTTTCAAATTTAGGCATAGCACTTGATTAGATAGTAAAAAAGTCAATTAATTAAGTATTTTTGTATCTTAAATTGAAATTAAGGATATTCTTTAAAAACTAGAAATTAATTATTCAAATGTGAATAGATAATAGTTTGTTAATCAGCATTTCAACATCTTTGTTAAAAGAAAAAGAATTTAATAAGCAAGGTTGAAGAAATTATGTCAACTTCAATCAAAGGTTTATTACCGCTTATGAATGCAAGTTCAAATGTTAGCAATCTTGAAATAGCTAATAAGGTAGCTACTACCGCTGCATTATTTCGTAAATATTTCCCGGATGCGAGTGTCAATTTTAGTCCTTGGGATAAAGCAAATGATAGAGATTGGTTTGATACCCTTGATTTTTCTTTCCATTTTCCAGGTTGGAGTCCAAGTATAGAATGTAGAGCAGTTTTACTTCAGTTGAGAATTGAAAATAATTGTGAAAATGGAGTACCTAAGTTGTTAGGAATAATAATGCGCGGAATGATAATTCCTGCTGAAAGATGGAGAGTAGCTACTATTGGGGAGTGGGAGATGACGGGGACCCATTTACCTCAGCAGGAACAAAAGGATAATCTTTTTTTAGTTTGTAAAGAACTTTACAATTTATTCTCTACAACATCCACTAGTAACAAAAATTAGCTGTTTTATATATTTTCCTTGTAGATTAAATATATGTACAATTCTGAAAATAAATAAATGGCAGTTGCTCTTGCAGGACAATTGAGAGAAGGGACAAAGAAATCCCATACTATGGCTGAAAATACTGGCTTTGTTGCTTGTTTTTTGAAAGGCGTTGTTGAAAAAAAATCCTACAGAAAACTGATAAGTGATTTATATTTTGTTTATGAAGCTATGGAAGAAGAAATTGAAAGATTGGTTCAAGAGGAACATCCGGTAATAAAACATATCGGCTTTAAATCACTTTTTAGAAAAGAAACACTTGAAAATGATCTCAAATTTTATTTTGGAGATAATTGGCAGAATGAAATTAACATTTCTAAATCAGCGAAAGAATATGTCAACAGAATTCACTTGGTAGCAAAAAAATCTCCTGAATTACTAGTTGGCCATCACTATACCCGCTATATAGGAGATTTATCTGGCGGCCAAATTTTAAAAAAAATAGCAAAAAAAGCTTTAAATTTAGATGGAAATAACGGGTTAAACTTTTATGAATTTAAAAATATTGATGATGAAAAAAAATTCAAAGAAGAATATTCTAAGACTCTTAATCAGCTCCCGATAAATCAAAACATTGCTGATCAAATTATTGATGAAGCTAACCAAGCTTTTACTTATAATATGAATATGTTTAAGGAGCTTGAAGGTAACTTAATAGCAGTATTAGGAAAAATTGTCTTCAACTATCTTACAAAGAAAGTTAGGAAGGGGAGTACAGAAACTTAATATCTATGTTTGAATCATTAAAAAATTTTGTAAAGAACAATATTGAAGATTTAGATGGTAAAGAATTAGAAATATCAAAAGAATTCAAAGAACATCATAATAAAGACTCGAAATATATTATTAAAAATTGGATTTTTGAATCCCATCAATATAGAAAGTGGAGAATTACTAAATTAGATGGAGGAGATAAGCTCCAGGTTTTTAACACTGTTGCTTATCCAAATTTCAAAAGTGAGTTTCCTATATTAGGCGCTGATATTTTATGGTTTGGAACTTCTCAAAAATTACTAGCTATTTTTGATTATCAACCATTAATTCAGGAAAAAGAATATCTTCAGAAATATTGCTCAAGTTTAGATTTCATAAAAAATCAGTATCCTATATTTGATAATCATAAAATGAAAAATATATATGATTCAAAAAAATATTTTTCGCCTTGGGTAATGATTTGTAGAGGGAATAAATTAAATCTTGATAGAGATTTAAATAATATCTTTTATTCCTTTGTTAGTAATTATGTGACAATTAATAAACTACATCAAAATAATCAATTTTTGGATTTGGAACAAATAAAAAATAATCAAATAGATTACGATAAATATAGTGCTGAAAAAGATCCTGCTGACAAGTTATTTAAAACATTTTTTGGTGAAACTTGGACTGAAAATTTTATTAATAATTTTCTTTTTACCTTGAATCATAATCCTCTATTATAAATGCTAATTCAAAATACCATTTTTTATAGCCAAGAATGGCGATGGGCTAAATTTATAAAATTCTTAATTTCTCAGTTAGACAAATATCATTGCGTCGAACACAAAATAGCTTCTGATTTTTCTTACAAAGAGTCAAGCTATGGTTCAAAAAAATCAAAAAAGAATATTAATCTTTTCACATGGGGAGCAACTCATAAAAAAAGGATTAACTTCGCAAGAGCTGTATGTATAAATAGTCCAAATTATTCTGTTTTGAATTTTTTAATTATCCCAAAAACTTCCTATAACATTCCATTCCTAGGCATAGATTTTGTTTCTTTACCTAATAGTCATTTATTAGTTTTAGATTTTCAGCCATCTTTAAAAGTCGAAAATCAGTTTAATTCTGAATTATTAGAACAAATAATAAAACTTAAAAACTTATGTCATTCATCTCTACCTGTAGCTGAAAAAATGTCTGAAGAAGTAGAAAAATTTTTTTCCCCAGGATTGATTTGGTCTAGATTACCAAGGCAACAAGATAGTGATAATTTGATAGAAAATCAGCTTTATGATTCATTCAAAGAATATTTGAATTTGTATCTAAAAACTCTTTTTGAAAGTGAGGAAGTTGGCCAAGGCTTACAACAAGAGTTAATTAATGGTCAAAATGATTATTTGAACTATAGAAGGGATAATGACCCAGCAAGGCCAATGTTATCAAGTTTATTTGGTAAAGATTTTACAGAATCCTTAATTAATAAAGTATTATTTTCTACTAATAAAGTTTTATAATTTTGGATATTTTAGATTAGATGAAAAAACAATCAGTTCTTTTTGTATGTTTAGGTAATATTTGTAGATCTCCTGCTGCCGAAGCTATATTCCTAGATTTAATTAATAAAAAAGGATTAAATGATAATTTTATTGTTGATTCTGCAGGGACTGGTAGTTGGCATATAGGGAAGAAGGCTGATAAAAGAATGAGAATAGCGTCACGAAAAAGGGGTGTAGAAATCTTTAGTAGAGCTAGACAAATAAATTCTAATGATTTTGAAAAATTTAACTATATAGTTGCTATGGATGATTCAAATTATGAAAATATTATTGATATGAAATCTCGAAAATCATTATCTGATTTTGCATCAATAAAAAAGATACAAAATTTCAGATCAATTTTTCAAGAAATAGAAGTCCCTGATCCTTACTTTGGAGGAGATGAGGGATTTGATAATGTCCTTGATATTTTAGAAGACTCTGTCAGTGGTTTTCTAGATACTATTTATTAATTTATTCGAGTTGAATCTCTTTAGGAATCTTTAAATTGTAGATGTTAACAATTTTTTCTACTACTTCATTAATTGAATATCCGTCAGTAAGAAGTTCAATTGCATCGTTTGCTTTTTTGAGAGGAGAAATTTTTCTTGTTGAATCCTCAAAATCTCTTTTTCTTATAAGTTCTTTTAATTGATTGAAGTCTATTTCTTCAGTCCCTCTTAAATCTAACTCTGACTTTCTTCTTTTAGCTCTTTCGTCAATACTAGCTGTTAGGAATATTTTAAGTTCTGCATTTGGAAAAACTGTTGTTCCTATGTCTCTCCCTTCAGCCACCAAGCCTCCAGATTGGCCAATTTTTCTTTGTTCATAAACCAAAAATTCTCTCACTTTTTTTATTGATGAAATTTTAGAAACAATAGCACTTATTTCTTGTGAACGAATTTCTTCAGTTACACAAAAATTATTTATAAATACATCTTGCTGAGAAATAGAATTTGACTTAAAAATAATAGAAATATTATTTAGAATTTTTTTTAATTCTGACTCTTCTGCATAATCAATCTTTTCTTTTTTAAAGAGCCAACTTATTGCTCTATACATTGCTCCAGTATCTAGATATAAAAGATTTAACTCCTTGGCAATTAACTTTGTTATGGTACTTTTCCCTGAACCAGCTGGCCCATCAATTGCAATAATTGGCTTTCTTTTCATAAGAAAAACGTGATCAATTAATCTTGTTTTTCCACATTTTATCGCACCTGCTAAAATTGAAATATTATCGTTTGATTGAACTTTTTTCAAGCTGTAGGGATGTAGATGTTCTAAATATTCAATTGAAATATTTTTTGATTTAAGTTTTTTTGTTAGTTGTTTTAAGTCAATCTTTTTATCCTTTTTAAAAATTATTTTTGCATTTTCTAGTTCATTTGAGAATAATTTAAGAGTTTTCCTTTCATTTTTAGATAAATGCTTATTACGCGAACTAAATGGGACCCCGTCAGAATCTCTTTCAGTAGGAACAGGGATAATTTTGATGTTGAATTTTTTTTCTTCTATAAGGTTTTTTATGATTAATAGTTGTTGCCAGTCTTTTTCTCCTAAAAAAAGATTTTTAGGTTGTATGAGTTTCAGTAATCTATAAACAACAGTGCAAACCCCATCAAAATGTCCAACTCTTGTAAGCCCACATAAAGCTGAAGATAATTCTTTAGAGGCTTTCAAATAACTGATGCTTTTATTCTTTTTGGGATACATATCAGTTACATTTGGAATAAAAATTGCATCTGCCCCATTAGAAAAAGCAATTTCAATATCTTTATCAATAGTTTTGGGGTAGCTTTTAAGGTCTTCTTTGCTATCAAATTGAAGTGGATTAACAAAAATACTTAATAAGTTTGTATTGCAATTTAAACTTTGTGCAGTTGATATTAATTTTTGATGACCATCATGAAGATTACCCATAGTTGGGATAAAGTTAATATCACTTTGGAGATTTCGTCTCCATTCTTTAAGCTCTTCTGTTTTTCTTATTATTATTTTGTTCACTTTGTTTTAAAAAATAAATCTATTTAATAAATAATTACTGGACAAAAGTAATCTACGGAGGAATATCTATATAAAGGGATTCTATCATTTTTATTTTATGGATTACAAAACATCAGGCGTTGACATAAAAGCTGGAAGAGAATTTGTCTCAGAAATAAAGCAATCTGTCGAATCAACATATTCATCTAATGTTTTGGAGGGGATTGGAGGATTTGGCGGTTTATTTAAAATCCCTCTTGAGGGTTTAAAAAAACCCGTCTTAGTATCAGGAACTGATGGTGTTGGCACGAAATTAGAATTAGCTCAAATCAAAAACTTTCACTTTGAAGTTGGGATTGATTTAGTAGCAATGTGTATGAACGACATTATTACAACTGGGGCAAAGCCGCTTTTTTTTCTTGATTATATTGCTACAGGGAAGCTTGAAAAAAATCAATTATTAGAAGTTATTAAAGGTATTGCACATAGTTGTCGAGAAAATAACTGCTCTATACTTGGAGGAGAAACTGCCGAGATGCCAGGATTTTACTCAAAGAATAAGTATGATTTAGCAGGATTTTGTGTTGGAATAGTTGACGAAGAAAAATTAATTAATGGCAAAAAAATATGTGAAAATGATTTGATAATTGCATTACAAAGTAACGGAATTCATAGTAATGGATTTAGTTTAGTTAGAAAAATAATTGAAAATAACAATCAAATTGATAAGCAATTTGAAAAAAAATATAACTTAGATTTTTATGATGAATTATTAAAACCTACAAAAATTTATTTTAAAATTGTAAATCAAATTTTATCTCAGAATATTCAAATAAAGGGAATGTCGCATATCACTGGAGGAGGAATTCCTGAAAATTTACCAAGGTGTATGTCCTCTGATTTTATTCCTTACATAGATAAGAAATCATGGAAGATTCCTGTTTTATTTGAATTTTTAAAGGATGTAGGTCAGATTCCTGAAAAAGATTTCTGGAACACTTTTAATCTTGGGGTTGGATTTTGTTTAATAATTGATAAGAAATATAAGGATAAGATCTTAAATATTTGTAATGCGTTTGATGTATCAAGTTGGGTCCTAGGAAAGGTTCTCAAGAAAGATAATTCAAAAGAGAATAATTTTTTGCCTGAAATAATAATTTAAATCGTCTGAATAAAATTTTTTGAGAAATTACAAATCAGATTTATCTACACAAATGAAAAAGTTAGGTGTAATATAATAAAACCACCGCCGAGTTATATCGGAGATTTTAGTAAGTAGATTTAACTTTAATTCAATGCCCTTTGAAAATAATCAAAGAATAACACGTAGACGTAGCTCAGCTGGACCTACACCTCCTAAAAGACCAATAGGTAATAATTCAGATTTTAACGGGCGTCAAAATCAAGGCCCCCGTCCAACTTTTTTAACTTTAAGGGATCATGGAAAGGTTTTTGTTGCTGATTTACCAAATCTATCTGACGGACAATTAGCTCATATAAGTAAAGAAGCTAATGAGGTTTTAAATAGTCTTGAGAAAAGGCTAAGTGATATTGAGAATGACTCAGGTTCTACAAATTCTGAAAATGATACTTTGATAAAAGCCTCTACTAAAAGAGATGTAACACTGAGATTTATCAAATCAATAGAAGAAGAACAAGAACATAGAAAAAATAATCCTGCGTTAAGAGATGCTGCTTCTGAATCATTACCAAGAACTTTTCTTGAGGTTGCAAGACATAGATTGCCTGGGGCAACTTTTGATTCGCTTCTTAGAGAAGCACTTGAGGCTTGCGCTGTAGATGAGAACCCTAAGGAAAGCGAAGTTGTTGATGAAGAACCCAAAGAATCTGTAAAAATTATGGATATACCCTCTTCTAACGCTAATCCTTCTTTTGTTGTTAATATCGATTAAAACCAAAAATAAGATAATGGAAGCTTATGAGCTTAACCATAAATCGATAAGTGATAAAACCAAAAAAGAATCTCGAGTTTCTCTAGATAAAGAAAAGATTTTGTGTAATCACTGTAAAAGGACTGCTTCGAATGGTATACGTTGTTTAGGTATATGTGTTGCTGATAATGACTATTAGAAAGATTAATGTAAAAAAACGATTACTAGATTCTCTTTTTTAGCATATTTAATTTTTTAATTATCTTCTGAAAGAATAAAAAAATACAATACTTTTATTATCCTAGAATCTAAAGGTGATATCTCTTTATGACTTGAAAGCTTTCTCAATGGGCTATTAATGGGATAATAAAAATAGGTTCATAAAACCCGATAATTTATCAAGTAACTTATCTTCCATACAATTCAGCCTGAAGGAATTGAAATACGAAAATCGCTACGAAAAACTTCAGTTCTTTGAAAGCTTTATAGCGGATACTATAACTGATTTGAAAAAGGCGGCACCCAGATTCGAACTGGGGATAAAGGATTTGCAATCCTCTGCCTTACCACTTGGCCATGCCGCCGATAGAGAAATGATTCAATCACATAATGATCTTACCAGTAGCGCGTCTCATTCTGTATTAATTATATGTAATGGACATGGGGAAGATGTTATCGCATTAGAAATAATAAAAAGATTCTTAAAAAAAATAAAAATTAAAAAAGTTGAAGTTATGCCATTGGTTGGCAATGGTAAGATTTTTGACTGCATAAAATCCAAGAATTTTAGCAAAATTGGTTATCTCAAGGAATTACCAAGCGGAGGTTTTAGTAATCAAAGCTTAAAAGGATTTCTTCTTGATTTTTTTGCAGGGTTTTTAGTAGATGCTTTTAAAAACTTTTTACTTGTAAGAGGCAAGTCAAAAGATAATTATAAAATTATTGCCGTGGGTGATTTGTTGCCTTTATTTTTTGCGTGGATTTCAAAATGCGAATTTAGTTTTGTCGGTATGCCTAAAAGTGATCATACATGGAGTAACGGACCTGGATGGGCATTGAGTGATTTTTATCATAAATTAAAAGGCTCTGAATGGGACCCTTGGGAAATTTTTCTAATGAGGTCTCCTAGATGTAAAAGTTTAATAATGAGAGATGAAATTACAGCAAATAATTTAAATAAAAAAAAGATTAGTGCCAAATATTTTGGGAACCCAATGATGGATTTTGTAGATACAAAAAATGAAAATATTTCTAATATTATTATGTTTAATAGGTTAATTTTAATAATAGGAAGTCGATTCCCTGAAGCTCTAAATAATCTTGATATTTTTTTAAAATGTTTAGAAGATTTAAAAATATCAAATGATTTGATTATTCTTTTGCCTCTAAGTATTAATGCAAATGTTTTTACGATTAAGCGTCATCTATCTAATAATGGTTATTTGGAAGAAAAAAATGTGAATTTTTTGGTTGGTGAAGATTCAGTTTGGAAAAATAAAGATAAATATATTTTGTTAGGCAAAAGTACTTTTAATCAGTGGGCTAATATGGCCTGTGTTGGATTGTCAAATGCAGGCACTGCTACAGAACAAATAACTGGCCTTGGTATACCCTCTATTTCTATTCCCGGCGCTGGTCCTCAATTCACAAAATCATTTGCAAAAAGACAATCTAGATTATTAGGAGGAAGTGTATTAGTTTGTGATAATAAAAAAACTCTTATTGATAATTTAGAGGTTTTACTAAATAAAAAAGATTACAGAGTAAAACAAGTAAAAATCGGAATGAAAAGAATGGGTAAAAGGGGGGCTAGTAAAAAAATTGTGGATCATATAAATTTAAATTTGTTAACTTGATCAAGTAATATTTAAAAGGTTTTATAAATTTTTATGTATCCTATTAATGATCGTCAATATATAGCAACATGCTCTGAGATAGCTAAGTTACTCAGTGTAAGTTTGTCCTCAGCCAAAAAAAAAGTAGAAATTCAAATTGCAAAAAAAGGTTCTAAAACTATTGAAGAAAAAAGACAAGTTGCACAAGATCTTTTGAAAACATGTGAAAATGATAATGGAAACAAACTAAGTTCATCTAAAATACTAGATAAACTTATGTCGACTCTAGAAAATGAAGATAATTTTATAACTGAAGATTAATTAATGTTCAAATATATTCGAGAATTTTAATATATCTAATTCAGAATGAACTGGAATAGTCTTAAAACATTTTTGAGCCAACTCATATCTTCCTTCTCTATCAAGAATAACCTTTAATTTGTGCATTGCCTCAATTAAATATCTAACGTCGTTCGCAGCATAATCAATTTGCTTATCAGATAAATCTTCCGAGCTTCCCCAATCACTACTTTGCGAACTTTTATCTAATTCTACTTCTAGTAATTCATTGATTAAATCTTTTAAGCCATGTTTATTTGTGTAGGTCCTTGCTAATTTACTAGCTATTTTTGTACAGAAAATATTTCTTGTATTTATTTCAAGATTACATCTTAGAGCTGCGACATCAAATCTGGCATAATGAAATATTTTCATTATGTTTTTATCTTCAAATAATTTTTTTATATTGGGTGAATCTGAGTTGTTAAGTTCTATTTTTATGCATGCAGTCAAATTTAATTCATTACATATTTGTATTAAACAAAGTCTATCTCTTCCATGTATCAATCCCATTGCCTCAGTATCTACAGCTAAATAAGATGAGTCCTTGTATAAATTATATAAATCAGTATTTATATCATTATGGGAAAAATTTATTTTTTTATTTTTTTCATCATTATTCATAAGAATTAACGATAATTTATTTCAATTTTTACTTTACATTATTTTCTAATTTTGTGATTAAATTTTTTCTAAGGATTTAAAGTAAATTTTTAATCATAAAAAATTTAAATTTATATTATGATAAATTCTGAATTAGACAAAATAGTTAATATTATTAGTTGTGTATAAATGACTTATTCTCTTAATTCAACATTATTACTTACAATTCTTCTTGCAATAGGTTTATTTTTTTTCCTAAGAGCTTCAAGTAAGGATAGAACGACAATAGTTGAAATAACTTCCTCTCAAAAACCTATAGAAGTTTTAAAAGTTATGTACGAATGGCTTGATTTAAGAGGTTGGAACCAGACAGGTGGAGATTTTGATCAAAGAATTTTAATATTTAAAGGCCAAGTTATATCTAGCAAATTTTTAGCAATTTTTTTAGGTTTGCTTGGTGGGTTTGGATCCTGTGCTCTAGGGTTAGTAATTATTCAAATTTATCCAACTTTGGGATGGTGGCCTATTCTTTTAGGTCTAATTGGAGGTCCTTTATCAGGAATGATTTATTTTAAGAAATCAGCTAGGGAAGAGAAATTTGAATTGAGATTGATAAGTAGTGAAGATAATAAAGAAATGACGTTAATAAGATTAAGAGCTCATAGAGATGAATTAATATCTTTAGAAAATGAATTAAGAGATAGGCTCAAATTAAAAAGTGATGGTTCTTTGTTTAAAACACCAATTTAGTCAAATTTTCTAAATTGGTTTCAAGCAATTTAATCAAAAATATTATTTTCCATACAAAATTTTTCTAAATTTTTATCATTTTGCCAATCCTGAGGTTTTGTGAAAATTTTTGTGAGATAGTCTTCTCTAGAGCCTTTTTGGGCTTTATACCCATATTCCCATCTAGCCAATGGTGGTAATGACATTAATATAGATTCAGTTCTACCATTTGTTTGTAATCCAAAAATTGTTCCTCTGTCCCAAACCAAATTGAATTCTACGTATCTTCCTCGTCTATATAGTTGAAATTCTCTTTGCTCTTTTGTGTAGTTTTGGTTAACTCTTTTTTCAATTATTGGCTGATACGAATCTAAGAATGCTCCACCGCAATTTTCTGCTAATGAAAATAAATTATTCCAATTTAAGTTTAATTCTCCAATATTAATAGATTCTTTATAAGCCTTACTCTCTTTATTATCACCTTTATAAATTCTGCCAGAACCATCTTGATAATCATAAAAGATGCCTCCAATACCTCTAGATTCATTTCTATGTTTTAAAAAGAAATATTCATCACACCATGGCTTAAATACCTTGTGGAGATTTTTATTCACTTTTTCACAGGCATTACAATGTTCTTTATGAAAATTTCTTACGTCAGTTAAATATGGATAATATGGCGTTAGGTCGGCACCTCCACCAAACCACCAAACTGGTCCTGCTTCAAAATAACGATAATTAAGATGTACTGTAGGTATAAATGGATTTTTAGGGTGTAAGACCATCGAAGTGCCAGTCGCAAACCATTCATGGCCTTTAGCTTCTGGTCTTTGTGAGATTATCGATTGAGGTAGTTCTTTCCCATGTACTTCTGAGAAATTCACTCCAGCTTGCTCAAAAATTGAGCCGTTTTTTAAAACTCTTGACCTTCCCCCTCCACCTTCTTCTCTGAGCCAAGATTCTTCAGTAAATTTAGCTTTTCCATCAATATTTTCTAGGCCTTTGCAAATATTATCTTGTAACTTGAGTAAGAGATTCTTCGTTTTTTCTCTTGAATTCTTAGGTGGTTCTTTAGACATTTATTTAACTTGATATTTGAAGAATAAAAATTTTGGTTAATTAGTAGTTTCCCTTTATAATTTCGTTTAAGGGGGTGGTAATTTCTTATTATTCGATAGTTCGACATAGTTCTTAATCTTTTAAAGAGTCGACTAACCTATAAAAACATTTAAAAATTTTGATGACTACAGTCGAAGATGCTAATTATTCATTATCAAAGATTCTAGATTCTGGATCAAAGAAAAATCTTATTGAACTGGCCTGGATTAAAAACGTTAGAGTAATTTTACCCAGAATAATAATCACACTATCCTTACCCTCATTTGCAAATTCTCAGAGAGAGCGAATAGTAAAAGAGGTTAAAAATATACTCCTTAAATTTGAGGATGTTAATGATGTACAAATAGAAATTGACAATAACGTATCTCAATCTAATTCTACAAGCGAAAATAATTTACCTGAGTTGAAGAACATTAAAGGCATAAAACATATTATCGCTATAAGTAGTGGTAAGGGGGGTGTCGGTAAAAGTACAATTGCAGTTAATATCGCATGCTCGTTAGCTAAATTAGGTTTAAAAACTGGTTTATTAGATGCTGATATTTATGGGCCTAATACTCCTTCCATGCTGGGAGTTACCGAAGAAAATCCAAAAGTAACTGATGGTAGCGGTAATGATCAAAGATTAATTCCAATTAATAAATATGGCATCTCATTAGTCTCAATGGGTTTTTTGATAGAAGAGGGACAACCAGTTATTTGGAGAGGACCAATGTTAAATAGTATAATAAAGCAATTTCTTTATCAAGTTGAATGGAATAATCTTGACTTCTTAGTTATTGACTTACCTCCAGGTACAGGAGATGCTCAAATATCTTTATCTCAATCTGTTCCTATTTCTGGTGCAATTGTTGTAACGACACCTCAAAAGGTATCTTTGCAAGATGCAAGAAGAGGGTTAGCAATGTTTAAGCAACTTGGTGTTCCAATATTGGGCGTTGTAGAAAATATGTCTGTTTTTATTCCACCAGATATGCCTAATAAAAAATATGAAATTTTTGGTAAAGGTGGTGGGAAAATTTTAGCTGGGGAAAATAATCTACCATTACTTGCTCAAATTCCTATCGAAATAAAACTTGTCAATGATAGTAATAAGGGTGTTCCAATTTCAATAAGTGAACCAGATAAAGAAAGTTCAATTAGATTTAAAGAGTTAGCTCAATTGATTAAAAAACAATTTATTAATTAGTATAAATGTTTAAGGAAATTTCTTTAAAAAACAAAAAGAGATTTTTTGAAAAAAAACAAAAAATTAATCGAAAAATTATTTTTTCACCTTTACTAGTTATCCCTTTAGCGTTAGTTTTTATTTCAAGTATTTTAATAAAAAGTGTACAAAGAGAATTTTTACAATCAGATTTTTTAAATCATCTTTTCACAGGCTTATTAGGTTATTTTTTAGCTATTTTTATTTCATATATACCAATAGAGAGAATTAAAAAATATTTGATTCCATTCTATTTTTGCTCTTTACTTTCATTAATTTTCATCTATTTTTTTGGGATTTCAATTTATGGTGCTCAAAGATGGTTGAGCTTTGGGATTTTTTCTTTTCAACCTTCTGAAGTCGCGAAATTGAGTACTATATTAACTCTTGCTTTAGTGCTAGAAAGGAAGTCTATTACTTCGATAAAAGATATAATATTACCTTTTTTAATTGTAGTCATTCCCTGGTTATTAATATTTTTTCAACCTGATTTAGGGACTTCTCTAGTTTTAATAGTATTGACTTTTGTAATGCTTTATTGGTCCCAAATGCCGATAGAATGGTTTCTCATTTTGTTTTGTTGTATTTTTACCTCTCTATTTTATTTAATTTCTCCAAACTTGCTTGCTCTCTGGATTCCTTTTATGGGTTACTTAGCCTATAGGTCCTCGCAGAAGAAAATCATCTTCTCGATGTTTACATTAGCTCTTCATTCATTAGTTATAAAGTTGACACCTTTTATTTGGGAATTTGGCTTAAAAGATTATCAAAAAGATAGATTAGTTCTGTTCCTAGATCCTAGTAGGGACCCCTTAGGAGGAGGATATCATTTATTGCAAAGTAAAATAGCAATAGGTTCTGGAGGCCTTCTTGGTAATGGTTTATTAAATGGTAAACTTACAAATTTACAATTTATACCTGAACAACATACAGATTTTATCTTTAGTGCGTTAGGGGAAGAATTAGGTTTTTTAGGATGCATTCTGGTTCTTTTTTTGTTTTTTGTTTTGATTGGTCGTCTTGTAAAGGTATCTGAAAATGCCAGAACTCATTTTGAGTCATTAATAATTATTGGAATAGCGTCAACATTTTTATTTCAGATCATTATTAACTTATTCATGACTATTGGATTAGGTCCAGTAACTGGCATCCCGCTACCTTTTATGAGTTATGGTAGGACTTCTTTATTAATTAACTTTATATGCATTGGTCTGGCATTATCTACTTTAAATCGCTCTAGATCATTAAGAAATTAATGAAATCTCTAATAACTATAAAAAAAATTCAAGATTTACTCCTGCAAGGATTAAATACCTCATATGTTGATGACGAAACTTCTAGACGGATGTGGTGGGCCTCTTTAGAAGTTATTCAAAAAGAGTTCCTCTCCCATTCCACTCAAGAAGGAGGATTTTGGGTAGCTTCTCCTTTGCCTGCTCTCACAGATAAAAAATGTCTTGCAAAAATGCAAGGTTGGTTATGGTCTCCAGAAGGTTTTCCATATTTTCAGATGGATAATGCTGGTTTCCTACCAGTAGATCATTCCATAAAAATTAAAGAAGATAGTAATTTTGTTAGGAATTACAAAGTCTTAAATTTAAATACTAAAGATGGTTATGAACCTTTTTTAATAATTATTACTACTAATTTTCAATGTCTTTTAACAATTGCAGGAGAAAAAGACAAGAGAACTTTACTTATGAGATGTGATGAAAGCAGCCTAAAAACTACCATTGAATTGATTGATGCAAAATTGAATCAAGAAAATTATGAAGAGGCAATTAATTTTCGTAATGCAATTAAAAATTTAGGAGATCTGAATATTAATAATGAATTTGAAAAAAGTTTTTGGCCTAGTTTATCAATTAAGTTGGCAAATTTAATTCCTAAATTAAGTGTTCAGAATGCAGTTAAAAATGATGACAAGAATGATCAATTAACGGAGGCAAAGTTATTACAAGCAATTTCTCATGAAGTCAGAACTCCTTTAGCAACTATAAGGACTTTAATAAGCTCTACTCTCAGAAAATATAATATGGACGAATCAATGAGAAACCGTTTAATTCAAATTGATAATGAGTGTAATGAGCAAATAGATAGATTTGGTCTTATTTTCAATGCTGCGGAACTTGTAAGTAACGATATTTCCCCCCCCAATCAGTTGGCAAGAATAAATTTAGGGGAAATTTTTTATAAATTATCACCTGTTTGGAGTAAACAATTAAAACGGCGCGGGATTTCGATAGAAATTGATATACCTAAACAACTTCCCGAAATTTTGAGTGATTCTGAAAAACTAGAATTAATGTTAAGAGGGCTAATTGATAAAAATACTAGAGGTTTAAGAGAAGGTAGTAGTTTAATCTTAGAGTTACGGCCCGCGGGACAAAAATTAAAACTTCAATTAAAGGTAAAAAAATTTGATACGGGTAAACACGAAATTTTTAATACAGAAAATGGCTCTGATATTGGTCCAGTATTAAATTGGAATCCTCAAACGGGAAGTTTACAATTAAGTCAAGTCGCAACTCAAAAATTATTAGCGAGTTTAGGAGGTCACGTTACACAAAGAAGGGATACTGGCTTGACAGTATTTTTCCCAATTGCAGATATAGATCATATTTAAATGCATATTTCTTTTTTACATTTATTAAATAATGTAGAAACTTTTTAAAAAATTAAGAAATTTGTAAAACATGAATGCTAGTTTCTTATAAGAAATAATTTCAAAATTTAGGATGACTGAAACTTTAGTTGGTCAATTTCCAAAGCATATAGGCAGTACTGGGGGTTTATTGAACTCTGCAGAAACTGAAGAAAAATATGCGATTTCATGGAATAGCTCCAAGGAACAAGCATTTGAGTTGCCAACTGGTGGAGCCGCTATTATGCACGAAGGAGATAATTTAATGTACTTTGCAAGAAAAGAACAATGTCTTGCTCTTGGGACACAATTAAGGGGTTTTAAACCTAGGATTGAAAATTTTAAAATTTATAGAATATTCCCTGGCGGAGATATTGAATTCTTACATCCTAAGGATGGTGTTTTCTCCGAGAAAGTTAATGAAGGTAGAGAAAAAGTTGGTCATAATCCAAGAAGAATTGGAGAGAATCCGAATCCTGCAGGTTTAAAATTTACTACCAAAGAAACTTTTGAATAAATTATCAAAAGTTGATATAAGAAACAAATATAATTATAATTTGGACTGAATTTACTAGTATGATCAGTTCTCAAAAAGATAGTTTTTTAAAGGCTTATAAAGAAGGTAAAAATTTTATACCTATTTTCAAAACTTGGCCTGCTGATTTAGAGACCCCATTATCAACATGGCTTAAATTATCAAATAAAGATTCACATGGGGTCTTTTTTGAATCCGTCGAAGGTGGGGAAAATTTAGGTAGATGGAGTATTGTTGCTACTAATCCTCTTTGGGAAGCAGTTTGTCGTGGAGAAGAAACTATTAAGACTTGGAATAATGGAAACAGTGAAAAATATAAAGGCGATCCTTTTGATTTATTAAGAACTTGGACCGAAGAATATAAGTCATATAATATCGATAATTTACCTTATGTTGGTCAGTTATATGGTTCTTGGGGTTATGAATTAATCAATCGCATAGAACCTAATGTGCCTATTAATCCTATAGAAGATAATGATTTACCCTATGGATCTTGGATGTTTTTTGATCAATTAGTAATATTTGATCAAATGAAAAGATGTATCACTGTAGTTGTATATGCTGACACTTCCAGGACATCAGAAACTCATGTTCAAGAAATTTATCAAGATTCGATTTCAAGAATTAATAGAATCAAAGATTTAATGAGTGCTCCAATTAATGAAAAACATGCTCTTAACTGGGATGAAAAAAAAGATTTGAATATTGCAATTTCAAGTAATTGGGAAAGAAAAGAGTTTGAGGAAGCTGTTGTTTCTGCAAAGGAATATATAAGAAAAGGAGATATTTTTCAAATTGTTATTAGCCAAAAATTTCAATCGAAAGTTAAAAGTGATCCCTTTAATCTATATAGAAGCTTGAGGATTGTTAATCCTTCACCTTATATGGCTTTCTTTGATTTTGGATCATGGTACTTAATAGGTTCTAGTCCTGAAGTAATGGTCAAAGCAGAGAAGAATAAAACTAATCAAATTGTTGCAAGCTTAAGACCGATAGCTGGCACAAGGCCAAGAGGTCAAGATGCTGAACAAGATTTAAAATTTGAGAAAGATTTATTAAAAGATCCTAAAGAGATATCAGAACATGTAATGCTTATTGATCTGGGAAGAAATGATTTAGGAAGAGTATGTGAAACAGGCACAGTAGAGGTTAAAGATTTGATGATAATTGAAAAATATTCACATGTAATGCACATAGTTAGTGAAGTTGAAGGTATCTTAAAAAGTAATACTGGGGTATGGGATTTACTTAAAGCATGTTTTCCTGCTGGTACAGTAACTGGGGCTCCAAAAATTAGAGCTATGCAATTAATTAAGGACTTTGAGAAAGATGCTAGAGGTCCGTATGCTGGAGTTTATGGGTCTATAGATATAAATGGTGCACTAAATACTGCGATAACAATACGAACAATGATAGTTCAGCCTTCAAATGATGGAGAATATATAGTTTCTGTTCAGGCTGGTGCTGGGATAGTTGCAGATTCCTCTCCTGCGAATGAATATCAAGAGACTATTAATAAAGCCAAAGGTATATTAATGGCATTGGCTTGTTTGGATAGATAAATGCATAATGATAATTTATATAAAGGCTTTGAAGTAGAACTCTTTACTGGTTCTCAAAATAATCATGTTGGAGTTTCTGATGATATTGAAAAAACGTTTTCGAATTTTGTCAAAGAGCCGGATAACAGAAATGTTGAGTATATTACGAATCCAGAAAAAGACTATAAAGTCAGTTATAAGAATTTATTAGAACCTAGAAAAAGTTTAAGGAAATGGTTAAACAAAAGAGATTTAACAATAATCCCTTCATCTACATTATGTTTTAAACACAATAATCAGTTTCAACGTTCTGATAAAAATAATGTTTATCATCAATTTATTCAAGATAACTACGGTATATCAATCGCCACTTCCAGTGTTCATATAAATTTAGGTATTGATAACTTAGATAAACTTTTTGCAGCTATCCGACTTGTAAGGTGTGAGGCTTCTTTGTATTTATCAATAAGTGCAAGCTCTCCTTTTTTAAATAATAAACTTACTAATAATCATTCACAGAGATGGATTCAATTCCCTAAAACACCAAATAAGGTTCCTTTTTTTTACAATCATGATGACTATATAAAATGGATTGAAGAAAATATTAAGAATGGAAATATGTACAATATTAGACATTTTTGGTCTTCTATTCGCCCAAATGGACCTCAAAGGCCTCATGTTTTAGATCGTCTTGAATTAAGAATTTGCGATTACATCTCTGATATTGAGTTATTGTTGGCAATAACAGCTTTACTTGAACTTAGAGTCATTTATTTATTCGAAAATCTGAAGACTTTAGATCCCTTAAATACTAGTAAGTTTTCTATGGATCAATTAACAAAAATATGTGATCTAAACGAAATTAAAGCTGCACAAATGAGTCTAGACGCTGAATTGACTCATTGGAAAGATGGCAAGAAAATGATTTGTAGAGAATGGATAAAAAATGTATTAGCTGATTTATCTTTAACTGCAGAAAAGTTAAATATGACTCATCTTTTGAAACCTATTTATAAAGTTCTTGAGGAAGGAAATCAATCTATGAAATGGATAAAACAATATAAAGAAGGATTGTCTATTGAGGATATTATGAAATTCACTGCTCATAAGATGATTCAAAGTGAAGAAGAAAGTATTTAATAATATAAACAAATATTTGATCCCAATATATTTACTTATGACATAATAATTATATGGAATCTATGAAACAGTTTAAAAATAATAATGTGGATCTTATAAGCAACAATGATCCGTTGGATAAAAATCGTGTATTGATAGAAGATTTGTGGGAATCTGTATTGAGGGAAGAATGTCCAGATGATCAAGCAAATCGTTTAATACAGCTGAAGGAATTAAGTTATTCAAATCAAGTTGAAGAATGTAGTTCCAAAAATTTTAAAACTGAAATAGTTGATATTGTTAATTCTATGGATTTAGCTGAATCAATTTCTGCAGCCAGAGCTTTTTCATTATATTTCCAGCTAGTTAATATTTTAGAACAAAGAGCGGAGGAAGATAGATATATTCAAAGCTTTACTAATCAGAATGTTAAAAAATCACAAGAAAATCTAGACCCATTTGCTCCTGCTTTAGCAAGGCAAAATGCTCCCGTAACATTTAAAGAATTATTCTTTAGGCTTAGAAGATTAAATGTCCCCCCAGGAAAACTAGAGGAATTACTACAAGAAATGGATATCCGATTAGTTTTTACCGCACATCCTACAGAGATAGTTAGACATACAATTAGGCATAAGCAAACAAGAGTAGCTAATCTGCTGCAAAAAATACAAGTTGAAAAGTTTTTAACAATTGAAGATATTAAATCTCTCAAAATACAACTAAAAGAAGAAATAAGACTTTGGTGGAGAACAGATGAGTTACATCAATTCAAACCATCAGTAATAGATGAAGTTGATTATGCACTACATTATTTTCAACAAGTGCTCTTTGATGCGATGCCTCAGTTAAGAGGGAGAATTTCTTCAGCCCTTACTGAAAATTATCCAGACGTTCAGATGCCAACTGAATCTTTTTGTACATTTGGATCTTGGGTAGGCTCTGATAGGGATGGGAATCCATCAGTTACTCCTGAAATTACTTGGAGGACTGCCTGTTACCAAAGACAATTAATGTTAGAGAGGTATATCAAAGCGACCTCTAATCTTAGAGATCAACTAAGCGTCTCAATGCAATGGAGTCAAGTAAGCTCATCTCTTTTGGAATCACTAGAAACCGATAGGGTTAAGTTTCCTGAAATTTATGAAGCAAGGGCAACAAGATATAGATCAGAGCCTTATAGATTGAAATTGAGTTATATTTTAGAAAAATTAAGATTGACTCATGAACGAAATAATTTACTAGCTGAAGGCGGATGGAAGTTATCTTTAGAAAGGGAATCTGATAACAAAAATTTAGAGCTGGTTGAAAAATTACATTACAAGTCTGTTGCTGAATTTACTTATGACCTAGAATTAATAAAAAATAGCCTTAATAGTACAGATTTAACTTGTGAGGCCGTAAATAAATTATTAACTCAGGTACATATTTTCGGCTTTTCTTTAGCAAGTTTGGATATACGTCAGGAAAGTACTAGACATAGTGATGCAATACAAGAATTAACTAATTACCTTGAGTTGCCAAAACAATATGATCAAATGTCTGAAAAAGAGAAAATACAATGGCTTAATGAGGAATTAAATACCAAAAGGCCCTTGATTCCCTCTGAAGTTAACTGGAATAAAAGTACTGAAGAAACTTTCTCAGTTTTTAAAATGGTCAAAAGATTGCAAGAAGAATTTGGAAGTCGTATTTGTCATTCATATGTTATTTCAATGAGTCACAGTGCATCTGATTTGCTTGAAGTCCTTCTTTTAGCAAAAGAGATGGGACTAATTGATCAAGGTTCTCAAAAATCGACATTGTTGGTCGTCCCTCTGTTTGAAACTGTTGAAGATCTGCAAAGAGCTCCTGATGTAATGGAGCAATTATTTCAATTAGATTTTTATAAGTCATTATTACCAAAAGTTGGAGAAAGTTTTAAACCTCTCCAAGAGTTAATGTTAGGTTATTCAGATAGCAATAAAGATTCAGGATTCTTATCTAGTAACTGGGAAATTCATAGAGCTCAAATTGCTCTTCAAAATCTTTCAAGCAAAAATAATATACTTTTAAGACTGTTTCACGGTAGAGGAGGTTCCGTAGGAAGAGGAGGAGGTCCTGCTTATCAAGCAATATTGGCTCAACCAAGTGGGACGCTCAAAGGAAGAATAAAAATTACAGAACAAGGAGAGGTTTTAGCTTCTAAATATAGTCTTCCTGAATTGGCATTATATAATTTGGAGACTGTTACAACAGCGGTTATTCAGAATAGTTTGGTTAACAACAGACTTGATGCTACACCAGAATGGAATGACTTAATGACTAGGTTGGCAGAAACATCTAGAATCCAATATAGAAAATTAGTACATGAGAATCCAAATTTGCTAACTTTTTTTCAAGAGGTCACTCCAATCGAGGAAATTAGTAAATTACAAATATCAAGTAGACCCGCAAGAAGGAAAAAAGGCGCAAAGGATTTATCAAGTTTAAGAGCAATCCCCTGGGTATTTGGCTGGACACAGAGTAGATTTCTTTTGCCAAGCTGGTTTGGAGTGGGTACGGCTTTATCTGTAGAATTAAAATCAGATCCTGAGCAAATTGAATTACTTAGAGTACTTCATCAAAGATGGCCCTTTTTTAGAATGCTCATATCTAAGGTAGAAATGACATTATCTAAAGTTGATTTAGAAGTAGCGAAATATTACGTTGACACACTTGGGAGTAAAGAAAATTCAAAGTCGTTTGAGGAGATTTTTGATGTTATCTCTAAAGAATATAATCTTACTAAATCCTTAGTGCTTGAAATAACTGGTAAAAATAAGCTTCTAGAATCAGATAGAGATTTAAGATCATCCGTTAACTTAAGGAATAAAACCATAATTCCTTTGGGATTTTTACAAGTCTCACTTTTAAGAAGACTTCGAGATCAAACAAGACAACCTCCAATTAGTGAGTTTATTGAGGATAGGATTGAGTCTAAAAGAGCTTATAGTCGTAGTGAATTATTAAGAGGAGCACTTTTAACAATTAATGGAATTGCGGCAGGCATGAGAAATACAGGATAATCATTGCAATATTTTTCCCAAAAAAAACTAATTCTTCCAGAGGGTTATTTTATCAATTCTTCACAAGTTCCAACTGCTAAGGATTTAAATAGACTTTTGGTAAATAGTGGTTGTGAGTCATTCCCAATACAAAAGTTATCTCTTGCTATTAAAAGTAGTAATTTTTTCTTCACGATTCAAAACGAATCTAAAAATAATCTTTATGGTTTTGTAAGGGTCACATCAGATAGAGGACTCAACGCTAACTTATGGAATTTATGCGCTGAAAAAGGCAATAATCAAAATCTTTTTTACTCAATATTACTTCAAGTGACCCTTGAAAAAATAAATAGGGAAATGCCAGGATGTAGTATTTCTGTTCAAGCGCCAGTAACTTCATTTAAAAGTTTAGAAGAAAGTGGATTTATACTAGATCCGAATGATATTAGAGTAATGAGCTTTAAACTTTAAATCTTTTATTACGAGCATGGAGGGAGTCGAACCCCCGACTCTCAGAACCGGAATCTGATGCTCTATCCAACTGAGCTACATGCTCTAAATTTTTCAATTTCTTTAAAGAAATTCTAAATAGTTTAAATTTAGCTAATTTAACTAAGGAATGCATTAAAAAAATTTTTTTAAATAACTTAAAAATTTATAATTTTCGAAATCATAAAAGTTTTGAGGTCGACCTTAATGAGCAAAGAGCTATCGTTCTTGGTTGTAATGGTGTTGGTAAGTCAAATTTACTGGAATCTGTCGAAGTTCTTAGTCAATTAAAATCTAATAGAGCATTAAGTGATAAAGATTTAATAGAAAATGATAGCGACATGGCCGCTATTTTTGGTCAAATTGATTTCACTGATAATTTGAAAGTTAATTTATTTAGGAAAGGAGCTAAAAAGATTTATGTAAATGATTCTTTATTGAAAAAACAGACTGAAATACAAAATTATATTAGGAGTGTATGTTTCTGTTCTAATGATATTTATATTGTCAAAAGTGAACCTGGTTTCAGAAGATCTTGGATTGATAAAGTTGTATCTCAGCTTGAACCAGTATATGTAGAGCTGATTCATAGATTTAATAGACTTTTAAAGCAACGAAGTCATTTTTGGCGTTCAGAAAGCTTTCAAAAAGATATATCTTCAGAAGTTATTGAAAGTTTTGATATTCAAATGTCATTAATTAGTACAAGAATTTTTAGACGTAGAAGGAGAGCTCTATCAAAAATTAAACCATATGTTGAATATTGGCATAATCATTTAAGTAAATCCAAAGAGCAAATTGGTATAAATTATCTTTCTGGTTTAGAAAATATCAATCAAGAAGAAGAAGAAGTTATCAGTAAGAAAATATTGGAACAACTACAAAAGCAGAGGCCGTTAGAGGCGGTGACTGGTAAATGTAATTTTGGTCCTCATCGTGATGATATAGAGTTTCTGATTAATAATATCTCTATAAGAAAGTATGGCTCATCTGGTCAACAAAGGACTTTTATTTTGGCTTTAAAAATGGCCGAACTGGATTTATTACGTAATATGATTGATTTACCTCCTATTCTTATATTGGATGACGTTTTGGCTGAGCTTGATATCACTAGACAAAATTTATTACTGAATTCTGTAGGAAAAGATAGTCAATGTTTGATAAGTGCAACGCATTTGGATAAATTCAATAAATCTTTTTTAAGCTCTTCGCAGATGATATACTTATAATTAAAAATTTTATAAGTTTTAGTTAATCTATAAACTCTAATACAATTAATTAATGGAAGTTCCCAAAAAAAATCAAACTTTCACAGCATTAAATGATAAGAAGCAATTAGTTAATAATAGTAAGCATTTTTTGTTAGAACTTTATAGATGTGATTACGAAAAATTGAATGACGAATCTTTTTTGCGTTGTACTTTAAATAATGCTGCCAAATTAGCTAATGCAACAGTTTTGAATCTAATAAGTAATAAATTTGAACCTCAGGGTGTTACAGCAATTGCTTTACTAGCTGAATCTCATATGTCAATACATACATGGCCTGAAGCCCATTATTCTGCAGTTGATATTTTTACATGTGGTCAAAATATGAAGCCAGAAATATCATGTAAATACTTAATTCAAGCTTTCATAGCTAAAGAACATCTTTTGCGTATAATTGATAGAAATCTACCTTCAGAAGTCCATAGTCAATTAAAAAAATAAATTAAATTTTGAAACTTATCTATTTAGCTTGCCGCTTATTAAACCCTCAAGATCTAAGCTTGTACAATTAAATCCTAGATTAGAGAAATAGTTAACTAATTCATTAAAATCATATTCTTTACAAAATATTTGTAATTCATTTTTGGGAATCTCAATTCTTGCTGTTGCACCATGACATCTAACTCTGACTTCTGATATGCTCCCTTTCTTAATATATTCTTCAGCTTTTTCTACCATGTTTAGTCTTTCATTTGTAATTTGATTTCCATAAGGAAATCTTGATGATAAACAAGGTTGAGCAGGTTTATCCCACCAAGGGAAACCTAAAGCTTTTGATATATCCCTTATATCTTTTTTTGTAAACTTAAATAATGCTAAGGGAGATAAAACTCCTGCTTCTTTAGCTGCTTGAATCCCAGGCCTGTAATCGTCAATATCGTCAAGATTAACTCCGTCACAGACAATTTTGTAATTAAGTTTTTTAGATAAAAATGTAGTGTGTTTGTGAAGCTCTTTTTTGCAAGCAAAACATCTATTTTTAGGATTTTCACTATAACTAGATTGATCTAATTCTGAAGTCTCAATTTCTAAATGTTGTATTCCAATCCATCTTGCTTGAGTTTTTGCCTCTTCAAGTAATGTTTTAGTTAATGCGGGGGAAACTCCAGTAATTGCAATAGCTTTGCTTCCTAATTGCTCAAATGCCAAAGAGGCTACCAATGTACTATCTACTCCTCCTGAATAGGCAACACAAACGCTATTGAGATTTTTGAAAAAGTTTCTAATTTCCTTGAGTTTTTCACTTTGTTCATGAGAGAGGATTTCAAGTTTATAGAACATACGACTGTTATTAAAAATTAAATTAAGATATACATAGGTTGAGTTTATTATTAAAGTTTTAATAATATTATTAACTATATCCTAGATTAAATTTACTAACTTTTCTCAATTGACAAACACTGGTAGAAATAGAGGTATTGGTATTGTTACCGCAAGTGACAGTAAAGAAAGATCCAAAGGTCAATTACATATTTACGATGGGGAAGGAAAGGGAAAAAGTCAGGCCGCCTTAGGAGTGGTACTTAGAACAATAGGTTTAGGGATATGCGAAAAGAAACAGTCAAGAGTTTTATTGCTCAGATTCTTAAAAGGTCCTGAGAGGTCATATGATGAAGACTCTGCAATAGAAGCATTACAAAGAGGTTTCCCTCATTTAATAGATCATGTGAGAACTGGGAGATCTGAATTTTTTAATGCTGATCAAGTTACAAAATCGGATATTACTGAGGCTGAGAGAGGTTGGAATATTGCTAAAGGAGCAATTGCTAGTTCCCTTTATTCTGTCGTTGTTCTTGATGAATTGAATCCTGTTTTAGATTTAGGGATGCTTAATATTGAGGAAGTGGTTAATTCTCTTCAAAATCGACCTGAAGATTTGGAAATAATTATCACAGGAAGATCAGCACCCTCTTCACTGATATGCATATCTCAACTTCACTCAGAAATGAGATCATGCTTAAAAGGGGATTTAAATAAATCTCATAGAAAAATGAATAACCCCGCTGGTATTGAAGTTTATACCGGCGAAGGTAAAGGCAAATCCACGAGTGCATTGGGTAAAGCTCTGCAAGCTATTGGCAAAGGAATATCTCAAGATAAAAGTCATAGAGTTCTAATATTACAATGGCTAAAGGGTGGTAATGGTTATACCGAAGATGCTGCAATAGAAGCGTTGAGAGAGAGTTACCCACATTTAGTCGACCACCTACGTTCTGGGAGAGATGCCATAGTATGGAGGGGGCAACAACAGCCAATTGATTATGTTGAAGCTGAACGAGCTTGGGAAATTGCAAAAGCGGCTATTTTGAGTGGTCTATATAAAACTATTATTTTAGATGAATTAAATCCAACTGTTGATTTAGAACTTTTACCTGTTGAATCTATATATCAAACTCTCATAAAAAAACCTGCAGATACAGAAGTTGTTATTACTGGGAGATGTAAAAATGAACCATCATACTTTGAACTAGCAGATGTATATTCTGAAATGGTTTGTCACAAGCATTACGCAAATGTTGGAGTTGATTTAAAGAGAGGGGTGGATTATTAGTTTTTTTTAATAATTAACCTATTATTACTTTATTGATTTTTTTTATTCCCCCTTCTATTGATGTTGAGGAAATTTTAAATTTCATCAAAATTTTTGATGCTTTTTCTGAACGTTTTCCTAATTGACACAATGTGAAAATTTCTTTAAATAAACTTTCTTGTTTAATAAATTCTAGGTGAGACTTTTGTTTGAGATTATTGATGGGTATAGATATAGAACCTTTTATAGAGCCTTTATTAAACTCTTCTTTTTCTCTAACATCTATTAGAAGTATTTTATTAAATTTTGCTTTGTATAAAGTATTAAATTCTTGAGCGTTAATTTTCTTGATTTTAATATTATCTTGGCATTCATTATCTTTGTAAAAATCTTCAAATTGAGAAAGGTTTTTAATATTTTTATTTAACTTGTCAGATTTTAAATTTAAAGTTTTTATATTCATATTTAGTAGGTCAAAAATCATAATCTTGCCGTCAAGAATCTCTCCTTTATTTAGAATAATTTTTATTATTTCATTTACTTGTAAAATCCCTATAAGACCAGTTGAAACTCCCACAACCCCAAACTCTTCACAACTTGGGATATTATTTTTTACGGGAGATTCTGGTAGTAAGTCTCTTAAATTAGGACTCTTTTTATTGAGATTAAAGACACTTATTTGGCCCTCAAAACCCTGAACACTTCCAAAAACTAAAGCCTTATTAAGTATTAAACAGGCATCGTTTATTAAATACCGAGTACCAAAGTTATCTGAACAATCACAAATAATATCAAAGTCTTTAATGATTTCAATAACATTTTCGGAGTTTATTCTTTTATTAAATGTTGTTACTTCAATATTAGGATTAAATCTTTTAATTCTTTCTTGGGCAGAATTAATTTTTAAATTTCCAACCGTATTTGTTTCATGAATAATTTGTCTTTGTAGATTCGACTTTTCAACTTGATCATTATCAACTATTCCAATTCTTCCTATTCCTGAAGCGGCAAGATAAAGTAAAACTGAAGAACCCAGTCCGCCTGCTCCAATACATATTACTGAACTATTTTTTAGTTTTAATTGCCCTTTAAATCCTATTTCTTTTAGAGTTAAATGTTTTTTGTATCTTTCCTTTTCATCTAAAGATAAGAAATCAGAATTTAGATCAGTTGATATTACCATTTTTATTATAAAAAATAATCTATGAAAATATAATAATTTAAAAAATTATCTTAGTCTTTTTATTTTTTTATGTTGATGAAGTTTTTAAGTGCTTTTTGTTAGAACAAGATGATATTGTGAATTTTTTTAAATTCAAATTTGGGGTTAAATATCTTAAAACTTTCCTATTATCAATGTTTATTTCAGAATACAAAATGTTTCGGTTCGGAATTATGCATAACAAAAAGGTAGTCAACAGACAATTTTTCCGATACTGTCTGGTTCATATATTAAGTTGACTGAATTCATGAGTGATAACACTCCTGAGTCAAATCAAGACTCCGGCTCCGAAACAAACTCAGAAAGTAAAAGCTTTTCAGAGAAGTATTCTGATGTAATGGGAAAAATCAATGAAACACTTGGAACTATTGATTGGACCCAAATGGGAAAGTATGGTAAAGCAGCGGGCATAATTGCCGTTGTAGTTATCGCTCAAATAATAATTAAAGTTATTATTGACACGATTAATTTTTTCCCGATTCTACCTGGCCTTCTAGAATTACTAGGAGTAGTCGTTGTAGGTCAATGGAGTTGGCAAAATCTCCGTACAAGTGAAAATCGTGAAGCAGTTCTAGAGAAGGTCCAAAATCTCAAAAAAACATATTTAGGATAAATTTAGTTTACATACTCAATATATTCCTGATGTAGCTTTGGACTTGATGACAATATGAACCACCAAACATATTGGCATGATTTAATATGTGATAAAAATTATAAATAATAGTTCTTCTTTCAGATCCTTTTTTAATTGGAACAATTTTATGATAATTTTCGTAAAATTCATTTCGAAAATTACCAAATAATCTTGTCATAGCAATGTCTACTTCGCAATCTGCCCACCAAGATGCAGGGTCAAATATTACACCTTTATTCATAAGAGTTACTCCGATATTTCCCGACCATAAATCACCATGAACAAGTGATTTCATCGGTTCATGGTCAAGTAGTACCGATTCTATTTTTGACTTTATTTTATTTTTAATATCAATTTCTAAAAAATCTTTTTCTAAGATTGCTAATTGAGGTTCAATTCTTAAATTAATAAAACATTTAATCCAATCCTTTTCCCATCCTTTTATTTGATTTGTGGTTCCTATAAAACCATGAATCGGATATCCAAAACTTGGTTGATTAAATTTATTTGATTCAATATGCATCTCTCCTAAACCCCTTCCTAATTTTTCCTGATCACTATTCTTCATATCTATCCATTCCAATAATAAAAGTTCTACATTATTAACCTCTAAGTAGGTAATGATTTTAGGAACGATTAAGTTTTCATAGTTAAGATATTTTTGTAGATTATTAAGGCAAGATTTTTCAAATTCGAGAAATCTTCCTTCTCTTGCATTTCTTTTAAGAAAGAATTTAGCGTTTTTAAATTTTATTTGCCACGACTCATGAATATCTCCCCCCAAAACTTGTTTTATACTTTTTGGTGATCCTTCACCTAATTGATAACAAATTTCGTTAAGTTCGATATGTGGTATTTTTTGCATTTTAATGTCAAAGACTGAAATTGTTGTTGTTGGTGCTGGTATAGCAGGGCTAACTTCTGCGGCAATTTTATCAAAACTAGGGCTTTCAGTGACTTTGATTGAGTCGCATACTCAATCGGGAGGTTGTGCAGGAACCTTTAAAAGAAAAAGATATATTTTTGATGTTGGAGCAACTCAAGTCGCTGGTCTGGAAGAAGGGGGAATACACTCTAAGATTTTTAAATTTTTAGATATTCCTCTTCCTGAAGCATCCATCTTAAATCCAGCTTGCATTGTTGACTTAAAAGATGGCAGCAAGCCAATTCCTATTTGGTATGACAAAGATGAATGGATTAAGGAGAGGGAGATGCAGTTCCCAGGTAGTCGTCAATTTTGGCAACTATGTAATTTAATTCATCAGAGTAATTGGACTTTTGCTAATAATAACCCTGTATTACCCGTCAAGAATTTTTGGGATTTTTCGCAACTTCTTAAAGCATTAGTTCCAACGAATTTAGTTACAGGAATATTGATTAAATCTACTATCTTTGATCTTTTACGTTTTTGTGGATTATCTAATGATGAAAGATTAATTAAGTTTCTTAATTTGCAATTAAAGCTTTATTCACAAGAAGATGTTTATAATACTGCAGCTTTATATGGTTCTACAGTGTTGCAAATGTGTCAAAAACCACATGGTTTATGGCATTTAAAAAAATCAATGCAGGCTTTAAGTGATGCTTTAGAAGATTCATTAAAAAAAAGGGGAGTTAATATTGTTTTCGGGCAAAAAGTAAATTCCATTAATTTTGATTATGTAAAAAAAAGTTGGAAAGTTTGTGCATCATCTAAGCAAGAGAAGATGGTTTACTTCGCCGATGATGTAATTTATACACCTCCTCCACAATCTCTTTTGAAACATCTAGAAAATCCTCTAGATAATAATTATAATTATAAAAAAAGAATACAAAGTCTTCCTGATCCAAGCGGTGCGTTAGTCTTTTATTCAGCTTTAAAAAAAGAACATATTAAAGTAATCTCTTCCAATCATTATCAGTTTGTTTCAAATGAATTAGGGTCACTTTTTGTATCCATAAGTGAGGAGGGAGATGGAAGAGCTCCAAAAGGAGAGATTACATTGATAGCAAGTCTTTTTACAAAAACGAACGACTGGTTTAGTTTAGATAAACATGACTATATAAAGAAAAAAAAGGAGTATTTACAAAAAATATCAACGGCACTTCAAAACCAATTTGATATTGCTTCTGAAAATTGGCTTCATAAGGAATTGGCTACTCCATTAGGATTTGAAAGGTGGACTAATAGGCCAAATGGGATAGTAGGTGGTCTAGGTCAAAATCCTGATATTTTTGGATTATTTGGGTTATCAAGTAGAACTCCTTTTAAAGGTTTATGGTTATGTGGCGATTCTATTTATCCAGGAGAAGGGACAGCGGGTGTTAGTCAGTCAGCATTAATGGTTGCAAGGCAACTTTTAGCTTCTAAAGGAATTAATGATTTTTATTTATAAGATTTTTTAATTTGTAAAATTTGATCTGATTTCTATCGCTTTTGTAAGTTTTTCAGATAATAATTCCCACTTATTGTTTTTGATTAGAGATTCGATTTCATTAATATTTTTTTTAAATTCTTTAATTGCTTTTAAGATATTTGTCTGATTATTCATAGCCAAATCCAAACCTAAATTCGGATTTCCACCTCCAACTCTTGTTGTATCCGCATAACCTGAAGCGGCAAGTCGTTGAGTTAGAGCTAATAGCGATTCATTTTTCTCTGTATTGGCAGTTTTAATTAATGAAGAAGCAACAAATATCGGTAAATGAGATATTAAAGAAACAGCTTCATCATGCTCTTTTGGTGATGCTTTATAAATCTCACATTGCATAGAAGTTATTAATTTACTCAGCGTTTTTAATGAATGTGAATTGGTTTTCGAAGTAGGAGTGATAATCCATTTTGCATTTTCTAATAAACTTTCGAAACCTGATTCAACTCCTTTTTCTTCTGAGCCTGCCATGGGATGTGAACCAATAAATAATGGATGTATCCCCCCCCATGTGTTAATTATGGGTTCTTTTATAGAACCGACATCAGTCACTATTGCATCTTTTGGAATCGCATTTATTAGGTCGTTAGAAGGATAGATTAGATCTTTAATCGGTAATGCCAATATAATTAGAGAACATTCTCGTAGGATGCCTAAATCGCAGCTAACAACGTTTGCAAGATTTCTCTCTATTGCCTTTTTTTTATTAAGGTTATTGTTCGTGACTCCGTAAATAGTGTGTTTTAATCTTTGGAGTTTTAATCCTATTGAACCACCAATAAGTCCTAGACCTACAATTCCAATATTCATTGATTTATTTATTTGAGGCTTTTTTATATTGATAACAATTTTTTGTATATTAAGATCATGTTTTTTTCAATTTGATATTACTAAAATTATATAATGCTTGAAATTTTAAGTCATCAGTACTTAAAAAGATTTATTAGATCCCATGAGATAGATTGGGATCATATTTATTCTTTCGGGAGAATAATTTCAAAGTGTCTTCAAACAAATGAAACGTATCTGATTAACTCGGAAATTTTTTCTACTAATATTTGGCTACCCGCTCTGTTGATTTCTATATTTTTATTCGAAGAAAATTCGACTTTTGTTTTATCTCAAGACAAAATAGAATTTTTAAAAAATAATTACTTAGGAGAATTAAAAAGTCTTGGGTTAAATTTTATTTTAGAAAATGATCAAATAATTTTTTCAAATCACCGAGTTTGTTTTATCTCTCTGGAAAAACTGCTAGGTGATGTAAATATTTTTAATGCTAGAAATCATCGCATTATTTTTTCTGGGATTGAAAATATAAAAGAAGATTTAAAAAACTATTTTAGAATTTCATTTTTGAAAAAAAATTGGTTTCATAAATTTGAACAATCATCATTTAAAAGTCAAAAGATAATTAGTACGTACAACCTACTTAAAAAGAAGTTTTTCTTGAGAAAAGTTTTAGATAGTAGGAGTATTTTTTTAGATAAAGAAGAAATAAATTTTCTTTCTAATTTCTTTTTTGAAAACTCTTCCTATTCTGATCAATTTTTGAGGGTAAGTAATGCTCTTTCTGCAGGTTGGGCATGCTGGGTAACTTTAGATGATATAAATTTTGAGTGGAATTTTTATTTAGAACCTATAGATGAACTTTCTCAGATAAAACATTTACTAATTAATAATAAATTTGTTTTTTTGTCCGCATTAAGAGAAGATAATTTTTTTCAAAAGTATCTCAAGAAAGAAAGTTTAGACATTGATTTGGTAATGAACTTTAAGAGTAATTTTATTGAAAATAAAATCTTAATATACGTTCCGCCTAGACAAATGCTTCCAAATAATCCAATGTTTACAAAAAATATTTTAGATAAGTCTAAAAAATTAATAATTTTCTCAAAAGGTCTGACTTTATTTTTATCTGATGACGTTGATTTGAACCTTAAATTTGCTACAGAATTAGCCTCTATCTATGGAAAGCGAGTTTTGCTAGAGAATATTCCTTTGTTTAATAATGAAATTCTATGTGCTAGCTATACCTGGTGGATCAATAATTCTTATTGTATACAAAGTCCAGAACAAATAATTATTCCATTACTACCAATCCCTAGCATTAAAGAGCCTATCAATACATTGACTGTCTCTTATAATAGAAATCTTTCTAAAGATTGGTTCCGAGAATTTTTACTTCCTGAGGCAATACAAAAATTAGAAAGGTCTATTTCACCTTTAAGAAAAAACGCTGGTAAATTAATAATTCTTGATGGAAGAGCACATAAAAGAAAATGGGGTAGATTAATTTTAAAAAGTATTCAACCTTCAAAACAAATAAACTATATGCTTCCTTACGATTAGGTTATTATTTAGGAAATATCTTTAAATATGGGAGAAGCAAAAAGGAGAAAATCATTAGGTCTTCCTCCTAAACAAAAAAATACTAAATCTAAATCAGACGAATCACCTAGAATATTTGATTGGCTGCCTCTTACTATTAATCAGAGAGACAGTTTAATGAAAATAAGTATAAAAGCTAGTTGGTATGGAATTGGAGGTTTAGTTATTTTGTGGGTAATTGTTAGATTTATTGGACCAGCCGCAGGTTGGTGGACTCCAGCTGATTCATTATGAATCTAAGCTATTTTCTTGATGTTATTAGCAATCACAGCATTTTCTGGATTATTATTTAATGCTTTCATCGAATTAGAACTTACTTCAGTACCTTCTGTTAGTTTCGTTTTGACAATAGATTCTACTTTATTCTTTATTTCTAAGTTCTGATCCAACCAAATAATTGTGTTATCTCTTCCTTGTCCAATGTTTTCTCCTTCGTAACTATACCAAGCACCTCTCCTAATTATTATATTAGTCTCTTCTGCTAAATCTAATAAACATCCTGTCGTACTTATTCCTTTGCCGAATAGAATATCAAACTCTGCAATTCTAAATGGAGGAGCTACTTTATTTTTTGCTACTTTAACTTTTGCTCTTATTCCATATTCTTCTGTACCTCTTTTAAGAGTCTGAATTCTCCTAATGTCAAGTCTTACTGAAGCATAAAACTTTAATGCATTACCTCCTGTAGTTGTCTCTGGATTTCCATATGTAACTCCGATTTTTAAGCGTAATTGATTGAGGAATATCACTGTACATCCTGATTTGCCAATATTACCAGTTATTTTTCTCATTGCTTGACTCATTAGTCTTGCCTGGCTTCCTATAACGTGATCTCCCATTTCACCTTCTATTTCTGCTCTAGGAGTTAATGCTGCTACTGAGTCAACAACAACAAGGTCTACGGCAGTTGATCTTATGAGTTGATCAACTATTTCTAAAGCCATTTCACCTGTATCTGGCTGAGAAACTAATAAATTTTCGACATCCACTCCTAGAGAAGCCGCATAGACTGGATCTAAAGCATGTTCAGCATCAACAAATGCTGCTATTCCTCCATTTTTCTGTACTTCTGCTATTGCGTGAAGAGTTAGGGTTGTTTTTCCTGAACTTTCAGGTCCGTAAACTTCAACCACTCTTCCCTTTGGATATCCCCCTCCTAATGCTAAGTCTAATGTAAGAGCTCCTGTAGATATTGTTTCCACTTTCATTCTGGAGGCATCTCCAAGCCTCATTATTGATCCTCTACCAAAGTTTCTTTCTATTTGTCCTAAGACTAGATTTAAGGCTTTGTTTTTCTCTTCAGATGAGGATTCCTTTGAATCCTTTTTTCTTCTTTCTTCTAAACTCATTTTAATTTATTGATAAGTTCTCATAATTATTTTTAAATCTATAATTTTTAAATAAATCTAAAATTAATAATTACAATTCATAGTACATGTGTACTTTAGCCGAAGATAACTAAATTGCAAGTAAATCTTCTAAACTTTTCAACTTTAATAATTTAATCTCAAGTGGCAAATTAAGTCTATCTACATTTTTTAAATAGCCCCAATCAGCCAAGTAGCAGGGAATGTTACTTGTCTCGGGGTTTTGCTTTATATCAAGAAGTGTATTTCTCCTATCTTCGATAAAGCCCATGATTTCATATTCTCTCCAGAGTTCTGAAATAATCTCAACTTTTGTTCCCGATTCATAGCCAAAAATCAACTCCGGGTAAATATTTAATTTTTCAAGAATTTTGCCTGCAAATATTTTTCCTTTCGTTGTTATGATTCCCGTCTTGATTTTTTCTTTCTTTAATTTTTCTATAAAAACTATAACCTCATAAAATGGGCGATGTAATCTTATCCAATTGTCAAAATCATTATCTATTTGATATTTTCTTGCTTTATCAAGACATTTTTGTAAATCTTCAGCCACCCAAGAATTTTCTAATAAAACTTTCTGACAATTTTGATGATATTTATTTAGGAAATTGATTTTGTTTTGATTATTTAGTGGATCTTCACTTTTGATAATTTGGTGGACAATGATTAACATCTCCCATCCATATTTAACCCAGGGTCTCATTTCTATGAAAGTATTTGAAACTTGTTTGTAAAGATTTTGATCGATTAAGATTTTTGGAGAATTTATAAATTTTTCAAAAGCTAATAATGAACTGTGCCAGTATTCATTCATTCCATCAACAATAACTCCATCAAAATCAAATAGAAATAATTTATGAGAGCTCACTCAACTAATTTTTAGAACTGGGCCGCTAGGATTCGAACCTAGGAATGTCGAGACCAAAACCCGATGCCTTACCACTTGGCGACGGCCCAATGAAATTTTATTTTAATACATTACTAGATTTTTTTCTATCAAAAATATAAATTTTCATTCTAGATTTTATGAAATTGTTTTTTAATTTAATTAAATAGGGCGATTAGCTGATTTTCCATGGGTTAAGCAATTTTTGTGCTTTTTTTATTGCTAAATCCATTTTTTCTGGATATTCATATAATTTTTTATTATTTTTGTTTGCATCTTCAATAAGTGGTTGCATTATTTTTCTAGCAGAACTCCCAAAGGCAATTCCATCAGGAAAATTATTTATTTTCAAAAATTCATGAGTTTTCTCATTTGTTCCTCCTGCTAGTTGAATTAAACCTGGGGGAAGATGAGATCCTATATTATTCCATAATTTAACTGTATCCTTGCCTGTTGATGGAGCTAGATCACCAGACATAGGTCTTCCATCTAGTTGCCAAATAAGCGGCACATTATGTTCGACAAGAATTTCATATCTATCCCAGAGAGCTTTTAAAAGATCTTTTGGTCCTTTTTGGGATTGATTTAATCCACAACTTACAGATATTTTTTTAAATTCTATCCCTGAAGTTTTGAGAATATTTGCAACTTGTATAAAAGAATCTAGTCGATTGATTTCCGTATGAATTTCTACTGCATCAGGCTTTATTGTTTGTAGAGTTTTTGGTAAGTCATTATTTGACAATTTATATTCATATTCAGAAATTAAATTGAGGGGACAACTATTTATACATCTTCCACATCCATAGCATTTATTTTCTTTTACCCCAGAATAATCAATCGCAAACGTAGGGCAAATCCTTTCGCATGGCCTAGGACAATTAGAGGGGCATTTCAATGGATCAAATTTAGCTTTGCGAAAATGTATATCCTTCCCATCACTAATGCTTATCATCAATCCAGGAGAGGCACCGTAGAGTTTCTTGGCCCATTTGATACCATTTCTTGCTGCTTCAACTATAGATTCGTCAGCAGCAACATCAATATAGTCAACTCCAGCAGCGGAATAAATAGCACTTAAATCTTCTATGGCAACAATATCTTCATTGCTCGCCCCGCAAATTAATTTAACCCATTTATCTGATCCCTTTTTATTTTTTTTTAATAACTCAATTTCAGAATTCATTCAATATGTAATCATTTAAAGATTTCCATTCAAGTTTTCTAGAACCACCCATTTCAACAACAATTTTTAGTTTGTTATCTGAAGTACAGATTTTAATTAAGCTTTCTAGTTCAGATTGAGATAAGACTTGACCTTCCAATAGCCATAATAATTTATCTTTATCATTCTCATTAAATAGTTCAGACGCTTGAGGGATTACTTGCTGAACTTCTCCAAGAGCACCATTTCTGCCAATACTTTGATGACCGAGATGAGGTGGCCTTATACCGTGTAATTTTAGTAAAAATACTTCAGGATCACCTAATCCTCTAGCAGAGGTAATGTAAGTTTTAAAACCTTTAGCTCGCATTCTTCTTAAAAGACGAGTTTCATACCCCCCCTCTAGAGGTGCAAACATAGCTAAGCATTTATTTTTATTTAAATCATTATGAAACTTTTTTCCCGTCAGAAGTAATGGCATGAAGATTCTCTTTAACTATATATTATTTCATTTTATGGTACTTGATGATGTACAATTTATATTCGGTGAATTTTTTTTAAGCTCGCAAGCTAGCCGAGCCTCTGGAATATTCATGTTTTTAGCGTTTCGTTAAAGAATTTGGGATGGGTTTAACCCCACGAGAAACTTTCTAATTTTAGAAAAGTCTCACTCCTACAATTAAATTTTTGATTAATAACGTTGTTGAAACTTTTAAGAGATTTGACAATTAAACAAAAATTATTTATGAGCTAGCCTACTCAAGTCTTATGTCTATAGGAATTTTAGGAAAAAAATTGGGCATGTCTCAATTATTCGATGAAGATGGGAATGCAGTACCGGTTACTCTTATAGAGGCTGGCCCTTGTCGAGTCACCCAATTAAAAACTCAACCTTTGGATGGTTATTCTGCTATTCAAATAGGTTATGGAGTATCAAAGGATAAGCATTTGAGTAAGCCTGAGAAAGGACATCTAATAAAATCAGGTGAAATACTTTTAAAACACCTAAAGGAATACAGAGTCGAAGAGACTTCCCCTTATGAGATTGGAAAGGAAATAACTGTTACAAATTTTGAGGTTGGTCAGAAAGTTGATATTAGCGGGAAATCAATGGGTAGAGGTTTCTCTGGATATCAAAAAAGACATGGTTTTAGTAGAGGACCTATGAGTCATGGTTCCAAAAATCATAGAGCTCCAGGATCAACAGGTGCTGGAACAACTCCTGGAAGAATTTATCCTGGTAAAAGGATGGCAGGAAGATATGGAGGTAAAAAAATAACGACAAAGGGTTTACTAGTGGTCAAAATTGATGATCAGAAAAATTTACTTGTAGTAAAAGGTTCTGTACCAGGTAAACCTGGCTCGATAGTAAATATAAAGCCTAATAATGTTGTCGGTAACAAAGGAGGAGCAAAATCATGACAACCCTAGAAACTTTAAAATGGGATGGCAAAAAAGCTGGCAAGGTCTCAATTGATTTAAAAGTTGCCAAAGAGACTTCTTCTGCCGATTTAATTCATAGAGCTGTTCTTAGACAATTAGCTAACAAAAGACAAGGAACTGCATCTACTTTGACAAGGTCTGAAGTTCGTGGAGGAGGTAGGAAGCCTTATAAGCAGAAGGGTACGGGTAGAGCTCGTCAAGGATCAATCAGGACTCCATTAAGACCAGGAGGAGGGGTAATTTTTGGCCCTAAACCACGTTCGTATAACTTAGATATGAACCGAAAAGAAAGAAGATTAGCACTTAGAACAGCCTTAATGTCTAGGATTGCTGATATCAAAACTGTTGAAGATTTTGGTTCCACATTAAACCAACCAAAAACTAGTGAGATAATCAATGGTCTTTCTAGATTAGGAATAGAAAAAACAGAAAAGGTTTTAGTTATTCTTGATAATCCCTCTGATGTCATTAAAAAATCTATTAACAACATTGAAAAGGTAAAATTAATTGCTGCTGATCAATTAAATGTTTTTGATATTCTCAATGCCAATAAGTTAGTTATTGGTCAATCAGCAATCAATAAAATTCAGGAGGTTTATGCATCATGAGTAGATTATTTGATTCTCGTCTAGCAGATATAATTCGTAAACCTGTAATTACAGAAAAAGCGACAAATGCGCTAGATCTTAACCAATATACTTTTGAGGTAGATCATAGGGCCGCAAAGCCACAGATAAAGGCAGCAATTGAGTCAATGTTTAGTGTTAAAGTTATAGGAATAAACACTATGAATCCTCCAAGGAGAACAAGAAGAGTCGGTAAATTCTCCGGGAAGCGTTCTCAAATTAAAAAGGCAATTGTACGTCTTGCTGAAGGAGACAAAATTCAACTATTCCCAGAATCTTAAGGAGTATTTATTATGGCTATTCGTAAATTCAAACCCTATACACCTGGAACTAGACAAAGAGTTGTTACTGACTTTAGTGAGATTACAGGTTCAAAACCAGAAAGATCATTAATAGTTTCTAAGCATAGGAATAAAGGTAGAAATAACAGAGGAGTTATTACCTGTCGTCACAGAGGGGGCGGACACAAAAGACAATACAGATTAGTAGATTTCAGAAGAGACAAAAAAAATATTAATGCAAAGGTTGCAGCTATTCATTATGATCCCCATAGAAATGCGAGACTCGCACTTTTATTCTATGAAGACGGCGAGAAAAGATATATTATCGCTCCAGCGGGAATTAAAGTAGGTCAAAATGTAATTTCTGGTGAAGGTGTTCCAATTGAAGAAGGGAATGCAATGCCCCTATCTTCCATGCCATTAGGATCGAGTGTTCACTGTGTAGAACTATATGCTGGTAGAGGTGCTCAAATGGTTAGATCTGCAGGAGCTAGTGCACAACTAATGGCGAAAGAAGGAGAGTATGTCGCTTTAAAACTTCCATCTACTGAAGTTAGACTTGTACGTAAGGAATGTTATGCAACTTTAGGTGAGGTGGGTAATTCTGAAATACGTAATACTAGCTTAGGAAAAGCAGGCAGAAGAAGATGGTTAGGTAGAAGACCTCAAGTAAGAGGTAGTGTTATGAATCCATGTGATCATCCACATGGAGGAGGAGAGGGAAAAGCTCCGATTGGTAGAGCAGGCCCTGTAACTCCTTGGGGTAAGGCAGCACTTGGATTAAAGACACGTAAGAAAAACAAGCCAAGTAACAAATTAGTTGTTCGAAGACGTCGTCGTATTTCTAAGAGAAGTAGAGGAGGAAGAGATTCTTGATTACTACTATTTCTATTTCTATTTCTATTTTATAAATTATGGGACGTTCATTAAAAAAAGGGCCTTTTATAGCAGATAGTTTGCTTAAAAAGGTAGAAAAACAAAATACTGATAATGATAAATCAGTCATCAAAACATGGTCTAGATCTTCGACTATCCTTCCTGTTATGATTGGTCATACGATTGCTGTTCACAATGGTAAGGCCCATATACCAGTTTTTATAACTGAACAAATGATCGGCCATAAATTAGGTGAATTTGCTCCTACAAGAACCTATCGTGGCCACTTAAGAGATAAGAAGGGGGCAAGATAAATGACAAAAACACCTGAAATGACAAAAACAGCTATTGCTCACGGTAAGTACATTCGTGGTTCTGCATCAAAAGTAAGAAGAGTTCTCGATCAAATTAGAGGTAAATCTTATAGAGACGCACTTATTATGTTGGAATTTATGCCATATAGATCTACTGATCCAATTACTAAGGTTTTAAGATCTGCAGTAGCTAATGCAGAACATAACTTGGGTATGGACCCCTCGTCCCTAGTAATATCTTCAGCTTCGGCTGATAACGGTCCGGTGATGAAAAGGTTCAGACCGAGAGCTCAAGGTAGAGCCTTCTCTATCAAAAAACAGACTTGCCATATAAGTATTTCTGTTGAATCTGCTCCTAATCAAACTAATACGGAGGGACAAAACTAATGGGTAATAAAATTAACCCAACAGGGTTTAGGTTAGGCATCACACAAGAACATCGTTCAAAATGGTTTGCTACTTCTAAAACTTATCCAACTCTTCTTCAAGAAGACGATAAAATACGTACTTTTATCCAAAAGAAATATAGTTCAGCTGGAATCAGTGATGTACTAATTGCTAGAAAAGCCGACCAGTTAGAACTAGAATTGAAAACAGCCAGACCTGGAGTGGTTGTAGGAAGGCAAGGAAGTGGCATTGAAGAATTGAGGTCAGGTATACAAAAAACCATAGGAGATAGAACAAGGCAAGTTCGAATTAATGTTGTTGAAGTGGAGAGAGTTGATGCAGATGCATATTTACTTGCTGAATACATAGCACAACAATTAGAAAAAAGAGTTGCCTTTAGACGAACTATAAGGATGGCTTTGCAAAGAGCACAAAGAGCTGGTGTCTTAGGCTTGAAAGTACAAGTAGGAGGACGACTCAATGGTGCAGAAATAGCTAGAACAGAGTGGACTAGAGAAGGTAGGGTTCCTCTTCACACTTTGAGAGCTGAGGTTGATTATGCACTGCGCGAAGCAAATACAACTTATGGTGTATTAGGAATTAAAGTTTGGGTTTTCAAAGGGGAGGTTCTTCCCAAAGAAGAACAAACTATTCCTGTTGGTGCTATTCCGAGAAGGAAAGGTAGCCGAAAACCTCAGCAATTTGAGGATCGTTCAAATGAGAAATCATAGGAGGTATAACAATGCTTAGTCCAAAACGTACTAAATTCCGAAAACAGCATAGAGGCAGAATGAAAGGAATTGCCTCTAAGGGTAATACCATTGCATTTGGTCAGTTTGCACTCCAAGCTCAAGATTGTGGGTGGGTAACTGCTCGACAGATTGAAGCAAGTAGAAGAGCAATGACAAGATATGTTAAACGTGGTGGCAAAATATGGATTCGTATTTTTCCAGACAAACCAGTCACTATGAGACCAGCTGAAACTAGGATGGGATCAGGAAAAGGTAATCCAGAGTTTTGGGTGGCTGTTGTAAAACCTGGAAGAATATTATTTGAAATGGGTGGCGAAGAGATTACAGAAGAAATTGCAAAAGAAGCTATGCGTCTAGCACAATATAAATTACCAGTAAAAACAAAATTTATTTCTAGTGATATAAATCTAAGTAGTGATTCATCAGTAGAAGGTAAGACAGGGAAAGATTCAAAAGAGGAGGTTAAAAAATGAAAAATTCAGAATCTATAAAAGAATTTAAAAAGTTAAATTCTTCTCAAATTACCGAAAAAATTGATCAACTCCGAAAAGATCTCTTCGACTTGAGATTCAAGCAGGCAACAAGACAGCTTAATGAAACTCATCAATTTAAAATCATTAAGAAACAAGTTGCACAATTACTTACTCTTAGTAAAAGTCAATCCACTTCTCAAAAACCCGCTGATTAATTATTGCTATGGCACTTAAAGAAAGAATTGGTACTGTTGTAAGCGACAAAATGGACAAAACAGTTGTTGTTGCCGTAATCAATAGATACCCACATCCAACTTATAAAAAGATTGTAAGTAAAACTACTCGCTATAAGGCACATGATCCAGAAAACACATGTGTTTTGGGAGATCGAGTTAAAATTAAAGAAACAAGGCCACTAAGTGCTCATAAAAGATGGGCAATAGAGGAAATTCTTAATAAAACAATAACGAGTAAGGAGGATAAAAAATGATTCAACAGGAAACTTATTTAACTGTTGCTGATAACAGTGGAGCTAAAAGACTTCAATGTATAAGAGTGCTTGGTTCAAATAGAAGATATGCACATGTGGGAGATGTTGTCGTTGCATCAGTAAAAGATGCATTGCCAAATATGGGGGTTAAAAAATCAGATGTCGTTAAAGCAGTTATTGTTAGGACAAGACATACTTTAAGAAGAAATACAGGGAACTCAATTCGTTTTGACGATAATGCAGCCGTTTTGATTAATGAAGATAAAAATCCAAAAGGTACAAGAGTATTTGGTCCAGTAGCAAGGGAATTACGCGATAAGAATTTTACAAAGATCGTTTCTTTAGCTCCGGAGGTTATTTAAATGTTGGACTCACTTAAACAAAAGAAAAACTTCAAACGAATAAAAATGAGAATTAAAACAGGAGACTTAGTCAAAGTTATTAATGGTAAAGAAAAAGGTAAGACTGGTGAAGTATTAAAAACTATTCCCCTAGAGAATAGAGTAGTTGTGAAGGGAGTAAATCTTAGGACAAAACATGTAAAACCTACTCAAGAAGGTGAAAGTGGGAGAATTTTGACAGAAGAAGCATCATTACATGCTTCTAATGTAATGTTTTTTTCAAAGGATAAAAATCTAATAAGTAAAATAGAATATTTTATTGATAAAGAGGGAGTTAAAAAAAGGAGATTAAAAAAAACTGGTGAACTAATTGATTAAATTCTTCATCAAAAACGAGATTTCAATTTTCTTATTACACAATTCTGACAAAGACCAGAATTAATTACAAAAATCATGACTCTTAAAACTCGCTACAAAGAAGCAATAAGACCAAAGCTTTTAAAAGACCTTGGTCTTAAAAATATTCATCAAGTACCCAAGGTTATTAAAGTTAACGTAAATAGAGGTCTTGGAGAAGCTGCTTCAAATTCAAAGGCTTTAGAGGCCTCTTTAAATGAAATGGCAACTATTACGGGACAAAAAGCTTTAGTTACAAGATCCAAAAAAGCAATTGCTGGCTTTAAAATAAGGGAAGGAATGGCAATTGGCTGTACCGTTACCCTTAGGGGAGATAGAATGTATTCTTTTTTAGAAAGATTTATAAATCTAGCCTTACCAAGAATTAGAGATTTCAGAGGTGTTAATCCAAAAAGCTTTGATGGAAGAGGTAATTATACTTTAGGAGTCAAAGAACAATTGATATTTCCTGAAATTTCATTTGATAAAATAGATTCCATTAGAGGAATGGATATAACAATCGTAACCAGCGCCTCAACCGATCAAGAGGGTAAAGCTCTCTTGAAAGAGCTAGGAATGCCTTTTAGTAATTAACTTTATAAACATGTCAAATCACGATCCTATTTCAGATATGCTTACTCGTATAAGAAATGCGAGTCAAAAAAAGCATACATCTACCGCAATCCCAGCTTCTAAAATGTCTCTAAGCATAGCTAAAGTTCTGCAAAAAGAAGGTTTCATAACTGATATTAATGAGGAAGGTGAAGGTTACAAGTCTCAAATCGTTTTAGGACTTAAATATAGTGGTAAAAGTAAATTTCCTACTATCAGATCAATGCAAAGAGTAAGTAAGCCTGGATTGAGAGTTTATAAAAATACAAAGGGCTTACCAAAAGTTCTTGGGGGTCTTGGAGTTGCTATAGTATCAACTTCAAAGGGTGTAATGAGTGACCGTGACGCAAGGAAACAAGGCATCGGTGGCGAAGTTCTTTGTTATGTTTATTAAGGGGTATTAATTATGTCAAGAATAGGAAAATCTCCAGTACAAATACCAGAAAAGGTATCTGTTGATATTAAGGGATTAAGCATTACCGTAAAGGGTCCAAAAGGGGAACTCAAAAGACTGATGCCTGAAGGTGTAAATTTTGATCAGAAAGAAAATCAGATCGTTGTTACTCCAGCAACTACGAAAAGATATTCACGGGAAAGGCATGGTCTTTGTAGAACATTGATTTCAAATATGGTTCAGGGAGTTACTGAAGGCTACTCAAAGAAATTGGAAATAGTAGGTGTTGGATCTAGGGCTCAAGTGAAAGGAAAAAATTTAGTAGTAAGTGCTGGATATAGTCATCCAGTAGAAATGACCCCCCCCGATGGTATAACATACAAGGTTGAAAGTAATACTAATGTAACTGTATCTGGAATTGATAAAGAAATTGTTGGAAATGAAGCAGCAAAAATCAGATCAATCAGACCTCCAGAACCCTATAAAGGTAAAGGTATCAAATACCAAGATGAGAGAATCATCAGAAAAGCTGGTAAATCCGGCAAAAAATAATTGCTTTAAAAATCATGGCTAAAATTTCAAGGAAACTTCAAACTCAAAAAAGGCATAAAAGATTAAGGCGTTACTTAATTGGTAGTAGCGCACGCCCAAGATTAGCTGTTTTCCGTTCAAATAATCATATTTATGCCCAAGTTATTGACGACGATGCACAACAAACTATATGTTCTGCTTCTACGGTAGATAAAGAACTTAAGGAAGATAAAGAAAAACTCTCTTCTAACTGCAGCTCTTCTTCAATTGTTGGTAAATTATTAGCTAAAAGAGCAATGAAGAAAGGTGTTAAACAAGTAATTTTTGATCGAGGTGGAAATCTATATCATGGCAGAGTTAAAGCTCTAGCAGATGCGGCCCGTGATGAAGGCTTGAACTTCTAAATATTTATTTTTATCATGACAGACACTCCAACAAAACAAGAAAATCAGTCAAAGACTGAGAATGCACCCTCATCTAATGCTAATGAACAGAGGAGAGGTAATCGTAATAATGATCGAAAAAGAAATCGAAGAGGTGACTCTAAAAATGAGAGGGATTCTGAGTGGCAAGAAAGAGTTGTTCAAATTAGAAGAGTATCTAAAACAGTAAAAGGTGGTAAAAAAATGAGTTTTAGAGCAATTGTTGTTGTTGGGAATGAGAAAGGACAAGTAGGAGTAGGAGTAGGGAAGGCAGGAGATGTTATTGGAGCAGTAAGGAAAGGAGTCTCAGACGGTAAAAAACATCTTGTTAGAGTTCCTTTAACTCCGAATAATTCTATCCCTACTTTATCTAAAGGGAGAGATGGAGCAGCGAATGTACTTATTAGACCTGCTGCACCTGGTACAGGTGTAATTGCTGGTGGGTCAATTAGGACAGTTTTAGAATTAGCAGGTATAAAAAACGTCTTAGCTAAAAGATTAGGTAGTAAAACACCCTTAAATAATGCGAGAGCTGCAATGGTAGCTCTTTCTCAATTAAGAACCCACAAATCTGCCTCTAGAGAGAGAGGTATTTCTCTTGAACAGCTTTACTCTTAAAATTATGACTTCAACTTTAAATACACTAAAATCAAACACAGGTTCAAGAAAGAAAAAATTAAGAAAAGGTAGAGGTATCGCGGCAGGGCAGGGAGCTTCTTGTGGTTTTGGTATGAGAGGACAGAAATCTCGATCTGGTAGACCTACACGACCTGGATTTGAAGGTGGTCAAATGCCCCTCTACAGGAGAGTACCCAAGTTAAAGCATTTTGAAATTATTAATCAAAAAAATTTTTCAATAGTTAATCTAAGCAAATTAAGTGAATACAAAGAAAGTGAAGTTGTCAATATAGATTCGCTTGTGAAAAAAAAGTTGTTATTTAAGCCGAAATTTCCTCTCAAAATTTTAGGTAATGGAGAAGTTAAAGTGAAATTAAAAGTTCAAGCTCATGCATTCACTAAAGTTGCCAAGGAAAAAATAGAAGCTGCAGGTGGATCTTGCGAAATTATTAATAATAAATAAATTTACTCATAAATTTAATTTTATTTGCCGATGTTAATTAACAAAAGTAGAAATCCTAGTGCTTCAGAAATAGTCACTCAATTATTTTTAAATAAAGAGTTAAGGAATCGAGTTTTAACAACTTTAGGTCTTCTACTTTTGGTCCGACTGGGCATTTATATACCAATGCCTGGAATTGATAGAGTTGCGTTTAAAAGTTTTATTGACCAGGGTGGTCAATTAATTGGTTTTCTAGATATTTTTACTGGAGGAGGAATTTCAACCTTAGGAATATTTGCACTTGGAATTTTACCCTTTATTAATGCTTCAATTATTATTCAACTTTTGACTGCTTCATTACCTGTCCTTGAAGATTTGCAAAAAAATGAGGGTGAAGCAGGTAGAAGAAAAATCGCTCAGATTACCAGATATGTTTCTTTGGGATGGGGTTTTTTACAAAGTATAATATTCTCGTTAATTCTTAGACAGTATGCAATCGAGGGTATAAGTGAAACTGCTTTTGTTTTGCAAACATCTATTGCCCTTGTAACAGGCTCAATGATAGTAATGTGGTTTAGTGAAATTATTACGGAGAAAGGAATAGGTCAAGGCGCCTCATTGGTGATCTTCTTAAATATTGTTGCAACCTTGCCAAAAGCTTTGAGTTCAACTATTGAAAAAGCACAAACTGGCGATCGTGGAGATGTTCTTGGTATAGCCGTTTTACTCGGAGTCTTTTTACTAACAATCGTAGGAATAATTTTTGTTCAAGAAGGAGCAAGACGCATACCAATTGTTAGTGCAAAAAGACAGATAGGTAATTCTTCATTACTTCCAACAAGACAAAGTTATTTGCCATTAAAGTTGAATGCTGGAGGAGTAATGCCAATTATCTTTGCATCTGCCTTGATATTTTTACCAATAACAGTTGCAAATGTTACCGGGAATCCAATTCTAATTAAATTAGCTGGTAGTTTAAATCCGGGTTCTTCCAATCCATGGCCATATGCACTAACATTTTTTGCTTTAATTTTAGGTTTCTCATACTTTTATGCCTCTCTTACCATTAATCCAGTAGATGTAGCATCTAATTTAAAAAAGGGAGGAGTTGCTATTCCTGGAGTAAGACCTGGTTCTAATACAGCAAATTACTTGTCAGGTATTCAAAATAGGCTGACACTATTAGGAGGATTATTTTTAGGTTCAGTAGCCATAATTCCTGCGGCTGTGGAAAGAGCAACTAATGTTCAAACTTTTCAAGGTTTAGGAGCCACTTCACTATTGATTCTTGTAGGAGTTGCTATCGATACGGCTAAACAAATTCAAACTTATGTTATTTCTCAGAGGTATGAGGGATTAGTTAATAATTAATGAAAAAACATTTACTATTTTTAGGACCGCCCGGAGCAGGTAAAGGAACTCAAGCTGCCCTTTTGAGTGAAGCCAACTCTTATTTACATTTATCTACTGGAGAATTATTAAGAAAAGAAATTGATTTGGATACTGATTTGGGTAAACAAGTAAAAGATATTATGAATAATGGGGAACTTGTAAGTGATCAATTGGTTTTAGAAATTGTAAAAAAAAATTTGGATAAGGATAATAATGGTTGGATTTTAGATGGTTATCCTAGAAATTTGTCTCAAGTGCATTCTCTTAATGATGTATTGATTAATATAAATCAACCTTTAGAAATCGTATTTTATTTAGATATACCAGACGAAGTTTTAATAAAGCGTTTACTTATTAGGGGTAGAAAAGATGATAATGAAAAAACTATTAAAACAAGATTAAAAATTTATAAGGAAACTACAGAGCCATTGATTGAATACTACAAAGATCTTGCCTTATTAGAAAATATCAAGGCTGATGGTGATCTAAAAACAATTTCTGCTGATATAAAACAAAAAATGGCTTGTCGATGATGTAGAATATAGAATTAACATTTTAATGAGAAAACCTTATGAAGGTTAGAGCCTCAGTAAAAAAAATGTGTGACAAATGTCGTGTTATTCGTAGGCATGGCAGGGTAATGGTTATTTGCACCGCTAGCCCTAGACACAAACAGCGTCAAGGTTAATCTTTGACGAAATTTAATTAAAAACCTTTTACTAATTCGAAACAAGTGGCCAGGATTGCAGGAATTGACATACCTCGTGAAAAACGAGTTGAAATTGCACTTACATACATCTATGGAATTGGTCTAACAAGATCAAAATTAATCCTTTCAAATACAGGAGTTAATCCTGATATTCGTGTCAAAGATTTATCAGATAGTGATGTACAGAAATTGAGAGGTGCTACAGAAGACTTTACTGTAGAGGGTGATTTACGCAGGAAAGAGGGTATGGCGATGAAACGCTTGCAAGATATTGGTTGTGTAAGAGGGAGAAGGCATAGAATGAGTCTTCCTGTAAGAGGTCAAAGAACAAGAACAAATGCTAGAACGAGAAGAGGCTCGAGAAAAACAGTTGCCGGAAGAAAAAAATAATCAATTAATTATAAAAAAAATGACACTAAATTTATTTATCTAAATTGTTATGGCAGCTCCAGTAAAAAAAACAGGTTCAAAGAAATCAAAGAAAAATGTACCAAATGGCGTAGTACATATTCAAAGTACCTTTAATAACACTATCGTATCTATAACTGATACTTCGGGCCATGTAATTTCTTGGTCTTCTGCAGGAGCAAGTGGATTCAAAGGTGCTCGAAAAGGGACTCCATTTGCTGCTCAAACAGCTGCCGAAGCAGCAGCTAAAAGAGCTCTTGATCAAGGTATGAGACAAATAGAAGTATTAGTTAGAGGCCCTGGCTCAGGTAGGGAAACCGCCATAAGAGCTTTACAAGTGGCCGGTTTAGAAATAACTCTAATAAGAGATGTAACTCCATTACCTCATAATGGATGCAGAAGACCTAAACGTAGACGCGTTTAGAACTTAACCACTCCCCCCCAAACTTTCAACCTTTTTTTTTCCGTGTTGCAATACCAGATTGACAGAATCGATCATCAAATTTCAGATGATCGCTCCCAAACAGGAACATTTTTAATTGGCCCCTTAGAAAGAGGACAAGCTACAACTCTCGGTAATTCTTTAAGAAGAGTTCTTATGGGAGGACTTGAAGGTAGTGCTGTTACTGCTGTAAGAATTGCAGGAATTAATCATGAATTTGCCACTATCCCAGGAGTTAGAGAAGACGTTCTAGATATTCTTTTAAATTGTAAGCAACTCTCTATTAATAGTTCCAACCCAGAGACTGAGATTGGGAGGTTAGTAGTTAATGGCCCAATGGAAGTAAAGGCAAACGATATACAATTTTCTTCTCAAGTTGAAATAGTTGATGGTGAAAAACCTATCGCAACTATTCAAGAGGGACATAATTTAGAGCTAGAAATTCATGTAGAAAGAGGGGTTGGTTATAGACCTGTAGATCGAAGAAATCAAGAAACTACAGCTATAGACTTGCTCCAGATTGATGCTGTTTTTATGCCTGTAAAAAGAGTTAACTTCACAATAGATGAAACTGCTGTTGCAGAAGGAGCAACAGGTAGAGAAAGATTAAAAATGGAAGTTGTTACAGATGGTTCCACAAGCCCTGATGATGCAATTGCTGAAGCAGCAAACCAGTTAATTGAACTCTTTCAGCCCCTAGCAACCGTTACAATGGTTGAAGAAATACCTGAAGAACCAGAACCTTCTCCTGAAGCGCAAATTCCATTAGAAGAACTAAACTTGTCCGTTAGAGCGTATAATTGTTTGAAAAGAGCACAAGTTAATTCTGTTTCAGATTTAATGGGATTCAGTTACGAAGATCTTTTAGAAATTAAGAACTTTGGCTCGAAATCTGCAGATGAGGTGATTGAAGCTCTTGAGCGAATAGGAATTTCAATTCCACAAAGCAGGACATCTGTTTAACAAACTATTGAGATTATGAGACATCAACTAAGAGTTCCTCTTTTAAGTAAACCAGCTGATCAAAGAAAAGCTCTTCTTAGAGCTTTAACTACGCAACTTATTCGAGAAGGTAGAATAACTACTACCAAAGCAAGAGCTAAAGCTTTAAGAAATGAGGCGGAAAGAATGATTTCCTTAGCAAAGGAGGGGACTTTATCAGCCAGAAGAAGAGCACTTGGTTATATTTATGATAAAAAGTTAGTTCACTCACTATTTGAAAAAGCTCAAGAAAGATATGGAGAAAGAAACGGTGGTTATACCCGAATCGTCAGAACTGTTGCTAGAAAAGGTGATAATGCCCAAATGGCTATCATTGAACTAGTTTGAAGATAGAAAAATAAAACTTGGAAATATAAAATAACTTTTGAAAAGAGTAGCTTTAGTTATCCAATATGATGGATCATATTATTCAGGTTGGCAAAGACAGAAAAATGCAATAAGTGTTCAAGAGACAATAGAAAATTGCCTATTTAAAATATCAAATCAAATTATAAAAACATTTGCTTCAGGAAGAACAGACGCTGGAGTTCATGCTTCTGGTCAAGTAATTCATTTTGATATTGATTTCGTAATACCAATTGATCGTTATGCAGATGTACTAAATAGTAGATTACCTCATACTATTAGAATCCTAGAATCAGTAGAAGTAAAAAATAGCTGGCATGCTTGCTATTCTGCAGTTTATAGACATTACCGATACGTAATTAATAATAGTAAGATACCTAATTTGTTTTTAAATAAGTGGTCATGGCATAGATACCAGAAATATCTTGATGAGTTTTCAATGTCAATTGCCTTAGATGGAATGATTGGAGAGCATGATTTTTTTGCTTTTCAAAAGAGTGGAAGTAATAGATCAACTTCAGTGACAACAATAAAAAATATAAAATTGGAGAGAACTGATGATTTGATATTGATAGATATAAAAGCTACAGGATTTCTTTATGGAATGGTACGTTCAATAGTGGGTCAACTTGTTTTAGTAGGAGAAAAGAAAATAACACCAGATATTTTTAAAGATAGATGGGTTTTAAAAAAGAAAAATGATGTTCGAGAGTCAGCGCCAGCCAAAGGTTTATGTTTCGTAAATTCTATATACGAAGAAAATATTTTTAAAAGGATTAATAAAAATGACCTTTTCCCGAAATTTGTAATTAGAGGTTACTCCTAGATTGGAAGATTTTATAAACTTAAATAATATATTTAGATAATCAAAATAATTGTTTATTCCTCCTTCAATAAGGTAGAATTTAAAACTGATTAAAATTTATTCAAGTAAAATTTATAAATGAATAAAACTATTACTCCCTCTGTAGAAACTATCGAAAGAAATTGGTTTTTAGTTGATGCTAAAGATAAGACACTTGGCAGGCTTTCTACAGAAATAGCTGCTGTTCTGAGAGGAAAGAATAAACCAACATTTACCCCTCATTTAGACACAGGTGATTTTGTTATTGTTGTTAATGCCGAGAAAGTAGAGGTAACAGGTAAAAAAGCATCACAGAAATTATACAGAAGGCATTCTGGTAGACCAGGAGGAATGAAAGTTGAAAAATTTGAATCGCTGCAAGAAAGAATTCCTGAGAGAATAATTGAGCAAGCTGTTAAAGGAATGCTTCCTCATAATTCATTGGGAAGACAGCAATTCAAGAAATTAAAAGTTTATAAAGGTTCAGATCATCCTCATGCTGCACAAAATCCTGTATTATTAAATAGTTAAGCTCTACTAATGAATAGTCAAATAAAAAACAAAGCAGTTTATTGGGGTACCGGAAGAAGAAAAACTTCTGTAGCAAGAGTTCGTTTAATTCCCGGCAATGGACAAATTAAAATAAATGGTCGATCTGGTGATGATTACTTAAACTTTAACCCATCACACTTAAATTCAGTTAAAGCACCTTTGCTAACTTTAGGCCTTGAAAATTCATACGATATTTTTGTAAATGTTTTTGGTGGTGGTTTAACAGGGCAGGCAGATGCAATCAAGCAAGGAGCAGCTAGAGCTCTTTGTGGTTTATCTCCTGATAACAGAAAGCCTTTAAAAACAGAAGGTCACCTTAGTAGAGACCCTAGATCAAAAGAAAGAAAAAAATATGGTCTTAAAAAAGCTCGGAAAGCTGGTCAATTCTCTAAACGTTAAAACATCTTTTATTATGCCTAAATCAGAAATTCATCCTAAATGGTATCCAGATGCAAAAGTTATTTGTAATGGAGAAGTCGTAATGACTACAGGTTCAACTAAGCCTGAATTACATGTTGATGTTTGGAGTGGGAATCATCCTTTCTTTACTGGGACACAAAAGATTCTTGATACTGAAGGTAGAGTTGATAGGTTTATGAAAAAATATGGAATGGGTTCAGCCGATTCAGCCACTTCAAAAGAAACAAAAGAATCTAAAAAATCAGATAAATAAAAATTTACTAATCAAAAATTAAGCAAATTTTCAATTGGAATATACAACATTAATTGCAAGGTTGAAAAATGCTTCAGAAAGTTTTGTCAATTTGGAAATGCAGTTGGCTGACCCAGATATTGCAAATAACCCTAAAAAACTAGAATCAATAGCAAGAGAAAGAGCCAAGCTGGAACCTTTGGTTCTAGATTTTAATCAATTGCTTGATACTGATAAAGAAATTGGTGACTCCAAACAATTGCTTAAAGAGAATAGAAATGATAAAGATATGGAATCATTGATCAATGAAGAATTATTCAGTCTAGAAGATCTTAAGAATCAACTTATTGAAAAATTAACAATTGCTTTATTACCCAAAGATCCAAGAGATGAAAGAAGTGTAATGTTGGAAATTAGAGCTGGAGCAGGAGGAAATGAAGCTTGTATTTGGGCCGGTGATCTAGCAAGAATGTATGAAAGATATGGACAAAAGATTGGTTGGACAGTAAAACCTATTAGTGCTTCTGAATCAGATATGGGAGGATTTAAAGAATTAGTTATTTCTGTAAAAGGAGATTCTGTTTATAGTCAATTGAAATTTGAGGCAGGTGTTCATAGAGTTCAAAGAGTCCCAGCAACTGAATCTCAAGGCAGAGTTCATACTTCTACTGCAACAGTTGCGGTTATGCCTGAGGCTGATCCAGTAGAAGTTAAGATTGATCCAACTGAGATAGAAATTGGTACAGCTAGATCAGGTGGTGCTGGAGGTCAAAATGTTAATAAGGTAGAGACTGCTATTGATCTAATTCACAAGCCGACAGGTATCAGAGTATTTTGTACACAAGAAAGATCTCAGCTACAAAATCGTGAGCGAGCTATGGAAATTCTAAGAGCTAAGTTATATGAGATTCAATTAAAAGAAGCTAATGCTAAGGAAAGGTCACAAAGGCTAATGCAAGTTGGAAGTGGAGATAGAAGCGAAAAAATTAGAACTTATAATTTTAAGGATAATAGAACTACTGATCATAGGTTGGGATCCAATTTTGCATTAGAGCCAATTCTGGCAGGACAATTAGATGATGTTATTGATGCTTGTTTAGCACAAGAACAAAAAAGGATGCTAGAAGATTTTAATGAAAATGAAAATTAATTAATTTTAAGCAGCTAACCCAATCACATATTTACTCCATTCTTTATGTTTTCCAGAGTCTATTTGCCTTGTGGCTTCAAAATTTAGATTACTTAATGGACGATATGGCTTTCGATTTAAAGGCATATTTGCTTCTTCGGGAGTCCTATTACCTTTTTGAACATTACATCTAAGGCATGCAGTTGTTACATTTTCCCAGTTGTCAGTTCCACCTCTGCTTCTTGGTAAAACATGATCTATCGATAAATCACTACCTCTGTGGTTACAATATTGACATGAATTATTGTCTCTAAGAAGTATATTTTTTCTTGTAAGTGCAACCTCTCTGAAGGGAACTTTAACGTAGTAGCGAAGCCTAATAACAGTAGGAAGGTTTTGCCCAGAATGTATGGCATATGATTGATCTTCTTCTAAACTTTCAGCTTTACCTTTGATCATTAAAATTACAGCCCTTCGCCAAGAAGTAATGTTTAAAGGTTCATAAGATGCATTTAAAACAAGAGTCTGGCCCATGCCAAATATCAATTTACATGTCATGCTAGCGGTATATTTAAATAAGCGCATATAATCGCTTAATCATTAATTCAAGTTCTTTGAATAATCGAAAAATTAATTTTGATACTCTTCCAAGTTTTGAAGGAGAAATAGATCCAACTCAAAGGGCTTGGATAGAAGTCAGTGGTAAAGCAATAGAGGCAAACGTAAGGCAACTAAGATCAAAATTAAAAAATAATTGTGAATTTATGGCAGTTGTTAAGGCTGATGGATATGGACATGATGCAAAAGTTGTATCTGAAAATGCGATTAAAGGTGGCGCTTCTCAATTAGGAGTAGCAACCTTAAAGGAGGGTATAAAGCTTCGTTCTTTTGGGATAAATGCCCCAATTCTTGTACTTGGTAATCTTTATACGAAAAAAGATTTATTAATATGTTTTAGAAATAATTTGATGCCAACTGTTAGTACTTTTAGAGAGTGTTTGATTTGTAATAACATTGGAAAGAGTAATAATTTCAAATTCTCGTTGCATCTAAAAGTTGATACTGGGATGTCAAGATTAGGATTTGAATGTGATCAGTTTAATCAACAATTTAATATTATTAAATCACTTGAAAATATTGCTGTTAAGGGAATATATAGTCATCTCGCTTGCGCAGATGAAAAGAATGCTTTGAATCCCAAAAGCAGCACTCAATTACAAAAAGAAAAATTTCAAGAATTATTGAAAATTATTGATATTGACAATACAGAAAATATTAAGATTCATCTTGCTAATTCTGCTGGCATGATTCTTGGCAAAGATTTTCATTTTGATATGGTACGCGTTGGCCTTTCCATGTATGGCTATAGTCCATTAGCAAATATAAATGAAAATTTATTCCTTAAACCTGCTTTATTTTTAAAGGCTAAAGTGACTTTTGTTCGAACTATTGAAAAAGGTATTGGAGTCAGTTACGGAAATAAATTTGTTAGTGATAGAAAAACAAAGTTAGCGGTTTTAAGTATTGGTTATGCTGATGGAATTATTAGAAATTTATCTGGCAAAATAAGTTTGATTCATAATAAAAAACTTTATACTCAAGTTGGATCTATAACAATGGATCAAATGATGGTAGATATTACAGACTCAAATGATATTGAAGTTGGTAGTACCATGCTATTACTAGGATCTGAAGGAGATAAATCAATTTCTCCGATTGACTGGGCAGATAAATGTAATAGTATTCCTTGGGAAATTCTTTGCTCTTTTAAAAATAGATTACCAAGAGTTCAAGTTGATTAGACATTTCGATTAAATAAATAATTTTGAATGTTTGCACAAAAATTGATAATGTAAAAGAACTGGAGAGGTGGCTGAGTGGTTGAAAGCGGCTCCCTGCTAAGGAGTTACAGGAGGTAACTTTTGTCGAGGGTTCGAATCCCTCCCTCTCCGTATTTATTTATAAGAATTATTTTTATTCTTGGAGTTTTTTAAAAAAATCAATATCTATATTTTTAAGATCATTTACTGTATTTAGAATTAAATCAGCTCCTGCATCTTTAAGTTTTGATTCATATGAAATACGTTCTTTCATCCTAGATTTTAAATGGAGATGAGGAGGAGCTACTCCAATGCTTATAAATTTTTGACTTGGAATTCTTTTTTTTGCATTAGAAACAGTATTGATATCAGCAATTGTGTCACCGACATATGCAATGGGTACATTTGCATAACCCAAACTACTTTCGGAAAGCTTGCTTGCTAAGTCAAGAAAACCTTGAGGATCTGGCTTATCAGGAGCATCACCCATTGCTATTAAAGGGGGAGATTCTAATTTTAGTCTCTTTTCTAAAACAAATTTAGCAGATGCAGATTCTGCTCCACTAACAAATCCCCAACTAATCCTATTTATACTTAATAAAGTAAAAAATTCTTTTTCCACTAATAACTCCTCATTTCTTATAAAACCTGACCAGTTATTACTATCTTTATTTGGATTTCCACCAAAGTAGAAGTCTTCAAAACATCGAATTATATCTTTCCTTTGAGGTGGTTTAAGTTTTAGATTCTCGCTTTTAATATGCCTCTTTATTAGTTCTAAACTTAAATCCCAATCGTTATTCCAGATACCTTCGTTTTTTGCATTATCTATATCTCGATAACTAGGATCCCAACCGCAAAATTGATAAACTGTTTTTTTAAGTGAAAGTCTATAACTGTTTTCTACGCTTCGGATCACACCATCTATATCAAATAAAATTACACCAATATTATTCAAGGAATTAATCTCAAAACTATTTATTAAACATTAATATTCTCTCGCAAAAAAAGCAAAACAAAATATTCAATGATCAAGATAAGATGTAGTTTCAAATTACTTTTTTAAATATCCTCTTGGAGTTAAAAATATTTCATCAACCAAAGTAGTTTTAGAATTACCAATAATTATTATTGATAGCATATCTATATCCTTTAAAGGCATACTATCTAAACTAAAAAAGCTCTTGGATTGATTTTCCCTACCTACTTGTCTTCCTACTAAGACTGGAGTATTTCCTGGTCTATATCCTAAGCATAATTCTATAGCTCTTTTCAATTGCCAATTTCTTTCAAGTGATTGTGGATTGAAAATGGCAATTACAAAGTCTCCTAATAAAGCACCTGCAATTCTTTTTTCTATAGTTTCCCAAGGGGTTAACTTATCACTCAAGCTGATTGAACAGAAGTCATTCATCAATGGGGCTCCACCAATTGCTGCAGTCAACTGCATGCTACTTATTCCTGGATGTACTTCAAATGAAGGCCTAAAATCTTTATGAACTTTTTGAATTAATTCTAAAAGTAGGCCAGCCATCCCATAAAAACCTGCATCGCCAGAGGATATTAGTGCTACTTTGATTCCCTCTTCGGCAAGTTTTATAGCTTTCTCACATCTCTCTTTCTCTTCAGTAAGATTGCTTTCAATCATTACTTGGTCTTTTCTTTTAAGAGGTTTAATTAGATCCAAATACATTTTGTATCCAATCCAAATAGAACATTTTGATAAAGCTTTTCTAGCATCATTTGTTAAATAGGAAATATCTCCTGGCCCACTACCTACAACATGAAGCTCACCAGTTAATGGGGAATATTGATTTTTAGATTCAGAGACTGCAATAGTTACTGCGCCAAACGTATTTTTTGAAGAATCGATACTTTTAAAAATTTTCTTTTCTTTCAATAGTTTTGAACCTTGTCCTGCAGCGATCATGCAAGCTGCCTCAGCAACTGAAGGAGTACCAATTTCATTTAGTACTACATTCGATGGATTTGGGGTATTGATTGAAGAGAGCTCTTCAGATGTAAAAAATTTTATAGGTAAATTTTTTTCTTTTGAGATCTCTATTATTGCCTTCTCATCTTTTTTTAAATCAACAGTTGCAAAACCTGCTATTGATAATGGAGATAAATTATTAGTGGCTAAAAAACTTTGTAAAGAGTCTTCAATTAATTCTTTGCTAGTATTTCGCTCACAACCTAAACCGATCCATAAAGTTGGAGGATGCCAAGTATTTTTATGATTATCGAATATAGATATATGAAAAATTGATTTCTTTTGCTCATAATCTTTGTCTGATAATTGAGTAATAGTATTTCCTACTTCAGAAGTTTTCCATAAATTGTTGCCTGATAATTGGCTACAAAAAATCTCTTTTTTTGTAGATTGCTTGATTACTAATTTTGACCAGTCCTTAATATCTCCAGATCTTTTCCATCCCCATTGATTTCCAAATGAGTCAATATTTAAGTAATTCTGATCAATTGAATTATTAGTCTCTATTATTTCACCACTGAATAAATTACATATTTGAAATGCAATATTTTGGATATTTGATTGATGTGCGCCAATTATAGGTATAATTTTTGATCCTTTTTTATCAATAACAATTACTCCAGGATCTTTATCTTTGGAAGATAATAAAGAATTAATAAGTCTAATAGAGGCGCCAACTGAACCGACAAAGATAATCAACTCCAATTTTTCCCACTTTTCTCTCAGAATTTGCCTTGGTTTCACAAACTTAACTGAGTCTTTTATTGTTTTATCTTTAGGGGATGAGCTGCCTATGAAAATCTCATTAATAAATTCAGTTTTTTTTAGTCTTTTTAAAATCTCTTTTGAAGTATCAGAAAAACCTATTGCAATACCTTTCAATTTAAGAAGTTCTCTTTAATATCAATTTAAAACTATATCTCTTCGCTGCAATTAAAAAAGATAAAAACGAAATATTAAAAAAAAATTAAAGAAATTTACGTCTTTTTTAAGTAATTATACTCAGAACCCTTTTATGTTAATGGCTTTGGAGAAATATCAATTAAGTAACAATCATTAGAACATTTGTTACGTTACTGCATATCGAAAGAATCTTTGACTTATTATTTTTAAAACGAAGATCTAAAGTTTTGATTTTCATCGTTTCTTGAAGTTTATCATTGAGAGTAAGCTTTAAGATTTGATAAATCTGCTTTAAGGTCAATTATTTTTGAGGTGCTAGATGACCATCAGCCCACCAGAAAGTGGAGAAAAAAACAAAAAAGTTTTGGAAGAGCCAGTAAAGGCTGATCCAAGACCTATTGATTTTGCCAAATTAGATAAACCAGGTTTCTGGTCAACTAAATTATCCAAAGGTCCAAAAACTACAACTTGGATTTGGAATTTGCATGCAGACGCGCATGATTTTGATATCCATACAGGAGACGCTGAAGAGGCAACTAGAAAGATCTTCTCAGCTCACTTTGGACATCTTGCAGTTATTTTTATTTGGATGAGTGCTGCATTTTTTCATGGAGCAAGATTTTCAAATTATTCAGGCTGGCTAGCTGATCCTACTCATGTAAAACCTGGGGCTCAACAAGTATGGGCAATAGTTGGACAAGAAATGCTAAATGGTGATCTTGGTGCTAACTACAACGGAATACAAATAAGTTCTGGAGTATTTCACATGTGGCGAGCATGGGGAATTACAAATGAAAGCGAATTAATGGCCTTAGCTATAGGAGCAGTTGTAATGGCTGCACTTATGCTTCATGCAGGTATCTTCCATTATCATAAAGCCGCTCCAAAAATGGAATGGTTCCAAAATATAGAGTCAATGTTAAACCATCATATTGCTGGTTTAGTTGGCCTTGGATCACTAGCATGGGCAGGTCACTGTATACATATTGGTGCTCCGACTGCAGCACTTTTAGATGCAATTGATGCAGGCACACCTCTAGTTATTAATGGCAAAGAGATAGCAACAATTGCTGATATGCCAATGCCTCATCAATTGTGTGATCCTCAAATTATTGCTCAAATTTTTCCAGGACTAGCAAGTGGTACTGGAAATTTCTTTAGCTTAAATTGGCTTGCTTTTTCAGATTTCCTAACTTTTAAAGGTGGTTTAAATCCTGTTACTGGAAGCCTATGGATGACTGATGTTTCACATCATCATTTAGCTTTTGGAGTTATTGCGATAATTGGTGGTCATATGTATAGAACTAACTATGGTATTGGCCATAGTATGAAAGAAATATTAGATTCTCAACAAGGAGATCCAATTTTATTTCCAGCGCCTAAAGGACATCAAGGACTCTTTGAATTTATGGCTGAAAGTAGACATGCACAGCTTTCTGTCAACTTAGCAATGCTTGGTTCTCTTAGTATCTTGATCTCTCATCATATGTATGCGATGCCTCCGTATCCATATATCGCGACTGATTACATGACTGTGCTTGGTTTGTTTACTCATCATATGTGGATAGGTGGATTATTTATAGTTGGAGCTGGAGCTCATGCAGGCATAGCTATGGTCAGAGATTATGATCCTGCAAAACATATAGATAATGTTTTAGATAGGATTTTAAAAGCTAGAGATGCGTTAATAAGTCATCTTAATTGGGTTTGTATGTGGTTAGGTTTCCATAGCTTTGGACTCTATATTCATAACGACACAATGAGAGCTTTAGGAAGACCTCAAGATATGTTTAGTGATTCTGCAATTCAACTCCAACCAATATTTGCTCAATGGGTTCAAAGCATTCAAGCTTCAGCTGTTGGTACTTCTATATTGGCCGGAACAGCAGAAGCTTTACCTCATAAAGCTATAAGTGAAGTATTTAATGGAAGTTTAGTTGAAGTAGGTGGAAAGGTTGCTATCGCTCCAATCCCCTTAGGAACTGCTGATTTGATGATTCATCACATTCATGCATTCCAAATACACGTAACAGTTTTAATTCTTCTTAAAGGTGTCCTTTATGCAAGAAGCTCAAGATTGATCCCTGATAAAGCATCATTAGGATTTAGATTTCCATGTGATGGCCCTGGTAGAGGAGGCACATGTCAAGTTTCTTCTTGGGATCATGTTTTCTTAGCACTCTTCTGGATGTATAACTGCTTATCAATTGTTATTTTCCATTTTTCTTGGAAGATGCAAAGTGATGTTTGGGGACTAACTGGAGGTAACTTCTCTCAAAGTGCCATTACTATTAATGGATGGCTTAGAGACTTTTTATGGGCGCAATCTTCTCAGGTTTTGACCAGTTATGGTTCAGCTATAAGTATGTATGGTTTGATGTTCTTAGGAGCACACTTTATCTGGGCATTTAGCTTAATGTTCTTATTCAGTGGAAGAGGTTACTGGCAAGAACTGTTTGAATCAATTGTTTGGGCTCATAACAAACTTAAAGTTGCTCCAACAATTCAACCAAGAGCACTATCAATTACTCAAGGTCGTGCGGTTGGTGTTACTCACTTCTTAGTGGGCGGTATTGCGACTACTTGGGCATTCTTCCATGCTCGCCTATTCGGGCTTGGCTAAATAACCTGAACTTCTCCTTTTTATACAATGGCAACAAAATTTCCATCATTTAACCAGGGTCTAGCTCAGGACCCTACAACCCGCCGAATATGGTACGGAATAGCTACTGCTCATGACTTTGAAAGTCATGATGGTATGACTGAAGAAAAGCTTTATCAGAAGTTATTTTCTACACATTTCGGGCATCTAGCAATAATTGCCCTTTGGGTAGCAGGAAATCTTTTCCATATCGCTTGGCAAGGTAATTTTGAGCAATTTGTACTTGATCCTACTCATGTTCGTCCTATAGCTCATGCTATTTGGGATCCTCATTTTGGATCTGGTATTACGGAAGCGATGACACAGGCAGGTGCTAGTGGCCCTGTAAACATAGCTTATTCAGGCTTATATCATTGGTGGTACACAATAGGTATGAGAACTAATGAGCAACTGTTCCAAGCTTCAATCTTTATGAGTATCTTGGCTTGCTGGACCTTATTTGCCGGTTGGTTACATTTGCAACCAAAATTCAGACCTTCACTTGCTTGGTTTAAAAATGCTGAGTCAAGATTAAATCATCATTTGGCTGTTTTATTTGGCTTTAGTAGTATTGCTTGGACAGGACACTTAGTTCATGTAGCAATACCTGAATCAAGAGGCCAGCATGTAGGTTGGGATAATTGGTTGACAGTACTTCCTCATCCTGCTGGATTAGCGCCATTCTTTACTTTGAATTGGGGTGCGTATGCACAAAACCCTGACTCCTTGGAACAAGTATTTGGAACTTCTGAAGGGGCTGGGACAGCAATATTTACCTTCTTAGGAGGCTTACATCCCCAAAGTGAAGCATTATGGCTAACTGACATAGCACATCACCATATTGCAATTGGTACCATATTTGTAATTGCAGGACATATGTATAGAAATACATTTGGAATTGGTCATAGTTTAAAAGAAATTACAGAAGCTCATAACACAAGACATCCTAATGATCCTCATAAAGGGAATTTTGGAATTAACCATGATGGAATTTATGAGACAGTAAATAACTCTTTACACTTCCAGTTGGGATTAGCTTTAGCATCACTTGGAGTTGCTACTTCTTTGGTAGCGCAACATATGGGTGCTCTTCCTTCATATGCTTTTATTGCAAGAGATTACACCACGCAATCTGCCCTTTATACTCATCATCAATACATTGCTATGTTCTTGATGGTTGGAGCATTTGCACATGGAGCAATTTTCTTCGTAAGAGATTATGATCCTGAACTAAATAAAGATAACGTTTTAGCTAGAGTTTTAGGAACTAAAGAAGCCTTAATAAGTCATTTAAGTTGGGTAACTATGTTACTTGGCTTCCATACTTTGGGAATATATGTTCATAATGATGTTGTTGTAGCTTTTGGTAATCCTGAAAAACAAATCTTAATTGAACCGGTTTTTGCACAGTTTGTGCAAGCAGCTCAAGGTAAAATGATGTATGGCTTTGATGCTTTATTATCTGACCCTACAAGTTCTGCTAGCGTTGCGGCAAATTCTTTACCAGGAAATCATTACTGGATGGATTTAATTAATAGACAAGATGCTCTTAGTTCTTTCTTACCTATAGGTCCGGCAGATTTCTTAGTACATCATGCTATTGCTCTTGGACTTCATACAACTGCACTAATACTTATTAAAGGAGCTTTAGATGCTAGAGGAACAAAACTAATTCCTGATAAGAAAGATTTAGGTTACGCATTCCCTTGTGATGGACCTGGTCGTGGAGGTACATGTGATAGCTCATCATGGGATGCTATGTATCTTGCAATGTTCTGGGCCTTGAACTTGATAGCATGGGTAACTTTCTACTGGCATTGGAAACATTTAGCTATATGGCAAGGTAATGTAGCTCAATTTAACGAGTCTGGGACTTATTTAATGGGTTGGTTTAGAGATTATCTTTGGTTAAACTCTGCTCAGCTAATTAATGGGTACAACCCTTTCGGTGTGAATTCACTTTCTGTCTGGGCTTGGATGTTCTTATTTGGCCATCTTGTATGGGCGACTGGATTCATGTTCTTGATATCATGGAGAGGATACTGGCAAGAATTAATTGAGACATTAGTTTGGGCTCATCAGCGTACTCCAATAGCTAACCTTGTAGGTTGGAGAGATAAACCAGTTGCACTTTCAATTGTTCAAGCAAGACTAGTTGGATTAGCTCATTTCACAATTGGAAACATCCTTACTTTTGGAGCATTTGTAATAGCATCTACTTCAGGTAAGTTTGGATAAAGTTTTATCAAATAATTTAAATCACCACATTAGTGGTGATTTTTTTTGTTTATTTTTATTGTTCTAGTTTAAATTAAAATTATAAGATTATTAATCGCTATTCATATGACAAATCCTAATCAGTTAATTTCTATTATTATTCCTGTTTTTAATGAAAGTGAGAGTATTGGATATTTATTAGATGAAGTTTTAAATGTGATGTATTCTAATAAATTAAATTTTGAAATAGTTGTCGTAAATGATGGTTCTCAAGATACTACTTCAAATGTATTGGATGAATTAACTATCAAGATTAAGGAATTATCAGTCATTTCGCTTCGCACTAATTACGGACAAACTGCAGCAATGGCAGCAGGTTTTGATAATTCTAATGGCGAAGTTGTAATTACTTTAGATGGAGACTTGCAAAATGATCCAACTGATATCCCGAAATTAATTTCCCATATAAATGAAGGCTATGATTTAATTTGTGGATGGAGATACGATCGAAAAGATAAGTTAATTAATAGACGTATACCATCAAAAATTGCAAATAAGTTAATAGCCAATGTTACAGGTCTAAAGTTGCATGATTATGGATGTTCACTAAAAGCTTTCAAAAAAGAGATTTTAGATGATATAAAATTATATGGCGAACTTCATAGGTTTTTGCCTGTATTAGCAAAAATTGAAGGAGCTAAAATTAAAGAAATTAAAGTTAATCATCGAAGTCGGAAATACGGTTCTAGTAAATATGGGATTGATAGAACGTTTAGGGTTTTAATGGATTTGCTTACAGTTTGGTTTATGACTAAATTCTTAACAAGACCAATGTATGGATTTGGTTTCGTTGGGATTATAAGTATTTTAGTTAGTCTTGGAATGACATCTTACTTATTTATTATAAAAATTCTAGGTGAAGATATAGGTAATAGACCTATGCTTATGTTCGCTTTAATACTAGGAATTGCAGGTGTTCAATTATTTAGTTTTGGCTTATTAAGCGAACTTTTAATTAGAACTTATCATGAAAGTCAAAACAGGCCAATTTACAGGATTAGAAAAATTCAAACTAAAATGAATAACTGAATTTTTATTTGAATTTTCCTATAAGAGAAGCTGAAAGTTCTACTATTTCTGGATCCATATCTTTTAAACCTCGTCTGAGTATGGGTAATGTAGATTTATCGGCTAATTCTTCTGCTAAATTTAAGGCTTTCAATTTATCTTCTGCTGAACCATTAAAAAGGTTATTCATTTTTCCTCTTAGTTTTCTTTTGTCAAACTCTGAGTACTTATTAGAACTATTTTGATAATGATTATATTTTTTTGCTGAAGAGGTCATTATATTATTTTCATTATGCATTTCTTTCATTGGATATAATTTCTTTTTATTAAAAGCATTTAATATATATTTTCTCTTGAAAATTACTACAAAAAATATTATTAAAATGATGAGAACTATTGAGAGAAAATTGAGCATATATAAAGTTAATAATTTTTATATCATCCAGTAATAAAAGTAACACTATTTGTCCTTTAAATACTAAAGTGTTCAAAGATCTTTAATAGATTATGCCATCTGATTTTTCAACGTTCTTACCATCAATCTTTGTCCCATTGATTGGTCTAGTAACCCCAGCAGTATTTCTTGTATTAATTGGAAGATTGATTACAGCTACTGATTAAATTCAAATTACACTTTTATTAAAAATGAGCGACTTTCAAAAATCATTCTCAGAATCAACAAGTTCTATTAAATTTGATGAGAAATATATAGATAATTCTGTTCAGCCAAATGATATTGGTATAGCAAATCAATGGGCTGTTAAACCAGTTTCAGATCCATGTGTTGGAAATCTTGCAACACCTGTTAATAGTGGTTACTTTACAAAGGCATTTATTAATAATTTACCTTTTTATAGAGAAGGGATTTCTCCAAATTTTAGAGGTTTAGAAACTGGAGCAGCTTTTGGATATCTTTTATATGGTCCATTTTCTATGACTGGTCCGTTAAGAAATTCTGATTTTGCATTAACCGCAGGACTACTTGCAACGATAGGCGCTGTTCACATATTAACCGGGCTTTTGGTTCTTTATAATGCTCCTGGAAAAGCTCCTAATGTTCAGCCTCCCGACGCCACTGTATATAATCCTCCTGCAGACTTGTTTACCAGAACAGGCTGGGCCGATTTTACAAGCGGGTTTTGGTTAGGTGGTTGTGGTGGGGCTGTTTTTGCATGGCTTCTTGTAGGAACTCTCCATTTAGATACCATAATGCCCATTGTTAAAAATATTTGGACCACTGGTTGATTTCATTATTTAACTAGACCATATTCTCAATAGTCAGTTTTTAAATAAAATACTATCTGATAGATTTATTCCATCTGTAAGATCTTACTATTCTTCCTGCAGAAATAAGTTTTGATTGATAATGTAGAGAAATTTTATCGTTAGTGTCTTTCAAAGTGTCTATCCCTATACCATTTCTTCCGTAATCTATTCCTGAACTATGGTAATAAAGTCCATCTCCTTTATAAATACCAACATGATCACATTTATTTTTATTTCCAAAAAATAAAATATCTCCTTTTTTAAGTGATATATTGTTTTCTTTGAAATTGAAAAGATGCTTACAAAAACTTTTAATCTGATAAGAGTCTCTAGGTATATAAATTTTATGATTTAAAAAAGCCGTTTGAATTAACCCAGAACAGTCAAAATTAGGACCTGAAGTACCACCCCAAAGATATATATTTTTTACCTTAGATCGATCTTTGATCCAATTAAGAATCAATGGAATTTTTGTTTGTATTAATATTTGATCAGATTCGACAAAACTGTTTTTAAAATCAAATTTCTCAATAGATAATTTATCTAAATCAATCCAACATACATAACCATCTTCATAAAATTGAACCAATATCCTGGATAATTTATATTTACTTTGATAAGGACTTGGGTAAATAAGTCTAAAAATTCTATTTTTGACTATTTCCGTCACTAAATAATTTTCAGTTTCATTTTGATATCCAGAAATATTAATTTTTACTTTCCACCAAATAGTGTTTGAAAAATTAGTTTGCTTAAATAGTGAGATAGGATCTATATTTTCTTTCATTAAATGTCTTTTTATTATTTACAAGCAGAAATGGGTTTAGCCTTAAATGATATTTTAGACAGAATTTGCTCTAACAATATAGAAAATTTAAGGAATGATATTGCAATCACTTGGATCAATTATAAAAATGAAAGTAATCATATAAATAAAGGGTATGGATTTGGAATCAATAATAGAAAACTTATTTATCCTGCAAGTATCGTAAAGCTAATTTACGGCCTTGCTGCATACTCATGGATTGATTCAAAAAAAATATTATTAACCCAAGAAATAAGTGATGCAGTCAATAAAATGCTTTTTTACTCAAGTAATGATGCAACAAGCTTTATAATCGATATTATCACTGGGACTACAAGCGGTCCATGTATAGAAGGTGATCCTTGGGAGAATTGGAAATATCAAAGATCAATAATCAATGATTGGTTAAAAGAGCTTAATTGGAATGAATTAAATGAAATAAATTGCTGCCAAAAAACTTGGGATGATGGACCATTTGGTCGAGAAAAAGAATTTTACGGAACTGAAAACAGCAATAGAAATATGATGACAACTGATGCTACTGCTAGGATTTTGGAGGAGATAATGATAAAGATTGATTATCAAAAAGATAATTTAAATTTAAGAAGTTTTTTAAAAAGAAATTTAAATAAGAATATTCTTTATAATGATCCTCTTAATCAAGTAAATGGTTTCTTAGGAGAGGGATTGCCGGAGAATATTAATTTCTGGAGTAAAGCAGGTCTCATGTCACAAGCTAGACATGATGCTGCTTGGTGGGTTAATAACGACTCAGTACAGACTTTATTAGTTGTTTTTGGTAATGGAGAAAAATACTTCAAAGATGAGACCTTGTTTCCCGAAATAGCAAAGGCTGTGTACAAATATAATAATAATTTTGTTTGATATTAATTTAAATCATCTAAGAAATCTCTATCTAATTTATTTGTATAGGCTTCGTAAGGTAACATCATAACCTCATCAAAATCCAAGTCATTCAAAATCCATTCTTTATATTCAGCTATTAAACTATTTCTATCTTTATTATCTAATTCATGAATGCGTAAGGCAGTATCTTTGAGGTTTTCTTTAATCAGGTTTTCAAGTTCTTTTTTATTCATATCAGCTAGCTTCTCCATCTAAAATTATTCTTCTAATTGTTGATAAAGCAATTCCAGTTTGAGTTCTGATTGATCGATATGAGCAACCCTCATTACGTAACCTCATCACTAATGATTCTTTTAAAGGACTAATTTTCGGTCTGCCACCTAAATTATTTCCATTTAATCTTCTTTGCGAAATAAGTTCTTTTTTCCTCTCTCCCAAACACTCATTATCTAAATTATCTAACTCATATAAAATATTAAAGACTGACAAAGATATATCTGATGAATGTTTGGGAGATAAAAAACCAGATAAAGTTCTCAACCTAACATCATTATTCAAGAGTTTATGAATTGTTTTTATACATTCATTCCTGTTAGAAAATGCCCGATCTAGTTTTGTAACGACTAATTCATCTCCTTTTGATAAATAATTTAGAGCTTTTCTAAGTTCGGGTTTTATTTCTTCATCTAAACTTACGATTTCAGAAAAAATTAAGCTGCAACCCTCATTTTTTAAGCATTTTATTTGTTCTTTTAAGTAATCAAATTCACTATCTATAGCTCTTGCATATCCAATAGTTTTGGATTTCTTATTTTTTTCAGATAAAAGAAAACGTTTTCTTTTAAATTTAATAGTCAACGTTTTAATACATATATTTTTAACTGTATCAAATACTTTAGAAAAAAACACTTTATAGAACATTATTTTGTTATAAGTTACTGAAATTAACTTATTAAGAAATAGATTATATTGTTTTAAAACTGTAGTTAAAATAACGTTCTGAATATTGTGCTAGTTAGTGTTATTAGAACGGTTTGTTTATTGCGTAACTAGTTTTTGTGGGAAACTGTTTAAAAAATGCCAAATTTTTTTCTAAAAGTAATAACTAAATTAGTTCCAGATTTTATTAGAAATTTAAATTTTTTAGTGAAGTAAATAAAAATAGAAAAGTTACATTATTTTGATAAAATTAGAGATAATTGATTTGAATAAATTAATTTGACTAATATTTCTGATAATGCAATAACGAAGCCTGACTGGCTAAGAGTAAAAGCACCTCAAATTGAGAGAATAGGTAATACTGCAAATTTGTTGAGTGATTTAAAATTAAATACTGTATGTCAAGAAGCAAGCTGTCCTAATATTGGTGAATGTTTTGCCAGTGGGACTGCAACTTTTTTAATCATGGGCCCAGGCTGTACTAGAGCATGTCCATATTGCGATATTGATTTTGATAGATCCAAGAGAGATTTAGACCCAACAGAACCTGATCGTTTGGCAGAGGCTGTTTTTAGAATGAAACTTAAACATGTTGTGATTACCTCTGTTAATAGAGACGATTTAGATGATGGCGGAGCTTCCCAGTTTGATAAATGTGTTTCGGAAGTTAGAAAAAAATCCCCTGAAACAACTATTGAATTATTAATTCCAGATTTATGTGGTAACTGGTCAGCACTTGAAAAGATTTTAGATTCTAGACCAAATGTTTTAAATCATAATATTGAAACTGTCTCAGCTTTGTATAGGAAAGTAAGGCCTCAAGGAAACTATCAAAGAACTTTAGAGTTACTTAAAAGAACAAGAGAATATTTCCCAAGTGTTTATACTAAATCTGGATTTATGTTGGGATTAGGAGAAAAGGATGATGAAGTTCTTACTCTTCTTATGGATTTAAGAAAAAATGATGTAGATATAGTTACTATTGGTCAATATTTATCTCCAGGTCCAAAACATCTTCAGGTCCAAAGATTTGTTACCCCTTCAAAATTTAATTATTTTAAATTATTTGGAGAAAATGAATTAGGGTTTATGCAAGTTGTCAGTTCTCCTCTAACTCGTAGTAGTTATCATGCTGAAGAAATTCAGAAACTCATGAAAAAGTTTCCAAGATAATTAAATTATCTATTGATTAATATTAATCCATTCATTTAATTTCCATTCGACAATATTATTTTTTATCATCGGATCTTTTTTTATAATTTCTAAGGCTTCTTTATAAGTTCCAATTTCAAGAATTAGTAACCCACCAGCTCCTGATTTTTTTAATTCATTCACCAGAAACCCACTTTTGATATTTATTCCTTTTTTCTTTAAATTTTCAATCCATTTGATATGTTCATTGATTATTTTCTTTCTTATATCTTTTTGAATTAAGTATTCTTTTTTTATGAGTTCAGTCTTTATAAAAATAGGCATTCATTAACTTTATATACCAAGCATTTCTTCTTCGCTAGGAGGAACAACTATTTTAAAAATTCCCTTAAAATTAGACCAATTATTGATTATTTTGGATGCTTTTAGACTCTTTGTTTTTTCTTGATATTCACTAAGAATTCCTAACAAAATCTCTTCTTGCTTGAGGTTAGTTATTTTATGGATACTAACTATTTCCTTATTTACTTTATTTTCTAAATCATTATTTTCATCAAGTATATAAGCTATTCCACCAGTCATTCCTGCTCCAATATTTCTTCCTGTTGAACCTAAAATTACTATCTTGCCACCAGTCATATATTCACAACAATGGTCGCCCGAACCTTCTGTGACTGCAATAGCTCCACTATTTCTAACAGCAAATCTTTCTCCGGATTTACCTAAAGCAAATAACTTTCCTCCTGTTGCTCCATAAAGACAGGTATTACCCAATATTACTTGCTCTGCAGATTTCTCATCTACTTGGGGAGGAACAATAGTAAGTACACCTCCATTCATTCCTTTGCAAACATAATCATTAGCTTCTCCAATTAATTGGATATGCATTCCTTTTAATAAAAAAGCACCAAAACTCTGTCCTGCGTATCCTTTGAAATTGAGATTTAGTTCACCATTAAATCCATTATTTCCATAAAGTCCCGCAATTTCACCTGATATTTTTGCACATACACTTCTGTCAGTGTTCTTGATTTCTATTTCTTTGATTAATTTTCCATGATTCTTAATAGAATTCATGAATTCATTATCAGACAAAAATTGATCCTCTAATACATATCCATTAGTATGAGCAGTCTTAGAATGCTTTAACCATGACCTATCTTTATTTTGAGTCCCTTTTTTAATTAGAGAACTAAGATCAATATTTGCAGTTTTTGGAAGTTTAATATCTCTTGCTGTTAGAAATTCCTGATTGCCAATCAATTCCTCCATATTAGATACTCCAATGCTACTCATTATTTGTCTTATCTCTTCAGCAATATATAAGAAAAAGTTCACGACATTTTCAGGTAAACCTTTAAACCTTTTTCTTAATTCTTCTTTTTGAGTAGCTACACCCACAGGACATTTATTTGTATGACAAACACGCGCCATTATGCAGCCTTCAGCAATCATTGCTACTGAACCAAAGCCAAATTCTTCGGCACCTAAAATAGCTGCGATTACTACATCCCATCCTGTTTTAAGTCCGCCATCAGTTCTTAAAAGTACTCTTTCTCTAAGATTATTTTCTATAAGGGATTTATGGACCTCTGCAACACCTAATTCCCACGGTAAACCAGCATGTTTAATAGAACTTAGAGGGGAAGCCCCAGTACCTCCATCATGCCCGGAAATTTGTATTACATCAGCATTCGCCTTGCTAACTCCAGCAGCGATAGTACCTATCCCAATTTCAGAAACGAGCTTTACACTGACCTTCGCTCTTGGATGAACTTGGTGCAAGTCATGAATTAACTGAGCCAAGTCTTCAATAGAGTAAATATCATGATGTGGGGGTGGAGATATTAAGGCTACTCCAGGTTTGCTGTTTCTTAGCTTTGCAATATATGAATCAACTTTTGGTCCTGGTAATTGGCCACCTTCGCCTGGCTTAGCTCCTTGAGCCATTTTTATTTCCAGTTGCTTCCCACTTCTTAGATATTCTGGAGTAACCCCAAATCTTCCAGAGGCTATTTGTTTAATAGCTGAGCAAGCAGTATCCCCATTTTCTAGGCCTTTTATGGATGGTAATATTGCCGATTGAGTATTTTCATCAATATCATTCAATACATTAAAACGAGCAGGATCTTCTCCTCCTTCCCCGCTATTACTTTTCCCACCAATTCTATTCATTGCAACGGCCAATACTTCATGAGCTTCTCTTGATAATGCTCCTAAACTCATTCCTCCAGTACAAAACCTTTTACATATTGATTCAACACTTTCAACCTCATCTATGGAGATACTTTTTCTTGTCGAGTTAATTGACAGTAAATCTCTTAATGAAGTGACTGGTCTATTTCGAATAAGTGTTTTATAAGTCTCGAAATGATCGTATCCTGGTCCTTGCTTTAAGGCAGAATGTAAAACCTTTGACATTTCAGGATTATTAGAGTGATATTCGCCATTATTTCTAAACTGAACAAATCCTAGAAACTCTAATTTTTTTAAATCTATTTCTGGAAAGGCTTTGGTATGAATTAAGAGTGATTCATTTGCAAGTTCTTTTAGTGTGATCCCTGCAATTCGACTTGTTGTTCCATCGAAAGCTATTTTAATTAAGTCAGAGCCAAGTCCTACAGCTTCAAATATTTGAGCACCATGATAACTAGATAAAAGGGAAATCCCTATTTTTGAAAGTATTTTTCTTAATCCATCTTCTAAAGCTTTTTTGATATTTTCCTGAACGTCATCGATTGATAGTGGATTAATTTTCTTTGTAGCAATAAGCTTTTGAGTTTTTGGATGTTGTAACCAATGTCTTCCAGATTCAAGTGTTAACCAAGGGCATACTGCGCTAACTCCATAACCAATTAAACATGCTAGGTGATGCGTGCTCCAACATTGACCAGTTTCAATTATTAGCGAGGCTTTTAATCTTATTTCTTTTTTAAGAAGATAATGATGAATTGCACCTACAGCTAATAAAGGAGGAATAAAACTTTCTTTGGAACTGACTCCTTTGTCAGAAATGATTATTAAAGAGCAGCCTTCTTTTATTGCTTTCTCGCTTACTTTACAAATATCATCTAACTTTGCTTCAAATCCTTTTATTCCTTCCTCAATATCAAATAAACTTGAAATGGTTTTTGATTTAATTTCTGATTCTTTTAATGAAATTAATTCTTGTTCATTAATAATTGGACTTTTTAAATGAATAAAAGGCTTACTATCATTAGATTCGAAGGGAGAGCATCTTTCACCTAAATGCATCTCTAAACTCATTACTAATTTTTCTCTTAAAGGATCTATGGGAGGATTAGTAACTTGTGCAAATCTTTGTTTGAAGTAGTCGTATAAAATATGAGGTTTAGAAGAGAGCACTGCTAATGGTATATCGTCACCCATACAATATGTTGGCTCCTTAGAAAGAGAAGCCATTGAATCAAGAATGAGGTCATTGTCTTCTGAGGAAAAACCAAAAGCAGTTTGCTGTTGGAGTAATTCAAAATCTTTTAAATTACAAGTATTGGACCATTCATTTTTTTTGAGTTTTATAGTTCTTTTTTGTATCAGTTTTTTATAATTTTTTCTTTTGGCAGCTTCTGCTTTAACTTCCCAATTTCTTAAAATTTTGTTCTGAGAAAGATCTACTGCGAGCATTTGGCCTGGCCCTAAACGTCCTTTTTCTATAACTCTGTTTTCTTCAATATCCACTACTCCTGTCTCTGAACCCATTATCACAAAACCATCATTGGTAATTGAATATCTAGCAGGTCTTAATCCATTCCTATCAAGTGTCGCTCCAACATAGTTTCCATCTGCAAATACTAATAGAGCAGGGCCGTCCCAAGCTTCTTGGAGAGTAGCTGAATATTCATAAAAGGCCTTAATATCTTCTCTGCTTTCAAGTTCTGGTTGATCTCGAAATGCTTCTGGAACAAGTTTCAATAAGGAATCAGTTATTGGTTTGCCTGAACGAATGTTAATTTCTAGTGTTGCGTCAAGATTTGATGAATCACTTTTATTCTTATCTACTATTGGCTTAATATCACGAGACAACTCTCCCCAGTAATCATCAATATGTGTTTCTGATGCTTTCGCCCAATTGATATTACCCAAAAGGGTATTAATTTCTCCATTGTGACCCAAAAATCTCATTGGCTGGGCAAGAGGCCATTTTGGTAAGGTATTTGTGCTAAATCTTCGATGGTAAACAGAAAAAGAAACTTTAAAATCTTCTTTCTTTAAGTCTTCGTAAAATTCTGATAAAACTTCAGATCTAACCATACCTTTATAAACAACAGTTTTAGAACTAAGTGATGCGAAATAAAATTCGCATTCACCGATAGCATTTTTTGTATTATCTCTTATCCTTTTTTCAATTCTTTTTCTTAGTTGAAATAAGAGCATCTCAATATCTCTACTATCATCTTTCTCTAAGCAGACGATCCATTGGTTTATAAATGGTGCGTTTGCTTTTGCTAAAACTCCTAATGTTTCATTTTTAGAAGGTACATTTCTCCAAAATGTTTCTTTAAAATTTAATTCTTTAGCTTCTTCATCGCATATAAGTTTTGATTCTTTAACTTTTAATTCATTATTTGGCATAAAAATCATGCCTAAACCTCGTTTTTCGTAGCTTTCAGTATTTAAATTTAATTCTCTATCTAAAAATTCCCATGGAATAGAACATAAAATTCCTGCCCCATCACCAGAATCACTATCTCCTCCGCATCCTCCTCTATGCTCCATACAATTAAGACCTTTTAAAGATTGCTTCAATATCCAATTACTTTCTTTGCCATCAATATTTGCTATGAAACCAACACCACAAGCATCTTTCTCTCCAATAATTCCATTTGGAGAATAACTATCTTGATATGGCTCGTTGCTTCTTTTGATACTCCCTCGCATAGATTATTTAACTATATAAGAAAATTTATTTATTTCTATTATAAAAATGAATTTCAAAATACAAAGCAAAAATAATGAAGAATTACTAAACAAATTAAAATTTTATTTATAAATCAAAAAAAATCAAAAATGCTTTAGATATGACTCGTAAAAGGTTATGATGTTTTGATATGTATTTTTATCTATTAATATAGATGCCGACCATTTCCCAATTAATTGGATCAGAAAGAAAACGTCTGACAAGAAAAACAAAATCTCCTGCACTTAAATCTTGTCCAGAGAGAAGAGGAGTATGTACAAGAGTTTATACATCTACTCCTAAGAAACCTAATTCTGCCTTAAGAAAAGTTGCAAGAGTTAGACTAACTTCTGGTTTTGAAGTTACCGCATATATTCCAGGAATCGGACATAATTTACAGGAACACTCTGTAGTCCTACTCAGGGGAGGAAGAGTTAAAGATCTGCCGGGGGTAAGATACCATATAATAAGAGGAACTTTAGATACTGCAGGAGTCAAAGATAGACGTCAATCCAGGTCTAAATATGGTGCAAAAGCTCCTAAAAATGATTAATTTTTTAACTTCAATTCTTTTCTAAAATGTCACGTCGTAATGCAGCAGTAAAAAGACCGGTTTTACCAGACCCTCAATTTAATAGTCGTCTTGCCTCAATGATGATTTCTAGATTGATGAAACATGGTAAAAAATCTACTGCACAAAAAATATTATCTGATGCATTCTCTTTAATCAGTGAGAGAACAGGTGGAAATGCTGTCGAGTTATTTGAAACAGCTGTAAAAAATGCAACCCCTTTAGTAGAGGTGAGAGCTAGAAGAGTTGGAGGTGCTACTTATCAAGTTCCTATGGAAGTTCGTCAAGAGAGAGGAACTGCTATGGCACTAAGATGGCTTGTTACTTTTTCAAGAGGAAGAAATGGAAAGAGTATGTCACAAAAATTAGCAGGTGAATTAATGGATGCAGCTAATGAAACTGGTAGTGCAGTTAAGAAGAGAGAAGATACTCATAAAATGGCAGAAGCTAATAAGGCTTTTGCTCACTACAGATACTAATTTCGACCCAAAATGGTCCTTATTTAGTTTATTATTAAACAAAAGTTTATTTGAATAAATAAACTGTAGCTATTTAGCAATTCATTCTATTTGGAGTTTTAACATTGGCACGCGACTTTCCCCTTGAACGAGTAAGGAATATAGGTATAGCCGCTCATATTGATGCTGGTAAAACAACTACTACTGAAAGAATACTTTTTTATTCAGGGGTTGTTCACAAAATCGGAGAGGTACATGATGGTGCTGCAGTAACAGATTGGATGGCCCAAGAAAGAGAGAGAGGAATTACTATCACAGCTGCTGCTATTTCTACAAGTTGGCAAGATCATAGAATTAATATTATTGATACTCCAGGCCACGTTGACTTCACTATCGAAGTTGAAAGATCAATGAGAGTCTTAGATGGGGTTATAGCTGTGTTTTGTGCGGTAGGAGGGGTTCAACCACAGTCAGAGACTGTTTGGAGACAAGCTGATAGATATTCTGTCCCAAGGATGGTTTTCGTCAATAAGATGGACAGAACAGGTGCAGACTTCTTAAAAGTTAATCAACAAATTAAAGATCGTCTCAAAGCAAATGCTTTTCCTATTCAACTTCCAATAGGAGCTGAAGGTGATCTTTCAGGAATTATTGATTTAGTAAGTAACAAGGCCTATTTATACAAAAATGATTTAGGAACTGATATTGAAGAAGCTCCAATACCAGATGACATGAAAGATGAGGCATTGGAATGGAGAAGTAAATTAATGGAAAGTGTCGCAGAAAATGATGAAGAATTAATTGAAATATTTTTGGATAAGGGAGAATTAACTGAAGATCAACTAAAAAAAGGGATTAGAGAAGGAGTTCTCAAACATGGTTTAGTTCCTGTTTTATGCGGATCAGCCTTTAAAAATAAAGGAGTTCAATTAGTTCTTGATGCAGTAGTTGATTATTTACCAGCCCCAATTGATGTAAAACCAATTCAAGGTGTTTTACCAAATGGTAAAGAAGATGTTAGACCTTCGGATGATAATGCTCCTTTCAGTGCACTTGCTTTCAAAGTTATGTCTGATCCTTATGGAAAACTAACTTTTGTAAGAATGTATTCTGGAGTGCTTTCTAAAGGAAGTTATGTTATGAATTCAACTAAGGATGCTAAAGAGAGAATTTCAAGGTTAGTTATCTTAAAAGCAGATGAAAGAGAAGAAGTTGATGAATTAAGAGCGGGAGATTTAGGTGCTGTATTGGGATTGAAGAATACAACAACAGGTGATACCTTGTGTAATACCGATGACCCAATAGTTCTAGAAACTTTATTTATCCCCGAACCTGTTATCTCAGTTGCTGTAGAACCAAAAACTAAAGGAGATATGGAGAAACTTTCTAAGGCCTTACAAGCCTTGTCTGAAGAAGATCCAACCTTTAGGGTAAGTACAGATCAAGAGACTAATCAGACTGTAATAGCCGGAATGGGGGAACTACATCTTGAAATTCTTGTAGACAGAATGTTGAGAGAGTTTAAAGTTGAGGCAAATATAGGCGCCCCTCAGGTTTCTTATAGAGAAACAATTAGATCAAGTTCCAAGGGTGAAGGTAAATATGCAAGACAAACAGGAGGTAAAGGACAATATGGACACGTAGTTATTGAAATGGAACCTGCCGAAGTCGGCAAAGGGTTTGAATTTGTTAACAAAATCGTGGGTGGAACTGTGCCAAAAGAATATATTGGACCAGCCTCAAATGGAATGAAAGAAACCTGTGAATCAGGGGTTCTTGCCGGTTATCCGCTGATTGATGTAAAAGTAACACTAGTCGATGGTTCGTTCCACGATGTAGACTCATCTGAAATGGCCTTCAAAATTGCAGGTTCAATGGCTTTTAAAGATGGGGTTAAAAAATGCAATCCTGTCCTCTTAGAGCCTATGATGAAAGTCGAGGTCGAAAGTCCTGATGATTTTCTTGGATCTGTAATTGGTGATCTCTCTTCAAGGAGAGGTCAAGTCGAAGGACAATCTGTCGATGATGGATTGTCTAAAGTACAGGCCAAAGTGCCTTTAGCCGAAATGTTCGGTTATGCCACTCAACTCCGATCAATGACTCAAGGTCGGGGCATATTTTCAATGGAGTTCGCAAATTATGAGGAAGTTCCTCGTAACGTTGCTGAAGCTATCATTTCCAAGAATCAGGGCAACTCCTGATCTCTAAACTAAACACTCTTTAACCCTCGATTCTTTAATTCAAATGGCTCGCGAGAAGTTCGAAAGGAACAAACCACATGTCAACATAGGTACTATTGGCCACGTTGATCATGGAAAAACAACCCTGACTGCTGCTATTACTAATGTTTTAGCTAAAAAAGGTCAAGCACAAGCTCAAGACTATGGAGACATCGATGGTGCTCCAGAAGAAAGAGAGCGTGGTATTACAATTAATACCGCACACGTTGAATACGAAACAGCCGACAGACATTATGCTCACGTTGACTGTCCAGGTCACGCTGATTATGTGAAAAACATGATCACTGGTGCAGCTCAAATGGATGGTGCAATTTTAGTTTGTGCGGCAACAGATGGTCCTATGGCTCAAACAAAAGAACACATTCTTTTAGCAAAACAAGTTGGAGTTCCTGCTTTGGTTGTTGCCTTGAATAAATGTGACATGGTAGATGATGAAGAAATCATTGAACTTGTTGAAATGGAAATCAGAGAACTTCTTGATAGTTATGATTTCCCTGGTGATGATATACCCATCGTTCAAGTTTCAGGTCTAAAAGCTTTAGAAGGAGATTCTACTTGGGAATCTAAAATTGAAGAATTAATGACTGCCGTTGATGCTAGTATTCCTGAACCTGAGAGAGAAATCGACAAGCCATTTTTGATGGCAGTTGAAGATGTATTTTCTATCACAGGTAGAGGAACAGTTGCCACTGGAAGAATAGAGAGAGGAAAAGTCAAAGTAGGGGAAGAAGTCGAAATAGTTGGAATAAGAGATACAAGATTGACTACTGTCACGGGCGTTGAAATGTTCCGTAAACTTCTTGATGAAGGTATGGCTGGAGATAATGTTGGACTGCTTTTACGTGGTGTTCAGAAAGAAGATATTGAAAGAGGTATGGTTCTTGTTAAAAAAGGTTCGATTACTCCTCATACAAAATTTGAAGGAGAAGTTTATGTCCTTAAGAAAGAAGAGGGTGGTAGACATACACCTTTCTTTGCTGGTTACAGACCACAATTTTATATAAGAACAACAGATGTAACTGGACAAATCACTGCATTCACTGCTGATGATGGAGCAAATGTTGAGATGGTAATGCCAGGTGACAGGATAAAAATGACTGGAGAATTAATTTGTCCAGTTGCGATTGAACAAGGTATGCGCTTTGCTATTCGTGAAGGTGGTCGTACTATTGGAGCTGGTGTTGTTTCTAAAATTATTGAATAATTTTCTTTAATTTTATAAAGTTAACCTTTGATAATCTAAAATAGTTAAATACAGATATATGGGTTATTGATTATCAATAACCCCTTCATAAAGAGATTAATTTAAACTTATGACAGCTTCACTTACTCAACAAAAAATACGTATCAGATTAAAAGCCTTCGATAGAAGAATGCTTGATTTGTCTTGTGACAAAATAATTCAAACGGCAGATACAACCGCTGCTTCAGCTATTGGACCAATTCCATTACCAACTAAAAGAAAAATTTATTGCGTTTTAAGATCGCCTCATGTAGATAAAGACTCTAGAGAGCATTTTGAGACCAGAACTCATAGAAGAATAATTGATATTTATAGTCCTTCAGCTAAAACTATAGATGCTTTAATGAAATTAGATCTTCCTAGTGGTGTAGACATAGAAGTTAAATTATAAGAAATCCCGAATAGAACTTTAATTCACTAAAATACAAGAAACATTTGAGGTTTAAATGGGAGAGCTTTCAGTAAGGGAATTACCATTGTTCCCTCTCCCAGAAGTTGTTCTTTTCCCACAAGAAGTCTTACCACTGCATATCTTTGAGTCGAGATACAGAATTATGCTTAAATCTGTACTTGAATCTGATTCAATGTTTGGAGTAATTAAATGGGATCCCAATAAAAAGAGTATGGCTAACGTTGGCTGTTGTGCTCAGATAATTAAACATCAAACGGCCGAAGATGGTAGAAGTAATATAATCACTTTGGGACAGCAAAGATTTCAAGTTCTTGAAATTGTACGTTCTACACCTTATTGTTCAGCAATGGTAAGTTGGATAACTGACGAAAATATTGATAGTTTTCAAAGTTTAGATCTTTTAAGAGATTCAGTCACTGAAGCCTTAAATGATGTAGTTAAATTAACTAGTAAATTAACTAATTCTCAGAAAGTTCTTCCTGATAAGTTACCTGAGAACCCTATGGAACTTTCTTTTTGGATCGGTGCTCATCTTGGAGGGCCAGTAGCTGAAGAGCAGCAAAAACTTTTAGAGGAAAGGAATACACATACTCGTTTGCAAAGAGAGTTTGAAATGTTAGATCATACTAGAAAACAATTAGCAGCTAGAACAGCTTTAAAAGAAAGTTTTCCTGATATCAAAGAAAACTAAATGTCTATTTTTTTAATATCTTCCCTCGTTATATTTTTAACTCTATTATTTTTTTCTTTAATACTTTGGAGATTTAATAATAGAAAATACATTTCTTCGAGAACTGTAGCTAATGCATATGATTCCTGGACTCAAGATAAATTACTAGAAAGATTGTGGGGAGAGCATATACATCTAGGTTATTATCCTCTAAATAAAAATATAGGTTTTAGAGAGGCTAAAGTTCAATTTGTGCATGAGTTAGTAAGTTGGAGTGGTTTAGATAAATTACCTAGAGGTTCTAGGGTTTTAGATGTCGGTTGCGGAATAGGTGGAAGTTCTAGAATTCTCGCGAATTATTATGGATTTAATGTCACTGGAATAACTATTAGTCCAGCTCAAGTAAAAAGAGCAAAAGAACTTACGCCTTATGAATGTAAATGCAACTTCAAAGTTATGGATGCTTTGGATTTGAAATTTGAAGAGGGAATATTTGATGGTGTTTGGAGTGTTGAGGCAGGAGCCCATATGAATAATAAAACTAAATTTGCAGATCAAATGTTAAGAACTTTAAGACCTGGAGGATATTTAGCATTGGCTGATTGGAATTCAAGAGATTTACAAAAACAACCACCATCCATGCTTGAAAAAATAATCTTAAAACAATTACTTGAACAGTGGGTACATCCTAAATTTATAAGTATCAATGACTTCAGTAGTATTCTTATAAATAACAAAAATAGTTCAGGTCAAGTTATATCCTCTAATTGGAATTCTTTTACAAATCCCTCTTGGTTTGATTCAATATTTGAAGGAATGAGAAGACCTAATGCAATTTTGTCCCTTGGTCCCGGAGCGATTATAAAGTCTATTAGAGAGATACCTACAATACTTTTAATGGATTGGGCCTTTAAAAAAGGTTTAATGGAATTTGGAGTTTACAAATGTAGAGGTTAATTAGTCCAAATAAACCTCTTCTGATAAATAACATCCAAAGTCGATCAAATGTTTACATAAGGGTTGTATTTTTTTCTTTAATTTATTAAATGCTTCAATATTAGTTTTAGTATTTATTTCAACATCAACATAGATAATATATTCTCCTAGTTCTCTCTTTGAAGGTCTAGATTCTATTTTACTCATATTGAATCCAAATTCTGCAATATAATTTAAAGCTTCTAGTAAAGCACCAGGATTATTTGAGAGTAATGAGAAGGCAAAACTTGCAATATTGGCTTTATCTACAATGTATTCTTTACTCAACAATACAAATCTTGTACAATTACCCGGGACATCATTAATAGGAAATGCTAATTCTTGAAGTCCTTCTATTTCAATAAGAGATTTCGAACCAATAGCGGCTCTAAATGAGCTTCCTTTTACCATATTCACAGCTTCTGAAGTTGATTTTGTTGATAAAGTAATAGCTTCTGGAAGGTTCTCAGATAGCCATTCTGAGCATTGAGCTAAAGCTTGTGGATGAGATAATACCTCAGATATCTCTGAAATCTTGCCATCACTAATTAATGCATGTTTTATTGGCAAAACAATTGCTTTATTAATATTAATATCAGAAAATTTCCAAAGCGCGTCTAAAGTCGTTGTTACTCCTCCTTCAACAGAATTCTCAATGGGCACTATTGCTGCATCACAATTGTTGTAGGCTATTGATTTAATAACCGAATACAGCCCGTTACATGGTACAAATAAAGGTGACTTAAAATTAGCAAGCTTTGATAAAATATGAGCTGCTTTTTCAGCGTATGTCCCTTTAGGGCCTAAATATGCAACTTGTTTGCTCATGGTAAATTGTAATAAAAAAAGAGATCAAATAAGCATTGGAGGTATATAGAAAATGCTTTTAGCTTTTGATGCAAAACAGAAACTTAAACTTTCTGTTACGAGGAATAAAGAATATCTTTCTAAATATCTTTTGGAGGAAGAAAGAGTTGTTGGAGCGATGCTAGACCCAAATAAATTAGAACCTGAAGGGGAAGGAATGTATAAGTATACTGTAACAAGTTTCAAGGTTTTTCAATTAGATGTTAAACCTGTTGTATCAATTGCAGTTGAGAATAATGAGGGTGTTTTAAAAATGAGTGCACTTGATAGTACATTAGATGGTTTAGGCATGGTTGAAGACTTTAATTTAATTTTGAAAGCAAATTTGGAGGCAACAGATTTTGGGTTAGAAGGTGAAGCCTTACTCGGAGTTTCAGTAAGTCAACCGCCTCTTTTGAAACTTTTGCCAAAGAAAATTTTAGAATCTACAGGTCATTCAGTATTGAATGGAATTTTATTAGGAATAAAATCTAGAGTTCAACAACAATTAATAAAAGATTTTGTAAATTGGTGTGAATTAAATCAGATTTAACTTATTCAAGAAACTTTTTCTATGGAGATTAGTTAGTCCATTTTCTTTAAGACTTGAAAAATGTTGTTTGGTACCATATCCCTTATTTTTAAATATGAAATATCCAGGATATTTGCTTTCTAATCTTTCCATCAAAGAGTCACGCATTACTTTAGCAATTATGCTTGCAGTAGCTATTGAAATAAATTTAGAATCACCTGAAATAATATTTCTTTGATTACCCTCCCAAAGTCTTAATGGTAATGGGCCGTCAATTAATAGTTCAGATGGAATATGTTTTAACTTTTTAACTGCTCTAATCATTGAAAGTTCAGTTGCATGCCTTATCCCCAACAAATCTATTTCTCTTACTGAAGACTGCCCTAAACCGTAATCTGATGATAATGCAATAATTTTAGGAAAAACATCTTTTCTTTTTTTTGGAGTTAATTTTTTACTATCATTAACCCCTAATTTATTGAGAGTTAATCCACTTTTCTTAGAAAGAACTACAGCAGCAGAAAATACAGGTCCGAAAACCGAACCACGACCTACTTCGTCAATACCTATCTCAGAAGCTTTATTCAATATTTGCAGATGATCTTCTTCTTTTTCTTCTTGAATTATCAATTTCATCTTTAGTTTCTATTTCCTCGTTCTCATTTGTTACTTTTGGCAATTTTTTGTCGGGATTCACTTCTTTAGGGTAATCTGCTTCAACCTCTTCTTTTGAATCAAAAGTTGAGGTTATTTTATTTGATTTCTTGCTTGAAACTTTATTATTTGTTTTTACATTTTGCTCAGAAGCAGTTTTTTCTTTGTTCTTAGCATCTTCCAAACGTACTAAGTGATTACTACTTAGATATTCTTTTCCTAATTTAATTAATGGATTAATGCCCAATTGGCTATAAACAATTTTTTCATCATTACTGAGCTCAACCGTGATTACTTTCTTTTCTCTACGATTATTTGAATTAGATACTTCATTATCATTTCTCCTTTTATTGGAATTATCATCGTCTTTATTGGTATTTCTAGTTTTAGTAAACTCTTCCCTAGTGATCGTTTCTTGATTTTCAATTAATTGAATGGGAGTTAAGTCTGGGATTTTGGTGTCATTTATTTTACTGGATTTTTTTGCATTTTGATTAGTTTTTAAAGAATTATTTTTATAATTTGGTAAATTTTCTATATGCCCTAATCCATTGCAGTTGCTACATTTAGTACCAAATAATTCATATATATTTTGACCTTGTCTTTTTCTTGTTAATTCAACTAAACCTAACTCAGTTAATTGAGCTATCTGTGGCCTTGCTGAATCATCTTTAATGGCTAAAGTAAAATGTTCAAGTAACTGAAATTGATCTCTTCGAGATTCCATATCTATAAAATCTATAACTAAAACTCCCCCAATATTTCTTAATTTCATTTGCCTAGAAATTTCTATAGCTGCTTCACAATTCGTCCATAAAACAGTTTGTCTTGAATTAGCTGATCTTGTGAAAGATCCAGAATTAACGTCAATTACTGTTAATGCTTCAGTAGGTTCAATAATTATGTATCCTCCTGAAGGTAGATCTACTCTTGGCTGAAGCGCCTTTTGAATAGTTTTATTAATTTGGTATTTTTCTAAAATATGTTCATTTATTTCATTATTGTGAAAAACAAGTTCCACTTTAGAGTCATTATTAACTAAAAAGTCTTTTGCTTTTTCGAGAGCGATATTATTATCAATTACAATTTTATTAGTGGATGATTTGATGCAATCTCTTAAAATTTTTAATGAAAAATCTTCATCTCTACTTATTAAATTTGGTGGATGAGTACTCTCTGAATTTTTTAATACTTGATCCCATTGTTGAATTAAATTTTCTAAATCTTCAATAAGTAATTCTTCTTTGATTTGTTCGGCTTCAGTTCGAAATAATAATCCTGTGCTTGGCGGTTTAATTAAAACTCCAAGAGCTCTTAAACGACTTCTTTCAGTCTCAGTATTTATCTTCCTAGAAATATTGACTCCTTGTCCATATGGTTGCAATATCAGATATTTACCAGGTAATGAGATATTACCTGTAAGTCTAGGTCCTTTATTTCCTGTAGGTTCTTTCATTACTTGCACGAGAACTTTTTGTTTTGGTTCAAGAAGTTCAGTAATTCCTACAACACCTTTTTTTAATCTTAATGGACCTAGATCTGATACATGAATAAAGCCATTTTTTTCACTTTCTCCAATATCTATAAAGGCAGCGTCAATACCTGGAAGGACATTTTCAACAGTTCCTAAAAAAATATCCCCGATTTGATATTGACCTTGTGCGACGATTAATTCATCAACTTGATCATCTGTGAGTAGTGCTGCAATACGCGCCTGCTCAGCTATTACAATTTGCTGAGACATAAAATGTTTTAAAGTATGTTTTGAATTTTTTGAAAATCGATAAAAAGTAAATAATTATATACTTAATTATTCGCTAGCAATTTCTTGAAAGCTTAATTTATTAGATTTTTAAAATAATTAGTAGCAGTTTGACTTGCTAAGTTTTTTAGTTTTAGACGACTTTCAAACGATTTGAAATTGATTAATAGCTATGATTATTTCTTTAATTAAATCATAACCACCTTCATATTAACATCTAATTCCCGCTTAAGTACATTGTCCATTATTCTTGTATAGGTCAAGTGTAGAAATTTTTTTAAAGTGGTTAAAGTCAACGAAAATTATTTAAAACTCAAAGCAGGATATTTATTTCCTGAAATTTCAAAAAGAGTTAATAATTATACTCAAGCTAATAGCAGTTCGAAAGTCATTAAGCTTGGAATAGGCGATGTAACGGAGCCGCTACCTAAAGCTTGTGTGAAAGCTATGGGCGAAGCATTAAATGAAATGGGAACAAATAACGGATTTAAAGGTTACGGCCCGGAGCAAGGATATGGATGGCTTAGGGAAAAAATTTCTGTAAATGATTTTATTTCAAGAGGGTGTCAAATCTCATCGGAAGAAATATTTGTTTCTGATGGTTCAAAATGCGATAGTAGCAATATTTTAGATATTCTTGGGGATGATAATTTAATTGCCGTAACTGACCCAGTTTATCCTGTCTATGTCGATACTAATGTGATGACTGGGAGAACAGGAGAAACACTTCAAAATGGTACTTATCAAGGATTAGTATATTTAGCGATTAATGAAGAAAATAATTTTCAACCTGAAATCCCAAAAAAGAAAGTTGATATTGTTTATCTTTGTTTTCCAAATAATCCAACTGGGGCAACAATTACTAAACAAGAATTGAAAAAATGGGTTGATTATGCTATCGAAAACAAGTCTTTGATTCTTTTCGATGCAGCTTATGAAGCTTTTATTCAAGACAAAAATATTCCTCATTCAATATATGAGATTGAGGGGGCAAAAAATTGTGCTATCGAATTTAGATCTTTCTCAAAAAATGCAGGATTTACTGGAGTTAGATGCGCTTATACAGTAATACCAAAAAATCTATCAGGACAAAATTCAAAAGGGGATAAAATTGATTTATGGTCATTATGGAATAGGCGTCAATGTACTAAATTTAATGGAGTAAGCTATATCGTACAAAGAGGAGCTGAGGCGGTATATTCTTCTCAAGGTAAAAAAGAGGTTAATTCTCTAATTGACTTTTATATGAAAAATGCAGAAATTATGCAAAATAAGCTCAGAAGTGCAGGTTTTAAAGTTTATGGAGGTGATAATGCACCATATGTTTGGATAAAAGTACCAGATAGAATGACTTCTTGGGACTTTTTTGATTATTTACTTGAAAAAGCTGATGTCGTAGGTACACCAGGAAGTGGATTTGGATTGGCGGGTGAGGGCTATTTTCGATTATCTGCTTTCAATTCAAGAATGAATGTTAATAATGCAATGGAACGAATAATTAATATATAATGATCAATAGATTTTCTTGTAATTACAATCAAAAAGTAATGTCAAATATAAAGTTTGAAAAAGGGGAAAATAATAACGCAGCAGTGTTGGAGAAAAAAACAGCCCCGTTAAAAAACAAATCACCAAAATACAAAGTTTTACTTCACAATGATCCAGTTAATTCAATGGAGTATGTTACTAATGCACTTAGAGAAGTAGTCCCACAATTAAGCGAACAAGATGCTATTTCCATTATGCTTGAAGCTCATAATACTGGTGTTGGTTTAGTTATTGTATGTGATCTTGAGCCGGCTGAATTTTATTCAGAATCTTTGAAATCAAAAGGGATATCAAGTTCAATTGAAAAAGAAGATTAATTATCTTCTTACGAATGAATTAATTTTAAATACTTTTAAACTTTTGCTGCAGTAAGCTTTCTTTCTGATAATTTACGAACTTTTAGGGAATCATCTAAGGATGATTTACCATAATTTCTTTCCAAAATATTAATAACTGTTTTTCCAAATTCGTCATCTTTATTATCAAAAGCTTCTAAACATACCTCTCCCAGTTTTTTACCAAGAGGACCAGGGTTCCATAAAAGTTTACGTGCTGTCCAAGGCATCATACTCATTGGATTATAACTAGGTTTTAATATATTATTTTCAAGAGCGTACTTTTCTAAAAGTGTATGTGGTTGTAAACCTATAAAAAATATAGCTGGATCTACTAAACCTTTCCCAAATATATTTTCTAGCTCTCTATGATAAGCAACTGTTTGTTTAATTGTATTAGGGGTTTCATCAAAAACATTAAATGAGTAATTCACTGAGACATGATTTCTAAAACCTGCCTCAACAAGCATTCTACAATTTTCAAGTACAGTTTTAAGGTTATATGCGAGTTGCATTTTTCTAACAAGTTCCTGAGATCCTGATGTAATCCCTATCTCAAAATAACTCATTCCTGTCTCAACCATTAATTGAGCTAATTCACGATCAATATTATCGGCCCTAATATATGCCGCCCACTTAAGATCGGTCCAACCCTGATCTTTTATAGCTTGAAGAAGTAATTTTGCATCTTGAATATGTTTCTTTGTTGGAATGAATTGAGCATCAGTAAACCAAAAACCTCTAACGCCCATCTCATAAAGTTGCTTCATTTCTTCAATAATTTCATTTACGGGATTAACTCGAACTTTTTTACCCTCTACAACTCCATAAACGCAAAAACAACAATTATGTGGACAACCTCTTTTTGTTTGAACTCCTACATAATAATCACCACCTTCTATGTACCAATCAAACTCAGCCCAAATAGATTTAATATATTTGTAGTTGCAAGCTGTTTTAATTGTTCCTGACGGCTGTTCATGTATTAATTTATTTCTAGGTTTTTGCCCAGCAAGATAACATCTTTCTTCGATAATAGAATCACCCTTAAGAACTTTTTCGATAAGGTTCTCACCTTCTCCAACAGAAATTATTGTACCTTTGGGTAATAATTTACCTAGCTGTTCGTAGAAAACGCTTACAGCTCCTCCTCCTAAAATCACTTTTACAGATTTGTTGTATTTTTGAGCTCTATTGAGACCCATCTTCACTAAGGATGTATTTCTATTTATTTCTTCATAATGTGATGTTATTAACTTTAGACCTCCCCAAGCACCTCTAATTTTTTTTAAGATATTATTCGAATAAAAAACTTCAAATGAGTTTTGCAAAGGATTGCCACTTCTTCCGTCAACTGGTGCGTATATTTGTATGTCCCTCCAAGAATAAACAATTATATGGGGTCTGAATTGGTCAATTTTTCTTTTTAGATATTTAGATACGTTGTTTAGCGGTACTATTGCTAAATCTATGAATTGTTGATCAATCTCAGGAAAACACTTATGAATATGATCCGCTAAGTAAATAGGCCCTATTGGAAATATCGGGTTGCATGGAAGTCTAACAATGAGAACTTTTCTAAAAGATTCTCTATTGGTCTCTTTAGCTAAATTTTTTGAAGGAAAGTTAAACTCCATAAAAGAGATTTAAATGATCTCATGTTAAGAATCTAACTATTTTATTACCCTTTCGGTGATTTTTTTAAATTTAATCCTGAAAAAATTTAACTCTATTTTCAGTTAGATGTCTGAAATCATATATTTCCAACAAACATTTAGAAGTTTAATACCATCTATCCATCGTGATATATTTGGTGCTCCAGACCGCCTTGCATAATATCTGACAGGGTAATTTAAGATTTTAATATTATTATTGGCCGCTTCAAAGATTATTGTAAAATCGCCAAAAGGATCTGACTTTGATTCCCAACTACCATTTTTTTTCATCAAATTAAAAAACTTCCTTGAGAAAACTTTTGTTCCACAAAGCGAATCAGATATAGGCTTGTTAATTAAAATTGATAAAAATATTGCAAAACATCTATTGCCAATATAATTCGCCCATCTCATGGCATCTTTTTCCATTGGGAAAGTTGTCCTAGAGCAATTTATTAGTATATTTTCATTTTTTGTGGATTCCATTATGGCACTAATACTATCGTCAATATCTACGGTTAAGTCAGAATCAATAATTGCTAGAGTATCCCCAGTTGATATATTAAATCCTTCAACAACTGCGTTTTTCTTTCCCTTCGAAGTTTGTTTTAAAAGAGACATTTTAAAGTTTTTTGAGAAGTCTTTAGTAAGATCTTCCAACATTTGAAAAGTATTATCTTTACTATTTCCCTCTACAAATATTATTTCGATTTTATTTGGTATTTTTTTAAATTTATTTAAGGCTTTGATTAAAAGTTCTCTATTACCTTCTTCATTTCTTGCAGGGATAAGTATTGAAATCATATGATCATTTAAAGTTTCATAATATTTATAAAATGTGATTTCTATTTCAAATGCAAGGTTCTTAATTATTGGTAACTTTCGCAAAGTATTTTTTATAGAATGGGGAACTAATTTGGTTTGTATTGGAGTTAATTTTTTTGCTTTCCATCTGATAGATCTGTAATTATAGATTTCTGCTAATGATTCAATATCACATAACGTAATTCTTGCTGTATTTGTTGTTCCCCTAAATATTCTGGAATCTAATCTAAGCCATCTTGTAATTGGTTCCCAAGTATTACCTCTTACTTTAAGTGAAATAAATTCTTTATCATCTTTAAATAATTGGTGGAGTTTATTGTTCGTTAAATTCCAAGTTTTTACTGATTTCATTTTTTGAAACTTTAACCATGATTAATATTAACCTATTAGATTTTTTTGATTAATTTCCAAGGAAATATAACTTCATTTTCATAAATAATCTTAATGGAGGTATCTTTTTTTTGATCTTCTTTTGGAAAGATAGACCAAGCAAGGTCTGAGGATTTTAAACTTTTGATGTTATCGATCCCTTCGCCTAAATTAGGCGTTAAGAGAGCAATTCTAATAATTTTTGAGTGTGTTGAAGCATTTATAATGCTGCTTTTATCAACTTTAATTATTCGATTATTGATTGTTTTCAAAGAAGAGATAATCTCCATAGTTTCTCTTATTTCTCTTGATCGGTCTGTAAAAAGACCTGATTGCAAAAAACAGGATGTCATTAAATAGGGTCCAATAATTAATATAGAAATCATTTTTGAGGGGTTTTGACTTTTTTTGATAAAACTCCAAGCCAATGCGAATAGTATTAATCCACTTATTAAAAATGTATTTTCTCTGAGATTAAAATTTATCGTAGCTTTGAAAAAGAGGAAATATATAAAAACTATCGTTACTACAAATAATGGAATTACTCTTGACGATATAAAAATAAATAGAAATTTAAATCTTTTTTCTTCTATTAAATACTTGATACCTATAAATGCATTTAAGGATAGTAAAGAAGAGATTTGTAAAGGATAGTATGGCGTTTTTGTAGAAAAACTACTTATCAAAATTATTAGAATTAAGGGGAAGTAAAATAAAATAAAACCTTGTGAATTTTTGCTTTTTAAACCATGAACTAATCCAATAATGGAAAATATGCTCCATGGAAGAAAAGTTACTGGTATGTTCCACAAATAATAGTAAAAAGGATTTGTAAAAGTATTTTCTTTAGATAAATTATTAAATTTATCTAAAAGGTGAAAAATAATATTTTTATCAAGAAATGTATTTATAGATGTTGACCATACAATGAATGGAGTAAAACCAATTATTAATCCAAGCCAAAAATATTTTGAAGTAAAAATATATTTTTTTTTAATCAGATAGGGTAATAATGATGTAATTGGTACCGCTACTAGAAAAGTCTTCATCATAAAAGCTAAACCTATCCAAATTCCAAAAAGAGATATGTAAACTAATTCTTTTTTACTGTTTGTTTTTACAATGGAAAATATTCCAATAGTCACTAAACAACTGTATATTAAATCTTGAGTAGCTAAGTGAGAATAATCAAACCACAAAAAAGTTGTTGAAAGAATAAGTGGTGATGCGATTGCAAACTTTTTACCTATTAATTCTTCATGTAATTTATAGGTTATTATTAACATCACTATTGATGAAATAGTTGTTGGTAAATAGGCTGCGAATAAATTTTCCCCAAATATTTCTTGTGATTTGGCAATTAGAAATTGTATACCTATTGTTCTATCTAAATTAAAATCTCCCCACCATAATGGAATTGTCCAATTTCCTTTTTCCAATATCCATCTGGCCTGTAAAGCATAAAATCCCTCATCATAAGCTAAGTAACTTCTTTTACCAAAGTAGAAAATTAATGGAAAAAATATAAATAATTTTAAAATCAATTTGAAATTAATTTTCCACATATAAAAGTTTGTCTTATTTTAGATAAATACCGATAATTTGAATTGAACAAATTACCTAATGTTTACGAAACAGTTTCTGTTCCACCGACTATGTCGGCGATATTAAATTTTAGTTTTTTCATATAGACTTAACTTTATATTTTAAAGAATTAATGTCAAAAATTGACCCTGAATTAAAAAAAAAGTTACTAAAGGAGACTCAAGCTCCATTCAAAGGTTTAAGGAGAATATTATGGATTGCCTTCTCTGGTTCTGCTTTTTTAGGTCTTCTAATAATGGTTTCTAAAATTGCTGGAGGAAATGAAATACAGCAAAATAATCTTTTAATACAACTAGGAGCTTGTGCATTATTTCCTATCTTATTTTTCTTCGATAGAAATAAGGAAGATTAAGTTTTTATTTATTTAGAGTCCTTTTTTTTGTTACAAATTTGAATGCCGAAATGATATCTCCTTCACTCCAAGTTGAGAATTTATCACATCCAACTCCACATTCGAAACCAGTATTAACCTCTTTTACATCATCTTTCGATCTTTTCAGAGAATCTAAATTACCTTCAAATATTACTTTATCGGATCTAAGTACTCTTAAAGAACAATTTCTTTGAAGCTTTCCACTTTGTATGTAGCATCCAGCAATTGCTCCTTTCCCAACCGCAAATGTTGCTCTTACTTCAGCTTGACCTAAAGATTCCTCAACCAAATCAGGTTCAAGTAATCCTTCCATAGCAGATTGAATATCTTCTAGAAGTTTATAAATGACTTCATACTCTCGTATGTCAACATCATTTGCGTCGGCCGCTCTTTTGGCTCCAGAGGCTAATGATGTGTTGAAGCCTATTATTACTGAGCCAGAGGCAGCAGCAAGATCTATGTCAGTCTCAGTTATTTCACCAGGTGCGGAGAGTAGGACTCTCACTTGAACCTCATTCTTTGGTAATTGTTCTAATGAACCTAATATAGCTTCTACACTACCCTGGACATCTGCTTTTAGAATTAGATTTAGTTCTTTAAGTTCTCCATCATTTGCTTGAGTAGATAAAGACGATAAGCTTACCCTTCTTGATGCCATTTGCTGGGCTAATTTTGTTGCTCTTGCATCAGTCGCTCTATCCCCAACAATTGCTCTAGCAGATTTCTCATCAGGATAAACTTCAAATTCATCACCAGCTGTTGGGACTTCGCTAAATCCAAGAGCTTCCACTGGACATGAAGGCCCAGCCTCTTTAATTCTATTACCATGTTCGTCGACCATGGCTCTAATTTTCCCAAGGACTGAACCTGCTGCTAAAACATCACCAGCTTTTAATGTGCCATTTTGTACTAATAAAGTTGCAACAGGACCTTTGGCTTTATCTAAATGGGCTTCAATTACTGTCCCTTTAGCTAATCTTTCTGGGTTTGCTTGGAGATCTTCAACTTCAGAAACCAAAAGGATCATTTCGAGTAATTTATCAATATTTTGTTTTTTGATTGCACTGACTGGCACCATAACTACATCCCCACCCCAATCTTCGGCAATTAGATCTTTTTCTGATAATTCCTGTTTAACTCTATCTGGAGAAGCACCTTCTTTATCAATTTTATTTATAGCTACAACTATTGGTACTTTCGCTGCTCTTGCGTGACTAATAGCTTCAAGTGTTTGAGGTCTGCAACCATCATCAGCAGCTACAACAAGTACCGCTACGTCAGTAACTTTTGTACCTCTTGCACGCATGGCCGTAAATGCTTCATGACCTGGAGTATCAAGAAAAGTTAGCTTTTTCTTTTTTGATTCGTGCTCAAATTCAACTTGATAAGCTCCGATATGTTGAGTTATTCCACCTGCTTCTCCAGAGGCTACTCTGGATTCTCTTATGGAATCTAAAAGACTTGTTTTACCATGATCGACATGTCCCATAACTGTAATGACTGGAGGTCTTTTGATGAGACTTTCAATATCATCGGTTTCAATCATGTCTACTGTTTTCTTTGCAGCCTCTTGAACATCATCTTGTAAAACAGGGACCCCAAATTCCTCAGCCACTGTTTCAATGGTTGCTAAGTCAAGTGATTGAGTCACTGTAGCCGTAATACCTTTAAAGAAAAGAGATTTGATTATTTCAGAACTTTCAAGACTAAGCTTATCGGCTAATTCTTGTACTGTTAAATTATCTTCAGGTATTATTATCATTTCAGGTCTTACTTGTTTCGCATCTTTCGCAGCTCTTAATTCCATAGCTCTTCTCTTTTGTCTTTGCCTAGTAGTCTCTTTTTTCTTTTTCTTGAATTGTTTTGAGGGTTTTTGTGATTTGATCTCTTCAGACTTTTCTTTTTTTGGACGAGCCAAACTTGCTGATAGTATTGAAACCTTTTCTCCTGAGTAACCGCTAGTCTCAGAGGTTAATGAATCATCATTTTCGCCAATAATATGAACTTTTTGTCTTTGTTTCTGTGGATTTTTATTTCTTAATGCTTCCAGCTTGGCACTATCGTCCCAATCTGTTCTGCCAGGCTTCTTAGAGTTGCTTGCAAATGATCTATGAGGTGGTTTCTTGGCCGTAGGAGAAGGAGATGTATTTAAACGACTATTAGGTGCTTTTGCCTTCTGATTGGCCCCTTCGATTTTTTGTTTGTTTACATTAGAAATATTAGGTTTTTCTTTATTTGATGCATTGGTTTTCTGTAACTGCATCAGTTCATTGGGTGCTACTGGCTTTCTAATCCCAGAAGCACCTTGTCTATAAGGAGTTCCTGGCCTATTAGGAGATCCCTGTCTATAGGGGCCACCGCCCTCTCTATTTGGAACACCCTGCCTATTCTGCCCCCCTGGCCTATTTGCAGAAATTTGTGTATTAGATGAGGGTTGCCTGCTATTAGAGTTTGGCCTGTTTGTATTAATTTTAGGATCTTCCCTTCTAATCGGGGCACCTACTAGTTCAGGAGTACTTTTTACGTTAGGACTATTTAAGTTCTTTTTAGGAAAATTATTATTATCAGCTCTACTTAATTTATTATTATCAGCTCTATTTAATGATTGAGCCCTTTGATTAACTGAGTTATTTATTTTGTTTGCGTTTATATTCCTATTGGAATTTGCCAAATTTTTTGGTTTTTCAATTAGTTGAATAGGCGGTCTTGCAGTAGTTTTTGCGGGAGATCCTGAAGAGTTTTTTAAAGGCTTTTTGTCTTGTAGAGCACTTGGATCTTTTTTGTCTTTTAGATTGGGAGTTGTTATTACTGAAGTATTAGTTTTATTTTGAGTTTTTGAAAGCGCTTGAGATTTGAGGTTAGAGACAATAGTAGGGGGATTTGGATTTTTAATATTATTTAGATTTTTTTTATTTGAGCTTACTAATGAATTCTCTACTTTATTAGTAGGCTTTATTAAAAGGGGTTTTTTATTTAAACCTTCTTTTGACAACTTTTCTGGATGAGAGGGATTAGAAAAATTTTTATTATTTTTTGGGTTTTCATTTTTTGCTTTAATTTCAGATTTACTTACAGAAAGAATTTTTTTACTTGAATTTTTGTTATTTATAAGATTTTTAATTTTTTTCGCATCTTCTAAACTTATTGAACTGCTGTGACTTTTGACTGATATTGAAAGTTTTTGAGCAGCGTCCAATATATCTTTATTTTCCAGTTTTAGATCTCTGGAAAGTTCATAAACTCTGATTTTATCGCTGATAGTCATTTAATCTGAATGTTACTCTTTTTAAGAAATTTTGGAAGAATGTAATTTTAATTATATGCCCTTTTGGGATAGTTATTTATAGTTTGCAATTTCCCTTTCAAAAATATCAATAAATTCAGGATTTAAAATGCCTTTTAAAGCTTTTTGAAGCTTTTTTTTAAGTTTAGAATCTGTGTAACACTTTTTTGACTTACAAATGTAAGCAGAACGACCCATACCTTGGTTAAGCATTATTCCTAACTTATGATCATTAGTAATCTTCAAAAGATTATTTCTATCAAAAGTTGTCCTGCAAGAAATGCACTTACGCATAACAGGAGATTTCTGTATCACCGTGTGTTCTCCTCTTTAGACAATAGTTCCTCTTGTTTCAAGTTTTCTGTTTGGTCGTTTTCTGAACGAGTTTCTTCTTCGTATAGTTCATCTCCATATTCTTCATCATCTTCAGGTAAAGGGTAAAGTTCCCTTAGTCTTTTATCTTCTGCAGCTCTTTCTGCTTGCTCAGCCTCCAATCTCTGTTCAGCTTCTCTTTGAAGATTCTCTTCTTCCTCCCTTTGAACAATTAATTCTGCTACTGCAGAGTCTTCAGTCTCCTGATCATATTCATGGGAGTTTTTAACGTCTATTTTCCAGCCTGTTAACCTAGCAGCAAGACGAACATTTTGACCTTCTCTTCCTATGGCAAGACTTAATTGATCAGGGGGAACTAAAACATGAGCATGTTGTCCTTCTGGATCAACAAGTCTGACAAGATCAACTTTAGCTGGACTCAAAGAATTTAGTATGTACTGAATAGGGTCAGATGACCACTTTATAACATCTATTTTTTCTCCCCGTAATTCATTAACTACTTGTTGAATTCTTGCTCCTCTAGCTCCAATGCAAGCTCCGACTGGATCAACTTCTCTTTCAATACTATCTACGGCAACTTTAGTCCTTGGCCCAACAGCTCTTGAAGGAGGATTTGCTTCTCTCGAAACAGCAACAATTTTGACTGTGCCTTCTTGAATTTCTGGGACTTCATTTTCGAATAAATAAACCACTAGACCAGCATTAGCTCTACTTACAAAAAGTTGAGGACCTTTTCTCGCTACTTCGCTAACTTCTTTAAGAAAAACTTTGAATGTAGCGTTAGCTCTATAATTGTCATTAGGTAATTGATCCCTTTTAGGAAGTTCTGCTTCTACTTCTGGTCTCCCGATCCCTGAGCTAACCCCCATAATTACTGACTGTCTCTCAAATCTAATAACTCTTGCAGTTAAAACAGGATCTTCCAAATCTGCGAATTCTTCCTGAATCATTTTCCTTTGTTGGTCTCTCAACTTTTGAGCCAATACTTGCTTAGTTGTCGAGGCAGCCATTCTACCAAAATCCTCTTTTTCGGGAGTGACATCTAAAACGACGGTATCGCCTATTTGAGCATCATCAGCAACTTGTTTAACTTCTTGAAGAGATATTTGATGATCTTCGCTTTCAACATTTTCAACAATAATTTTACTCGATAAAATTCGATAACCCTCTTCGTCTAGATCGAATCCTACATCAAAATTACTAAAATATTCTTCATCAAATGGATCTTCTTTCACTCCAATGTAGAAAGTTTTTCGGTATTTTTCGTAGCCTTTAAGTAAAGCTTCACGTAAAGCTAATTCCACAACGTGAGGAGGTAATTTTTTTTCCTCACTTATGTCTTCAATAAGATTGTTTAAACCTGGGAGAATTACTAATGCCATCTATGATGGGTAAAATGAATAAGAGTTGATAATTAATTAGTCTTTAAAAGTGCAAAGACTAACCTTTAATACTTCATTAAAGGGAATTTTTTTAATCTTACCTTTAATGTTAATGGCTAAATAATCTTTAGACTTTTCATAAAGTAAACCGTTCAAAAATTTTATTTGAGAATTTTTTTGGTTTAACTCAACATTAACTGGAAAACCTTTAAAAGTTTTGAAGTCTCTTTCTGAGGTTAATTCATCACTGACACCTTGACTACTAATTTCTAAAACATATGAACAATTTAAAAGATTTGAATTCTCAATCACACTAATAGCAGGGTTATTGAATCTTGAACAGTCATCTAAAGTAATATCATCGTTGTTAGTTTTGCAAATAATAATTTTTATAATAATAGGATTTTGATTTGTCAGTATATCTAAACTATGAATCTTTAGGTTAAATTCTTTAGCGACTCCTTGAAGAAGACTTTCTAAGTTGCTTTTACATTCCTTATCCAATTTATTTTAAGTTTTTGTTTTAATAATTGATTATTTTCACATATCAAAAAGTTTTTTTGAAAATAAGTTTTTGTAATGTGTATTTTATGGATGTTAACAAAAAAACAACACTAGGAATTTTATTCAATTAAATTCTGAATATTCTTGATGTTTTTAAAGGTAATGAGATTTCTAAAAACTAAATTTAGTTATTTGCTTAAAATAAGTTTACTAATTACTTTTTTTATATATTTATTCCCTTTTTCTGAAGTTTTAGCTCTTGATTTTATTGATGGGCATAATTTTGTTTCAGATGCGGTCAAAAAGGTAGGTCCTGCAGTCGTAAGGATTGATACTGAAAGATTAGTAGAAAGACAACAATTTGATCCAACTTTATTAGATCCACTATTGAGAGATTTACTTGGAGAACCCGGCATGGCTCCCGACCGAGAGAGAGGTCAAGGTTCAGGTGTAATTATTGATAAAGATGGTTTAGTTCTAACTAATGCTCATGTTGTAGAACGAGTTGATAATGTATCTGTTACTTTGGCTGATGGAACTAATCGGGAGGGTCAAGTGTTGGGAACGGACTCAATTACCGATTTAGCCTTAGTTAAAATTGATAATCAACAGGACTCTAGTTATGCACCCTTAGGAGATTCAGAAGAGCTTGAAGTTGGAGATTGGGCAATAGCTCTTGGGACTCCTTATGGCCTAGAAAAAACAGTAACTCTTGGGATAGTTAGCAGTCTTCATAGAGACATTAATGCTCTCGGTTTTTCTGATAAAAGGCTTGATCTTATACAAACAGATGCTGCAATTAATCCAGGTAATTCAGGAGGCCCACTTATTAATTCCAATGGTCAGGTAATTGGTATCAACACTCTAGTAAGAAGTGGACCTGGAGCTGGTCTTGGTTTCGCAATACCAATAAATTTGGCTAAAAATGTTTCTGAACAGTTACTAGAAAATGGAGAAGTTATTCATCCTTATTTAGGCGTACAATTGATTTCCTTGAATCCTAAAATAGCCAAAGAACACAATGAAGATCCTAATTCACTTGTTCAATTGCCAGAGCGGTCAGGGGCTTTAATTCAATCTGTAATACCAAATAGTCCTGCAGAAAAAGCGGGATTAAGAAGAGGTGATCTAGTAATTGCTGCTGAAAATATTCTAATAGAAGAGCCTAAAACTCTTTTAGATGAGGTAGAAAAAGCTCAAATTGGAAAAATATTTCTTTTAAATGTCTTAAGAGATAATAAAGAAATTAAAGTTAATATTAAACCTGAAGCACTTCCAGGTTTGACATAAAGCATCTGTTGAAATTTAATAATCTATAAACTCTTGGTCAAAACATTTTGGATTTACAGACTCAGATGAAGCAAATAGTTGCTGACGCAGCTATTAAAGAAGTAGAAGATGGAATGATCTTGGGTTTAGGATCTGGATCAACAGCTGCACTTATGATAAAAAGTCTTGCTGAACAAATTAGATCAGGCAAATTAAAAAATATTAAAGGAGTTCCAACTTCCTTTCAATCAGAGGTACTTGCATTAGAACTCAATATCCCTTTAATTGATTTAGCTTCAGTTCCTTACATTGATTTAGCCATTGATGGAGCGGATGAAGTAGATCCTGACTTTCAACTCATCAAGGGTGGAGGAGCTTGCCATGTCCGAGAAAAATTGGTTGCATCTAAAGCAAATAAATTATTAATTGTTATTGATGAATCAAAGTTAGTGCAAAATTTAAACCAAGTTTTCCCTCTCCCTGTGGAGGTTATGCCTTCTGCGTGGAAGCAGGTGAAGGATATAATTTCAGAAATGAGTGGAGTTTCTAATTTAAGGATGGCAACAAAAAAAGCAGGCCCAGTTGTCACAGATCAAGGTAATTTGATTTTGGATGTTTTATTTGATGCTGGTATAAAAGATCCAAAAGATTTAGAAATGCGTATTAATAATATTCCTGGAGTCTTGGAAAATGGATTATTTGTTGATTTAGTAGATAAGGTTTTGGTGGGTAGAATTGAGGATGACGTTCCAGTATTATTTTCACCTTCTAGGAAAAGTTAATCTTCAAATCTAATTTTTACTGAATTTGCGTGACTATGTAAACCCTCACTATTTGCCAAATTAATAATATCCAAACTGTTAATTTTTAAACTTTTTTCATTAAATTCAATTATTGAAGAATTCTTCATGAAAGTTTCAACTCCTAATGAACCACTAAACCTCGCATTCCCACATGTTGGTAAAGTATGGTTTGGCCCAGCTAAATAATCACCTACAGCCTCTGGTGTCCATTTTCCTAAAAATATCGCACCTGCATTTTCAATAGACTTGAGGATCGTTTTTGGATCAATAGTCACTATTTCTAAATGTTCTGGGGCAAACTCATTACTTAGTTCAACACATGATTCTAAATTTTCGCAAATAGCAATTAATCCCCAATTCTTAATTGATTGAATGCAAATTTCTTTTCTGGGGTGATGCTCTATTTTCTTAAAGACTTCATCAAAAACTTCTTGGGCTTGATCATTTGATGTAGTCAACAGTATTGAGGAAGCTAATGGGTCATGCTCGGCTTGTGCTAGTAAATCCGATGCTATTTGAGAGCTGTTGGCTGTTCTATCGGCGATGATTAAAATTTCACTTGGACCGGCTAAGGAATCAATTCCAGTAAATCCGTAAATTAACTTTTTAGCAGTGGTTACATAGATATTTCCAGGTCCCGAAATTACATCAACTTTATTTATTTGCTTTGTGCCAAATGCTAATGCGCCAATTGCCTGAGCTCCACCAATTCTAAAAACTTTATCAACCCCTGATAAGTAAGCAGCGGCTAAAACAGTTGTATTTATTTCCCCTTTTTTGTTTCCAGGGGATACCATTGAAATTTCTTTAACTCCAGCTACTTTTGCAGGTATCGCATTCATTAAAACTGTACTTGGATATGCCGCTCTCCCTCCAGGAATATATAAACCAGCATTTTTTACAGGCATCCATCTTCTTTGGACGTAGTCACCATATTCTCCCTTTATAGTAAATGATTCAGGGATTTCTTTTTCATGGAATTTTTTTATTCTTTGATAGGCAATTTCTAATGATTGCTTTAAATGCTGATCTGTCTCTTCCCACGCAGTTTTTAAATCCCTAGTACTTACTTGCATTGGTTTAGGATAGAATCCATCAAATTTTTTTGTATATTTTTCTACAGCTATATCTCCATGAAATTTCACCTCTTGAAGAATATTTTCAACAATTGAATTTATTTTTTTATTGTCTCCAGAGGTAGTTCTTTGTGAAATTCTTCTTAACTCTTGGAGAGCTTTTTGTTTATTATTTATAATCTTCATATTCTTAAACTTAATTTAAATTCAATTAATTAATTATGTAACTCACTGATCTAAATTATATATTATTGATTAATAGTCTATCTATTTGATATAATAAAATCTATATTTTAATCTAATTTTCTGTGGCCAATAACAAATCAGCGAAAAAAAGAATTCAAGTTGCTGAGAGAAATCGTTTAGTTAATAAATCATATAATTCAACAGTAAGAACGCTAACAAAAAAAACATTAGCTAACTGTGAGAAATATAAGCAAGAACCTAATTCAGATAATAAAAATCTAGTTCTTGTTAGTGTAAATGAAGCCTTCAGTCTTATCGATAAGGCAGTCAAGAAGAATGTTCTACATAAGAATAACGGTGCTAACAAAAAATCAAAAATCAACAAAGTAGTTAAAGATTTTCTTACAAGTAAGTAAGTAAAAATGACCAATATTGAACTAATTGATTCTCATTGTCATTTGATATTTGAAAATTTTGAAGAGGATCTTGAGGCAGTTGTTTCAAGATGGCGTTCAATAGGAGTAAAAAAATTGCTCCATGCATGTTGTGAATTATCAGAAATTCCCAAATTGAAAAATATATCTCGAAAATTTGATGAATTGTATTACTCAGTTGGTTTACATCCTCTTGAAGCTAACAAATGGGAATGTAATTCTAAATCTATAATGAAAAATGCAGCCCAAGGTGATTCAAGAGTTGTTGCTATTGGTGAATTAGGATTAGATTTTTTTAAAAGTGATAATACAAATAAACAGATTGATGCGCTTGTTCCACAAATGCACTTAGCCTGCGAACTTGACTTGCCCGTCATTATCCATTGTAGAGAAGCTGCAAATGAGATGATAAAAATATGTCACGATTTATCTAAACAAGGTATATGTCCTAAAGGAGTTCTGCATTGTTGGAGTGGCACTCCAGATGAGATGAGGCAATTTTTAGATCTAGGATTTTATATAAGTTTTAGTGGGATAGTTACATTCCCAAAAGCATACGAAATTCATGAATGCGCAAGAATTGTTCCGAGTGATAGATATTTAATAGAAACAGATGCTCCCTTTTTAGCCCCTGTCCCATATCGAGGGAAAAGAAATGAGCCAGCTTTTGTTGAGAGTGTAGCTAAGTCTATAGCCAGTTTAAGATCTTCAGACTTGAAAAATATTGCAGATGAGTCTTCTAGGAATGCTGAAGAATTGTTTAAATTTGACTTGATAAATTAACATATAACCTGTTAATATTAAAAATTACTGGATTTTTTCCTTAATTATTAGTAAACAGCTGGTTGAAGTGTGGTTTTATTACCTTTATCTTTGATCATTTCAGCTAATAATAATCTTGATATTTGTTGAATTCAAGACTAAAATCTCGAATTCACTTTAAAAGTTTTGATTATTTTTCTAAAAGTTAAGTCAAACTTATGGTAATTAGTAAATCTTACATAATGGCGGGTTTTCTTGGATGAACAGTAGCGCTTTACAGATAGCTAAAACAGCAACTTATCTACCAGATTTGGTTGAAGTTCAAAGGGCAAGTTTTAAATGGTTTCTGGAAAAAGGCTTAATTGAAGAATTAAAAAGCTTTTCTCCAATTACTGACTACACAGGTAAATTAGAACTACATTTTATCGGCGAAGAATATAGGTTGAAAAGACCTAGACATGATGTAGAAGAAGCCAAGAGAAGAGATGCAACTTTTGCTTCGCAAATGTACGTAACATGTAGGTTAATAAATAAAGAAACAGGAGAAATCAAAGAACAAGAAGTTTTTATTGGTGAACTACCTTTAATGACTGAGAGAGGGACCTTTATTATTAATGGAGCCGAAAGAGTAATAGTCAATCAAATAGTACGTAGTCCAGGGGTTTATTTCAAAGATGAAATGGATAAAAATGGTAGGAGGACTTATAATGCTAGCGTTATCCCCAATCGAGGAGCTTGGCTAAAATTTGAAACTGATAAAAATAATCTACTTTATGTAAGAGTTGATAAAACGAGGAAAATTAATGCACACGTACTTATGAGAGCTATGGGCCTCTCGGATAATGATGTGGTTGATAAATTAAGACATCCTGAGTTTTATAAACAGTCAATTGATTCAGCTAATGATGAAGGAATAAATTCAGAAGATCAAGCTTTATTAGAACTCTATAAAAAATTACGACCAGGTGAACCCCCTTCTGTTTCTGGTGGGCAACAACTTCTACATAGTAGATTTTTCGATCCTAAAAGATACGATTTGGGAAGAGTAGGTAGATACAAAATTAATAAAAAATTGAGATTAACTGTTCCAAATGATGTCAGAACCCTTACACATGAGGATGTTCTTTCGACAATTGATTATCTTATCAATTTAGAACTTGATATTGGTGGAGCGAGTTTAGATGATATTGATCATTTAGGTAATAGAAGAGTTCGATCCGTTGGAGAACTTCTTCAAAACCAAGTCAGAGTTGGCCTTAACCGATTAGAGAGAATTATCAAAGAAAGGATGACTGTTGGCGAGACAGATTCTCTTACACCTGCTCAGCTAGTTAATCCAAAGCCTTTGGTAGCAGCTATTAAGGAATTTTTTGGATCCAGTCAATTAAGCCAATTTATGGATCAAACAAATCCATTAGCTGAGTTAACGCATAAAAGAAGAATATCAGCATTAGGACCTGGCGGTCTAACTCGAGAAAGAGCAGGTTTTGCTGTTAGAGATATTCATCCATCACACTATGGAAGATTATGTCCTATTGAAACTCCCGAAGGCCCAAATGCAGGTCTTATAAATTCTCTCGCAACACATGCAAGAGTTAATGAATTTGGTTTTATTGAAACCCCTTTTTGGGAAGTAGAAAAAGGTAGGGTTATGAAAGAGGGGAATCCTGTTTATTTAGCAGCGGACTTGGAGGATGAATGTAGGGTTGCTCCTGGCGATGTGGCGACTGACAAAAGTGGTAATATCCTTGCAGATTTAATTCCAGTAAGGTACCGGCAAGATTTTGAGAAAGTTCCGCCTCATCAAGTTGATTATGTTCAGCTTTCTCCTGTTCAAGTTATTTCAGTAGCCACTTCTCTTATTCCCTTCTTGGAACATGATGATGCAAATAGAGCGTTAATGGGTTCAAATATGCAGCGTCAAGCGGTTCCATTATTAAGACCTGAAAGACCCCTAGTCGGCACAGGATTAGAATCCCAGGTTGCTAGAGACTCTGGGATGGTGCCAATTACAAAAGTAAATGGAATCGTTTCTTATGTTGATGCTAATGAAATAGTTGTTAAAGATGTAGATGGTAATGAGCATGTTCATTATCTTCAAAAATACCAGAGATCTAATCAAGATACTTGTTTAAACCAAAGACCAATAGTGAAAAATGGAGATCAAGTTATATCTGGTCAAGTTCTTGCTGATGGATCAGCTTGTGAAGGTGGAGAAATAGCTTTAGGACAGAATGTTTTAATTGCTTATATGCCATGGGAAGGTTACAACTATGAAGATGCAATACTTGTAAGTGAAAGGATGGTTACTGATGACCTCTATACTTCAGTGCATATTGAAAAATATGAAATAGAAGCCAGACAAACTAAATTGGGCCCTGAAGAAATAACTAGAGAAATTCCTAATATTTCAGAAGAAAGTTTGAATAATCTTGATGAAATGGGAATTATCAGAACAGGTGCTTTTGTAGAAAGTGGTGATATTCTCGTAGGAAAAGTTACCCCTAAGGGAGAATCAGATCAGCCACCTGAAGAAAAACTTTTGAGAGCTATATTTGGTGAAAAAGCAAGAGATGTGAGGGATAATTCTCTTAGAGTTCCTAAAACAGAAAAAGGAAGAGTCTTAGATGTTCGTATTTACACAAGGGAGCAAGGCGATGAGCTGCCTCCAGGTGCGAACATGGTTGTAAGAGTTTATGTTGCTCAAAGGAGGAAAATTCAGGTAGGTGACAAGATGGCTGGGAGACATGGTAACAAAGGGATAATAAGTAGAATTTTACCTAGAGAAGATATGCCTTATTTACCTGATGGCACACCAGTTGATATCGTTTTAAATCCTCTTGGTGTTCCAAGTAGAATGAATGTAGGTCAAGTTTTTGAGTTGTTAATGGGGTGGGCAGCATCAAATTTAAATTGCAGAGTTAAAGTTGTGCCTTTTGATGAAATGTATGGTGCTGAAAAATCACATCAAACTGTTCAAGCGTTTTTAGAGGAAGCTTCAAAGCAAGATGGTAAGGATTGGGTTTATAACCCTAAAGATCCTGGAAAGTTATTACTCAAAGATGGTAGAACAGGCGAACCTTTTGATCAACCAGTAGCTGTTGGATACTCTCACTTTCTTAAACTTGTTCACTTAGTAGATGATAAGATCCATGCCAGATCAACAGGTCCATACTCTTTAGTTACTCAGCAACCTTTGGGTGGTAAAGCTCAACAAGGTGGACAGAGACTTGGAGAAATGGAGGTTTGGGCTTTAGAGGCATACGGTGCAGCTTATACTTTGCAAGAATTGTTAACTGTTAAATCAGATGATATGCAAGGAAGAAATGAAGCATTAAACGCCATAGTTAAAGGTAAACCAATACCTAGACCAGGAACTCCTGAATCATTTAAAGTCCTAATGAGAGAATTACAGTCCCTAGGTCTAGACATTGGTGTTTACACTGATGAAGGTAAGGAGGTTGATTTAATGCAAGATGTAAATCCAAAAAGAAATACTCCTTCGAGACCTACTTATGAATCTTTAGGTACCTCTGAATATGCAGAAGATTAAATACTTTATCAACACTTTCTAATTTAAATATTCTAAAAATGACTAACAGCAACTTAAGAACAGAAAATCATTTTGATTACGTCAAGATATCTATTGCGTCACCTCAAAGAATAATGGATTGGGGGCAAAGGACATTACCTAATGGGCAAGTAGTAGGAGAAGTTACTAAACCAGAGACGATTAACTATAGAACCTTAAAACCAGAAATGGATGGCCTTTTTTGTGAAAAAATATTTGGACCATCCAAAGACTGGGAATGTCACTGCGGTAAATATAAAAGAGTTAGACATCGTGGAATTGTCTGTGAAAGATGTGGTGTAGAAGTAACTGAAAGTAGAGTAAGAAGGCATAGAATGGGATATATAAAACTGGCAGCTCCAGTTTCCCATGTTTGGTATTTAAAGGGTATACCAAGTTATGTCGCAATTCTGCTAGATATTCCTCTTAGAGATGTAGAACAGATAGTTTACTTTAATTGTTATGTTGTCTTGGATGTTGGGGATCATAAAGATCTTAAATATAAGCAACTCCTTACTGAGGATGAATGGTTAGAAATAGAAGATGAAGTTTATGCAGAAGACTCTACTATTGAAAATGAACCAGTTGTTGGTATAGGTGCAGAAGCTCTTAAGCAATTACTTGAGGATCTTGATTTAAACCAAATTGCTGAAGAACTTAGAGAAGAAATTACAAACAGTAAAGGTCAAAAAAGAGCAAAACTAATTAAAAGGATAAGGGTAATTGATAATTTCCTGGCAACTAACGCAAAGCCAGAATGGATGGTACTAGATGCAATCCCTGTTATTCCTCCTGATCTTAGACCAATGGTCCAACTTGATGGAGGTAGGTTTGCCACATCCGACTTAAACGATCTTTATAGAAGAGTCATAAATAGGAATAATAGGTTAGCTAGGCTTCAAGAAATCTTAGCTCCTGAGATCATTGTCAGAAATGAAAAAAGAATGTTGCAAGAAGCTGTTGATGCACTTATTGATAATGGAAGAAGAGGTAGAACAGTTGTTGGGGCAAATAATAGAGCTCTAAAATCTCTCAGCGATATAATAGAGGGTAAGCAGGGGAGATTTAGACAGAATTTACTTGGCAAACGTGTTGATTATTCTGGAAGGTCTGTCATAGTTGTTGGTCCAAAGTTAAAGATGCATCAATGCGGACTCCCTAAAGAAATGGCTATTGAGCTTTTTCAACCTTTTGTGATACATAGATTAATCCGTCAAAATATTGTAAATAATATTAAAGCCGCAAAAAAATTAATACAAAAAGGAGATGATGAAGTCATGCAAGTACTCCAAGAAGTTATTGAAGGTCACCCAATACTTTTAAATAGAGCTCCAACTCTTCATAGGTTAGGAATTCAAGCATTTGAACCTAAATTAGTTGGAGGTAGAGCGATCCAACTACATCCACTTGTATGTCCTGCATTTAATGCTGATTTTGACGGAGATCAAATGGCTGTCCATGTCCCTTTAGCATTAGAAGCACAGACAGAGGCACGTATGCTTATGTTAGCCAGTAATAATATACTGTCACCAGCTACAGGAGAACCAATTGTAACTCCCTCACAAGATATGGTTTTAGGTTCTTATTATCTAACTGCACTACAGCCAAACTTTAAAAAACCAAAATTTGGTGATAATCAAAAAACTTATGCTTCATTAGAAGATGTTATTTTTGCTTTTGAAGATAAAAGAGTTGGCTTACATGAATGGGTCTGGGTAAGGTTTAATGGTGAAGTTGATGATGATGAAGAAGCGAATAAACCCAAAGAATCTAAAGAACTGGAAGATGGTTCAAGGTTAGAAACTTGGAACTTTAGAAGAGACAGATTTGATTCTCAAAATAATCTAATAAGTAGATTTATTTTAACAACAGTAGGAAGGGTGGTTATGAATCATACGATCATCGATTCTGTTTCAAAAACGTAATCCTTAAAAAATTAACTATTCATTCATAAAAACATGACATCATCTAAACCAAAAAAAAGTTCAAGAGTACGTAAAACTACAAAAAATTCAAAAAAAAATAATATTACAATGATACCTTTATTGGCAAAAACACCGCCATCATTCAAAAATAAAGTAGTAGATAAAAAAGCTTTAAAGAATTTAGTTTCATGGGCTTATAAAACCCATGGAACTGCCGTTACTGCTGCAATGGCTGATAATCTAAAAGATTTAGGATTTAAATATGCTACACAAGCAGCTGTTTCTATTTCAGTAAATGATTTAAAAGTTCCTGAAGCTAAGCAAGATTTAATTGGACAGGCAGAAGCTCAAATTACGGCTACTGAAGAATGTTATAGACTTGGAGAAATTACAGAAGTTGAAAGACATACCAAGGTTATTGATACGTGGACTGAAACTAATGAGAGATTAGTAGATGCAGTTAAGAATAATTTTAATCAAAATGATCCACTTAACTCAGTTTGGATGATGGCTAATTCTGGGGCTAGAGGTAACATGTCTCAGGTAAGGCAACTAGTTGGGATGAGGGGATTGATGGCTAATCCTCAAGGAGAGATTATTGATTTACCCATTAGAACTAACTTTAGGGAAGGGCTTACGGTTACTGAATATGTAATTTCTTCTTATGGTGCTAGGAAAGGTTTAGTTGATACAGCATTAAGAACTGCCGACTCAGGTTATTTGACCAGAAGATTGGTTGACGTAGCACAAGATGTAATTGTAAGAGAGGAAGATTGCGGAACTGAACGGTCGATAGTTATAAATTCTGAAGATGGAAAATTTGGTTCAAGGCTTATCGGAAGACTCTCTGCTGAAGATATCTTAGATTCTGAAGGTAATTTAATTGTGCCAAAGAATACTGCGATAGATCCTTCTTTATCTAAGACTTTAGAGACATCATTAATCTCAAAAGTAAATATTAGATCCCCATTAACTTGTGAGGCTAACCGTTCTGTTTGTAGAAAATGTTATGGATGGGCTTTGGCTCATAATCATTTAGTTGATTTAGGAGAGGCTGTAGGGATTATTGCTGCGCAATCAATTGGAGAACCTGGAACCCAATTGACTATGAGAACCTTTCATACTGGAGGTGTATCTACGGCAGAAAGTGGAGTTGTAAGATCTAAAATTAAAGGTAAAGTTGAATTCGGTTCAAAAGCAAAAATCAGAGGATACAGAACCCCGCATGGAGTTGAGGCTAAACAAGCTGAAGTAGATTTCTTATTAAAGATTATTCCAACTGGAAGTAATACTAACAAAGCCCAAAAAATCGAAGTAACAAGTGGATCTCTTTTATTTGTAGAAGATGGTCAAGATATTGACTCAGATATAACTGTTGCACAAATCACCTCAGGAGCTGTAAAGAAAAGTGTTGAAAAAGCTACTAAAGATGTTATTTGCGATTTAGCTGGAGAAGTAAGGTATGACAAAGTAATTCAACCAAAGGAAGTTACTGATAGGCAGGGTAATATCACTTTGAAAGCACAAAGATTAGGAAGGTTATGGGTCTTAGCTGGAGATGTATATAATCTACCTCCAAATGCTAAACCTGTTGTTTCTACAGAAACAAAGGTAGAACAAGGAACTGTTTTAGCAGAAGCAAGTCAATCTAGTGAGTTCGGTGGAGAAGTGCGTTTGAGGGAATCAGTAGGCGATTCAAGAGAAGTTCAGATCGTAACAACTTCAATGCTATTAAGTAATTTTAAATTACTTGAAGAATCTACTCATTCAGGTGAACTATTTCATTTAGAGTCTAATGATGGAACTATTTACAGGCTAAATACTTCACCTGGAAGTAAAATTAGTAGTGGTGAAGTCATTGCTGATTTAGCAGATGAAAGATTCAGAACAAAAACTGGCGGGCTGGTGAAATATGCACCTGGTTTAAGTGTTAAAAAAGCAAGATCATCTAAAAATGGTTTTGAAGTTAGTCAAGGTGGAACATTGCTTTGGATTCCTCAAGAGACACATGAAATAAATAAAGATATATCCTTACTCATGACTGAGGATATGGAATGGATTGAAGCAGGAACAGAAGTTGTCAAAGATATATTTAGCCAAACATCAGGAATAGTTACAGTGACACAAAAAAATGATATCTTGCGTGAAATTACTGTTAGAAATGGTTCTTTTCATGAGTGTGAAGATGAAGAGATATTGAGTCGATTTACTGAAGAAGGAAAGTTGGTTAATCCAGGCGAAAAAATTATAGATGGAGTAGATAATGACGAAATTCTGTTCGTTCAAAAATTAGAAACATCAAAAGGTAAGGGTTTACTTTTGAGAACTGTAGAAGAATACACCATACCTAATGAGGCTGAGTTACCTGAATTATCTCATGTTAAACAGGAAAAAGGACCATCATTAGCTTTGAAAGCTATTCAAAGGCTTTCTTTTAAAGATGGTGAATTAATAAAATCTGTCGAGGGTGTAGAACTACTTAAAACTAATTTGAGTATTGAAAGTTTTGATGCTACCCCTCAGATGACAATTGATGTAGAGACAATTCAAGATAAAAGTGATAAATCAATCAATAGATTAAATTTAGTTATTTTGGAATCTATCTTGGTTAGGAGGGATACAATTTCTGACTCAAGTCATGGTTCAACTCATACTGAACTTCAAATAAACAATAATCAGCTTGTTAAAGCTGGTGATGTAATTGCTACTACTCAAATTCTTTGTAAAGAGAGAGGGGTATTGCAATTACCAGATTCAGTTGAAGGTGAACCAATTAGAAGACTTATTGTTGAAAGAAACGAAGATAAAATAAAAATTAATATTAAAGATAAAGCAGTTGTTAAAACTGGAGATCGTGTTGTCGATGGAGATTCAATTAGTAAGGGAGTAAAATCTACTTCATGCGGAGAAATAGAAGAAGTTTCTAACGAATATGTGATCTTAAGGCTTGGAAGACCCTATATGGTTTCTCCTGATTCTGTTTTGCATGTGAAAGATGGAGATTTAGTTCTTCGAGGCGATGGTTTAGCATTATTAGTCTTTGAAAGGCAGAAAACTGGGGATATTGTTCAAGGCTTGCCTCGAATTGAAGAATTATTAGAAGCAAGAAGGCCAAGAGATTCTTCAACTTTATGCAAGAAATCTGGAGTTGTGCAAATTAAAGAAGGGACTGATGAAGAATCAGTATCATTATCTGTTATTGAGAGAGATGATTCTATTAGTGAGTATCAACTTTTAATGGGACAGAATATTATGGTAAGTGATGGACAGCAAGTTACCGGTGGAGAACTCTTAACTGATGGTCCTATTAATCCTCATGATTTACTAGATTGTTTATTTACAGATTTAAAAGATCAAAAACCTTTAATGGAAGCTGCGCAAGAATCCATATCAAAATTACAAAGAAAGATGGTAAACGAGGTTCAGAATGTTTATAAGTCTCAGGGCGTAGCAATTAGTGATAAACATATTGAAGTCATAGTAAGACAAATGACAAGTAAAGTTCGTATTGAAGATGCAGGAGATACCACCCTTCTTCCTGGTGAATTAATAGAGTTAAGACAAGTAGAAGATATAAATCAAGCAATGTCTATTACTGGGGGGGCACCCGCAGAGTTTACTCCAGTACTATTAGGGATAACTAAAGCTTCACTAAATACAGATAGCTTTATTTCAGCAGCCTCTTTCCAAGAAACCACAAGAGTTCTTACTGAGGCTGCTATAGAAGGTAAATCTGATTGGCTTAGAGGTCTAAAAGAGAATGTGATTATTGGAAGACTGATACCTGCTGGCACAGGTTTTAGTGGGTTTGTTGAAGAATTAGCCTCAGAAGCTGGACCTCATCCTGATATTCTTGCAGAAGAATCCGGTGGGTATAGAAGGACCCAGAATTTAAGGCCAGACTATACAGTTGACATGCCGCAAACACCGATTGTAAGTTCTACTGCTATTCTTGATGACCCAAGTGATGAAGATTTAGAAACTACTAGGAATAGACATGGGATTGATCCTACATCCAGCAATTTTGCTGCTTTTGCAAGGCCAAATGCTGAAAATCAATTTTCTGAAGATCAATTACCTGATCCTTCAGCTTTGGAAGGGTTACAAGAGGAAGGACTTCTCTCTGATGAATAAAGGCTATTCTCATTTTCAGTTACTAGAATGCTATTTTAAAATTTTAATTAATGATTAAGCCTGACATTGTTCCTAAAAGAAAACTACCTCGTTACGGGTTTCATTTTTATAATGAAAAACTTAATGGAAGAATGGCCATGATTGGTTTTATAGCACTTATTCTTACTGAATTTTTTTTAAAACATGGATTATTATTATGGTGATAATCCTACTTAATTAATTAGTTTATAAATAAATTGAAGAATCTTCTTGGATGTAGTGTTAAAGATCTAGAAAACATAGCTTTGAATTATGGTCAAGCTGCTTTTAGAGGGCGTCAAATTTATAGTTGGCTTTATAACTATAAAAATAGGTCTAAAAGTATTGATGAAATCAACGTCTTGCCATTAAAGTTTAGAGATCAATTAAAAAATGAAGCCTTTTTATTTGGAGAATTAACCTTAAATGAAAAGCATTTAGCAACTGATGGAACCTTAAAGTTGTTGTTAAATACTAGAGATAATGAAAGTGTTGAGTGCGTTGGTATTCCAACTGAGAAAAGATTAACTGCATGCCTATCAAGTCAAGTAGGATGCCCAATGGATTGTAAATTCTGTGCTACTGGTAAAGAAGGATTAAAAAGATCTTTAAAAGCAAGTGAAATACTCGATCAAATTTTATTTATTGAAAATGAAATGAATCAGAAAGTATCTAATATTGTTTTTATGGGAATGGGTGAGCCCTTGTTAAATATTGATGAGTTACTTCTATCAATTAGATCAATCAATGAGGATTTTGATATTAGTCAGAGAAAGATCACAGTAAGCACTGTCGCTATTCCAAAAATGATAAGTAAATTATCAGAACTGTCTTTTCAAATTTTGGGTAAATGTCAGTTTACGCTTGCAATAAGTTTGCATGCTTCAAATCAAAAAATAAGAGAAGCTATCATACCGAGTGCAAAAAATTATCATATTAAAAATATTATTGATGATTGCAGAGAATATGTAAGAGAGACCGGCAGAAGAGTGAGTTTCGAGTACTTAATGCTCCATGGAGTTAATGATAAATTAGAACATGCTGATGAATTAAGTAATCTAATAAAAGGTTTCCAATGCCATGTGAATTTAATTCAATATAATCATGTCGAGGAAGTTGAATTTAAGCAAACCCCTATAAAAAATGCTCAACTCTTTCAAACCAGACTTTCTAATAGTGGGATTAATGTTAGTTTTCGAAAAAGTAGAGGCTCAGATAGGAATGCAGCATGTGGTCAGTTAAGGCAAAATGACAAGATCAAATAATCATATTTAAAAACTTTTTATTAAAATTAACTTAAACACGTTATTATTGATTTAATTCTTTTTTTTATTATTGGGATTTATTAGAACTAAGCTTTTACCTTTTGCAATTGTTAGTTTATTCGGCGTTGCTTTTTTTGCTGTTAGTGCAAGGATATGGCTACCTGGAGATATGATGTCACCTGCTCCGATTAATTAATCTTTATTATTATTTGATAATGACTAAAAGAAAGGATATACAAAATGAAAGTTTGGCAGAAATAGCAATAGATCCAGATGTATTAGCTAAAGAATTATCTGTAGAGCTCGAAATTGATCCTTTAGAACAGATTGATAAAGATGGTTTCTCAAGAGGAACTTTAGATAAAAATTTAGAATGCGATGAAGCCTTAAAATTACTTAAGGGTGACCGAGAGCAAAGAATTCAAGGCTTAAGAATATTTTGTGAATATCGAGATAAAAGATCTTTCCCTCTTTTACTTCCTTTACTTGATCAACCTTGCCCAGTAGAACGAATGAGTGCTGTATATGCATTGGGTAGAAATCCATTTCCAAGCGCAGTTGAAAAATTAGTCAGTCTATTAGAAACAGACGACAATGCATATGTAAGAAGAGCTACTGCTTGGAGTCTAGCTAATTATGATAATGAAATTGTTTTGAAGCCATTAATAAATTCATTGAAAAATGATGTGGCTTCAGTAAGATTATGGTCATCTAGTTCTCTAGCGGAAATTGGAAGTACTTCATCCTGTAACGCTCAATTAGCGGCTGAACAATTATTAATTAGCTTAAAAATAGATAATGAGCCCGTGGTAAGAAGTAATTGTATATGGTCTTTATGCAGATTGTTTGAAAAATTAAATGAAATTTCGCAAGAGAGTTTTGTTGATGAATGTACAAAAATTGCTCTTTTTGATAAAGAACCTTCAGTTATGGAAGAAGCCAAAACTGCTTTAGATTCAATGGGGATGAAAGGGTTTTATAAATAGAGTTTTATATTTATTAAGTAATCAATATAAAAAAATATATTTTAATTAACTTGTACCAACTGAAACAATTATTTTTCGTTATCGTATATAAAGTATTAGTACTTAGTACTTGATTTTAATGCCTCAAAGAACATTAAGATTCAAAATTCATCAAGATGGAAGAGTTGAAGAAACTGTTGAAGGATTCAACGGCAATGCATGTAATAGTGCAACAAAAAATGTTGAAGATGCTCTTGGGCAAGTAAAAGTCAAGAATAAAACTTCAGAGGCATTTATCTCTAATCAAAGCGAAAAATCAAATCAAATTAACAACGAATCTAATGTCACATTTTAGTACTATCAAAACTCAACTTAAGGAAGTAAAGCCTCTTATTAAAGCTTTAGACCAACTAGGCTACGTAGTAAATCAGGAAAAAAAGTTTGTCAAAGGTTACAGAGGACAATTTACAGCTGTTGATATAAGCATGGATTTGCCTAGCGAAACTAAAGTTGGATTCAAATGGGATAATAACTCTAACTCATATGAATTAGTTACTGATCTCGACCTTTGGAAGTTTGATTTACCGGTTGAAAGGTTTATTTCAAAGGTTACTCAAATGTATGCTTACCATACAATTATTTCTAAAACAGAAGAGGACGGTTACCAAATAGTTGACCAAATAAACAAAAATGATGGATCTATCGAATTGGTTCTCACTAAGTGGGAAAGTTAATAATTGGATAGTAATTCCTTAAGTGCAATTGATAATTATGTTGAAACTAGAGAACTAACAGGTTATGAGCCTGTCCTAGGAGGAGAATTAACTGAAAAAGCAGTTTGGGTTGATGAAAGTAGATGTATAGGTTGTAGATATTGTGCTCATGTAGCTACTAATACTTTTGTAGTTGATGATGATTATGGACGGAGTAGAGCAATAAGACAAGATGGAGATAATCTTGAAACGGTGCAAGAAGCTATTGATACTTGTCCAGTGGATTGTATTCATTGGGTTGAATTTGGAAACTTAGAAGATCTAGAAAGTAGTCTTGATAGGGATATGTTTCAATCACTTGGGAAACTACCAAGAATGAATAAGCATTAATTTCTAATGGAGTTGCCTTGTCGCAGATTTGGTAGAACCAATCTAAAAATGCCTGTTTTGTCCTTAGGAGGCATGAGATTTCAAAAAAGTTGGGATGAATTGAAATTTTCAGAGATTTCACGGAAAGAACAGAATAAAGTTGAAAATATATTGAATCTTGCTAATAAATTTGGTTTTAATCACATAGAGACAGCTAAGTATTATGGGACTTCAGAAATACAGTTAGGTATGGGTTTCAAGAGTATTGAAAAAATACCAAAAATCATTCAAACAAAAATCCCTCCTAATCGTGATCCGAAATTATTCGAAGCAGAACTTTTGAAAAGCTTTGAAAAATTGCAAGTAAAGAAAATTGATTTATTAGCAATCCACGGCATAAATACACCTGAACATCTTCATCAAGCTGTTAAAAATGGAGGCTGTATTGATATTTTAAAAAAATTCCAACAAGAAAATTTAATTGGATATATAGGATTTTCGACTCATGGAGAATTATCTCTTATAGAAAAAGCGATAACTACAAATTTATTTGATTATATTAATTTGCACTGGTATTTCATCAATCAAACGAATTCCAAGTTAATTGAGTTGGCTCGTAAATATGATCTTGGGGTTTTTATAATAAGTCCTACCGATAAAGGTGGACATCTTCACACTCCATCAACAAAAATTTTGGAACTTTGCAACCCTTTACACCCAATAGTATTTAACGATCTTTTTTGCTTAAGGAACAAAAATGTTCATACAATTAGTGTCGGGATAGCCAAAGAGCAAGACTTTAATTTACATTTAGAAGCAGTTTCATTATTGTCAGAATCTGATCATTATATTCCTAAAATACTAAATAGATTAAAAGAGGAATCAATAAATTCATTAGGTATAGAGTGGTATAAAAGTTGGGATAAAAATTTACCAAATTGGAAAAATACACCAGGAGGAATAAATATTCCGGTTCTTCTCTGGCTCGCGAATTTAATAGATTCCTTTGATTTAGAAGAATTTGCAAAATCTAGATACCAATTACTGGGTAATGGGAGTCATTGGTTTCCAGGCAATAATGCAAATTTGTTAGATGTTAATGTATGCGAAAGTCAATTATTAAAAGTTTTAGAAAGTCATATAAAACCAAAAAAGGTTATAAAGAAATTAAGAGTCCTAAAAGACAAGTTTGGGGACAAATCATTATCAAGATTATCAAAGAATTAACCTTTGAGTGGATATTTTTCAGCCTTGCCAATACTTCTAGGATAAATATCAGGGCAAGATGCTTTTGGCTCAATAAAAATAGCATTACGTATCCCTTTTTCTCTGGGAAGAAAATTACTTTTAATTTCTAAGATTTGCCCTTCTAATACGTTTAATGTATTTTCTAAATTTTTATTATCTTCATTGGTCCACTTCCCACAATATAAAATACCTAATCCGTTTGATTTCAACATAGGTAATATATATTCAGAAACTGTTGAAGGATTACTAACTGCTCTTGCTGTCGCAATATTAAAGCCATTTTTAAATGAAGATTGACGTCCAATGTTTTCAATACGATCATTAATTACAAATATATCGTTTTTGAATTTAATACTTTTGATAATTTCTTTTAGTGAATCTGTTTTTTTTTTAGAGGAATCCACTAGATATATTTCTGAATTAGGATGTGTTATCGCATAGGCAAATCCTGGGAAACCACAACCTGATCCAATATCAATAAATTTTTTATTATCAAAAATTTTATTTGTATTTTCTTTAAATGTCCAAAGGCTGTCATAGACTTGTGATATCCAGTAATCATCTCCTTCAATTAATCTAGTTAAGTTAGTTTTATAATTAAGTTCTTGGATTTTTATCTGTAATTCTCTAAACATTATTATTTCCTCTTCAGTTAATAAATTGAGAAGTTCATTAGGGATACTTTCTTTTGTCATTGAGTTTTAAGTAGTTTCTTATTCTTGATAATTAAAAATATTCAATTTAATCAAAAATGACTAGAATATTTTTAATGATAATTAAATTTTTTTGAAAGGCGAGATAACTTATTATAAGATTTTAGGCGTTAATGAAAATGCCTCAAATAACGAATTAAGAAAAGCTTTTTGTAAACTTTCGATAGAATTACATCCTGATACGACTTCCTTAGAATTAGAAGATGCAAAAAATAAATTTCAAAAAGTATTAGAGGCCTATGAAAATTTAAATAATTCTAATTTGAGGAAAATTTATGATGAAAAATTACAAGTAAATTCTAAAAAACCAAATAAAACAAATTTAAATGTCTTGAATCCTTTAGTAATGGATGCTAATAATCAGCAGTTAGTAGGTAATAGGAGACCATTTTCAAATGGAGAAATGTTCTCATTATTTTTGTTGATTATTATTATTTTGATAAGTTTATTTTTAGCTATCTTAATCGCTTCTTTTGCTGGCAAAGAAATACAGTCAATTCCAACTTGGCTTTTGAGATAATAATTTAAAGAAATTCTGTGATCCCATCTGACACCCCAATTAATCAACATTCACTTCAATCATTAGAATTATGGTTAAAAGATTTAGGTGCAACTAAAGATATTGATAATCCGTCTAAATGGTATTTGTTACTTTCTAATTGGAATGCAACTATTATTTTTGAACAGGAAGATTTAAGTGTTGTCTGGGAGAGTGGAGGTAAATTAACTAAAAGACTATTTTCTTATTGTATTAATAGAGAAGATATAGAAAATGCAATTTTACAGGGGCCTTAATTTTGTTTTTTAAAGATCGCTTAAAATTTCAAAAATAATTCTGTAACTTTTTTCTAACTGTTTGTCTGTAATACAAAGAGGGGGTAATAGATAGATAACATTACCAAGTGGCCTAATAAATAAACCTTTTTTAATTGATAATGCTTTTATCCTTTTGCCAACATTGTTTAGATAACCTTTATTTTTACCTATTTCAATATCAAATGCGGCGATAGTTCCTGTGACTCTTATGTTTTTTACAAATGGTAGTTTTTTAATTTTCTTTATATGGGAAAGGTGCTTTTCCTCAAAAGAAAGATATTTTATTGGATCTTTTTCTAATAAGTCAAGGCTCGCATTAGCTGCAGCACACCCTAAAGGGTTTGCAGTGAAGCTATGACCATGCCAAAAAGTTTTTTTAGGAGAATCGCTAATAAAAGATTGGAAAATTGTCTCTTTAGCTAATGTGATTCCCATAGGTAGGAATCCTCCCGTTAAACCCTTCGAAATAGAAATTAGATCAGGAATTATATTTGCCTTTTGAAATGCAAAGAGACTTCCACATCGCCCAAATCCAGTTAATACTTCATCAGCTATTAATAAAGAATTATTATTTTTTACTACTTCTGAAACTTGTCTGATAAATTCAGGCCTAACCATATTCATTCCTCCCGCACCCTGTACTAATGGTTCAAGAATGACAGCTACAGTTGGCTTTTTAAGAAGTTTAGTTAATATTTGAATCGCGTTATTCTCTTTTATTTCAACCTCTTCATCATTTATCCAAGTTGAAGGCCATGGGACCCTTTTAACAGGGAACATTAGATTATCAAAATTCTCATTGAAAATATTTCGTTCCCCTAAAGCCATTGCTCCAAATGTATCACCATGATAAGCACCATCAAAAGCAATTATTTGGTTTCTTGTTTCACCTTGATTTTGCCAAGATTGATAGGCAATTTTTAAAGCTACTTCTACAGCGGTAGATCCATTATCAGAAAAAAATAGTCTTTCTAATTTTGTTAAGCCACTGAGTCTCTCTGATAATATTTGAGCCTGTGGATGTAAGAAGTCGGCGAATATAACTTGCTCTAGAGTCTTGGCTTGATGATAAATGGCATCTGCTATGTAATCGTTACTATGACCATGTAGAGTAACCCACCAACTACTTATTCCATCAATAAGTTCTTGTTTTGGATTTTTAGTATAAATTAAAGCATTTTTTCCATGAGTTACTTCTAATTGAGGCTTGCTATTTATAATCTGTGTAAAAGGCGGCCATATATTAGGATGCCAATCTTGATTAGGATTTTTTAAAACTAGAGATTTCATTTATTATTTTTTTTGATTTAATAAGGTGATCAATTTATTTTTAATATTGAGCTCTTCCCAAAGTATATCTAAATTATTAGAGTCAATTTTCTGGATATATGGAAATTCAGCAATAATAGGAAGACTACTAAATTCAGTTAATGTTTTTGGATTATCTAAGTGTTTTTTCCCGTTTATAACTAGACCTAGAATTTTAATATTTCTTTTTCTTAATGCTTCAATACTAAGAAGAGTGTGATTCAGAGTCCCAAGGCCGCTCTTGCATACAAGTATTACAGGGATATCCCATTTCTTGATTTGATCTATTTGCAAACAATTTCTTGTAATTGGGACCATTAAGCCCCCCGCTGTTTCTACAATTAATGACCCATCGATATTTGGTAAATTTAATAGCTGAAAGTTTATAACTTTTTGATCTATTTCTGACGCCCAATGAGGAGAAACAGGTTCTCTAAAGATATAAGCTTCACTGATTATTTTCGCTTTTTTCACTTTTGCAAGTCGTGCAACAGCTTGACTATCAGTCTCTGACTCAATACCACTTTGAATAGGCTTCCAGTAAAAAGAATTTAATCCTCTTACAAAAAAAGAACTAATTAATGTCTTCCCGATATCAGTATCTGTCCCACAAATAACAAATTGGGATTTATTCTTTATAGCGCTCATGATTTTTTTAATATTTCAATATTAATTTCCCATGTAAGGTTAACTGAATTAGTTGCAGTCTTAGGCCAAAACTTTTGTATTGCTTTTAATTCACATACTTTATTACGTTTACACTTGGTTGATTGAGCTCCCACGTTCACTATGCTTCTGAAAAGTTTATAAACATCTGGAAAGTTTTCTATATATAAGTATTTATTTGAGAAGAGTATTTCGTCAGAGTTGAAACTTTTGACTATATTTTGCGAAACAGGGAAAGTAAGGCCACTATATTCAATATTAGTTTCTAAGCAAGTTTGCTTCCATTCCGGGAATGAATTTATTGTGGGATATGAAATGATTAAATAACCACCAGATCTTAATTTGTTAAACCAATCTCTTATTTTTTTTTCGGGATTGTCTAACCAGTGTATACAAAAGTTAGATGTCATTAGAGGACAGTTTCTAATTGATGGAGGTAAACCATTATTTAAATCCCATAAAATCTTTGTACTAGAGTCCTTATTTTGAAGAAGCATTTTTTTGCTGAAATCAATTCGGCTAATATTTTTTGTAGAAAATTCTTTTTCTATTTCATCAGCTAATAAGCCAGTTCCTGAACCAAGATCTATCCATTCACCTTTTTGAATATTTAGATCTTTTAAGAAATAAACAATCTTATCAGCAAAATGCTTTTGAATATTTGAATAACTTAAATAATTTGCTGAAGCATTATTAAAGTTATTTTTAACTGTTTCATTCCAGATTTTATTTTTCATATTTATTATCCAGAGTTCTTTTGATGATTTGGTAAAAATTTAAATTAGTTAGACAATGCCCTTGATTATCTAATTCAATTAAAGTTGGCTTTTTAGTTAATGTTTTTTTTAATAATTCAATAAAGTCATCACTTGAATCTTGGTCAAGAATTAAATCGTTTTTAGAATTTATAATGATGACATTGCAATTTTTCTCAAAAGACTTTAAAGAATTTTTATCTGTATAAAGTTTTTTAAGGTCACTTAATAGAAGATTATTATTTAAATTCTCTAAGTTTTTATAAAACATAGTTTGGAAATTAATGCTCATATTATTGGGCAAAAAAGATCTACGTATAAATTCTTTTAACATAACCTCTGCTTCAAATAACATTATTTTTTTTTCCATTCTCTTAAGAGATCTATAAATTAAATTTCTTTTTTTGCTTGAAGGAAGAAAGTTATTAAATGAATTTATAAAGACAACATGGGATGCTTCATCTAAAAGATTTTCTTGAATTAAATGGAAACCTAAAGAGTGACATAAAATCATCTTGATTTGATTGTTCATATTGTTTTGTATCCATTTTGATTGATTGATATTTTTTGAAAAATATCCTCTTTCATTATCTTGCCAATGCCATCCATTTTTTTGAAATTCAATTTTATAATTATCCCAGAAACTTTGATCTAACCCCCAACCATGCTGAGTAATAACTTGTTTCATTTGAAGGTTTTTAAAACAGAAATAAAATTATTAAGTATGTCTAAATTTAAATCTCTTCTAATTGTTAGCCTTATTCTTGATTCGTTCAAAGGAACAGTAGGTGGTCTAATAGCAATAGCTAAAAAACCGTTTTTTTCAAGATGTTTTTGTAGAAGAATTGCCTTTTCTTCTTGTCCGACGATTATAGATAAGATTTGAGATTCTCCCTTAACTGGGTAACTTAAATTTCGAAGAATTTCTTTTTTCCATTTTTTAGAAGAGATTAATAAATTAATACCCCATTCCTGATTGGCTTTGATTTTTTGGAGTGATTTAAGTGCACCTGCAGATAAAGCTGGGGAAAGAGCAGTTGTATATCTAAAAGCCCCACTCGTTTGAATAAGGTGTTCACCAATCTTTGAGTTACAAGCTATGAAAGCCCCGCCGCTACCGAACGATTTGCCAAAGGTTCCAGTAAGCATAGTTATTTCATCAGATAAATCAAAACTTAAACCTTTCCCTTCAGTCCCTAAAATCCCAATAGCATGAGCTTCGTCGACTAATAATTCAACATTATACCTTTTACAAATTCTAGCAATTTCTTTGAGAGGAGCAATTGAACCTTCCATACTGTAAAGGGATTCAACAATTATAAGAATGGACTTTTGCGATGAATTGAATTTAAGAATTTTATTTTCTAAGTCTTTTAAATCATTATGTGCGAATCTTACTAGTTTTGATCCGGCAGCTTTTACTCCAACTAATAAAGAATTATGAATAAATTTATCTGCAATTACAATACTATTTCTGTTAGCTAAACCTTGCACGGCAGCAATATTAGCTTGGAAACCGCTAGGAAATAAAAGCACTTTTTCCTGATTAAGCCATTCTGCAAGTTGTGTCTCTAATAATTTATGTATTGGTCTTGAGCCTGTTATGAATCTCGAACTGCCTGAACCAAGACCTTCAGATAAGCTTATTTCATAAGAGGCTTTTATTACATCATTATCTCTACTTAATCCAAAATAATCATTACTACATAAGTCAATAAAGTTATTTTTAACTTTCTTTGGATTTACACCTTGAAGTTCATATGGCTTTTGACCTAATGTGAATGTTTTTAATTTACGAAGTCTATTTTTTGGGATTTTTACTCTATTCATTTGTAAGTAATTTTAACTAAATATTTTTTATAAAATGATCTAGATTTACTATTAAAGTGTGCAAGGCGGCTATTGTTTATTAATATCTATATAGATCATATCTTAAGAAGTTAACTCCTCCCCTCTTCAATCACAATTATTGCTTAATTTAGAGGAATATTTCCCATTCCCACTAGATCCCTTTCAAATAGAGGCAATAAAAGCTATTAATAGTGGAAATTCTGTTGTTTTAACTGCTCCAACTGGCTCAGGTAAAACATTAATCGGTGAATTTGCTATTTATAGAGGCTTATCCCATGAAAGTAGAGTTTTTTATACAACCCCTTTAAAAGCTTTATCAAATCAAAAGTTTAGAGATTTTATTAATCAATTTGGAGAGAAGAAAGTAGGTCTCTTAACTGGAGATATTAGTATCAATAGAGATGCTCCAATCTTAGTAATGACTACTGAGATTTTTAGGAATATGCTCTATGGAGAATTTGAAGAATTTGATGACCCATTGGTAAATCTGGAATCTGTAATTCTTGATGAATGTCATTATATGAACGATCCTCAAAGGGGGACAGTTTGGGAAGAAACAATAATTCATTGTCCAAGTAGAGCACAGATAATAGCTTTATCAGCAACTATCTCTAATGCAGACCAACTTCAAAATTGGATAGAAAAAGTTCATGGTCCTACAGTACTTGTGAACAGTAATAAAAGACCAGTTCCATTAGATTTTAGTTTCTGTAGTGCCAAGGGACTTCATCCTCTTTTGAATAATAAGGGTAATGGGATTCATCCGAATTGTAAGATTTGGAGAGCACCAAAAGGGCAAAAAAAGAAAGGTAAAGTAGGAAGAATAATGCAACCAAAGGCGCCTCCGATTGCCTTTGTAGTCTCTAAACTTGCAGAGAGAAATATGTTACCAGCTATCTATTTTATTTTTAGTAGAAGAGGTTGTGACAAGGCTGTTGAGTATATAAAAGATTTATCTTTAGTAAGTTATTCAGAAGCAAATTTGATATCTCAAAGATTAGATGTTTATCTAAAAAATAATGAAGAGGGTATAAAAGATAAATTTCATTGTGAAGCTCTTAAACGAGGTATAGCCTCACACCATGCTGGTTTGCTTCCAGCATGGAAAGAGTTAGTAGAGGAACTATTTCAGCAAGGATTGATAAAAGTTGTTTTTGCAACTGAAACTTTAGCTGCGGGTATTAATATGCCTGCAAGAACAACAGTAATTTCAACATTATCAAAAAGGACTGATGAAGGACATAGATTATTATTTAGTAGTGAATTCTTGCAGATGTCAGGAAGAGCTGGAAGAAGAGGAAAGGATTTGCAGGGATATGTTGTAACCTTACAAACTAGATTTGAGGGAGCAAAAGAAGCTAGTACCTTGGCTATTAGTGAACCAAATCCACTAGTTAGTCAGTTCACACCAAGCTATGGAATGGTTCTTAATCTTTTGCAAAATTATAGTTTAGATAAATCTCGAGAGTTAATAAAAAGAAGTTTTGGGAGCTTTTTATATTTAGGAGAATCTTCAGAAGAGACGGCTATTCTTGATAATTTAGAAAGAGATTTAAAAGAACTAAAAAAAATAACTTCCAATATTTCATGGCAAGATTTCGATTCATACGAAAAGTTGAAAAGTCGTTTAAAAGAAGAAAGAAGATTGTTGAGGATATTAGAAAAACAAGCAGCTGAAAAATTATCAGAAGAAATTACTAGTGCACTTATCTTTATTAAAGATGGAAGTTTAATTTCCATAAAAGCCCCTCAAATAAATAGAAAAGTTGTTCCAGCTTTAATTTGTAAAAAAATATATGAATCAAAAAAAATTAAAAGTTTGCTTTGTTTAACAATTGATAATTTATTTATCCTTATAAAACCTTCTTACATAGTCAATATTTTTCCTGATTTAGAAGAAATTGAAATTTTGAGGCTTGAAGAACCCAAGATGAATTTCTCAGGAGAAGTTGTAAGAGGTGATAATGAATCACAAATTTTTGTAGACAGAATTTTTGATATTTCTGAAAAATATGATTTAAGAACTCCTCAATATGACCTATCAACTGAAGTTTTGGCACAAAAGAAACTAATTACTAATTTGGAAGAAACAATTACTAATCAGCCTGCGCATAAATTTGGTGACTCTAAAAAATTAAAAAGATATAGAAAAAGGATTATCGAGATTGAGCAAGAAATAGTTATGAAAAATAATCTTATGGAAGAAAAAGAAAATCATAACTGGATAAAATTTACTAATTTAATAAAAATTTTGAATCATTTTGGTTGTTTAAATGATTTAGAGCTTACCGAAGTAGGGCAATCAGTTGGTGCAATAAGAAGTGAAAATGAATTATGGGTTGGACTTGTTTTACTTAGTGGATACTTGGATGATTTGGCCCCTCCTGATTTAGCCGCAATCATTCAAGCAATTTGTGTGGATGTAAGAAGACCCAATCTTTGGTGTAATTTTAAGCCTTCCATAAAAGTTATAGATGTTTTTAATGAGTTAGAGAGCCTAAGAAAATTAGTAGCCTCGAAACAAAATAAGTTTAATATTAACACTCCAATTTTTTTAGAAACGGAGTTGACTGGGATAATTTCAGAATGGGCGAGAGGTAAAAAATGGAAAGAACTAATTTTTAATACTTCTCTAGATGAGGGGGATGTTGTAAGGATCTTAAGAAGGTCTATGGATGTTTTATCACAAATTCAATATTGCGTAGGAGTAAGTAATAAACTAAAAAATAAAGCAAAGTTAGCCTTAAAAGCTATAAATAGATTTCCTGTTTCTGAATCGAATGATTTGTTAAAAGTCTCTGATAATATTAATCCAGCAACGAAAAGAATTGATAATAATTCCTAAAAGTAGTTCAATTAAATCATTTTATTAGTATTTATAGCATCCTCAAAATCATTAGCAGTTAAGTAACCTAATTTTATTGTTGCTTCTTTTAAGTTGATTGATTCATTAAAAGCAAGATTCGCAATTTCTGCTGCTTTTTCATAACCTATTTTGGGAACCAATGCGGTTACAAGCATTAGTGAATTTTCAAGATTAGCTTTTATAGTTTTTGGGTTTGGTTGTATCCCTTCAACTAATTTTAGTCTGAAGTTACTTATCGCATGATTCAGTAATTTTATACTCGTGAGAATATTAAATCCAATTAGTGGCTTATATTCATTCATTTGTAAAGTGCCGCTGGCATTAGCTATTGATACTGCGTATTCAAAACCCATTACTTGAGTGCATACCATTGATAATGCTTCACATTGGGTTGGATTAACTTTCCCAGGCATGATTGAGCTCCCCGGTTCATTTTGGGGAATTATTAATTCATAAATGCCAGATCTAGGTCCTGAGGACAATATTTTAATATCATTAGAAATCTTAAATAATGCACTTGCTAGGATTTTTATTTGACCCATTACTTGGGCTAATCGATCATGAGATGCCATTAAAGAGAAATGATTCTTTGATTTATAAAAAAATAAACCAGTATATTCTGAAATTGATTTTATAGATTCTTTTGAAAAATCTTTTGGACAATTAATACCTGTACCAACTGCCGTACCACCTAGTGGTAAGAAACATAATTCATCAAGACTAATTATCAGAGCATCTTCAGCGTCCTTTAGTTGTTTTGACCATGCAGAAACTTCTTGACCAAGAGAAATTGGCACTGCATCTTGAAAATGAGTTCTACCTATTTTTATAAGATCTTTCCATTTATTACTCTTACTATCAAGAACCTTAGTAAGTTCCTTTATTGATGGAACTAATTTTTTAATTATTTGAGTAACAACAGATATCTGAATAGCCGCAGGAAAAGTATCATTTGTAGACTGCGATTTATTAACATCATCATTTGGATGAATAGGATGATGACTTCCAAGTTCTGAATTTGTTTTTAACGCAGCAATATTAGATATAACTTCATTGATATTCATATTTGTTTGTGTACCACTACCTGTTTGCCATATTTTTAAAGGGAATTGAGAATCGTGTTTCCCATCAAGTATTTCTGTACAGGCTTCAATAATGAGATCTTTTTTTACATTATTTATTAAACCCAATTTGAAATTAGAAATTGCAGCTGCTCTTTTTATAACCGTAAGTGAATAAATTAATTCAATTGGGATTAACTCCTCACCAATAGAAAAATTTATAATTGATCTTTGCGTTTGGGCTCCCCACAAAGCCTTTGAAGGAACTTTAATCTGTCCCATACTATCTTTTTCAAATCTAAAGTTCTTGGTCATCAAAAAAACTGTGGTTAAACTTAAAATAATATTTAGGGATTTAAATATTTAACTTATCCCATATTACATTTAAATTGTTGAGGTGAATTGAGGGGTCAAAGCATACCTTTAAATCATTCTCAGAAACTAATGTCATTATCTCTTGGTCTCCCTCAATATTTTCCTTGAAATTACCATCCTCGTTATTCCAGGCTTGATGAGCACTTTTTTGTACCAAGCTATAAGCCTTTTCCCTAGACATACCCTTTTCAACAAGTAAAAGTAAAACTTTCTGACTAAAAATTACTCCCCCATATATATTTAAATTTTTGAGCATATTGTCCGGATAAACTTTTAAATTATTTATAATTTCTTTCATTTCTCTAAGCATAAAATGTAGGCATATAGATACATCGGGTAACATGATACGCTCATTAGAACTATGGCTAATATCTCTCTCGTGCCAAAGCGGAACATTCTCAAGAGCTGTTACAACATAACTCCTCAATATTCTAGATAAACCGCTAACCCTTTCACTACGAATAGGGTTTCTTTTATGAGGCATAGCTGAGCTTCCTTTTTGCCCTTTTGAAAATCCTTCTTCGACTTCTAAAACATCTGTTCTCTGAAGGTTCCTTATCTCAGTAGCAAACCTATCAAGTGAAGCTCCTATCAACGCTATTGTTTGAACATATTCAGCATGTCTATCTCTTGATATTACCTGAGTACTTGCTGTATCTGGTTTTAAACCCAGCAACTCGCAAGTAATTTTTTCTATTTCTGGGTTTGTATTAGCGTAAGTTCCCATTGCTCCACTTATTTGTCCAATGGAAATAGATTCTTTAAGGATTAATAATCTTTTTTTATCTCTTAATATTTCTGCTAACCATCCTGCCAATTTAAATCCAAACGAAATAGGCTCTCCGTGAATTGCATGAGATCTGCCAATCATTAAAGTATTTTTATGCTTTCTTGCTAATGATCTAACCTCATTTTCTAGTTTTTTAATTTCCTCTAATAACAATTCGCAGGAATCTTTTAGCTGTAATGATAGGCCCGTATCTAAGACATCGCTGCTAGTCATTCCAACATGAATGTATCTTCCGGAATCTCCAACATATTCATTGATATTTGTTAGAAATGCAATTACATCATGTTTTACTTCTTTCTCGATTTCTTTAATTCTTGATTCTTCAAATTTTGCATTTAAACGAATTTCTTTTAAAGCAGCTTCAGGCATTTTTCCAAGAGAACAATTTGCTTCGCATGCTGCAATTTCAACTTTAAGCCAACTCTGGAATTTTGCATTTTCAGTCCAGATTCTTCCCATTTCGGGTAATGTGTAACGTTCAATCACAATTTTTAAACATCTTCAATTTAAACTTTATAACTAAAATCTCATAATTGCTCTATACGTAAAAGTTCTACTTGCCATTGAACATATTTGTATAAGTATTATTGTCATAAATAAAAGCTTTTGGATTTGTAAATATCAATTCATTTTGAAAAATGTCTAAATCTTGCGATTGGATTATCTTTATAACTAGTAGGTATTTTGTTTTTTATAAAATTTTAAATAAGTATTATGTTTCAAAAATATAATTTGAAAATAGCCAGTAATTATTTTTTAAAGTTACCTTTTTAGAATAAATGAATAAAAAAAGTAGGCTAGATCTTTATCTTATTTACAAAGGTTTATGCGAGACTCGTCAGAAAGCACAGGGGCTAATTCTTGCAGGAAAGGTTAAAGATATCAATGGTAAGATTTTCGATAAACCTGGTCAACAAGTTTTAATAGGAACTGAATTTATTATTGAATCTGAACCTCAATTTGTATCGAGAGGAGGAGAAAAATTACTGGAGGCTTTTAAAAAATTAAAAATTAATGTTAAAGATAGAGTTTGTATAGATGCAGGAATTTCTACTGGAGGATTTACTGATTGCTTGTTGCAACAAGGGGCGAAAATGGTTTATGGGATAGATGTAGGTTATGGTCAAACGGCTTGGAAAATAAGGAAAAATCCAAAAGTGAAACTCTTTGAAAGATCAAATATTAGAAATTTAAAGCCTTTAGATATCTATTCTGAAGAAAGTTTATTACCAAATTTTGTTGTAGCGGATTTATCTTTTATTTCACTAAAGTTAGTTTTACAACCTATTAATAATTTATTATCAGGAGATTTTATAGAGGGAATATTTCTTATTAAACCTCAATTTGAAGTAGGAAAAGATCGAGTAAGTAAAGGGGGCGTTGTAAGAAAGGCTGAATATCATATTGAGGCTATTGAGTCAGTTATTAATGCAGCAAATCAATTGCAATGGAATATTCAAGGTCTTGTAGCTTCGCCTTTAGTTGGGCCTGCAGGAAATCATGAATATCTAGCTTGGATGTCTAAGTTTGGTATTTCTAATCCAATAATAAATACTAAATTTATAGAAAATTTAGTAAAAGAAACTCTTTGATCAAAGGGCTTCTTCATCGGTATCTCCAGTTCTAATTCTTACAACAGAATCAATAGATGATATAAATATTTTTCCATCTCCAATTTCGCCTGTTTTTGCTGCTTCGGCAATTGCATCAATTACTGAACTTACTTTTTCATTTTCTACTACAACTTCTACTTTAAGTTTCTGAAGAAATTCAACTGTAAATTCAGAACCTCTATACCTTTCTACCTGACCTTTTTGTCTTCCAAATCCCCTGACTTCACTTACAGTCATTCCAACAATTCCAGAATTTACTAATGCAATTTTTACATCTTCCAATTTAAATGGACGTATGATTGCCTCAATTTTCTTCATGTTTTTCTCTTGGATATCTTAATTTTAATTCTTTTTCTGAAAAACATCTAGCATTGAAACTCCAGAAAATGATTTGATATTTAGACCAGCGCTAATTGCATCATTAACTAGTAACTTAGAGTTTTCTTTTGAAATTATTACTTGATTATTAGATAACGCCTCCCATTGAGTATCTTCAAAATGCGTTTGGAGCCATAACATTCCTATAACACTAGTGGGTTTAAGAGATTTATTTGAATTGTTGTCTATATCAACCAAACAGATATCCATAAGTTTTTAGAAACTAAATACATCTAAACCTTTTTAATGGCCTTAGGATTGTTACCGTTGATACAAAACAAAATTTTATATCCCTTGACTTATTAATTTGTAATACTTGAGTATATTTTTAATTTTTCTAGAATTATTAGCTTTTTTTATGGTTTTTTATATAGTTTTAATAAAGGTGATTTTGAAAAAAAAAATGAGTACAGCTAATTTACATGATGCGACCAATAAGCCCTTATACGGCGAAAGACTAATAGAAGAATCAAAAATCATTTGTTTTGAAAATCCAAATAAAAAGAGAATTTATGAAATTTCAATTGAATTACCTGAATTTACGTGTAAATGCCCATTTTCAGGTTATCCAGATTTTGCAAAATTAAATATCTTTTACCAGCCTAAGATGAAAGTATATGAGTTGAAATCCTTAAAACTTTATATTAATAACTTTAGAGATCTCAAAATATCACATGAAGAAGTGGTTAACAGAATTATGGATGATCTTTTAAATGCAGCTGCCCCGCACTGGATTCATTTAAATGCTGATTTTAATCCTAGAGGAAACGTCTCTATGAAATTAGATATCTATAGTGGACAGAAAAGAAATTAATTATTCTTGATCTCATCTGATAATTTTAGAAATTCCTTTTTAAAACCTAAAAGATTTCTATTACTTAAGCCACCAATAAATAATTTATTTGTATTTTCATTAAATAAAATCCATATTTGGTTTGTGGGAATAAGACTAAAAATTGTTCCCAAAATTATTAAAGTAAAGGATAAATAAATAAATGGAATTGAAGGATCATTTTTAATAATTAAACCACTACTAGGAATTATTTTTTTTAAAGATATTTTTGAAGAATTAATTTCTATTGGATTATTATTTAGATAAACAAAATTTTCAGAAAAATCTTCAATATTTGAGACTTTAAGTGGACCATTTTCATTATCTATAGTTAAAAGATAATTTTTTTTATTTTCTCTACCCAATTCAATTAAAAGCCCCCATATTTGATCTCCTATCTCAGGAATAGGCTTTAGTTGGAGTTGGTAAAGAACACTGTCAATTTCCATAACAATATTTGAAACAGACCAATCCGCTTGATAAATAGTTAAACCTTTGAATCTGATAGGTTGATTCACTTGAGTTGTTTTTATTTCATTCAAATTTTGTTGTTTCGAAAAAAATTCTAAATTTGAAATAAATTGCTTTGGTTTCCCATCACTTTCACGTTCAATAAAAAAGTTTTTTAATTTTATTTTCACTTTTGAATTTGTACTCTCATTTATTAAATCTAAACTTTCTCCTAATCTCAAATATTGTTCTTTAGATTGGCTACTGAAATTTCCGTATGCAGAACCGATCAGTAAAATAATTAACCCTATATGGACAATTATAGGTCCAAGTTTTCCCACTAAGCCTTTTCTTGCCGATAAGCGATTTTCAAATTTTGAAATGTTCCAACCTTTTTTTCTAAGTAAAGAATCAGCTTTTAAAATGTGATCTGTATCTTGGATTATTTCGTAATTAGTTATTAATTCGAGTTTGTAGAATTTTTTTTCATCTTTATAGTCAGTCCATTTTAATGCTGCTTTTAAAGACGGTATTTGCCTCCTAAAGCTGCAGGCTGCAAGAGAAATACAAAGTAGTATTAACGAAAATAAAAACCAATTACTTGTATAAATATGATCTAATTGGAGTCTTATAACTTGAGATCCATTAATGAATCCTAATATTGGCGTTTCGTTGTAGAAATCAATATACTCTTGTTGATCATTTCCTTGAGGTATAAACGTTCCAACTCCACTTGAAATGGCAATGAAAATTATTAATAGTATTGCAAATCTTAAACTTGATATCTTTAGAATAAATTTCTTAAAAATAACCATTTAGATCCAATTTGAAATTAAATTTAGAATCCCTAGCGAAACTAAAAATACCCCACTTAAAGTAGGAATTATTTGACTATATTTTCTGAGTTCTAGAAACTGCTTTAAATTTTCAGTTGTCGCTCCTGCAAGGATTAATGGTGTTACTTGACCAAGGCCAAAGAAAAATAAAAAAATTATTGAAATTGCTGGGTTTTTTGCTTGTGATACCCATGCTAAGAGTGTAGCCAGTACTGGAGTAATACAAGGTGAAGAGGCAAGACCAAAAGCTCCACCTATTACAAAAGGAGTAATTATAGAAGGCACCTTATCTTCCATAAATTTTAAATCGGGCCCATTAGGTAATTGGAATTTTAAAATTCCTAATAAGTTTAAGCCCATAATAATTGCTATTAAAGCTACTAAAGATGCGTAGTAAGAGGGTAATTGTCCATATATTTTTCCTAAGAATCCGCTCAAGGCACCCAATGTAATAAGGGAAAAAATTACCCCTCCAGAAAAACTAATAAGTTTAAACTTATTATTCTTAGTTCCACCCACATAAGCAATTGTGATTGGTAGTAAAGATAAAGAACATGGACCAAGACTTGTTAAAAGGCCAGCAGTAAAAACTAAAAATATGGTAAGTGGACCTGGATTATTAAGCCCTTGCTCCATTAGTAAATTACCCTTTTGAGCTAATTCTGAAATAAATAAATTAATTGAGGCGATAACAGGAATCTAAATCTTCTAAATTCTAACTAATGAAGAGACTTTCGCGCACTAATCATGCCTATATAACCAGTTGATTCCAGTGAACACCTTAACAACATTCCGATCACAAAAAATGAGGATAATAAGGAATTTCCTCCGTAACTTACAAAAGGTAATGGTAACCCAGTTGTGGGCATTGTTCCTGTTGCCACAGCTATATGCATTATAGATTGACCTATAAGTAAAGTTACGCATCCAATAGCAACTAACTTTGTATAATTATTCCTACACTTTATTGCGATTCTTAAGCTTACATAAGAAAAAAGAACTAAAAAACCCAACAATAATGTTGATCCTAATAAACCAAATTCTTCTGCAAAAATAGCAAAAATGAAATCTGTGCTTTGAATTGGTAAATATTGTAATTTTTGTGTAGAGAGGCCAAATCCTTGTCCAAATAATCCTCCTGAACCTATCGCTAGTAAACTCTGAATTAATTGATAGCCATTGCCCTCTGCATCTTTCCAAGGATCTATGAATGATATGACTCTTAGCTTTTGATACTCATTACTCAAAATACTAATACAACCACTTAAAATTCCTAATGAAGCTACTGATAAGAGTGAACTGAATTTTACTCCCCCACATAAACCCATCACCCAAAAAAGAATTCCTGTTAAACCTGCGGTACTTAAATTGGGCTGCTTCATTATTAGTAAAATTAAAAAACCAAAGGTGCTTAATGAAATAATTTTTCTATTATTTTTAACTAAATTCCAATGTGCAAATAAGTTGGCTGCTTCCAAAATTGAAAAAGGTTTAATTAATTCAGACGGTTGAATTTGTAGAGGACCTAGAATTAACCATCTTGAAGAACCGTTAACTGTACTGCCAAAGAATATTGTTAAAATTATCAAGAAAATTAAGAAGTAAAAAATAATTTTTGAAATTTTTAAAAGATCTCTAATATTTGTATTTAAAACAAAATAAAAAAAAGTTAATCCAGGAATACACCAAATAATTTGCCTTTTTAAATAATAAGCCCAATCCCCCATTTCCTTGCTAGCGACCCACCAACTAGCAGAACCAAGAATAAAAAGACCTAAAACAGACCATATACCAATTAAAATAAGTAGAAGTTTTCCTTCATAAGGCCAAATTTTCCAAGGTATAGGTAAGAAATTGTCCCTTAAATAGTTGGGGTTGTTTATGGAATCAAAAGTTCTATTTCTTTTAAAATCACTCTTATATTTTGTAGCTGATTTACTTATCTCCAATTTAAAGTTTGTAGATATACTATTGAGACGTTAAATGACTACTTTGCCAAGTCTTTAGGCTCCTTTTTGAGTGAATTTGAGTTTTTAGATTTTGATTAATAAAACTAAATTTATTTTTAGTTTTTCAAAAACATTTAAATCAAATATCACAAATCTTAAGAATTAGGACTTTAAACAAAATATTCCTAGCTAAAAGGCCCCTCCCCATGATAGATTCCGTGGGTTTATATACTTACTTAAATCTGTATAGAGGGGGTTTTCTAAATTATGTTCACATCTGTGGACTCAAATAGAAAAAAAATTGTTGAGCATCTTCC